>JAHLWS010000048.1 GCA_019057795.1 Promethearchaeota archaeon | reverse complement strand
GAAAAGGAATCTTATACCTCTAAATGCAGTTTTTTAGATAACGAATCCATTCAAAAACACAAAAAATATGCCGGAAAGCGAATTAACAGAGGGCTATTTCGAAGTAAGAAAGGAATTATCTTAAACGCCGATGTCAATGCCGGGTATAATATAATTAAGAAAGTAATCCCAAATGCCGTATTGGTTGATGGGATAGAGGGTGTAAGGTTATATCCGTATTCTATTGCTATTTTATAGTTATTGAATTCAATAGAATAAAATTTTAATTCCATGAAGGGAAATCAAAAATAACTTAACAACCGTAAAATAAATAAATTTTACACAATTTTTATTTTAAAATATTGATTTTTTATAAAAATAGATTTTTAAAACAAAGCTATTATAGTAATTATAAATATAAAAAATTAATAACCAAAAAAATCATAATTCATACTTAAAGTGAAAAACAATGTCGATAGACTGGGCTAAAGCAGAAGAAAAGCCTGATAAGAAACAAGCCGTAGAAGGAAGGTCCTTATTAGACTTAAGAGCGAAAGTTAACGATTTAGAAAAACAACTTAGCGAAGCTAAAATTGAATTGAGTGGAACGCAGAGTAACCTTAAAGCTACTGAGGGAAAACTCGAGGCTACTGAGGGAAAACTCGAGGCTACTACAAATGATCTTAATAGTACTAAATCTACGCTCGATAGCACCAAAACTGAGTTAAATGAAACTAAATCGATATTAGAACAAGTTAACAGCATACTCGAAGACAAAACACAAACTGTAAATAATTTGAATTCTGATATTGAAGGCTTGGAATCTAATCTTGAAAACGCAAATAGTAAAGCAAGCGAACTTGAAGAGAAATTAGAAAGTAAAGGGCAAGAATTTGAAGCAACGATCTCGAGTTTATCTTCAGAGCTAGACGCATCTAAAGCTCTAATAAATGAGTTACAGGACCAATTAGCCAATATTGAAGGCTTTACTTCAGAAACCCAAGTAAAAGTTGATAATTTAACTTCTGAAATTCAAGAATTGAATAGCAAACTTACGAGTACCCGAGAAGAAAACACGAAATTGAACGAACAATTAATAGAATTAAATAACTTAATGCTACAAAAAGACACTCATATTCAAGAGTTAGATAGTAATTTAGGTGCTAAAGAAAAACTAATTGAAGCTCAAACTGCTCATCTAGGTGAAGTTGAAGTCGAATTAGACGAGTTAAAGCCTCCAGAAATGGGTACGGGTGGTTTTGCTAGCGAAGAAAGAATAACTTGTCCCATGTGCGGATCAGTAGGACGGGATATAAAACAGATTGAGGATAAAACAAAAGTTTTGTCTTACGTTGGCCACATTCCAATGTATGCAAAAAAAAATGTATGCAAAAAATGTGGCTACGAATTCTGAATTATTATTTCTTTTATTTTTATTATCTGATTTTTAATACTTATTGATTATTAAGAGTTAATTTAATAGTTGGAGGAAAGAATATTTCTTTTTTATCAATAATAAACAATTAAATAGAAATAAGAATAAGAAAAAAAAGAAATTATTTTTAATTTTACACTCTTGCTTTCTTTTGTTCGTGAATTTCCTCGAGTTTTTCTTTGACTTCCTTAAGTTTTTCACCGTGCAAGGGGTATTTGTATATTGCCAATATGGCAATTAATAGGGCTATTGCTGGAAATATAAAGATTAAAGCTCTTAACCCGAAAGCAACTTGCGATGGATCAACTGATGGATCAAAGGTTGCCCAACCAACAGTACTAAAAACTGTGCTTATGGCTAAAATTACTAAAATATTAGAAAACCTAAGAACGAAAGCATTCACGCCATAAAATCCCGCTTCTCTACGCATTCCTGTAGCAATTTCATCTTCGTCTACGATATCCGCGACGACTAGGTCAATAATATACAATGAACCAGATAAACCCATCCCTATTAAGAAGAAAACAATCATCCCTGATATAAGATTTCCTATAAACATTAAAGGAAACAGTGCTAATATCCAGATGGTCATTGAGATCATCCACGCTTTTCTATTACCAATTTTGCGAACAATGGGTCTCCACAATAATGTAATAAAAAGCGTAGCTGAAATAAATGTTAAACCTAAAAGCAGTGAAGCCATGAATGCGTCTGATTCATTTAACACGTATTTTGCATAGAGTGGAACGAGAGTAGGAAGCATACCAAATACAAACCAATTTGATGTTTCCGAAACGACATACCATCTAAAAGATTTACTTTTAAAGCAAAATTTTATAGTTTTAAAGAAACTAAAAGCATTCTTATAATCTTCTCGAAATTCTTGTTTTTCTTTTGGTCCAAATAGCAGAAAAACTAATGTTCCCACAATTACAATTATTCCGGCTATAATTCCGAACAATTGATATTCAGGTAAAGCTGCGGGAACAGTAAAATCTGATATTATTAGCCCAGGCAATATAAACGCAAAAATTAAGCCTATAATTGAGAAAATTTGACGAACATTATTTGCTTTCGTTCGTTCTTGCTCGGACATGAAAACTTCTGGAAAAAGTGAAGTCTGATTTAAGCTGAAAGCAGTGTAAAATAGTTCAAAGACGAGAATAATCATCAAAAAATAGTAGAAATTACCAACTTCGTTTATTGTACCGACAGGCAACGGAGGTGTGAACAGAAAATACATTACTACTGCCAAAGGTACGAAAGATACAACAATATAAGGCAAACGGCGACCCCATTTTGTGTGTGTTCTATCTGATAAATATCCTATAAGTGGGTCGTTAAACATGTTCCAAACCGTCCATATAAGATATCCTAGAGTGATTAACCAAATATTTATTTGAACTACAGTAAAATAAAATGTAAAAATTAAAAGAATAAACGCTTGATAGGCTGTTACATCACTTATCTGTGCAAAACTATAAAAAAACGCTTTTTTAAGAGTTCCAGATTCTTTTTTACTCAAAAATCATCACCAAATAATCATTTTTAATAAATTTATAGTTAATCTTAATCAATTTATTCTTTAATAAATGTTTAGTTAAGACATTTTTCATTAATTATAATAAAAATTAAGAGATTAAATCAATTAAATTTAAAATCTTTTCATCATCCTAGATATACTTAGTATAACCGCGTTAACACCGCCCCCACTTTCGCTTTGTGCACCCACAAACCATAGATTCTCAATTGGGGTTTTATGAGGAATACCTTGTTTGCCCATGATTGGAGCTATTCCCCCAAAAGCGTGATGATCTAAATTAGTTCTTTTCCGAAAATCTTCCGGAGTCATAATTATTTTTGTTTTGATGTGGTCTCGAATGTTAGGAATCCTTTTCTCGGCATATTCTAACAGTTTATCAGCGTATTCTTCTTTTTTCTCCTCCCAATTTCCTTCTTTTAAGGAATCTGGACAAATCGTATATATAGTTATAGCATTATGATCTGGAGGGGCCATCGATGGAGAATGAAATGAAGGGACATGTACTACAAAACCATCTGCCCCTTCGTGGTAAAGACCTTTTAGGCAGCGTTCTACCCCTCCTTCAATATCGTATGTCCCATAATAATAAGTACACACTTCTGATAAATAGGGAGACGGGTTATAATCTACACCTAGATGAACCATAAATACAGAATCCATTAATGAAATATTTTCGACTTCCTCTAAAAATTCTATAGGTAAATCTTTTTTTCTAATTAGCTTCAGGAACGTTTCTTTCGCCCCTCCACTTGCAATTATTAAGTCAGCAGGGTGTGTTTGGCCGTTGTCAGTTTGTAAACCTGTAACCTTATTGTTTTTAACGAGTATTTTTGAAACCAAACTATTTGTTAAGATTTTTCCTCCTTTTTGTTGAACTATTTTGTTTAATGCGTCTATTAAAGAACCTATTCCTCCTAAAACACTAAAAAGATGTAAATGTTCAGATTTTTTCGTTAATTTTTTTGGCATTCTTTTATCGTAAAACGGTTCTGGATTCAAAGCGAAAACTCCGAGTCCAATAAACTGAGTTGGTTTTACAAAAAAATCTGCTAAAATAGAGATAAAAGTGCTTTGAAGTTTTTTAGATTTAAAGAGATGATCCATTAATTTTTGAGCGCTCCAATTTTTTTTGGTAATTAAAGGGAATAATGTTAATAATAGAGAAATTTTATAACCAAATTTTCTTATTCCTTTTGATTTTTCCATTTTGCGCACGATTGTCATTAGTTTCATAAAGCGCAGATAATATTTCCAGTATTTAGACAATCCTTTAGCGTCCTCTGGAAAAAGTACCCTTAACTTATCCATCCTCCATTTAAGACCTTCATACTTCTCAGGTTTTTTTATTTCGAAATCGGGGAAAATATATGTTCGATCGTCCTTTATCACTTCAATTTGCTCCAACAATCCCAATTCTTTAAGTACATCACCAACTGGTTCTCCCGCCCCTATCCCCTCGATTAGAAGTTGCCCTAAATCCCATTTATATCCATCCTTTTCGAATGAAGCAGTAACACCTCCAATTTGATTAAATTGCTCAAAAATAGTGACTTCATGGCCATTCTTTACTAAATATGCCGCAGAGGTTAACCCTGCAATACCAGATCCAATTACACATACTTTCATAGAATTTTCAATTTCAATAATGAATTTTAATGCTTAACACACATCTAATATCAAAATAATTAATTTTAACAATACATTACTTAATAAATACTTAGTAAAATAAAAAAAAAGTTAAATTTTTGATTTTTTTTCTTGATGAATTTTGTCGCGCTGTTCTTTGATTTGTTTTAAATATTTGCCATCTAAAGGGTAAAAACATATTGCAATAATAGCGATTACCAGAGCTATTACGGGATAGATGACCATTAAACTACGCAATCCAAAAATTATTTCAGGTGTAATATTCAACGGATCGTATACTTGCCAATCTGATATAAGAAATACTGGACCTATAGCTAAAAAGACAAATATAGTTGCTAATCTTTGAAAGAATATATTTACGCCATAATACCCTCCTTCTCTGCGTATACCGGTGTTTACTTCATCCTCATCTACGATATCTGCAATGATGATATCAATAATATATAAAGAGCCCGATAACCCAATTCCTATTAAGAAAAACACAATTAAACCTGAGAAAAAATCTTGAATAAACATCAACGGTAAAAGTGTGATAATCCAAGTAGTCATTGAAATTAACCAAGTTTTTCTAGGCCCTAACTTTTGAACCAATGGTTTCCAAAGTACGGTCATGAAAATTGCAGCAGAAAGGAACGTTAATAATAGGAGTAGTGAAGCCATTAAAGCAACTGGTTCATTCAAGACATATTTTACATACAGTGGAACCATAGTAGGAAGCATACCATATACAAACCAACTTGCGATTTCTGCTGGAATATAGCGCATAAAACTTTTACTTTTTACGCATGTTTTAATTGTATTAAAAAAATTTGGAGCTTCTTTATAATCTTGACTGAATTCTGCTTTCTCTTTAGGAGTTAATATTAAAAAAAGAAGTCCTGCACAAATAATAATTATGCCAACCACGATTCCGAACAATTGGTATTCCCCTATATATTGAGCATCTGAATAATCTGTTATAAATAACCCTGGTAAAACAAACGCCGCTATTAATCCAACTATAGCAAAAAGTTGTCTTACATTATTACCTTTCGCCCGTTCTTCCTCAGTTATAAAGATTTCAGGGTATAAGGAGGTATAATTGATGTCATACATAGTAAAGAATAGTTCAAAGAGGATAATTATAACGAAGAAGTAGACAAAATTAAGAACTTCATCCATAATACCTATTGAGGTTGGTGGTGTGAACAATAAAAAGAGCATCAATGCTATAGGAACCAAAGAGAGCATGATCCAAGGGATTCTTCTTCCATATTTAGTATTCGTTCGATCAGATAGATAGCCAATCATAGTATCATTAAAACTGTTCCAAAACGTCCAAATAATAAAACCTAGAACAATCAATTCAATTTTTAATCCTACCACTGCGAAGTAAAATGTAAATGTTAAGAACGTAAAGGTTTGGTAAGAGGCTATATCCGAGATTTGACCAATACTGTAGGAAATCGCGCGTTTATACGAAAATTTTGTTTTTTCAATTCTATTTTTAGGTTCGCTCATAAATTATCAACAAAATTTTTAATTAAATTGATCTTATTTCTTTTTTGTCTTTAATAAATATTTGTCTATGTTTTGAAGTTTGAAACTTATTTTAAATTTTAATAGAGTCAAAACCTTAATCCTATAATCTTTATTCTATTGAATTATTATCAAAAATAAACATAAGATAAAAATAGATATGATTTTAATCTTTAGCAAATATATAACTATAAAGAACATTGAAGAGTTCGGTCTAAAATGGATTTAGAAAAGTTATTCAAACCAAAATCAATGGCAGTAGTGGGTATTTCGAAAAGAAATCCCCTTAGTCCGGGAAGAATTGTTTTATTAAAAAACGAGTTTGAAATGAACGTCGAGGTTTTTGGAATTTATCCAACGGGAGGGGATATTGAAGGTATTCAATTGTACGAAAGGTTAGATAAATTACCTAAGATTCCAGACCTCCTCGTTATTGCAGTTGGACCGGACGACACCTTAGGATACATCCAAGACTGCGCAGATCTAGGGATTCCTTCAAGCGTGATAATTAGTGGCGGTTTTGCTGAAATCGGGGGAAAAGGTAAGAAAAGACAACAAATGTTGGAGAAAATAGCTTTTGATAATAATATAGCCGTTCTTGGTCCTAATTGCATTGGAGTCTATGCTCCTCCTTTAGTAGATACCATTTTCTTACCTACGGAGCGTATCACAAGACCGCCGAAAGGTTCTGTTGCATTAATAAGTCAAAGTGGAGGAGTATTGGTTGACCAATTTTTCAATAAATTCAAGGAGAGAAATATAGGCGTATCTACCGCAGTTTCCATAGGAAATCGAGCGGTCGTTGACGAAACGATGCTATTAGAATATTTTAGCAAGGTTGATAAGGAAACAACTAACATTGCGTTCTATTTAGAGGGATTTAAGGAAGGGAGGGCAAGAAGATTTTTGCAATTAGCAAAAGAATCAGAGGATACTGTTGTAACTTTCTTTGGAGGAAAAACTAGGGAAGGAAAAGTAGCTACACAGTCACATACAGCTAGTTTAGCAGGAAATTATAAAATTCTATCAGCCGCATTGAGGCAATATCAAATTATACAAGCTAATTCTGAAAGAGAGCTATTATCGAGCTTAAAAGTCTATGATGTATTATCGCACAGAAAAAATCCGTTTGGGAATAATGTTATAACCTATGGAGATGTCGTGATTGTGTCAGTTTCTGGAGGTCACGGAGTAATTGCTTCCGATATGTTGAAAAATTATGGTTTGAATGCAGTACGACTTGAAAGGCAAGAGAAGAAAGACTTAAGAGAGCTAATGAATCCCGCTGCCCGAGAAATCGCATCTTTTAATAATCCAATAGATTTAACGGGTTCTGTGATCGATACCGATATTGAAGATATAGTAAGATATTTATCGGATGTTGAGCGTATTGAGTGTATAATATTACTACTGCTTCCTTATCCTCCTAACATCTCGTTTCAAATAGGTCGAAGGATAGCTAATATTGTTTCTACAAAAAATAAGCCCGTAGTATGTTTTATTCCTTACGTTTCAAAATACGCTTTAATAATCGAATCCCTTGAACTCGCGTACATACCCACTTTTCATTCCATTAAGGAGACAATCCAAGCGGTTTCTGCGCTTAAGCATAGAACACGAATTGATAATATTAAGAAAGGAAATCTATTTTGGGAGCAAAAACACAAATAACTCTTAATTTATTTTTTAAAAATTAGAGTATGATCTTTGAATAATAGCTAACTTTTTAATTCTTCCAAAACGCTTGGAACTATGATAAAAGGGCACTCAAGATAGTGTTTAAGTCTCATCTCCAGAGTTTCAACCGTTCGCATCCCGAACTGCGTTTGATACAGTT
>JAHLWS010000047.1 GCA_019057795.1 Promethearchaeota archaeon | reverse complement strand
TTAAAAATGATTGCGGATTCAACCGTAACCATACCATTTTAGGAGGATTGAAAAAAGATGGGTAAAAAAGTGTTGTATTTTCTTACAAGTGAAGATATTACTGGTGTAGAGCTTGCTTCAGAACACACTGAAGAGGACGCAGTAACAATTCTTTTGCTTCAGAACGCTGTCTATTTTGCAAACAAAACTAATAAAATGGTTTCAAAGGCTCTTGATAAAAACGTAACTATTGTTGCAAATAAAGAAGACATAGAAGTACGTGGAATTAAAAACTTTATTTCTGATAAAATTAAATTAATTGCTTACGATGAAGTAGTCGATTTAATTTTTGAGAATGACACCATTGTTAATATGTAATAATAAATCAACTTCTAACCAATTTTTTTTTTTAATTTGATTTTCAATTAATTTTAATTTATAATAACATATTATAGGAATTAAATTTTTAAGATTTAAAACTCTATGATTAAATATTGCGAAATGAAGAAATTTAAACTTGATAAAGTTAATTTAGCTATTTTAAATTCTATAAAAGAAGATAGTAAAATTAATTACTCAAAATTAGGAAAAAAGCTTGGATTATCCCATGTTGCTATTAAGAATAGATTTGAAAATTTGTTAAACAAGAAATTAATTAAATTAAGTGTATTACTTAATTTTACAAAGCTACAGTTTAAGCTAGGATTTATATTATTAGAAGTAGATTTTAACGCTTTAGAAACGCTTATAAAGGTATATAAAAAATGTCCAAGAGTAATTTATTACTATGAACTGATGGGTCAATACAACCTTGCACTACTGTTTTTTGGAGAAAATGAAAAGACATTTGAAACAATACTTAAATCGTGTATGTTATATTCACTGCCGGGAATTCATAAAACAAATATTTTGATTTGTAGAGAGCCTTCTGAAGATCTTTTTTTACCTTTCAATTTTTCATTAATTAATCAAGATGCTGATAAACCTCCGTGTGGGGCTGACTGTAAGAATTGCGGAGCGTTTAAACAAGAAAGATGTTTTGGATGTCCGACATGTAGATATTATAAGGGTCCCCTTAAAGAAAGAGCTTAAGAAACCTGTATTCAAAAATAATTTTCTTAGAGGATTATATTTTTTGCTTTATAGATAAAGCCTATTTATAAAATGCAGAAAAAAGTCATCAAACTTTTATACAAATATTTTATAATCAAAATTTTTTTGGTCCAAAAATTTATTTTAAATTGAATGAAAGTTTAACATTACATAGCTAAATAAAACGTGATATTAAGTATGTTTGATAAAGATTATTTGGAAAAAATTAAATTAGAAAAAGAGAAATGGGAAGAAAAGTTAAAAGAATCAAAAGAACGCGATGCCAAATTCGTAACCGATTCTGAGATTCCGATAAAAAAGCTATACACTCCATTAGATGTAAAAGGAGATTATTTAGAAACTGTAAACTTTCCCGGTCAAGAACCTTATACAAGAGGGGTTTATCCTACCATGTATCGTGGAAGATTATGGACTATGAGGTTATTTTCAGGTCACGGAACTCCAGAAGAGACTAATTTACGATGGAAGTATTTATACGAGAACGGTGAAACAGGGTTCAGTGCTGCCGTTGACGCTCTTACTTTTAACGGAATTGACCCTACAAATCCCGATGCCGCGCCAGAGGTTGGTACATCTGGTGTACCGCTTTATTGCATTGACAGCCTTTTTGCGCTTACAGAAGACATACCCATAGATAAAATTAGTGTAGCTTTAGTTGTAGAACCCTTTACGTGTGCTCCTGTGTGTGCAATGTATTTTAACATGGCAAAAATGCGCGGGTATGACTTAAAAGATTTAATGGGTACTACACAAAACGATATCCTAACGATGACAGTTGGCTATATCCCTTATAAAAACAGTCCACCAAATCATTTGTTACGAGTGGCGTGCGATTTTATTGAATGGACAGTAGCTCAAAAGAACGTTCCAAAATGGCATCCTATTAATTTTACGGGTTATAACTACCGCGAAGGTGGCATAGACGCAATTCAAGAACTTGGATTTGTTTTTGCGAGCGCTTGTTCTCATATTGACAACTTAATTGAGAGGGGTTGGAAAGCTGATGACTTTGTAGGTAGACTAGCTTTTCATTTAGCAGCTCATAAGGATTTCTTTGAGGAAATAGCAAAATACCGTGCAGCTCGAAGGATATGGTATAAGCTCATGAAGGATAAATACGAAGTGAAAAATCCCAAAAATCTTGGTTTTAGGTTTCACGTACAAACCGCGGGAAGCTCTTTAACTGCCCAATTACCTATGATTAATATCGTTCGTACAGCGATACAAGGCTTAGAGGCTAGTTTAGGTGGATGTCAATCGCTCCATACAAATTCTTACGATGAGGCTATTTGTTTGCCTTCAGAAGAAGCCGCCTTGGTTGCGTTAAGAACTCAACAAGTAATCGCAGATGAAACTAGAATAACTAACACAATAGATCCATTAGCAGGGAGTTATTACGTAGAGTGGTTAACTGACGAGGTTGAAGAAAGAGTATGGAAATATATGGACAAAATTCAAAAGGTTGGTTCCATAGATAAAGCTTTATCTACGGGTTGGCTCTACAAAGAAATGAGAGACGCATTCCATAAGAGAAGGGTACGCCTTGAAAAAGGGGAAGAAATCATGTTAGGTATCAATAAATATAAAGTTCCTTACGACACAGTCACAGATGTCTTCAGAACATCGCAAACAGCCATAGATATTGAAGTTAATCGGATTAACAAGTTAAAAGCAAGGAGAGACAACGCCAAGTTAGAGAAGATTTTAGACAAACTAAGAAATGTCTGCGAAAAAGAAGAAAATGTGATGCCTATAATAATGGAAGCTACAAAAGAGGGGGCAACAGTAGGTGAAATATGTGATATTTATCGAGAAATATGGGGAATTTGGGAACCCCCATTAGCAATTTAACTAAGGTGTTAAATATGAGTGAGAAAAAGATTAGAGTATTAATGTCTAAACCAGGAATTGATGGACACTGGCGGGGGGGAATCGTAGTATCAAGAGCTATAAGAGATGCAGGCATGGAACTCATTTTCGGAGGTTTTCAGAATGCAAAACAGATCGTAGAAACAGCAATTCAGGAGGATGTTGATGTTCTTGGTTTATCCATACACAGCGGAGCTCATTTCGCATATACAAAACAGGTGATTGATCTTTTAAAGGAAAAGGGAGTGTTCAACGACATTCTCATCTTAGTAGGAGGCGTTATTCCCGCTCAAGATTTTCCAAAATTAAAAGAGATGGGTGTAGCTAACATTTATGGACCTGGATCGATGACAAATGACATTGTTGAGTTTATTAAAACTCATCTCAAAAAATAAAAAAAACATGTTTTATTTTTTATTTAATTAATATTTCATATCTAAAATTTATTTGAGGATGTATCTTATTGACGAATGATGACATTATAGAATCTTTAGCTAACAGAGTTAAAAAGAAAGATAAAATTGCTTTAGCTAGATTAATAACTATTGTTGAAAACGAACCTGAGAAGGCTTCTAAGATTTTCAAGCATTTTGAAAATATAAAACACGACTCTTATATTATTGGACTTACAGGTTCTCCTGGCGTTGGAAAAAGCACTTTAACCGGTGTCATAGCTCAAAAGATGTTAGACGAAGGAAAAACTGTAGGTATTATTTCTGTAGATCCAACGTCTCCTTTTAGTGGAGGTGCTTTTTTAGGGGATAGAGTTAGAATGACTAATATCTGCTTACACCCTAACGTTTTTATGCGTAGCCTTGCATCAAGAGGGTATAAAGGAGGAATTTCAAGAGCAGTTTTTGACATTACCATGCTATACGAAGCATTTGGCATGGATATAATCATTATTGAAACTGTTGGCGTCGGACAAGCTGAATTCGATGTGTATAATTTAGTTTATACTGTTGTTGTAATTTTGGTTCCTGGCTACGGAGATGTTATTCAAATGCAAAAAGCAGGGATTATTGAAATAGGAGATATTTACGATGTTAACAAAAAAGATTTAGGCGGAGAAGACATAGCCGTACAAATTGAAATGATGCTCGACGATACAATATTTCAGAGCGGGTATCGCCCCCCAGTTGTATTGACTGATGCAATCAATGGTGAGGGTATAGACGAACTTCTCCAAAGTATTTGGGATCATAAAGAACATGTTGAACTTTCAGGTAGTATTAACGAAAAGAAAAAAAGTCGATTTTCTTACAAAATTAAGGAACTTCTTTTTACTAAAGTCGAAAAGCTTATCATGGAAAATTTTGTAGACGAAAACGAAGTAAATAATATTGTAAAACACGCTTTGGAAGACGGTAAATTCAATATCTATAGCTCTATTCATAAAATTTTTGATAAAATAACCTTAGAAATAAAAAAAAATAGTTAATATTAACTTGTTTTTTAAATTACAGTTTAAACATTTTAATTTTCCAAGGTCTAATTCTTAGTTCATTAGACTCTAATAATGAAATTTCATTATAATTAAAATCAAGTTCTTTTAATTGATTTTTTATTAATTCTCCGTCTAATTGGATATTTACTTCTTTATTACTTGGATTAAAGAGTCTTAAATATGAGCTATTTTCACGGCGCCATAAATTTATAACAGATATAGGAGGCTTAACAGAAAGGAATGAATCACTAATTTTATTTAATTCAAATTTTCCATCAAAAACAATTCCCGATAATTTAAAATAAAACGAATTCACATAAAACAAGGGAGATATTGAACCAGTTTCATCTGTAATAGATATTGCGAATTCAAATTTTCCTTTTGTAAATAATAAGTTCCGAGTTTCAAAATTCTTTCGATTTATAATAAATTTTTGACTATTTTTCTGAATATATATTATTCCTTGCTTGTATCCTTTTAACCACAAGAAATCTAAAGTCTGGATTCTCGATCTTTTCGTCTCTTCAATTCCAAAAGGGTAGTTAATAAGAGATCTTTCAATTTTAAGTTTTGGCCTGAGAATGACTTCTTTTAACGAATTAGTATCAATAAAAAACTCAAGTCTATTCACTCCATTATATTGAATTATTTTAATTTTGAATGTGTAATTCGTAGTCTTTCCTATTATTATATACCGTTTTTCCACATTATCGATATATTCTTCTTTTAAGTGTAATTCATAATTAAGACCAGCTTGAAATTTTAGTTCATAAACTATACTATTCTTAAATTTAACTTCAATTGTTTTAAAGTCGTCTAAAATCTTTAATTCATATGGGAAAAAAGGCTCAATTATTGGTTTTTCGATATTTTTTTCTGTAAAGGTATAGATTTTATATCCAAATCCAGGGATATCTGAAATAAATTTTAAAGTTGAATCATGATATTGATAATTAATTCTTTTTTCTTGTTCAAAGAGATCTCTATTTGTTCGGGTATCTAAATTTAGTTGTATTGAAACTAAATCTTGTCTTGAATAAGGAGTTGGATTGAAAACTAATAGACTTTTTGAAACTTCATTTAAATTGTTTTTATCTTTACATAATCCTTCTGACAAGTGTATAAGTGATTTTTTAATAAACTCATTACATTTATTCTGAATTTCTTCGTGTATTTGGATACATAATTCAGAAATAGATATATTTGTTTCATTGATTTCTAACTTATTAAATTCGGCTTTATTTAATTGTACTTGAGAATAATCACCTGATCGTATAAAAGGTACAGCGTAGCAGTCATGAGCTTGAGTTAATAATAACTTTTTCCATAACTCCTCTAAAAACGAATCATTAGATTTTATATTGATAAATCCTAAAATGCAATTTAATATTTCTGCTGATAGAATACTTATTTCAGAATTTTTGTTTTGAAGAAACAATTTAGTAGGAAGAAAAATTATATCTCCAATTCGAAAATCGTCCCGTTGATATTTAAATTCGCCATCTTTATCGATTAGCTTGAAAAATTCCGAACATAGTAAAAATTTCCCAAAAATTTCTGAAAATTGAGAGACTCGCCAGATTTCTTCATGATTTGGTTGAGACATAACAAGATCTTCAAGAGAAGAATACACAATATAATCCATAAAAGGACGAGCAACAGCTTGAAATAATAGATTTGGTATCTCTTTAAAAAATGTGCCATGCCAATATTCTCCATTAAAAACTCCAGATTGTTCTATCATCGCATCGATTTTTGTATTATCTAAACCTACCCAACTAATACTTGCCGAATTAGAGGTGGGATTTACACCCATTAGCCGAGTTCTTAATGAACCCCACATAATATTAAACCTTCTTAAGATTTGAGGTATTTGGGGGTGAATTGAGCTTTCTGAGCAATAGTAAATGTTTGAACTTAACCCTAACTTCTTTAAATTCTTCAATCCATACTCAAATTGTTTGATATTAGATTCAGAACCTATAATTAAATTATAAGGTTGAGAATATGTAGGATTTATTATTTCAAATTTCCCAAGATTGAATAACCTTAAAAATTCAGAAAATTTATCAGAAGAGTTTCGACTTAGCCACTCCAAACAACATATAGCAATTTCAAGGTTATAAGGCATATTTGTTTCGATAGCTAATTGCATTTTCTTTAATAGAATATCTATAGCATAATCTGGAGAATCAAATTCACAGAACCCAATATCATTAATAATTACTCCGCCATGAACTCCTGTAATAAAAAAAGTATTGATACGGTGCTCGCGTTTTAATAGTAAACTTAACTTTTTTAAAATTCTATGATATTGTTTTCTTTTCTTCTCATTATCTCCAATTCCTAAAGATTTTAAAGAAATTGCTTTTCTCTTAATCTCACTAAAGTTAACTTTGTACTTTTTAATTATATTCTTTCCTATAAATTCTTCAATTAAATCAATAACCTTGATTAACGCTAAAACATCATCTGAATTTACATTTAATTTAATATCCTTCATTGATAACTAATAAATTGATTAAATATTAAAATACTTAAATTTTATTGAATATATTTATATTAGAGTTTTTTGTTTTTCGATATCTGCGGGGTTTATAATTCTCTGGAAATTTTTCAAGTTGACAACTAATAAAGTTAAAGAAATTAAAGAGAAGCTAAAAGAAATAGGTCTATAATTAAACCAATTTAATATATTTTTTTTTATTTCTACAATTTTAATACTTCTTTTCAGTTGTAGAAGACAATCTCCCTGTTTTTTGATAGAAAAAAACGCTTTTATAGTATAACAACTAATATCAAATAATTATAGTAAAAAAAATGAAAGAAAATGAATAAAACGGTCATTATTGAAACCAAGTCTGGAAAAATACAAGGATATAAGGAAAATGGATTAGAAATATTTAAAGGGATTCCTTATGCAGAACCTCCGATAGATGATTTGCGATTTTCTCCTCCCGTTGTGAAAAAACAATGGGATGATGTATTAGATGCTACTGAATATGGACATTGTGCGTACCAAGGATATACTCAGCTCGAAGAAATTACGGGCAAACTTAAACCAGAAAGTGAGGATTGCTTAACGCTTAATATTTGGACGCCCGCCGCAGATGATAATAAACGCCCAGTAATGTTCTGGATACATGGTGGTGCTTTTATTATGGGAGGTGGGATAGACCCTATGTATAATGGTTCAAATTTAGCACAGCGTGGGGATAATGTAGTGGTTACTATTAATTATCGGTTAGGAGCTTTAGGTTATCTATATATTCCTGGCGTTACTGCTAATGTAGGACAACTAGATCAAATATTAGCTCTAGAATGGGTTAAGGAGAATATTGAATTATTTGGTGGTGATCCCACGAAAGTTACGATTTTTGGTGAATCTGCTGGAGGTTATGCTGTTGTTTCATTACCCGCAATGCCCGCTGCTAAAGGACTTTTTCGCCGCGTTATTGCTCAAAGTGCCCCTGTTATTGATCCAAAGGTAACCAAGAAACCTACAAAACGACTGATGCGTATATTAGGAATTCAAAAGGGTGATCTTAATGCGTTGCGTGAAATATCACCCGAAAAAATTATTGAAGCACAAAACAAACTTATCGCAGAAGACCCTACAAATCTCCTTGCTTTTCGACCTTTAATTGATGGTGATACGCTACCTATACACCCATTAAAAGCGTTTCAAAACGGTAATTTTGGGAATATTGAATTTATGATAGGCACTAATCTAGAAGAGGCTAAGTTGTTTACAGCTCTTGATCCGGAAATGAGCAGAATGGGTGATATTGACGGAGAAAAACTCTTAATCGGATATTTAGGCAGATTAGGTATTGATATAAGCAAGAGCAAAGAAATGATCGATACTTACAAAAAAGCAAGGGAAGGAAAATTTTCCACAGAACCCAAAGAGATAATGAACGCTCTTATCACAGATTACATTTTTCGCATTTCAACGATACAATTGCTTGAAGCTCAGAGTACACATCAGGTCAATACATACAATTACTTATTTACTTGGCCATCCCCTGCATTCGATGGAAAGTTAGGAGCCTGTCACGCTCTCGAATTACCATTCGTTTTTAATACGCTTGATGTTCCTGGAATGGCGGATTTTGCCGGTAAAAATCCTGAAACTGAAGCCATTAGCAATAAAATAATGGATGCTTGGATTGCATTTGCTCGTACTGGAAATCCTAACCACGATGGCATTCCTAAATGGCCCTCTTACGATATTGAGAAGAGATCGACAATGTTAGTCGGTAAGGAATTTAAAGTAGTAGAAAAATTTCTCGATAAAGAACGAGCCGCATGGGATGGTATTACTTAATGAATTTAGATATCTAACTTTTTTTTTAAGAATTTATATAATTTTATTCTTTTTTAATCCATTCTTTAATCGCAACCTTGACAGAACGACGCATTTCTAATGAATAGTCTGCTCCTAGCTTAGATAGATAAAGATTTTGCCCTATATTTTGCGCATCTTTTATACGCATCCCTCTTCTATCATTTTTAAGCATTTCAGTAAAATTCTGTTCGCTTAGCCTTGTATACTTGTTGGTAAAATGGATAAATTTTTGAGGAAAGCGTGATGTAAGCGGTATTTTATTTTTATCTCCTTTTGGATGACCAAAACACAATAATGTTATGGGAAATGCCCATCTGGGAAGATCGAACATCTCTCTATGAATTTCATAGTTTTCCATAATATCTCCGATATAACACGAACCAATACCTAAAGCCTCAGCAGCAATAACTGCGTTTTGGGCCGCGATCAATGCGTCGCAACTAGCAAGAAGCAAGTCAGATTCTTGTGGTGTTTGAAAATCTTTACTCCTTTCTTGGCACATTTCTTCTACTTTGCAAACCTTAAAATAATCCCACCAGCGTTGCATATCTGCTAAAAACAATAGAACTAGCGGCGCTTTCGCAATATGCGGTTGGTTATCACAGGTTACTACTAATCTATCCTTTAATTTTTGGTCGGTTACTTGTATGATGGAATAAAACATCATGTTTCCTGCCGTAGGTGCCCTCATTGCGCCTTGAACGATTGCATCAATCTCGTCTTGAGTTAATGCTTTTGGATCATATGTACGAATTGTTCTCCTATTCTTAATTAACTCTATAGTTTGATTATTTTGATTTTTTTCATCCATAAGAAATTCACATTAATACATAAATAGTGGAGATATTATAATTAACTAATAAGTAATTTTGGAAATTTATTTTGCTTTGCTAATTCTTTTTGAATTATATCATCTAATAGCTCTTCTCGTTCATTACCTGAAAGAACTTCTAATTTTCTTATCTTTAAAGGATCAACCTTCTCTCTTAATAGGTCTATTTCTTTAACGGTAGGTGGTTTAGTTTCTTTTAAATCGTTCGGAATAATCAAATCAAATCCTGTTGATTCTTTAATGGTATCTATATCGACACCTGGATGAATTGATGCCAACCTCATTCTTTTGCTTTTTCCATCAAAATCTAAATGTGCTAGATTAGTTATGACACATTGAGGACCAGACCCTCCACATATTGATGGTTTTCCTTCAGGGAATCCTGCTCCGGAGATGAAGAAGAGTTTTTCTGTTGATACAAAAGTTCTTGAATCATGTCGGGGGGTATATAAAAAGGATCCTCTTTTATAGAACATACTAAAATCTAAAATTCCTGCGGCTCCAGGTAGCCTTATTTTTGGACTTTTCCAATCTCCTATACACACGTTATTAGTATTTCCAAATTGATCTATTTGAGCGGGTCGAAAAAATTCTATGGTTGTCAATTTTTCGGAAGGAAGCGACTCCAAGGTACATTCAACAGAATTTTGGAATCTATACGCTCGTGCTGTATTCATTTCTAAATAAAGAAGAGAAACCTGTCGTGGTTCAATAACAAAAGTATTTCCCATAATGTAATGATAAATTGCATCAGGGGCATGTGTTAATTTAGCTAGAGTAAAAGCTGCCCAGACCATTGGTGTTGCCACCCCTACGATCATAACATCATCATTTTGAACTTCCCTTGCCATTAGAACGGTCATCATTTCATCAATTGTGTAATCTTTTGAAAACTCAGTCATACTTTTACCTCCTATAATATTATATTTAAAATAGTTTGAACTCCTCCAGCTTCCTCTAAATATTGAGCTGAATTTTTTCCAGTAATATATTTCTCTTTATAATTTTTAAAATCTGTTTTTATATATGCTTGAATATGAAGGGGATCGAATGTATAGAAGGGGTAACAACTTGTAGGGTGTGCTCCGAAAGGGATCTTAACTACCGCGGTTGTTGTTTGCATTGGTAATTGCGCTTTCCCTGGTAAATACCTAATATCCTCTGTTTCGACTAATTTTTCCGTTATTATAATCGTTTTTTTAGCGGTTTTTGCCATATCGTCATCCATCCAAACAGCTCCAGCAATATTTCCATTTCCATATTCATCTGCATAAGGAACATGTAAGATAGCCACATCCAAATCTATTTTAGGCAATGCCATTAGCTCAGTATCTGAGCCCAAGGGATCTTTAAATTGTTTAATATCATTTCTTACTTTTGGCATATCAGTTCCTATAATACCTTTTAAAGGCATGAAAGGCACTTTCAAATAGGATGCTCTTAATCCTAAAGCGATAGAAGCTTCACTTTCTTCAGAAATTTTTATCGCTCTGGACTCAACAGCTTTCCTATAATTTGGAGCCATACCAAAAATTTCCATTCCTACGAAACTGGCTCTCACTTGAGACGCACAACCTGCAGCTACAAGCATATCAATTTCAATCCCTCCAACAAAAGTGCAAAGAGATAAGTCCTTTTTCTCTTGTCTAATTATCTCTCTACATGCTTCTATCGGTTTTCTCCAAAACGAAAGTCCCCCAAAACCAACTAGATCACCATTTTGAACATAAGTAGAAATTGCATCGTCTAATGTCATTAATTTACTTTTTCGAATTTTTGATCTCCTCACTTCATAGAATATTGACTTTTCGATATTAAAACAATATTTAGAAACAATTTTTGTTTTATTTAAAAACTTATTTATTTATTCTTTTTTATTGCATTTTCAATTTAAGGAAAAATTCTGAGTAAATAATTGAAAAAGAACGGGATTTCTCATACCTGTCTTATGGATTTTTGATATAATTTTAAAGATATTAATAATTATTATTCATTATATACGTATTATAAATCAATTTGAATTTAACTTATAAGATATAATATTATGGGAATCTCAAAATATAAAAAATCTCTGTTTCTTGATGGAGTATTAATCGCACTTATTATCGTAATATTTCTATTTTTAGAACCTATTCGAGGAGATCAAGATTTTTCACAATTAATTCCTGGTAAAGGATTCATAGAAACCACACTTCTTTTTATTTTCATTTGGCCTATTGGTGCTATAATTGGTGGGGTTCTTTTTGGATATATATTATCGCCATTGTTTTTATTTATTCATAAGAAAACAATTGGTTTTACGATGGATTATGGAATTCAAGAAAATCTAAAATCGCAGAAATTTAAAAGTATGTATAAGGGAATTTTTCCAGCATTATTGGCTATTAATTTTTCACTGATGTTCGCTTTAGATAATAATATAGCTGATGAGGTTGTATATAATATCGGTGACATTAGTAATATGCCAAGTACAGTCAATATTATTGCTTTTTTAATTATTTTATCAATCACTATAATTATAGCAATGGGATTATTTTCACCTGTTTGGTTCCTAAATGATGCTGGAATCGTATATAGCAATCAAGAAAAGGTTAGAAAAAAACAATTAGAAAAACCAATTATAGGACGATCTGTCGGAGGATGGTATATGAATCTAATGAAAGGGTTATGCTGGAATAGCAGTAATATTTTCATATTACCAATTAATTACTAAATTCCTAAATGAAATGAGTGGGCCGATGTTAATTCCAAATCTAATTTTATTTTTACCAATGATGTTTCTTATATCAATTTCGGCAATTCCTGCATTTATTCTTTTAGATCTCACTAAAGAACACAGAAATAGGTATATAAGAAAATGGGCAGAAAAATTTGGAATTACAAAAAAAGTAGCAATATCCTTTCAAGAAATTAGTTAACATTTTTATTTTTCTTGTACTTTGTTTTTTTTCACTAATAGAAATATAAGATTCATGATTAAATTCGATAAAATTAAACTACATAGAAATAATGCTAAAAACAATATAAGAAATAAATATTAGTTCTTCTTTGCTTTTTCTAATTGTTTCTTTAATTTTACAAAGAATTCTGGAGTCGACATTTGATATGGTATAGGGTACCTAGTTCCAGCTCTGTGAGTTTTTTCCATACCTTCTATTATTTCGTCAATAATTCCCATAGGTATTGAGGCAATTAAATCCGTATCAGTTGCCATGCCAAAACGGCGATCGCCAAGACATGGAAACGCAATCTGTAGTTCACCCGTAAGAATGGCATTTGAAATAGTATCGGCACAAACTCCATCACAAAAAGTTGACATTGAAACTCTCCCTCCTTTTTTCCATAAAGAACCCTGGATTATTCTCATAATCTGAGCAGAATTACCCCAAATTAGAATCAAATCGGGATCAAAATCAACCCGACTTAAAGCGCCAGAAACAATCGCAGAATATTGTCCGAATGGTAATTTAGGCATCGTGGCAGTGGTTTTCTTTGCTGCTTCTTTTGTCTCATTGTATCTTCCTACAAAAAAAGCGCCCTCTTCGAAAAGTTTATGAGATTTTTCAAATCCGAGACTTATTTCGGCTAGCGGGCATAAATTATCCTCCTTTACGCAACCCATAGTCCATCCATAATACCTTGCATAGCTGAAAATTTGACAAAGCGCTATTTATTTTTCTGTTTTTTTTAAAAATTTAATATTATTTAATTCTTCAGGATTTTCAAGTAGTTTTACAGCAACGGTGAAAGTAGCTAACCGAAGATATTTATTTAGTTTATCATCTGTTTTTTCGTATTTACCCATATTTAATTTACCATTTTTATGAATTTTAATTAATTACCTGCACTAGACTCATGTAATTTAGCACATCGTAAGCCTGGAGTAATTACCGTAGCTAAACAACCATTGCAGAATATGCAATCGACTTTTTGGTTTCCAGTACCCCTCATCCATCTATTAGGAAGATCTGGTTCTCGGATTAAGGGTCTAGAAAATGACACGAAGTCAGCACTTTCATTAGTTAATATTTGTTCTACTAGATCGAGGGAGTTAATACCTCCAATTAGAATAACGGGTATATCAAGAACTTTTTTGAATTCTTTTGCATAAGCTAGATTATAAGCAGGTTCATTCATCGTTCCAATAAAGATTCGACTTTCTGGTAAAAAGGTTGGTTTCCAACCAAGATCTTTCTTTTTTAATTTTGCAACTTCCCATATTCCTCCACTAACTTCAATTGCGGCATACCCTATTTTTTCTAACCTTTTGGCAACTTCAGTAGATTCACTTATAGTAGTTCCTCCCTCTATAAAATCAACACCATTCATTTTTATAAAGATTGGAAATTCTTTTCCAACCAACTCAACACTTTTATTATAAATTTCTTCAAGGAACCTAGTTCTATTCTCTATGCTTCCCCCATAATCATCCGTTCTTATGTTTATAGAAGGAGAAAGAAATTGAGTTATGATATATCCATGAGCTCCATGTAACTGCACAGCGTCGAAACCAGCTTCTTTTGCTCTTCTGATCGCTTGGGAGAAAGCATCAATAGTATCTTGTATTACTTCTATAGTCATTTCACATGGTATTTTTCTGGTTAACTTTTCCTCCAGAGCAGAAGGAGCTATTGTATTATCAAGATGACGAGATTGACGCCCACAATGTGCAATTTGTAAAGCAACCTTACAATTATCTCCATTTTTATGAACTGTTTCAGCAATTCTACTTAATCCTGGGATGTAATCATCTTTATAAACGCCCATTTGTTTGTCAAAAGCCTTTCCACTTTCTTGGACATAAGAATAACCCGTAATTATTAAACCTACTCCTCCTTTAGCTAAAGTTTTATAAAGTTCGACGTGCTGATCAGTAACATAACCTTCTTCAGTTGCCATTCCTTCAAATGTTGCCGATCTTATAAATCGATTTTTAATCTCTATTGAACCTATTTTTTTTGGTTTTGAATACATGTTAATATCACATTAAAATTTGGATTACAAATACAAACAATAATTGAACTTGACTGTTTTAAAACTTTTATTCTCATATTTAAGAATAAGTAAAAATTTCATTTTGTATAAAATTTCTTATCTTTCTAAAGCTTTTTCTTTAAGTCTTACTTTTCTTTCCATTATTTTATCGTATAGGTCATCCATTGTTGGATAAGGAATGAATTGTCTTTCTCTTTCATAAAGTTTAATTGCTTCAGAGGGACATTTAATAACACAATTTCCACATCCTATACAACGTTTCCGTTTGATGGAGGATATATCATCAATGAGCGTTATTGCCTCCATTGGGCAGATCTCAATGCAAGTTCCACAACCTGAGCATAAATCAGATTCCACATCAGCGTAAAAATTAGTTATTGTGAGATCTCCTGGATTTGGGAATAATTTAAGATTTGATAAGCCTTCACAACAACAACTACAGCAACTACAAATAATTGTTAAATTTTGTGAGTTATCAGGTTGAAGTACTAGTCCTTCTTCCTCATTTTTCCGTAGAATTTCAAGAACTTCCTCTTTACTTATAGAACGGCCCCATCCTTGCTCTATATATAGTTCTGCTGCAAATCCAAAAGCTAAACATAATTCTCTCCGAGAAGTCGCTTTACATGGTTGTTCTAAGATGTCCTTTATTTGCCTACAAAGACAATTAGTTACCATATATGGTCCATCAGTTGTATCAAGGAGTTTTATGATATCATCGTAATTACTAATAACATGACCAGACTCTATACTCTGCTCCACTGGAACTACCCGTAATTGAGCACCCTTCACTTTTATAGCTTCTGCAAGCCATTTTTTACCAAAATAATCGTGAAAATCTTCTATAAATTCCTTTGTGAGCTTGTTAACTTGGAACTCAAACATTCCAATCATGAGTAAGGCATTCCCGTAATATTTCTTTTCTGCCTCCCTTTTAAACATAAGAAGTCCTTTTTGAACCATTTTATCTAAAGCTTGTTCTAATTCTTCTTTTGAAATTGCAGTCTCTTTCGCACGTTCGTAAATGGTATTCAAAGGTTCAAGGTCTCTCTCCCATCCAAATTTTAAAAACAAAGCGATTTTCGCTTCTTGGGGCGCGAATAGACGCTTCAATAACTTAATATCGGACCCTGATTTTGTTGAAGGAAATCCTAATGGCATTTTATCAAGATGCTCTTGTAATTTTCGATACGGGGCTATGTTTTCGTTGTTTAAACTCATAATCATTCCTTTAATTTTTTTATTTTTATCTTAATGATATAAAATATATCCGAATGTAAAAAATAAAAGGTTGTTTATTATTCGAAAAAGATTAAAGTAAGGATTTGTGCAAGTTTATTTTTATAGATTAATTAAAGGAACTTGATAATTATGGTCGAAAGAAAAAGATTAAATGTTGGTCTTGTACAAGTTTATTTTGGTCGGGGTAAAATTGCTATAAATCAATAGTAATGCCTATAGGCAAGACCACTGCGGCTTTAGGACAAGGCCTTCGGGCTACAGGTCATGGATTTAAAGTATATATGATTCAATTTATGAAAGGATACCCTCAATATGGGGAAGTAACGGCTGTAAAAGGAATTCCAAATTTCGAATTAAAACAGTTTGGAACGCCAGATTTAATCGCAACTCCCGGAGAAATTGACTTTGAAGAAGGAAAAAAAGGAATGGCGTTTGCTGAGAAGGTGATTATGAGCGACGATTACGATGTCGTTATTCTTGACGAAGTTGGTGTTGCTATCGAATATGGAATTGTAAATGTTGACGATGTATTAAAATTGATTGATAATAAACCTGAAAAAGTTGAATTAATTATGACTGGTGGACCTAAGATGCATCCTAAAATTAAAGAGCGTGCAGATTTGCTCACTGAGATGAGAATGATCAAGCATTATTATTCTTCAAAAGGGATTAAAGCTCGTCTTGGCGTTGAATATTAAGAAAAGAAGAAGAATTAATAATGGGCGTTATAAAGAAATTATCGTCAGCGTTTTTAAATCGGTATAATGTAAAGATAAAAGATGTCGTTGTAGATCATCACAAATATCTGGGTAAAAGAAATAATTCGTTAAAAATTTACGAATCTTCGCCTAAAAATATGATTTTCTCACCATTTAACATAACTACTGATTATATAGATCGTTTAATGCTAATTAATTTCGAAGATGATCCTATTTACTACGCAATTGAACTCCAAATTTTTCGTATAGCTGGTGAAAAATTGCCTATGGTAATTATGTATAGAAAAGATGACTTGATGGACATTTATTATACCAATGAAGCAATTATCGAACATAGAAAGAAATTGATTGAGGATTTATCGACTAATGTTTCGTTTAATCAGCTTGAAGAAATTGATTTTAGATTTCAAACAGACGATATGGGTTTAAACACTTATCTATTTTTGAAAGACAAGTTAGAAAAAGACATCGAATTTAAAATTAAGGAAAATATGCCTGGAAGAGAATTAGCTGCGATGTTAACTCCCATCGGTGTCGCTAGCAAAAAGCCACAGTATTTTCCAATAGTATATCTCAACGAATTTGGTATGGTATTCAAAAAAGATACGGAAATTTTTATAAAAATTCATGGATTTTTAAGGAAACCAGTTGAAATGCCAGTTCGAATGAACGGTATGTATGTTTATTTAGTACACTACTCCTTAGAACCGATTATTGGAAATTGGAATAATACCTATAGTGGGCGTTTAAATTCAATATTAATAGATCCCGCTAATATGGATGTAAAAAAAGAGAATTTATCATACAAAGTTTTAAACAATGGTGGTTATTACGAAATAAAAATGATTTCAGGAGAAGATGAGGTTGGTCATATTATTTCTTTTGAATTTTCTCCCGCAATCCCTAATTTAATTACCCTCAAAAGTAATGCGAATATTAAAGGTAAATTCTCTTGTTGTATTGGCGATAGAAAGGGTATATTTGCCGGAGAATTCTATATTAGCCGTGTAGGCGATATAATTTCATTTAGCATTCAACCAATAAAAGGATGGCAACCGTTTCCAGGAAAATTGTGGCTTAAAACTTATAAATGGACTGCTGAAATAGAAATCCAAATAGATAATAGTCTTTCTATTAATTCTTACTGGAAAAGGATATAGATTTGAGATAAAGCAATACAAAACCTTAAAAATATGAAAAAAAAATAAAGATTTAGTAGAAATTAAAAATTTATTGTTAATTTAATAGTAAAACGACAGCTTCACCATCGGTGACAAGATCTTCGTTTTGATTATAAACTTTGGTATCACATCTAATGAACTTCAGCTTTCCGTCTTTTTTAGTAAATTTTTCCTTGACTGTAGCCACGGCAGTTAATTTATCGCCAAAAAATACGGGTTTAATGAATCTAACGGTTTGTTCACCATAAAGTATACCTGGACCAAATAACTCTACGCCTAGCGATGCTGAAATTAAACCAACGCTAATAACTCCGTGAGCAACTTGTTTCCCAAACATTTGAGTTTTTGCATATTCTGGATTCACATGTATAGGGTTGTAATCACCAGAAACCTCTGCAAATTTCATAACATCTTCTTCAGTGATCGTTTTTGTGAATTTCGCAGAATCCCCAACCTTATAATCATCAAATTTAACTGGTTCTAATTTTGAATTACTCATAATTATAAATTAATGAAAAAGTAGATAAAAACATTAATGTTCCAATTTTATAGGAATGAAAAATTTAATTCCTTAATAATTCAATTTAATATAAAATTGCTAATAATAAAAAAAGTGAAAAAAAAAAATGAATAAATTAGCGAGAAAAGTCGCTTTAGTTGGAGCAGGAATGTGTAAGTTTGGAAGAAATTTCCCACTTAAACGAAATCCCGATATGTGGGTTGAAGCGTGGCTAAATGCTGTCAAGACAGTAGATAATGGTATTGAACCTAAAGATATTGACGCGTGTTATGTCGGTAATTATTCTTCAGATTTATTTAACCATCAAGGACATTTAGGCCCTCAGATGGCAAATTTGGTTGGATTAACTCCTAAACCCGCTTCTAGATTTGAAGGTGCGTGTGCTAGCAGTGGCATTGCCTTAAGACAAGCGGTTATTGCTATTGCCTCAGGCATACATGATGTAATTGCAGTAAGCGGAGTGGAATGTATGACGGAAGTATCAACAACTTTAGTCACCGACACTTTAGCTACAGCCTCCGACTCCATTTTCGAATATCCCGCAGGGGCAACATTTCCAGGGCTTTATGCGGCAATTGCTTCGGCTCATTTCCATAAATATGGGACTACAGCGGAAGATTTGATGAGAGTTGGAATAAAAAACCATGAAAATGGGAAAGAAAATCCCTTTGCTCAAATGCAACAATCGATAAAAGAAATGATGGCCAGTAAAATAGTTAGATATAAAGAACAAGGTAGAGATATTCCCGATTGGAAAGATGAATTTGACTTTCTTAAAAGTTCTTCGAACCCAATGATAGCATCTCCTTTAAGATTATTTGATTGTTCTTTGATTACAGATGGCGCAGCATGTCTATTTTTAGCGGCTGGCGATGTAGCAAAGAAATTTACTGATACTCCAATTTGGATAACAGGTACTGGTCAAGGAAGTGCCGCTTTATCATTACATGATAGAGATAATCTAACGAGTTTTATAGCTACAAGAGAAGCAGCAAGGCAAGCGTACGAAATGTCCGGTCTGAAACCAAAAGATATTCAAATCTGTGAGGTACATGATTGTTTTACTATAGCTGAAATTGTTGCTATTGAAGACCTAGGTTTTTACGAGAAAGGTAAAGCTGTTGAAGCTATAAAAAATGGAGAAACTAAACTAGATGGAAGTCTCCCAATTAACACTTCTGGTGGACTTAAGTCAAAAGGCCATCCAGTAGGAGCTACAGGGGCAGCTCATGCTGTAGAAACTTTTAAACAGATGCGAGGTATTGCTGAGAGAAACAGACAAGTAAAATTTGACGTTGAAAGAGCTATGACACATAATTTAGGTGGCTCTGGTGGTACATGCGTGGTTCATATTTATGAAAAATAGAGGTGAAAAGAAAAATGACAGAAGCAGATAAAGAGTTTACAATAGAAAGTTATTTGGATTATATTCGTAATAAAAAATTGATGGGTTCAAAATGCAAAGATTGTGGCGAACAATATGTACCTGTTAGAAGATTATGCACAAAATGTAATTCAACTAATATGAAATGGGTTGAGATGTCAGGAAAAGGCAAAATTGCTGCCTTTACATGCATTACTGTAGGTACACCTTTTTTTGTAGAGAAAGGATACGATAGAAATAAACCATATTGTTTCTCGGTTATTAAGCTTGACGAAGGACCAATGGTTAGTGGTCAATTAGTAGGTGTAGATGAAAGTAAACCAGAAACAATTAGCGTAGGTATGCCAGTAAAATCTATATTTTTAGAGACAGAATTAAAAGGTGAAACAAAAATAGATTTAGGTTTTGAACCAGCCTAAACACAAATTTTTTATTATTTATTTTTTATTTTAATTTTGTAAGATAATATTTAGTAATTTCAAGCAATATCATACTGGTGATTTTTAATAAAAAAAACTTTTAAATTAATTCTAATCTTTTTAATTTCGTTAATAGTAGTTATTCCCATTATTTTTCCAATATTCCTTTTATTCAATAATGATAACTTCACAAATATTGACATTGAATTACAATTTAATGGCGACAATGCCTATAATTATATAGCTGACCAAATTAACATCAATACAACTCATTATAGAACACCTGGAACTCAAGGTAGAGAAGATTGTGCGAAATATTTCGTCTCAAAATTTCAAGATATCGATCCTTCGATCAACTACACTCTTCATAACTTTACAATTCATTCGGTTGACTGTCAAAATGTGTTGTTTAAAATGAACGAAAACTTTACTAATATTTTAATTTTAGGCGCCCATTACGACTCAAGGGCGAGAGCCACGAAAGATAGCGTAAATCAGAACTCACCCGTTCCAGGGGCCAACGATGGTGCAAGTGGTAGCGCTGTTTTAATAGAACTTGCTAAAGTTTTATATAACAGAAGACAAAATCTGTCTGTACAAATTTGGTTTTTATTTTTTGATGCGGAAGATCAAGGTGTTGATAATAGCCATGGAATATTAGGTTGGAACTGGCGCGAAGGTTCTATAAAATTTGTACAAGACATTGAAAACTTTTATAATTCTTCTGAGGAGCATTTTGATGCGATGTTATTATTAGATATGGTTGGAGGAGCAAATTTAAAATTTATTAGCGAACAACATTCAACCTCCTCATTATTGAACGAATTATTTGAGACCGGTAGAGAATTAGGATATACTTACCAATTTCCTTCTGATCCAATAATCAATTCCATTACTGATGACCACTTGCCATTTGTAAATTATGGAATTCCCTCAGCAGATTTAATCATTAACTTTTGGGATAACCCCGATTGGCCTTACCATCACACGACCGAAGATAATTTATCTCATATTTCAAATTATAGTCTCGAAGTAACGGGAAAAACAGTAGAGCAATTTATTTATAATAATTACTTAGAAACCAACAACCAATTTCAAGGTGATTTTCCGTGGAACGACGATTTTAACCTTCCTGATTCTGATTTATTGACTTTAATTATGATTTTTTTACCAATCATCGGTATAGCATCAGTTTTATTAATCATTCGTTCAAGGTTAATCAAACTTAAAAATTCAGTCTAAATGAATATTGCATTTTATTTCTTTGTTCCTAAGATTGCACGATGATTAGTTTTGTCTATATATATTTCTAACAATTCAAAAGCGCTAAAAACACGTTTTAGTTCTGCTATTGTAAAAAAATGATGAGGAAGCCCCTCCTCTGGACCTGATTGAGGAATATAGGTTCTTTTTTCGACTTTTTTTAATTCCCACTTATTTACGTTAAAAGCTTGAAGAAAAGGAACTGTGATAAAAATAAATCCTTTTGGTTTTAAGACTCGCTCAATTTCTTTAACGGAAAAGAGTATTTCTTTCATTAAATTATGATGAATTACTTGAATTGAGATAACGACATCAAAAAAATCATTTTCATAAGGAAATTTTTGATCAATTCTCTGATGAGTTAGTTTTGCTGATAAATTTTCTTCATCTAACCAATTTTTAGCAATCTCTAAACCTTTTAGCGATCCATCTAAACCATAAACGTCAAACCCTTTCTTTGAGAAAAACAATAGATGCCGGCCGGTTCCACACCCTAAGTCTAAAACCCGCTGAACGCCACTATCCTTAAAGATTCTGGTTAATCTTTCCATATCTTGATGTGGATTTGTAAAGACTTTACCTCGTTTTGTGAATATATCGTCCCAGTCAGGCATATCAATACTTAGGTAATTAAATTCTCAAAAGAAAATAAAATATTATTTAATGTTCATATATATAGAAGTATCTTCCATACTTCTCTTTAAATGCTTCTGCGACTTCGTTTATTTTGGGACGAATAAATTCATAGCCGTCTTTAATACTTTCATATGTAATTGGAAGGGTTCCTAAAACCTCGCCGTCAACTTGACACACGTAAGGCTCATCTTCAGGATTTTTCATTTCAATTCTCACTTTTTTGCTTTGATATTCAGAAATATCAGGATGGGGCAAAAGCGATGCGTTATACATCCTTTTAAATTGAAAAAGAAGTTTAACTTTTCCAATATTTACTACACTTATATCAAATAACCCATCATCAACTTTTGCTCTTTGACATACATACATCCCTCCCCCATAAGCTCCTCCATTACCTACTGCAGCCAAGTTTGCCATGCCTTCGTAAGTATCGTTATCCATTGTGACCCTTATCTCTCTACTTTTCCACGAGAATAATGTTTTTAGAATAATCGCATTATAATTTTTATCTTTATTTTCATTTGATCTTCTAGCCACCTCACCGTCAAATCCCTGACTTCCAATGCCCAGAAAGTACCGCTCCACTCCTTCGTCCGTTTTGGCGAACCCAATATCTGACTTACTAGTATGATTTTCTGCTATAATTTCGCATGCTCTTTTAATGTCAGCTGTGATTCCAATTGCCGCAGGGATGTCGTTTCCAGAACCCATTGGTATAAATCCACATAAAGCCCCTGAATTAGAGCTAATAACGCCGTGAAAAACTTCATTACAAGTTCCATCTCCGCCAGCTCCGATGACACGATATCCTTCTTTTGCTAACTGGTTAGCCAGACTTATAGCATGTCCTGCAAATTCTGTTTTGAATAACTTGTAAGAAATTTTAAAATCATCTAAACACTTTTTTGCATATTCTACATCTTTCTTGGTCTGTTCTGGTTTTCCAGCAACAGGATTATAAATTATTGCATAATCTGCTTCCATAATTAACACTTTTAATTTTTAATAAAAGAAACTCAATTTTTTATTTTAATTTAATTTTAAACATTGAACTATTTAAAATTTATAGTTTTAAAATTTAAGAAATATAATCAGATTTTTCTAAAAATTGATCGCTTTATTGAGGGAAAGGAACGCAACTTAGCTTAATCATTAAGACTTGTAACGTTATCTTACAAAATTTACTTTTCCTTCCAAACAGTTCCACAACCGCTACATGTATATTTCTTTCCGTAAATTTTAGGATAATCGCAAATAATATCTGTCCGATCGATTGTTTCATGGATTTTGTACAAGTTTACATTATCGCATATTGGACATAATCTGCGCCCCTCTGGTTTTGGAATAACTAGCATTTCTCCTGTGCGACAGAAAAGCCCTTCACTTTTAATTGAGTTAATTAAGTTTTTTTTCTGAAGAAAACTTTTAACTACGGGTTCAATCACATCTATATTTGAATCAAATTCACCAGAATTTTGAGATATTTCAATTATTGGTGCACTCTCTTCGATCATTTTAATATAACTTGAAACAATAGGATTAATTTCACTTTTTTTTGGTAATCGTTCGTATTCGTCAAGAAAATTGTCAATAAAACTTTCGACATAAATTTTATCGATATTAAGTCCTTTTTGATTAACTTCTCTTACAATATCTTCAATAATATATTCTTTTATGACTGGATCTTCTAAAAACATGTAATAAATCCTCAACCTTATGAGTTTTTAAGATGTTTTATGTTTTAATTAGTTTAATACAAATATTTTAAGATGCTATTATATAAAATACTATCTATAGAACCATTTCTATATCAAAAGGTCAAAAAGCGTATAAAATAACTCTATTCGATATTTTGAATCTTATATTAGAGTTAGAACAAAATATATATTACCATCTTTATTTATTTAGACAAGAGAAAGGAGATTTTTAAAAAGATGTATACGAATAATTTGAAGAACTCAAAAGAAGAAGAAAAGGAAAAAGAAAAAAAGCCCATATCTCACAAAAAAATAATTATTGCTGCTGTAATGATATGTATTGCGTTCTTCGGCTCCTTTGTAGTCTATTTTGGTTTACAAGTTGCTCTTAATACTGAAGCTCCTATAGTTATCGTAGTTTCTGGCTCTATGGAGCCCAGTATTCGCGAAGGAGACTTATTATTTGTAATGGGCGCCAATCCTGAAGATATAAAAAATGGTACAGCTGAAGATAAAAATGGAGATGTTATAGTATTTGACGCTCGCGGATTATGGATAGGTGCTCCTGAAGAACCTATTGTCCATCGTGTCGTTGATAAGTATTTAGTAGGGGATACATGGTATTTTAGGACAAAAGGGGACGCTAACTCGCTACCTGATCGAGCACCTGTCCCAGAGTCTTGTATAATAGGTGTAGTAATTGGGGGGATACCATATATTGGATGGGTAAAGATTCTTTTAACAGAGTCTGGGTTATTAATTCCTTTACTAATCATAGTATCAGGGTTCCTCGTAATAAGCATAATTTGGGATATTTTTCAAGGTGAAGATGAAGATGAAGATCAAAAGAAAATTAATGAAAAAAACCAAGAATATTTTGAGAAGCAACCCCCAAAAACAAATTAATTAAATTAAATCAAATGAAATCAAATATTTACTTCTTGTTTATGTAAATTAAACTTATATATCAATAATTATTAAATATTAATTACACAATTTATTTTCATAAATTAGGCGATATTAAATGGCTTGGACACCACCAACAAAAATAACTGTAATTATATCGTTCCTCGTATTAGCAGGAGGATTGTTTGTATTAAGTGAATTATTATTAGGATATACCAATGTACTTCCAGCTTTGGCTCTTGGAGCATTCAGCTCCGCTGAAGTATGGGGTATGATTGCGATGGTCCTAGTTTTTCTCGCATGGTTTCTGATGTTTCTTGGAGTGAAGATGAAAGGTTTATAATTATTTATATCTTTTTTTTTTTTATTTTTTTTTATGAGGTCGCAAATTAATCTCACCTCCGACTAAATTGCTGCCTCCTTTTTTTTCTTATTTTGTCGATAGTAGTGAATTACATCTACATCAAATCGTTCATAACGCTTACTTCTCGCACGACCCATGGCAGATATTTCCTTGATGCTAGAGCTTAGTTCTGCTCGTAATTGCTTCACCACTTCTTCAGAATATTGCAAAACGATGTCAGATGCCAGTTCGTCCAATTCACAATGTTTTATCCGCAAGTAATCTTCTCCTCGAGTGGCAACCATGCGCCAGACATTTGCTTTCGCTACTCGGTTAAAAATTGCTTGTTTCTGCACGCTAAATCCTTTCTCCAAGTCCATGTTCGTTTTAACGGCTCTTGGAAAGTTGTAATACTGAAAGAGACCTGGGAGATACGACCTCCACAGACGACACCATTCGCCCATGATCTCCATGGCTGATTTTTTCTTGCTGGGCAAGAACGATCTACTTTCCTCCCAATTTGTTGTGGAGTCCCTCTCTTTAACGGTTGCAAGAATTTTCTCGTAAGCACGGTCAAGCTTCTTAACTTTAGCGTTTCGAGACAATGATTCGTCTCCAAATATCGCTCGAATCTCTTGGAAACGCACGAATAATGATTTCACATCCTCGTAAAGTTGCTTGACTTCATCAAGGGGCTCTTTCAACGATGTTATTGTCTTGCTCATGATCTTAGTGAAGCGATAGGTCGGATCAAGAGATATCCTTACCGAATCCATGTCATTCGCGTATTTTTCAACCGTTTCATACAGCCATGTGCCCCGTAACTCTTTTAACGTTTTATTCTTGACCTTGAGCATCGTCTGGAGATCCTTATCCGTATTTTCAAAAGCTTCACGGACAGAAACTTTTCCTACGTTTTCAAAATGTACCTTGGAATTTGGCGATGCATTGTGAATATAAAGTTCGTTAATTGCTTTTTTCAGTGGTATGTACACCCTGCTATCTAAAGCCGACAAGTGCCGCCACGTGTTTCTGAGAAAATGGAATTGGCAGTATTGGTGAGGTATATCGGAGTAATATTCGTCGTGGCATTTAGTGATCACGCTCTGTTTATCGCTAACCCAACCGATAATCTTAACATCGTAGAGTTTTTCGATTTCTTCGATGGTTTTTCGTAATGTTTTATAATCCAACGAGTCAAACTTGCGAGTTGCGAGGATTCGATTGCTTAACAAGTCCATGAAGCACCAAATGGACGGAGCATCGCCTCCAGGGTCTTGACCATCTAACCCAAGCAAGATGAATCCTTGTTCTTGGATGATCTCCTTGGTTTTTTCGTCGATTTTTAAGGATTTTAATTTCAACACGTCTTCATAAATATGTCGTACTGTATCACCAGAAATATCCAAATGATGTTCATATTTTAAACGTTTGAGAATCTGACTTGGTTTTGAGTCGAAAAGTAAAAATTCTCTTGAGAAAAATCTAAAAACATCAGCTCCAAAATGACGACCGCTATAATCATAGCGTGGGCTTGGATTGAACACGATCTTGCTCATCTCGCAGTCTCTATTAGCACAAGAATAATAATTGACAACTTGATAAATATCCCCCTCTAAGGTATGGACGAGCTTGCCATTGTCTGAATAGCAGTAAGAAACATCATTTCCGCATGTTATACACTTGTTATTGAGACCTGGTGGATAAGAAATCCTTATCGTATCGTAATCTTCCGAATAAGTTTTTCGATTCATTAATATATAATAGATCATCGTCATATTTCAACTTTTCGTTAATTTTGTCGCCTATCTTGATGTCACAGAACGAAGACTAAGATTAATTTGCAACCTCATATTTTTTTTTAAGATTTTCCAAAAGTTATGTTTAATTTATAAACCTTCTTTAAAAATGTTTTAAAGAAGTAGATTGCTAAAACACCTTTAATTGCTTTGAGTATAGAATATTAAATCACATTATTAGTAAGATAATAAAATTTTTATGAAGAAAAATATTTTAAAAAATATAGTTTAAAAATCATAATAAAAAAATTACGAGATAACAACGATACAGTATACAAAAAAACACAAAACAAAAAAGTGAAAAAAAAAATGCCTGAAGAAAATACGGAAGTAAAGGAAGTAAAGGAAGTAAAGGAAGTAAAAAAGCGAATGCCTCGAAAAGAAGAAAATTCGGTCTTTGTTGGGCGTAGACCTACTATGAATTATGTTATGGCCACTATGATGATCCTCAATAAAGGAGTAGATTGCACAGTTAAGGCCAGAGGTAGAGCTATTTCCCATGCGGTTGATGTATGTGAGATTTTAAGAAATAGATTCTTAAAAGGAACTGAATACAAAGGAATTACCCTCAGTACCGAGCAACTCGAAGGAGAAAACGGGCAGACTAACAACGTTTCAAGCATTGAAATTGTGCTTGCTCCTCCAAAATAGAGAAAAAACTAAATTTCTCTTCGCTAAAACAAAATAACATAAAACCACTCTTTTTTTTCTTAATTTACCCCTCTTAGTTCTATAGTAATGTTATGAATTGTTAATAGGATTTCATTTTTTTTATTCTGCCTCAATTAAATAGCACATTTATGTTTAATTTCTTAAGTTCCATAGTGCTTCAAATAATATAGTATTTGGAAAATTATTTGGAAGATTATTAAGATATGCCAAAACATTTAAAAACTCAGATGGTAAAATTAATATTAATAAAAAATCAATTATAATCTGATTTTTTAATACTTTATAAGAATTATAAGAAGAGGAAGAAAAAAAATGGCTAAGGTAGAACCCCTATATGTAAAATCAAAAGTTCGAGAGTATATAAAAGCAAACGAATGTAACACAAGCTCAGGTGTGCTTGATGGAGATACATTTAATGGCATAATAATCAAGATACTTGACAATGCCATTCGGCGCGCTAAAGCAAATGGAAGAAAAACCGTTAAAGCACGAGATTTATAAACAAATTTATATTAAATTTCCACTTTTCTTTTTTTTATTATTCATTGATGTTTATGTTAATATATTTAAAAAATTAGAATTTTAACAAATATCAGACGATTTTCCATTATAATCGGAATTAGAGATTAATAAAGAATTTGGGAAGTCTCTCCCTCGAATCTTGCAGTGCTTATGCCCGTAGAATGATCTTTATTAACTATAATTTTATGTGTATTGAAATCTGATGGGATAGCTGTATGTGTAATAAGGAAAATTTGTGAAAATGTTTTTGATTTTACGAGGTGTTTAAGAATTCGCTCTCTTCTGGTTTCGTCGAGCGCAGCTAAAGGTTCGTCCAAAAGTAAAATGTCAATCTTAGGGTTTTTTTTTGGTGATTCCTTCGTAGGCCGAATTTTACTCATTAATTCTGATATTGCTAATCGTAAGGCCATTCCCAAAGCGGTTTTATCACCTCCAGAGAGGACTTCTATTGATTCAGGAACGCCATTGAAATTATCCATGATTTTTAGCGATAATCCCGTCTTTTTTGTACCGAACAAGTCAATAGTTAGATCGCTATATTGACCTGAAGTAAAATCTTTAATATATTTATTAGTTGTTGATGCGATATTTTTTACTAATCGTTTTACAACCATATATTCGGTGACAAACCTCCTTACGAATTCTTTTGCTTTACTAATGTGATCAATATCAATTTCAAATTCTCCAATTTCTTTTTCCAGTTTCTTCATATGCTTAATCTCATTGCGTAAATCTACAATTCTATCGATGTTATTCTTAATATTATTCTGTTTTTCTTTAATTTCCAGTGTAATTGCTTTTGATTCGATGTAAAGCTTTTCTTTTTCGATAGAGAGTAATTTAATTTTTTCTGGTTTAGTATCAGCGAATTTTGACTGATATTTCGTAAGGAAACCATCTAATTCTTCTTGAACTTTCCTTAATTCTGCTTCGTATTTCTGGTAATTTTCAAAGTCGTCCTTTAAACCTTGTATTCTTATAACACTTTCATTAATTTTTTCTAATTTGTTTTGACACGAATTAATTTTCACATCAAAATTATCTATTATTTTTGTAATAGATTTAACTTTTTCATTATTTATCTTTAGATCCGTATTAAACTCCAGTATCATCTCGTCAAAATGCTCTTTTGTTAATTCATTTTGGCAAGTGGGGCATTGAGCGCTTTCTAATCCCCCTTCTCTTGTTGTAAATTTTAAGCTATCTTCCATTTTTTTTATTTTCCTTTTACTATCTTCAATTTTTCCTTTTGTTTTTCCTAGACCCCTAATAGTAGCTTCTCTTCTTTTTTCTATAAGTTCTTTTATTTGGGTTAATTTTTTCTTTTCTTTTAGAGTATCCTCAATTTTATCTACTATTTTTTTTACATGTTTAAAATCATCAATTTTTAATTCTGTACTTTTTATCTTTTCTTCGAAATCCTTTTTATTCGAAAGAAACTTATCGTTAACAATATTTTTTTGACTGTACAGCTTTTCCAAATTTGTTATTAATTCATCTGAGGGATAGTTTTTAATTTTTTTTCCATATTCTTCTTCTTTTTTCTTTTTTTCCTTAACAATCTTTTCAAAGTTCGCATTTTCAAGAGTAATACGATTAATATCTTCTTCAATTCGCTCAATTGGAACTTTGTTCCTTTCTAAATTTTCCTTACTGAACTTTCTCTTTTTAGATTCGACATCCAGGAAATTTAGAGCATCATCTATGATATCCAACCTAAAAAGGTCAATTATCATTTCCCTTAAATCGGCACCTTTTTTATTTGCCAATTCTTCCACTTCTCCTTGCCTTACAAATACTGTACTTAACGCTTGCTCTGAAGAAATTTCAAAAAACTTTTCAATGTTAAAATTTTTTATTTCGCGGTAGGTAGTTTTGTCCCATTCAAACAATTTTGTAGTTGTTGCTCCGGTTCTGCCCCATCTACGAAAAATATTATATTTTTTGTTGTCTAAAGTAAAAAATATTGTAAGTTCCGCTTTAGATTCCCCATAAGTAATAAAGGAAGCGGCATTTCGACCTTTAAATATTTTAGGTCCAAAGAAGGCAAACACAATTCCTTCGAAAATGGTCGATTTACCGTAGGAATTTTTACCACAAACGAGTATTAGCCCCTTAGGAAATTCTTTAGTGCCTTTAGGAAGACTCAATTGTTTATATCCCATGAAATTCTTAAATGTAAGCTTTGTAATGTACATCTTTTACACCTCTTTTTCTCTTTCCATGAATTTTAACGCGTTTTTTAAAGCATTCATACCGAATTGAGTTAGTTTGTCTACATCAAACTGGGATTTTTCCTCAGTTAATTTTTCTTTAACAAAAGACTTAAACTCTTCGTCAGGGTGTTCTAATATATAATCTTGAATTAAACCAGTGCTAATGTCGTTCTCAGCATCCTCAGATCTATCGAAAATCTTCCAGATTATTTGAAGAATATTAAACTTATCAGATTGAGAAAAAGAATCGCTCCGGATTTTCGCCATTAAATCGTTAATTTGCCAATTTTTTTTAAAAGTTATTTCCCCTTTAAAGTTGAATTTAAGTCTAGCAGCAGTTTTGGGGTCAAAGCCTTCGTCAGAGATAAACGGTTTCAATTCATTTCTGATAAGAGCTTCTAAATCTGCGGAAGTGTGTTGAGGGCTAGCATCAATGGGGATAATTTCAAAAGTTCTTTTGAGTAACTCATTTGTATAAATTTCTTCAATATTTAAGATTTTATTATCTATTTCTACCTTTAGATACCCTTGTTTTTCGTAAGCTTCTTTAAAATTCATTGGGAGCAAGCTTCCTGAATAATAGTGATTCTTGGAAACCTTTTTCAATCCGTGTTCATGCCCCAGAGCTACATAATCATAACCAAAATCATCAGAATTGACTTTTCTATGTAAAGTGCCGTCGGCAATTGAACCGTGCGCAACCGCAATATTGATAAAATCGTCATTTTTATTTGGCCGCTGTAGTTCTACCCATTTATCGTATGCTGCTTCATATATCTCAAAGTTTTTAAATTCAAAAAAAGGGAACAAGTAAAATCTCACTTTCTTTGAGGGAAATTCTAAATTTAAGGGTTGGTTATTATTGATGGCATTAGTCAAATCTCGTCCTTTAAAATAATGAAGATTTGGGTATTCATCTTTTTGTATGTGGGATTCAAATGGCGTATACTCATATCCTCTAAAGACACCATGGTTCCCCTCAATATAAATGAAATGTGTTTGATTTTTTGTGTTTTTAAAAAAAATGTCTAAACCCTCTTTTAAAAATCTTCTTGCAGGCTCTGGTGGAGGATATGAACTATGTAAAGAAGGATTGTGGAACATGTCACCGCAATGTATTAAAAAGTCCAAATCTTTAATCTTAGAAATATCTTCCATAACCTTTAGAAATAAATCATAGATTTCTTGCTCGTAAGGTTTAGAATAATTTTGGACTGCCCATTTATTTGTTGTACCTCTTCTTGTTCTATAACCTAGATGAGAATCAGATATGTGTACAATTTTAATCATTTAAATCCCTTATCCTAAAATCATTTAAATTAAAAACATTTATTTTCCTAATACTTTTTGTCTCCATTTTTGTGCGTATTTTTTTGTTTTTTTATCGTATTGAAGTTCCTGAAATGCCGCATCAAACTTATTATATTCCGATACTAATAAAGTGCTTGCTTCGTGTGCTCCCACCAAACTAAGGGGATAACCTTGTGGAGAATATGGAATCAAATTCTTAAGAATATTCACTGCGTCTTTTGTATCTAAATCATCGCAGATATCAAATCTAAGAGCGGAGCTATCTTTTTGTAACCTCGTAAGATATGCTTTACTTTTAGTATATTTAGAAAGATCTGGTAATTCAACTAAGAAGTTATCCTCATATATCTCTGACCATATTGGCAATAAAAAATTTCCTTGAGCATCTCTTAAGCGACACGTCTTCGAAAAACTATAATATTTTATATCATACAATTGAATGAACCTATAAAAGAATTCCGTGAATGCGACAGGAGGAAAAATATGTTGGCGAAACATTTGAATGCCATCTCCAAGAAATACAACATTTTTATTTTTCCCCCAATTACTTTCTTCTTTAATTCTAACTAAAGATTTAAGGATTTCATCAGCAGTTCTTATTCTATCTACTACATGTCCCATTGTTGGGTAATAATAAGCGTGTGCACTGATATGCTCTTCAATCTTTTTTTTATATGTGGACTCGTACCATTCTTCTAATTTATCAACTTTATCTTTCAAATTACTTTTATAAAAATCTCGTTTAATTGTTTTTACGAAATTTTCAATTACAGTCTTATATATAACAAGCTTATGTTCGTTATCTTCTATGTAGGTCGTAATAGGTTTATACATAATCTTTTCTTTGTGATATTTTCCATCTTTAAAAGTTACTTGACATTCTCCAAATTTAAAAGAAGCTAATTTAGCATAAGTTCCACTGAGTGTATTTGAACTCTCATCAAAACCAATTATTTTATAATCGTTATTTATATAATCGAACAATTCGCCCTTTATTGGTCGATGATTCATCTCACTAAATAATGAATTTGTGTTTCTTAAACTCTCGTCATTATCAAATTTGTCTGTTTCAAGTTCGATCTTTTCTTCTTCAGTCCATTTAGCTCTTCTTGCTTGAATGAATTCTTTAAATTTTTTAACATCTTCATCAATAGATATTTCTGGTCTTTTTTCAAAAGATTTTTCTAACGAGATTAATTCGAAATTAAAAGAAATTATTATCCACCTAAAAATTTTAATTTTATTATTATGGAAGCGCAGTGGGGGGAGGAGATATCCCTAAAGACGCTATTTTTTTCGAGAAATCTTCGTAAAACTTTTTTGAATGACTCTCAAAGTATTCATCGTATAACGGTATTTTTAATTTTTGAAAGTTAGTTAGCCAAATTCCAGATATTAGCGCGATACCTCTCGTTCCAGTTAATGATTCCAAATCGCTATGTTGAATTCCCCCTCCTAAGGTCTTAGCAGCTACTGCTTTTTCTTTTTCAGACCTTAAAGGTAAGTTAATTACTGTGTTCATATTTGATAAAATAGTATCATCTATGGGGGAATACTGTTGAGATATTACTTCTAATCCCAAATTGAACTTTCTTCCTTGACGTGAAATATCTTTAAATACATTATTATATCTCATCATTTCCGGGCGCAATATGCTAGGAGCTTCCTCAATTGTAAAGATTATAATTGGCATTTCTGATGGATCTTTAACCATTGTTCCAGTTTTGATGTATAAGTCCTTTAGATTGTTTTTATAATTTTGATAAAAATTCTTAGGTAATGTTTGGTCTAATTTTTTTTCTAGCGTAGCTAAATCTGATGAAGATTTGAGCGATTTGCGCAAATCAAACAATGTTCTAGCCAAAACGCTGTTAAAAAGAAATTGTTCTAAATCTGAAATCATCGACGCGTTAAAAATAATTAATCCTCCTGTTTCCAATTTTTTTACGATTTCTGGTAATTTGCTTGCAGCATTAGATTGAAACATCTCCGAATATTCTAACCAATGCATTCTTCTCCTTATTGCAGCCATTGTTTTATCATCGTGGCCGCCAGGAGGGCGATATCCGTCTGTCAATAGATTTTCAATATAATCTTCCTGATCGCTCCTATAGGCTGAAAAAATAGCTCCTACTTGTAAATCATTGAATGTACCCGTTGCAAAAAGATCTTCGGGCTTTATTTCTTGGTAATTTATCAGACAAGGCTCTGCAACGCTTCTTAATTCTGTTGGCGGTATGCCTTTATTTGGATAGAGGTAAAACCACGACCCTATCAACTCTTTATTGTAATTTACGGCTTTGCAAATATCGTTTACGCCATATTTAATACAGCCTAAAGCATATTCGTCGTGCATATCTATTGATAGCATTGATATTTTATTTCCTTTGCCACCAAGTATTATTTGAGCATTATGTTGGAGTAATCCATCGATAAACACCTGGTTTAAGTTTGATTTTCCCATTCCCGTAGCACCTGCTATAAAAAAATGATACATTAAATACTTAAAAGGAAAATATACCGCCACTTTTTTTTCAGATGCTAAATATCCCATAAAAATTCCGTCGGGTGGGAAAATATGTTTTAAGTATTCGTGAACATCACTCTGATCTTCTGGAATTTCCATGGAATGAGGTGTCAGTACTTTACTTTCCATTAAATCTTCAATTTCAAAAAAGACATTTATGGTATGGGGAATCTCTTTTTTAGATTTTTTATCTTTCTCTATTAAAATAATAGGACGACCTTGAATGACATATTGCAATTCCATTTCTAATTCTGATTTAATATAATCTGTCATTTTTACATTTCTTAATTTTTGACGCGTTAATACGTAATCCATAATTGTTTGTTCATTAAGGATCTGAACGATAATAACATACTCTTTGTTATTTTTTTCATCTTTTGCTTTTAATTTTAAAAAGCCGTGAAGATGTATGTAATTTTCATAAAAAATTTCAATTGTACTCTCTAACGAATTGATTTTAATAATCATAGCATAAAACCATTACATTTCATTTTTAATTAATATATTAATTATTTTATCAATATAAATAAAAAATTGTATTATTCCTTGGCTAAGAGATTATTTGTTCTTTTAAAATTATTAGCCTTCACCATTTTTAAACTTCAAGGACTTTTAAAATTTAATAGTTTTTAGAACAGATGTTAAGTGGCTAATATGAAATTAATAAAAGTTAGTGAAAAACCAAAAATTTTGTTAGATTTAATCTTTACTTTAAGTATTCTTCAATTAGGTTATATACTTTTTCAAGGATTTCTACTTTTGGTAAAAAAGTTATTCGCATATGTCCTTTTCCATAATCTCCAAAACCAGAGCCATAAACGGTACAGACCCCCGTCTCTTTAAGCAAACCTACTACTAACTCCTTATCGTCTTTCCATTTTCCTAATTCTTTAAGATCTAATTTTGGGAAGAGGTAAAACGCACCATTAGGTTTAACGCAACTAATTCCCTCAATTTTTCGCAATCTATTGTACGAGTAATCCCGTCGTTCTTTTAATTTTTGTACCATTTCTATGGTGTGATTGCTTGATGTTCTTAAAATCTTTATTGCCGCGAACTGAGCAACAGAATTAGCAGATAAGCGCGCCCTCGCCATTTTTTTTATGCCATTCTTTAATTCGTCGAGTTTGTTTTCAGGATCGTGGTAATAAAGATATCCGAGCCTCCACCCAGTTACTAAATGCGTTTTTGAAAAACCGTTTAAGCCAATAAAGGGGACATCTTTTGTTAAGGAGGCGGGACAGACATACGGTTTATCATATGTAATTTGATCGTAAATCTCATCAGATAAAATAGGTAAATTATATTCTCCAGCTAAATTTATTATTTCCTTAATCTTTTTCTCTCCGTACATGGCCCCAGTTGGATTATTTGGAGAGCATATTAATATTGCTTGAGTTTTATTAGTAATTTTTTTCCTCAAATCTTCAATATCAGGCTCCCAATCATCATCCTCGTTAAGCGCATATTCAACTGGTTTTCCATCAAAAAATTTAGCATAATTAATATATAATGGATACGATGGACCTGGTATAAGTAATTCTTTACCATTTTCGATTAATCCCGCTACAATAAAATATATTCCTTCAGTAACTCCTGAAGTAACCAGAATATCATCGATTCCAATTTTGAGGTTTTGTTTTTCATTAAGAATTCTACTAATTTCTTCTCGTAGCTCAATAACACCTAGTGAATTGACGTAATTATTTTTACCCTCGCGACTAGCATTGAATAAAGCCTCTGAAATAAATTCTGGAGTAGGAAAGTCGTAGGCAACTGGATCTCCAATATTTAAATGATAAACTTTTTTACCACTTTTAGCTACTTCATGGGCAACAGCAGCTATTTCTCTTATCGCATATTCAACGCTTTTTACTCTATTTGTAAGCAAAACATTCCACTTTGTACATTTAATAATTAATTAATATAATACACTTAAGTAAATAAAATGAGAATTAAATAAATTTACTTTCTTGAGAATGTGCCTAATAGATATAAAAAAACAAAAAATTTTAAAATTGGAACTCTCTATTCCTCAATTTGGAGACTAAATGCCCTCTTGATAGGAGCTGAATTCCAAATTGCTTGCTATAATCACGCGAAAAATCTGTGGCAATATTACAAATCATAATCCCCCCTTCTATGTCGGGGATATCAACACATGCTTTATGTAGTTGTCTTAATTGTGTAATAGATATTTCTCTTTTCCAATCTCGAATAAATACGCCATATCTACCATGCTTTCCGTTATTAATAACCGCGTTAAATGTCCAGTGTTTACCGGATAGTCCTTTAAATTTTTGCGGTCCATTAATAAATTCATATTTCTCAGAAAAAACCTTTTGGGTTAATTCAGATAAATTTTTATCTCCAAATGACATAAAATCACATTTAGTTTTAATTAAATATATCCCATTTGTATTATATAAATCTTATTTAAACAGATATGAATAATAATCTTAATTATAAGTAATACGTAGATATTATCTTCAGAATATCTAATATGTATTAAGACTAATAATTATTTAGATGTCCGACAAAATTCCTTAAGGACGCAACATTATTAAACAGAGAATAATTTGCTGTGGTTAAACAATTTAAATAAAGGATAAAAGGTTTGATATTTTATCGAGTTTCTTTTAATTCATTTTAAAGAGAACTTAAATATATTTTATACTTTTGGGTAAGAGCTCCTTTATAATAAGGCTTCCCCCCTACTTTTTGTTGAAATTCTTTATTTGTTTTTAATTTCCAATTTTCAAAAGCCTTAGTTATTCTCCCACCATATATAAGATTCTTCCCTGTCAATTTTTTATAGATTTTAGCTTCCAAATTTAATGGTGTTAAGTTTTTAGTAGTTGGCTTCTTTTTATCTACAAGGT
>JAHLWS010000046.1 GCA_019057795.1 Promethearchaeota archaeon | reverse complement strand
TAAAGGGTTAAAACTAATATATAATATTCCAAAAGGGATAATCTTAAACAGTGATAAACGTCGTATAAAACAGGTCTTAATGAACCTTGTTAGTAACGCTATAAAATTTACTGATCAGGGAAATGTAAAAATAAAGGTGCAATTATTGAATAACACTGATTTGGAATTTATTGTATCGGACAGTGGAATAGGGATTAAGAAAGAGGAAATAGAAAAACTTTTCCAACCATTTCAACAAATTGACATGTCTTCAACAAAGAGCCATGAAGGCACAGGATTAGGGCTATATCTCTGCAAAAAATTACTTGATTTACTACATGGTGAAATTTCAGTTACAAGTCAATTCAGAAAAGGAAGTGAATTTAAATTCATTATTCCTATTGAATTTAAGGAGGAAGTCTAATATGAAAAAAGTACTTGTTATAGAGGACAACGAAATAAATCTCTATTTAATGCGCACTATTCTTCAAAAATTAGGACATCAAGTCATTGAGGCGCAAGATGGTTTTACTGGTGTGGAACTTGCCATAGCAGAAAGACCGGATCTTATATTAATGGATATACAACTACCTAGGTTGGATGGATATGGTGCAACAAAAAAGATTAGAGAAACAGAAGAAACGAAAGACATTCCGATAATTGCTATAACCTCATATGCTATGGTTGGTGACAGAGAAAGAATATTAGCTGCTGGTTGCACTGCTTACATAGAGAAACCTATTGAACCAGAATCCTTTATTGAAGAACTTAACAAATATTTATAAAAAGATGATGTAAAAGAAAATGAAAATCCTTATTGTTGATGATATAAAAGAAAGCCTCTATTTATTAGAACGTATGATAAAGAAAATTGGGTATGAGGTGGTAATGGCTGAAAAGGGTGAACGGTTTAAAAATATTTTATATTATAAAAAAATAAATCCTAAGATTATATCTTTGATAAAAAAAAGAAAAATATGATTGGAAATAGATTGAGAAGAGGAACTGTATTACTCGCCTTATTTACTTTATTATTCTTAAATAGTTCTATTTATGACCAGATAATTCAAACCCAAGAAGAGCAATGTATGGTAAATCAAGCTGAAGAAGAGCAACTTGTGCTCTTGATGCCGACACCTTCAAAATACTTAGACCCTTATATAGACAAGTTTAAAGTTTGGTATTTTAATCGTACAAGTAAAAATATTACCGTTGAACACGTGCAAAAGGGAGGAGTTGAATGCGTAAGCCATATCGAAGGACAAGCAAGACAACCATATGAAGACATCGTTGCAAGTATTGGATATAAAGAGATTGATTCTCTTAGGATTGGGGGTTATCTTCAACCTTATATCAGCTCAAACGCAACTTATATTCCTGAAACTGTCCTCGGATCTCTTATAGGAAAAAATCTAGAAGGATATTACACTGGATTTAGTCTATCAGCTTATGGGATAATGGTGAATACAGATGTTCTTCAAAGTAAAGGGTTGCCTAATGTTACAGGGTATACGGACTTAGCTTTTAACACATCTTATTATGGCCACATAATTATGGGTTCCCCCATTTTAAGCAGAATTTCTCACGGAAATATGGAAGTAATGCTCTCTCACTTTGGATGGGTTCAAGGGTGGAATGCGAGCATCCACTTGGCATCTTTGGTCGATAAGTTCACTACTACTACTGGGAATGCAAATAATTTGACTGCTGAGGGAGAATACGCTGCGGTTCTGACAAAATATTCATATTGGTATGAATATAATGAAATGAACTGTTCTGTTGAGTGGATATGGCCCGATGAGGGTACATACATTTATATCCTATACACTGGTTTATTGAATGGATCGAAAAATTCGGAGAATGCCAAGCTTTGGGTGGATTGGATGCTGAGTAAAGAAGGACAGCAAGCATGGGTTGAGTGTCGTTATGAAACTGTCCTAAGATCTGACATCACTTTACCTGAAGAAATGCCAACTATAGAGGAGTTAGCTGCCATCGCAAAAATTGAGCCAAATTACGATGAGGATATCATGATGGCCCGATATGAAGCAGTAACTAATCTATGGTTGAAGTTGATAGGGTATCATAGTATCCTCCAGAAAAATTATGATAATTCAGAGGTACTTGACACTTATCTTGATGAATGGATAATTGAACCTATGCACAAAGCAAAAGATGCAATAATCAAGGCTCAGGACGCCATAGTGAATGCCATTATGTCGGATTTAACGGATATAGGACAATACTTTCTTGATAGGGCAGAAGACTTGCTTTTCGAAGCGCAGGTCATGTACAATTTATCCTGTGACTATGAAAAAGCATATATTTTAGCAAAAGAAGCCGAGAATTCCGCAGAGACCGCCTTAGCATACATTGTTCAACCACCAATCTGGCCGTACTATTTAATTATAAGTCTTATAACTATAGCGCTTTTAGGTGTTTATTTGAAGCGGAAACAACTGAAACATTATAGCGAGAAGTTGGAGATAAAAATTTCGGAGCGAACGACAGAATTACAGCAAGCGAATGTTAAATTGAAAGAACTTGACAGCTTAAAGAGTATGTTCTTAGCCAGTATGAGTCACGAGTTACGCACACCTTTAAATTCCATAATTGGATTTACTGGGTGGCTTTTAATGGGTATGGAAGGTGATTTAAACGAGGAACAAAGAAAACAGCTCACTATGACAAAGGGTAGTGCAAATCACCTCTTGGATTTGATTAATGATATTCTGGACGTTTCAAGGATAGAAGCTGGCAAAGTGGAATTGGCTATTACAAAGTTTGAAATCGCTGAGGCTGTAAATGATGTTGTAAGCAGCGTTCTACCATTAGCAAAGGATAAAGGGTTAAAACTAATATATAATATTCCAAAAGGGATAATCTTAAACAGTGATAAACGTCGTATAAAACAGGTCTTAATGAACCTTGTTAGTAACGCTATAAAATTTACTGATCAGGGAAATGTAAAAATAGAGGGGAAATTATTGAATAACAAGGATCTAGAAGTTATTATCTCGGATAGCGGAATAGGGATTAAGAAAGAGGATATGGAAAAACTTTTCCTACCATTTCAACAAATTGACATGTCTTCAACAAAGAGCTATGAAGGCACAGGTCTGGGACTTTATCTCTGTAAAAAAATAATTGATTTACTGCATGGAGATATTTCAGTAAAAAGCCAATTTGGCAAGGGAAGTGAATTTAAATTAATTATTCCAATTAAGTTTAAAGAGGAAGTTTAATATGAAAAGAGTACTTGTTATAGAAGATAACGAAATAAATCTTTATTTAATGCGCACTATTCTTCAAAAATTAGGACATCAAGTCATTGAAGCGCAAGATGGTTATACCGGTGTGGAACTTGCCATAGCAGAAAGACCGGATCTTATATTAATGGATATACAACTACCTGGGTTGGATGGATATGAAGCAACAAAACAAATTCGAGCAATAGAAGAAACGAAAGACATTCCTATAATTGCTATAACCTCGTATGCTATGGTTGGTGACAGAGAAAAAATTTTAGCTGCTGTTTGCACTGCATACATAGAGAAACCTATTGAACCAGAATCCTTTATTGAAGAACTTAACAAATATATATAAAAAAGATGTGAGGTAAAAGAAAATGAAAGTCCTTATTGTTGATGATAAGAAAGAAAATCTCTATCTATTAGAACGAATGCTAAAGAAAATTGGGCACGAGGTGGTAATGGCAGAAAATGGTAAACAAGCTCTTGAAAAGTTCCATAGCGATAATTTTAAAATGATTATATCAGATATCTTAATGCCAGTAATGGATGGCTATCAACTTTGCCAGGCTGTAAGAAGTAATAAAGAATTTAATGATATCTTGTTTATTTTTTACACTGCCACTTATGTAGAAAAAGAAGATGAAGAACTTGCTTTAAAGTTGGGAGCGAATAAATTCATAAGAAAACCTATGGAACCAGAAAAATTTATTAAGATTATTAAAAATTTGCTTCAAAACATGGAGATAAGCCAAGTTAAACCCAAGAAAGATATTATTAAAGAAGAAAAAGAGTTATTTAAACTTTATAGCGAACGACTGGTCAATAAGCTGGAACAAAAAATGTTGGCCCTTGAAAAAGAAATCATTAAGCGCAAGAAAGTGGAGGAGAAGTTAAGATCATCCAAAGCATTTATTGAAACGATTATAAATAAAGTACCAGATGTAATCTTCTCTACTGATATTAAAAGATTTAGGAATTATGTCAGTCAGAATTGTGTGGATTTATTTGGCTATACCGTAGAAGAGTTTAATAATACTCCACAGCTATGGAATAAAATTATTCTCTCAGAAGATAAGGCTATCTATGAGGAGGCGTATAAAAACCTTTTTAAAGGGGAATCATTTTCGGTTGAATATCGAATCACCAGAAAGGACGGTGGTATTCGATGGATTCGTGTTTTTGGAACTCCCACTCTTGATTCGGAAGGAAATCTCGAGAGAATAGACGGTATCGCAGCTGATATTACAGAACATATGAAAATGGACCAAAAATTAAGAGAATCAGAAGAAAAATATCGAGAAATTCTTGAAAATATTAAAGATTTGTATTTTGAAGTAGATCTCAAGGGAAATTTTATTTTTTTTAATGATATGATTGGAGAAATTCTAGGATATTCGAAAAGTGAATTGTCAGGAATGAATTATAGAAACATTATGAATAAAGAGAGTGCAAAAATAATTTTTAATGTTTTCAACACGGTTTTTAAAACAAATAATATATATCGCTCTGCTGAATTTGAAATTAAAAATAAATATGGAAAAAGAATTGTCCTTGATAGTAACATTTATCTAAAATACGATTCTACAGGCAAGAAGATCGGTTTTCGTGGACTTGCTCGGGATATTACTGAAAGAAAAAAGTCAGAGATTCTAAGAGAAAGATTCGCTGAAAAATTAGAGAATAAAGTAAAAAAAAGAACTAAAGAATTGAATGAATCACTAGAACAGCAAAAGTTATACCAAGAACAACTCTTGAAGGCATCCCAATTTAAATCGAAATTTTTGGCTTCTATGTCTCATGAATTAAGGACGCCGTTAAATAGCGTTATAGGTTTCACTGATATATTATTAGAAGGTTTTTACGGTGAAATAAATGAAAAACAAGACCATTATCTTAATAACATAAGGTCTTCGGCGTTCCATTTATTAGATTTGATAAATGAGGTTTTAGATATATCAAAAATAGAAGCGGGAAAAATTGAATTAAATATTGAGGAATTTTCGTTAAATAAAATAGCAAATCAAATTATTAGCACGCTTAAACCAATGTATGAAGAAAAAAAGTTGAAATTTGAGGTAATAGGGTTAGACGAAGAGAAATTTATACAAGCCGATCCCATAAGATTTAAGGAAATCCTTTATAATCTATTAAACAATGCTATAAAATTTACTAAAAAGGGGGGATTTAGGCTCGAAATTGCGGAACGCGAAGATCATTTGGAGTTTAACATAATTGATACAGGTATTGGGATAGCAGAAGAAGATTTTGATTTAATTTTTAAGGAATTTAAAAGGGTTAAAAGTGATTATGTTTATTCGGTCGAAGGTACAGGTTTAGGACTCTCATTATCTAAAAGATTTATTGAATTGCACGGTGGAAATATCTCTTTTACTAGCAAATTGGGAGAAGGTACTACATTCACCTTTATATTACCTAAAAAAATGATAAAATGAATGTGAGTTTCTTAAACTTTAAAAATATTTAGAATTTATAAATATAATAAAGATATCGATAAAGAAAGTAGTAAGAAAATGAAAAAAAAAAAAATCTATATCATTGAAGACGACGAAAAATATATTGAGTTTTATATAGCGCTTTTTGATCAGATGGAAAATATTAAGCCTTTTTTTGCGAATACTGGTGATAAAGGATTAGAAATGATAAAGTCAGGAGAACCGGATTTATGCATCATAGATTATTACCTTCCAAATTTGGATGGAATTACGCTTTGTAAAGAACTTCGTAAAATCGATAAATTCAAAAATATTCCTATCATCGTTATTTCATCATCCCCTCTTAAAGGAAATAAAAAAAAGATATTTGAAGAGGCAGGTTTTGATAAGTGGTACGAAAAACCGTTAAATATTAAGGAATTTAGAGAAAATGTAAAGGCTCTTTTGTCTTAATAAATTTGACAATTGAAATAAATTGAATAGAAATAATTAAAATTATGCCAAAGAAGATCCTTTTAATAGGAAGGGCAAGTGTGGGAAAAACAAGTATAAAAAAAACCATCTTTGAAGGAGAAAATTCAAAAGATTTAATAATTCATCCACTCGAGCCTACCAGAGGAATAACCTCTTCAATTTACTCATGGATGGATTTAGAATTAGTTCTTTTCGACACATCTGGACAAGAATTACCATTTTTGCTAGAAGATGAAAAAAAGCAAAATAAGGCATTTAATAAAGCAGATGTAATCATATATGTTTTTGATTATCCTACATGGGCATCTAATTCCCAAGAGATTAAAGATGAAATTAAAGAAATTGAAAATCTTATAAGTAGAAATTATATTGAAGCTAAATTTTTATTATTCTTTCATAAAATAGATTTAATAAATAAAAAGTTTAGAGAAAAGTTAAAATTACTTAAAAATCAAATACAGGAAATCTTAAATCTTCCAGAAATTAAAAAAATTTATTTTACTAGTATACATCCACTTTTAATTTATAATACTTATAACGCATTTTCTGAGATATTTTGTAGTTTCTTAAGAGAAACTTCTGATTTAAAACACATTTTAGATAATATTGTTAAAGATTTCCCCAAAACTATGGGTTTTATAACAAGTAAAAATAATAGCATTATAGTTCAAACAGAGATTAATGATTTTGATATTAATTTAATTAATCAATTGCACACAAAAATACTTGAAATAAGCCAATCCACTGAAGATGAAACATTAATTAGTAAGAAAATTAATTACATAGACTCAGGTTCTAAGATTTTGAGTGTGATTATAGATAATCTCAATCATTTTAACCCTAATTTTAAAAATTTAATTATTTTCTCTGAAAACTTTAGTAAAGAAAACCTTAATTTGATAATTGAAAAATTGGAAATAGAATTTAACAAATATTATAATAAGAAATAATTTCAAAAAATTCTCAAATAAATACGCAAGAGGGACAAATGTTAAGGGAAATCTACATAATAAGGGAGAAAAATCTGTACGAAAGACACTTCGGGAAAACTTTAAGTGACTTAAATATTATAAGTTTTTTCTCGGATATAAGAAATTATTACGCTTTAAAATCAAAGGATGAGATTGGTTCTTTTGATTATTTTAACTATAGAATATCATTCATTAAAGAAAACAACTTATCCTTAATTTTTATATTTGTGAATGAATTAACAGATGTTTTAAAAAATATAAAAGTTGAATTATATAAATTTAGGAAAGTTTTTTTGAACTTTTTTAGTGATCTTATCAGTGAAAACTTAGATAAATCAGCATTTGAGATAATAAATCCCACTGTTAATGCTATTCATAGAAATTTAAAACCTAAAATATCATTAGTAGGCTTTTCTGGTGTTGGGAAAACTACAATCGCTAATTTAATAGCAAATGAAAAAACATCTCGGGAGTACAGACCATTTATTTACGGAAACATAACTACTGTTAGAATTGGAAAATTATATTTTTCATTATGGGATTTTGCAGGAAAAGATAGTTTTAGTTTTCTTTGGAATAAATTGATTAAAGGAAGTGATACTGTACTTTTAATTTCAGATTCAACACTAGAAAATGTGGAAAAAAGCAAATTTTTTATAGAGTTAATAAAAGAAGAAGCACCTTATGCTCGTTCAGCTATAATTGCAAATAAACAAGATTTGCCCGATGCATTAGATCTTGAAACTATCGAAAGAATAACGGGATTAAAAACCTATTCAATGATTGCTACTGAACAAAAAAATCAATTTAAATTAATTAAGATTTTGGCTGATATTTTTGATTTAAGCATTGAAACATTTTCTTCATTACAATGCTTACAAGAGAGAGAGGAATTGATTGAAGAAGCAACATTCGCTTTGAAAAATGAAGATTTTAAAGGCGCAGCTATTATTTTCGAAAAAATTGCTGAGATTTGTTTAGAAATAGGAGACGAACATCTTGGAAAAGAATTTTATGCGAAAGCAGAAAAAATAAACCAATTATTGTAAAGCTTATTTTTAAGTTTAAATCCTAAAAGATAGGAAAATAATAAATATAAATAATTTTGTATATTGTATGTATTAATTATTATCATAATTTTCCGATAATTTCAATTTTAAACAGATTTTTGTTTTTAAATATGCCATTAGGATTAGCATTATTTAGTTGGGATAGCAAAGCAGGTAGTATTTTAGATTTTAAATATCCTAATACTCTAAATTTAACAAAAGATTTAATTAATAAAATTTACCTGTCTCATGCATTAAAACAAAGTAATGTTAAAGAAGAAGAATTATACGAACTTCATTTTGAAGACCAAATAATTCTAAGTTATTGTGATAAAACTAGAGTTGTTGAATTAGGGTATGAAATCTTAGTTTTAATCCTTCACGAAAGAGAACAAATCAATCTTTATAAGTTGACTTTAGAATTGGCAGATTTTGCTCAAGCTTGTTTTAAACTTCAAAAAGAAGATCGGATTACTTATGTTTCAGATAATATTGGCATTCTTTTTAAAGAAACTACAGAAAGAAAAATTCTATTATTAGGACGTGCGGGAGTGGGAAAAACCACAATAAAAGAAATTATATTTGAAGGTCATGATCCTAGGGATTTATTAATTAATCCTCTTAGTCCAACACGAGGTATAAAACCTTCAGTTTACTCTTGGTTAGACATAAGTTTAGGGGTTTTTGACAGTTCAGGACAAGAATTAAATGGTATATTAAATAATAATAAAACTCAATTCATTGCTTTTGAAAATACTGATGTTATTATTTATATTTTTGAATTTACGATTTGGGCTTCAAAATCGAAAGAAATAATTAGGGAGATCCAAGATATTATAGATATTATAAGAATTAGATCTTATGATTCAAAAATAATATTATTCTTACACAAAATAGATCAACTAGATCCAAGCAATAGAGAATCGAATATTAAAAACATAAAGAAGGAAATACAAAATCAATTAAATTTACCAATTTATTTTACAAGTATATACCCTGATTTTATTTATAGTATATATAACGCTTTTTACGAAATTCTAAGTAGTTTCTCAGAAGAAACATTCAAATTGAAAAATATTATAGATGATTTTTTAAAAGAATATTCTAAGATTATGTGTTTCATTACTGACCATAATAATAGTATTATTATACAATCTATGTCAAAAGATTTCAATACAATTCTAATAAATCACGCTCACAAGCTAATCGCCCAATTAAATCAAACATTTGAAGACATGGCAGAAAGTAAAATAGAATATCTAATTATTTCAAGTTCTAATGGACTAAATATAATTATGATTAATCTTAATCTTTGGCGTTTTAATATGAAAAATTTAATTTGTACATCGGAAAATCTCAGTTCAAATAAGTTGATTTTGTTAGCGAACGAATTAAAAACTGAATTAAATAAACATCTTAATTTAATTAAAAAAAACTGAGTCAATATTACATGTGAAGCTATAATCTTCAAATTATAGTTTTTTAATGCAGATTTTTTTCAATATTATTTAGATATTATCAAAATGGGATGAAAGTATTGAAAAATTAGGCGTAAAATTGGCAGAAATTGCTAAAAAATTTTAAGATTCTTAAAACCGAATAATTACCCATTTATCGCCATTTTAGGGCAACCACAGATGAAAGTATTAAATTTTTTAATCAGAAAATAAGAAGTCTCTCTTTTTTTAAGTATAAGATTCTAACATTTCATAAATAATGACAGAAGTAAAGCTTAGGGGCGAAAGATGTCCTGTTTGTAATGTTGAGATTGGTTGGAGTCAATTACCAGAATCCAATGCATTTAGAGGCAAGTGTCCTAATTGTGGTATGGGTTTCACATTTATGAATGGAACTATCTTTAGTGACCCAAAATTTTCAAAAAAGTAATTAAAAGTATAAGGATAAAGATCTATATATGAATAAACAGTTTAACTTTCCTCCGTATTATAATTTTCCAAGAATCAGGAATTTAATTTCTTTTGATATCTTTGAAAAAATAATATTAGATAAGTCTGGTTCAAAAATTTCAAATTATGCTTTAGATTTACAGAAAAACTGTGCTAAATTACGACATCTATTATCTAAAGAAGATATTTTATTAATACAGGAGCTCTATAAAAACCATTTCGATAAATCTGTAAAATATTTTTCAGAATTAGCTGAAACCATAAAATATCTCTATGCCGTTTCTGTAATGCATAAAAAAATAAGAACCAATCTAACCATAAAACCTCTTGCAAAATATTTATTTAATAAAGAAATTACCATGTTCCAAAATTTTAAAACATTTTATAATTCAATTATAGAGATATTTGATTTTCTTTATAAAAAATTTCCAGATATACTTCCAAAACGATCAAAAACAGAGATACATAACGAAAAACTTTATTCATCTCTAATTGGTAGTAGAATAAAGCTTTATCTCATTAAAAACCTTTATAATGGTAAATTTTGCAAGAGTGGAAAAGGAGAATGCCCAGAGTGCAAGAAAGAAGGATTTAAAATAAATACAAATATTTCAAGATTAAAAGCATTGGAATTCCACCATACTACTGATGAAAAAGAGCAAAAATATTCTACTACTGTTTTGTATGAATTGTTTAATGAAAATAGAGACAATCCGTTATTTTTAGAAAACTTAATTAAATCAATGGAATCAAAAAAAATCACTCTCATATGTGCTAATCATCATGATATAATTTCTTCTAAATATTATAATTTTTTCAGACATCTGATATCTTGGAAATATTTACCAAATATTTTTCCTAATAAAATACAATATCTCTCTCCTGAATTAATTCATACTCTTATAAAAATTTCAATTAATGCTTATCCAATTACTAAAAATCTAAATTCAAAACAAAAAGCATATGTAAAGCTTAGTATTATAAGCTTATTAAAAAGAAAATATATTATTGAAACTCTATATGGTGAATCTTGCCAAATTTGTGGGGAATTTAACACAATTGAACATTTAGTATCATTTCATTTTAATCACATGGATGAAACAAAAAAGACCTTAATAGCTTCTGATCTTTTTAAATCTGAAGAAATTACTTGTTCTGAGATTGTAAGTAAACTTGATCAAGAACGTGGTGGATATTTATGTAATAATTGTCATACTGTTTTTCATAGGAGTAGTTATTATGATTTATTGGAAAATGTCTATATTGATGAGAATGTTATGGAGAAAGTCTCTAAAGATCATACCAATGTGAAGCAAAACTTTAAACTTGTTTATAGTAGCGTATTGATTAAAGATCCATTTAAATTGTCTAAGAGATTAAGTGGTAATTTTGAAAAATATTTAATAGCTATTGATAAATTATCCAAAACTGGTGGAATTATAACTAACAAGATCTTAGCTAATGCTCTTGGTGTTAAATCCCCTAAGATAGTAGCCCAATTTTTTGATAGAAATGATTTTCTTAAACAATTTATAAGAATAAGTAGAGAGAATAGAATTACTGAGTATGAACTAACTAAAAAAGGTTTTAAAGCCCTATCATTAATGAATTATTTTAAGAAATATTATTCATCTCGGTGAATTTTGATTAATATTTCTAATAATTTGTGTTAAAGGAAAATCTTTAATTGAAATTATTTTTTACAATGACTTGATATGCAAAAAAAGAAAAATTACCCATTTACCGCCATTTTAGGACAACCTCAGATGAAGCTAGGGTTAATTCTTAATGTTATTGATCCTATGATTGGTGGTGTGTTATTAACAGGTCAACAAGGAACAGGAAAGTCAACTGCGGTAAGGTCCCTAATTGAAGTAATGCCTGAAATCGAAGTTGTTAAGGACTGTGTTTTTTCATGTAATCCTAAAGCTGTTTTGAACGATTTATGCAATGATTGCAGGAAAAGAAAGGAATCGGGCAATCTTGAAATAGAAAAGCGTAGTATGCGTATAGCAGATATGCCTTTGGGCGCAACTGAAGATATGGTAACTGGTTCCTTATCAATCGATAGAGTACTCACTGAGGGAATTCGTAGCCTTCATCCCGGTCTACTTGCTAAAGCAAATAGAGGTCTCCTCTATGTTGATGAGATAAATCTACTTCAAGACCATATTGTTGATGTTCTATTGGATGCTGCAGCTTCGGGTATAAATATCATAGAGCGCGAAGGTATTTCGGTATCACATCCCTCCCGATTTGTATTAGTAGGAAGTATGAACCCCGAAGGTTCTCAATTCGTTTCGAATTAGAATTCGGAAAGGGAGAATTACGTCCTCAAATTGCGGATAGATTGGGTTTAGAAGTAAAAATCAAGGCTCCTCGCGATATAAAATTACGAGCAGAGATTACAAAAAGCGTTATTGATTTTGACGATAACCCAAAGGATTTTATTAAGAAATACGAGCAAGAACAAGAAGATTTAAGAAAGAAAATCGTGATGGCGCGTCAAATTATAAAGGAAGTCCAAATTCCCTCAACTGTTTACGAATTCGTATCTAGATTAGTTAACGAATTGGATATTTTTTCACAAAGAGCAGATATTACGTTTATAAGATGCGCGAGAGCTCATGCTGCACTCAACGGTCGGAAGGAAGTTATTGAAGAAGATTTAAATGCGGCTATGAATTTAGTGTTTGAACATAGAATCAAATCGCTCCATTACGAGATGACTCCTGAAGAAGTTAAAGCAAAAATATTTGAAGTTTACGGAAAGATACAAAAAGCTTACGAGGATCCAAATACTTATCAACCAAATAAAGAAACTGAAGGACCGCTGAAGCACGACGACACTCCTCAAAAGGAATTCAAAAGACAATCTGTTGATCCAAAAAAAGTTAACATTCCAGAGACAAAAGAACAGAAACTTCCACCCCCTAAATACCCTGATAATAAAAAAAGAAACCCAACACCTGCTGGAGGATGGAAGGTAAAAGATATTCCTGAGTTTGACGAGCGAGATTTTAAATTTTTTGAAAACGGATTAGGTTCCATGCCATTAATTTACAACATGGAAAAGAAAATGACTTCCATACTAGATAATATTCGAAAAGATCGAAAAATATCTGATTACGGCGGGAGAGGAATTGGGCGACGGATAAAAATAGCTTCTTCTCAAAAGGGAAGGTACATTTCATATCGGCAGCCTATTAATCGACCTAAAAGCATAGCTCTTGACGCAACAATAAGGACTTATTTGAAAAATACTATATACAATCAAACGGAAATAGACTTTCCAATAAAATTTAATAAATACGATTTAATGGATAAAGTGTACGAATATCGTGCACCATTAGTTTTATTTTTTGTACTCGACAGTTCTGCTTCGATGCATTACGTGATTAAACAAATGACAGATGTGATTCTATCGTTACAACGTGAAGGATACCGGAAAAAGGATAAAATAAGCCTCATCATCTTTAGAGGAAAAGAAGCCGTCGTTCTTCAGAAACCTACGGTTTACTTTAAAACTGCTGTAAATAAAATGAAAAAGATTAAAGGAAAATCTTACACGCCTATGGCAGCAGCGTTGACAAAATGCTTAAAGCTAATGAACGCTGAAAAGTTAAAGAATAGAAATATGATTCCCGTCATTTTTGTATGTTCTGACTGCGGAGCTAACATTTCCTATAAATTTCCTGATTTAATTGCTCAAGTTCAAACAGACTACACATTAATTATTAACGAATTAAAAGCATTAACAAAGAATTTATCCAAGAAAGGAGCACATATGGTCGTTTTAGAGCCGAAGAAGTCATATGCGACAAGATCTCTGGGCGTAAATACGTTCGCCGCGGACAACATTAAAAAGAACTTTAAAGAATACGGAAAAGCAGAAATATTTCAATTTGATCGTATTAATCCAAAAAATTTGATCTTGGAATTAAAGAAAATCCTTTAATTTCATAATTAAGTTCTTAAAGTTCTTATTTTATTATTTAATTAATGGGTAACAAAGTAGAATCTGTTTTAGTAGCTGGATTTAACACACGCCCCTTAGCTTATTCATTATATAAAGCTGGTTACGAAGTGTATGCTGTAGATTTTTTTGGAGACTTAGACCTTTATCCGTGCGTTAAAGATTATTTAGTTCTTACCAAAATCTTAAGCGCTAACTACGAAATTATAAAAAATAACTATAGTGAATACCTTCCAAACCTTATATTGGAACTTTTAGCCAAACATCCTAAAATTAACTATCTAATTATTGGAAGTGGTTTAGACGATGCTTTTGAAGAAAGAGTACTTATTTTAAATGAGATAAATCAAAAAAATTACAAAATTATTAATCTTAATAATAGTTTAGACGCAATTAAAAAGAGCCGCAACATAGATTATATTTTCAATTTTTTGAAAAATTTAGGATACAAGGTGCCTTCTTCAACTTCATATGACGAAGTCAAATCTAAAATAAACGGATTAAATTATCCTTTTGTTTTTAAAAAAGTAAGCGGTTCTGGTGGAATTAACGTATATAAAATAAATAATAGAGATGAACTTTCGTTTATTCTTAATTTAATTAGAACTCAAGACTTTTATCCTAAAGATTGGTTAGTTCAAGAATATATTGAAGGGTTACCAGTAAGTTGTACAACAATATCTAATGGAATAGAAAGTAGAGTAATATCTATTAATCGTCAAATAGTCGGAGAAAAATTCCTTAACGCCCCAAAAGAATTCATGTACTGCGGGAATATAGTGCCTGCCAATATTTTTAAAGAAGATAAAAAGTTAATAGCTGAAATTTCGTTAAAATTATCAAACGAGTTGAAATTAAGAGGAATAAATGGATTCGATTTTGTACTAAAAGAACATTATCCTTATTTAATGGAGATTAATCCTAGAATACCGGGGTCAATCAGAGTATCTGAAGAGGCAATGAACTTAAATTTGTTAAATTTACATGTAAAGAGTTTTAACCTCGAAGGATGGGAATATGTTAAAGAGACATTGAAGAAATCAGAAATAGAAAATTTCGCAACTAAGATGATTTTCTTTGCTCCAAAAGAAATTAATAAGCATTTATTAAACAAAATTAACAATCTTAAATATATACACGATAAATCAGAACCTATTAAAAATATCTCCAAAAACGAACCTTTATGTACAATTCTATTTAAAGCTAAAACCTTTTCTGGTTCGTATTTTGGAAGTCTAAAAGTAGCTGATGAAATTAAAAAGATTATTAAATAATTCTAAGAATTTATTTGATAATTGATTTAATCTTAGCAATATAAGAGCCTAATTTTCTCTCGTCTGCTTCTGGAACTGCGATTGCGAGTATCCTCCTCTCATCTAATTCGTGGATAATTATTGAACCGTTCTCTCCCCCTATAATCGAGAATTCTAAGCCCTCTTCCAAAAGGATCCCTGCTAAATTGTAAATAGCCGAAGTCATCGCTGAAAGTATAGGCTCTGGCATAGTAGATTGAACTTTAATTGGCAAACCATCTTTAGTAATTATCGCGATAACTAATGCGTTTGGAATTGCTCTCTTAATGGCTACGAACACTTCTTCTTTAATAAGATCGCTAGTTTCTACGAATGCAGAAATCTGTATCGCAAATCTCCTCAAAGAAGTTATATATGAATCCAGTCCCTCAAGTTCAGCTAGCTCTCTATTTAGATAAGCGATAAGAGCGATATTTTCAGTTAAAATAGATAGAATTATTCTTTTTTTTCCTGTGATCAAATTATACGAGATTTGCTGGTTTAGCGAGTCTTTTAATATTTTAGAAGATATAAAAACTAAGCTACTACTCGCAGCAGAAATCTCAGAATTTGTCATTGTAATATCTTTTTTTAATTTACTAACGAGATGTGTTCCCCCGTGAGTTGAAATTGAGATGCCTAGAATGCTTTTTCTGTTATTAATTTCTTTTTCTAATAATTCAGATAGTTCATTATTTAGTTTTTTTATATTCTCATCAGAACTCATGAGAATATAATAATACTAATCAAATTTAAAGATATTCTTATATTTGTAAAAATATGATATAAAAAAATCACTTGATTTTATGCCTTCTTCAATAAACACATATGTAATAATACTAGCGGCTGGTAAAGCAACGAGATTAAAACCTTTATCTGATGTAATTCCTAAACCATTAATTAAAATAAATGGAATACCGATAATATCTCGCATTATTCACACATTTAAAGAAGCGGGATTTATTAACTTTATCATACTAGTCGGCTATAAACAACAAGCAATTAAAACGGAATTATTAAAAATTCAAGATATTGAATTAAAGTTTGTAGAGCAAACAAACCAGTTGGGGATGGCAGACGGTCTTTTATTATGTCTTAATCAATTTAACGAAAAAAAGCAACTTTTATTCAATTTTTTTGTAACTGCCGCAGATGTTGTTTTTTCAAAACAAAAAATCAATCAGATGTTTTCTTTGTATAAAAACGCTAATGCGGACATAATCTTAGGTTTAATGAAATCAAACGATAAAAAAATTGCTAGCAGGCACGGAAATGTTAAGATTTCTAAAGATTCAGAATTAATTAGAGATTCAGATATAAAGCACGGGTTAAAGATTGTTGATATTGTAGAGAAACCGAAAGAAAATCAAATTTTAAGTGAATATTATTCCCTTCCCTTCTATATATTTAATCAAAAAATAATATCTTATTTGGAAAAAGTTGATTTTTCATTACGTGGGGAAAAAGAAATGCAAGATTCAATTAAAGCATCTATTCAAAAGGGCGATATAGTAAGGGGGATAAATATTATTGACCACGATATAACAATTGAGAATATTGGAAGTTATCATATAACATTCATAGAGGACATTATCAAAATGGACAAAAGGTTTCGATATATTGAAATTGATAAGAAATTTTAATAATTGTTTTAATAAAAAAGGATAATCTATAAATTCCTCTTTTTTTTAAATGAAGATATTTAACTAAGAATTAAAAGGAAATTCTTTTATTATTATTCATAAAATAGATAATAAATTCTAGTTTTTTAAGATGGATGAATTAAACAACCTTTCTGAGGCAAATAAAGATTATTTAGCAAACCTACAAGAGGAACTAAAACAAAAGGAACATATTATTAACGAATTACGGGAAAGACTTTTATCAATAGAAGAAGGATTGAAAAAGTTCGAGGATTTTGACCTTAAATTGAAACTTAAAGATGATCTAATTGAAAATTTGAAGAGTTCTCTAAGCCTTAAAGATGATCAAATAAAAACTATAAAATCCTCAATGGATTTAAAAGAAGAACAAGTTAAAACACTAGAATATTCTTTAAAAATTAAGAATGTGAAAATCAAGACTTTAGAAAAGTCTATCAGTTTAAAAGAGGAACAATTGAAGGAGTTGGCTTCTTCTACAGTTGAGAAAAATCTTTTAATAGAAAAAGACAAAAAAATCGAGAATCTTCAAGAAAAACTCAAAATCTTAAATGGAGAATTAGAAACAGCGGATGAAGATTTAGAAGCGCTAGAGACGGAAAATGAGAAGTTAAGAAATAACCTGGCTTCGGCATCTGGTCCTAAAATTATAGACTGGACAGACATTAAAGTTCAAAAACCAGATATTTTGAAAAAAATGAGAGATATACTAAATAAATCGTTACATAACATAACTATTGCTGTTCCCGATATAAAGGACTTGCAAGAGCTACATTTATATGAGGTACGATCGTCTGTTAATATGAAGATCTCTTGTTATATTGACCCCAGTCTTGAAGAAGATGCTGAACTTTTAGAGGAATTTGGAAGTCTAGATAATATCTCAATAAGATTAAACGAGCAGAAAGATAGATTTGTCATCGATCGTGATGGAGAGGAATTATTATTCTCTATTATTGGAAAAAACGAAGATAACAATTTAGTTATCCATACTAGAGACCCTAAACATCAAAGATTGCTACGGAGCTTGGTTATGGAAGGATGGCTACGATCACGCAAACTTGATTAAAGTTTTTAATTTAATGTTGTTTTTATCTGATGTACAAAACCATCTTATTTTTTAATCAATTTCTATAAATGTTCTTTTTCTTTTATTGTAATGCGCAAGCTGATTATAACCAATATTCTTTAATAAATCAATTATATATTTAAATTCATAAGCTATTTCATCAATTTGGTGTGCATCTGAACCTAACAAAACGGGGATATCTAACTCGTACATTTGTTCAATAATCTCAACACTAGGATATTGTTCTCTAATTTTTTTTCTCAAACCACTGGAATTAATTTCAATGGCTAAATCTCTCTTTTTTGCTAGTTCAAGAGTTTTTACTACTTTTTCCATAATAAGATCGTAGGTTTCAGCCCTTTTATCGAATTTTTTGGGTAAATCAAAGTGACTTACAATATCAAAATCAAATTTTTTTGATTTAATCATATCTTGTAGGGTGTTGTAAAACTCAAGATAAATCTCATCGTTATTATCGTAAACTTTATACTTATTTAGAAATCGACCATCATCAAAAGCAAAAATACCTGCCTTTCCAAACAATACATGAACAGATCCTAAAATATAGTCAAGTTTATTAATGTAATTTTTAAGATATCGATTAATAACATGTTCTTGATTCTTAAAATAATCAATTTCAAAAGCGGATTTTACTTGAATTTTGTTCTTATATTTTTCTTTAAGATGCTCTAACTCTAAAATATATTCATCAACTTCGTCTAAGGCCATTGCATACCTTTTGTATGGTATATCATCCAGAGATGATATTTCTGAGCTTAAAAACTCGTAAGGAAAATGATCACTCATTCCAATAACTTTTAAATTAAGCTCAACAGCCTTTTTAATATAATCCTCAATTGAGCCTTTTGCATGCCGACAAAGTGAGTTATGTGTGTGCCAATCTTCAAATCTCATTTTAAAGAGTATCCGAAATTTATAAAATTATTCTAATATTTGACACTATTAAATAAATTAGATAAATTTTTTTATTATATTAAGGTGAAAAAATACTGGAATTTAAAGAAAAACAATATGACGGCATATACGAGGTATCTGAGGTTGAAATACATAACCAAAATCAAATCTTTAAAGGTATACTCTATTTTCCTCCAGCAACATTTCATAAACCTTATCCATTAATAATTTATTTCCACGGTTTCCCACAATTATTTGCGTTAAAAGAAATCGTTAAAGACCACCAATATCTTTTAGACATGGGTTATTCCTTTCTAGTTTTTAATTTCAGAGGATATAGATCTAGTCAAGGAGATGTATCTATTACATCTCAAGTGTCAGATTCCATCAAAATTATCGAATTTGTCAGAAAAATGGCAAAAAGAAATGTATTTAACTTAAACAGCGTAAATCTTCTTGCTCACGACTTTGGAGCTTACATAGCGCTCATTCTAAGTTCAAAAATAAAGGTTTTAAATAGAATGTTGTTAATAAGTCCAATTATTAATTTAGAAAAACACGCGTATCATATTGATTTCTCAAAATCTTTGCGTTATATAAACCAACTCCTTCCAGGAAATGTAAAAGGAATAGAAAATGTAGATGAGTTTATTAAGAAAACTAAAAACGAATTAAAAAACAAGAGTTACCAAATAAAAGAAGTGGTAAAACAACTTAATTATAAAACTTTAAGAATTATAATTGGCGATTCAGATAAAATAACTCCTGTTAATGAAATTACTGAAATTGTTCAAAACCAAATAAACAATCTAGACCTTGCGATTATCGATAACATGGATCACGATATTATCCAAGAAGAAGCAGTTGAACAAATTCACGAAGAGATCAAGAATTTCTTCAAATTTTAATTTCAATTAACAAAATATATAATTTTGTTTTAAAATATGAAGCAAAATTTTTTAAGAGTGATAAGAGTAACAATCTTACATAAGCATAAATTTTTATTAGGTGCGAATAGATGAGTTCAATTAAAAAGTCAAAAAGTTTTAATGTTACAAAATTATTCGAATCAGACGAAAAACTTACTTTTTTAGTGGGTGCGGGAGCTTCGGTTGAGGCGCCTTCTCAAATACCATCAACTAATGATACGATGAAGGCACTAATTAAGCATTTCTGTGCTAATTCTGAGATCGAAACAATCTTGAAATTACAGAATTTGATGTTTGAGGTTTTAGTAGGAATTATTCACAAATCGATTGAGGACGATTTTCGATTTCTAAACTTTTTTACAAAAAGCGATAAACCCAATCTTGAGCATTTTGTTCTAGCCGAAATGTTAAAAAAGGGGCATTTTATTATTACAAGTAACTTCGATTTTCTGTTAGAATACGCTCTGCTCCAATCTAATGTTCCTAAAAAGAAGATTGTTCCTGTAATAACGAAAAAAGATTACGAAAAATTCAGTGACCCCGAAAAGTTGTATAAAAATGGAAAAATACCCGTTTATAAAATTCATGGTTCTCATAGAAACATCATCACTGGTGAAGATACGAGAACATCGTTTATCAACACTTTAAAATTAATTGGGCTGAATCAAACAGAGAGTAGCATCGTCCAATTAGAGCCCCATAAAGCACAATTCTTAGATAAAATCTCAAATGAACGTTCAATAATAATAATAGGTTATTCTGGTAATAATGATTTCGACCTTCTTTCGACCCTTAAAATAATGAAAAATTTAAAAAACTTAATCTGGATAAATCACATTTCAGGCGGAGGATCAAAAGAAGACCTCTACGAATTTGACGCACAAAAGAGTAGTGATCTCAAAAACCTAGATAAATTGGACCAATCTTTGTTAGAAATTAAGCAATTAAATGATTCTGTTAATGTTTTTCGTTTAAATGTGAATACATCAAAATTTCTTGAGAAATTCTTTAAAGAAAAAGAAAAATTAAGCAAAGATAAATTTTCTATTGACTTAATGGAATGGTTTAAAACTAATATTGACGAACCCAACGAATTAACTAAGTTGTTTATATCTAATAAAATCTACTTTGAGACTAAAAACTATACCGATGCTTTAAGGTGTTTAGAAAGAATTTTTCGGATAAGTGAAGATTCGGGAAATAACCAATGGAAAGCAATTGCTCTTATGGAAATGGGAATTATCAACTATATACAATTAAATTATATCGATGCTTTAGAATGGTTGCGTAAATCTTTACAAGTTCAGCTAAAAATAAAAGCCTTTCCTCAACGAACTTCAATTTTTAAATATATTGCCCTAATTCACCAAGCTCAGAAAAATTATTCTGAGGCTTTACAAAACTTTAAATTTGCTTTAAAGGAAAACGAGCGAATTAAAGATATTTATGAAAAATCTAAATTATACAAACATATTGGTATTAACTATCAATATCTAGAGAAATATCAGGATGCTCTAAAGTATTTCGAAACTGCCATTAAAATAAATGACAGGCTTGAAAATCTCAGCGAAAACGCGATTAATTACAAGCAAATAGGGAAAATTTACTATTCAAAAAAAAATTTTAACGAGGCACTTAAATATTTTAACATAGCCTTGAAACTTAACGAGCAATTGGAAAACCTTGAAGATAAAGCAGAAATTCTTAATCTCTTAGGGGGTATATTTCATGAAATGGGCGATTCCCTAAATGGTTTGGATAAGTGTAACGAAGCTTTGATGATTTATGATCGGTTAAAAAATTCTGAAGGGAAATTGGATTCTCTAAATTATTTGGGGATAATTTACAGAGATCAGTGGAATTACATCAAAGCTTTAGATTATTTTGAGGATGGATTTCAAATTGCTGAAAACTTGGGGAATCTCAAGTTAAAAGCCAACTTCTCAAACCAAATAGGTACAATTTTCCAAAATCAAAATAAATATTCTGAAGCGCTAAAATGGTTTGAAGATTCTTTAAAACTCTTTGAGCAGGTAGGAGACCTTAAAGGAAGAGTAGATGTGTTAAAAAAAATAGGACTTATATACAAAGAGCAAAAAATGTATCTAAAAGCTTTAAGACGATTTGAAAAAGCATTAGAGATATTTGAGCGCCTTGAAGATTTAAACAGTAAAGCCTCCACTCTTAATGTCATAGGCCAAATTTATCTGGACCAAAGAAAGTTCTTAGAGTCACTTAAAAATTTTCAAGAAGCTCTTGAAATTTATGGAGAAACAGAAAACCTTGAAGGAAATGCTGAATCATTGAAAAATATTGGAAATTTCTATGCCGAACAAGCAAACTTCAAAGAAGCTTTAAGTAGGTATAAGAACGCTCTAGAGGTTGTTAATAAATTAGGTGAAAAAGGGAAAAAGGCTGAATTGCTTAACAAGATAGGATCTATTTTCCAAGATCAGGGTGCGTATTCTCAGGCTATGGAAAAATTTGAAGAAGCGCTTGAAATCTTCAATCAAGAAAATAACATGGAAGGAAGAATTGAAAGTCTTCATTTGATTGGTATTAACTACCATTATTTAGGACAAGATAATGAAGCTTTAAAGGTATTTGAAGAGGCGGTTCAAATAGCAGAACAAATTGGAAATTTACACAAAAAAGCACTCTGTCTTAATATTATAGGCGATATTTTTCGAGAAAAATGGGATTATGTTGAGGCGTTAAAACGCTATGAAGAAGCTTTACTGATAGCGGATGAATTAGGCCATCTCGATGAACAAATTCAAATACTTATTACTATTAGCAAAATATATCAAGCCCAAAAGCATTATCCAGAAGCTCTAAGACATTACAACGAAGCAATTTATGTTTCAGAAAGTATAGGCAATCTTGAAACCAAAGCGGATATCTTCACAAGTATAGGGGATATCTATTTTGACGAGGATAATTTTACAGAAGCGTTAAAAATGTACGAAGAAGCGTTAAAAATTGACGATCAACTAGGAAATACGAAAGGGAAAGCACAAAGGCTTCTATGTATTGGTAATGTTTTCTTGGTCCATAAGAAATACAACGAAGTATTAAAAAAATACAGGGAAGCGTTAGAAATTGAAGAACATCTAGGAAATTTAACTAAAGAAGCTATAATTATACGCAAAATTGGGGATATTTATATGATTCAAGAGCATTTCAATGAGGCTCTAAAGTGGTACGAAGATGCTTATAAATTATTCGATGAAATTGAAAATCTTGAAGGTAATGCTGATTGCTTTGAGAGCATAGGTTCAATTTATCAAAGCTTAGATAACTATCCTGAAGCATTGAAGTGGTATAGCGAAGCTCTTAAGATAACCACACAAATTTATGACGATGACAGGAAAGCACGAATTCTTTGTAAAGTAGGTGTCATTTTCCATGAGCAAGGTATATATAGAGATGCTTTTAAACGTTATAATCTCGCTCTTGATTTATTTGATAAAAGAGGAGACTTGATCGGTAAAACATATTGCTTAAATAAAATTGGGTTAGTGTATCAAGATCGAGGTGATTACAACCAAGCTCTTAAGTGGTATAATCGAGGAACAAAACTGTTTAAAGTTTTAGGACCATCAAATGAGAGAGCCGAAAATCTTTATAACACGGCTTTGATTTACCGCGACCAAGGATTGTACCTTGACGCTTTAAAAACTTTTGAACAATCTTTAAAAATAGACGAAGAGCTAAACAATCTTTCTAGAAAGGCAGAAAGTCTTAACAACATAGGATTGATATATTTAGACGAAAGCAATTATCCCGTTGCGTTAAAACGCTTCGAGGAGGCTTTGAAAATAGCTGATAAAAACGATGATAAGAAGAAGAAAGCTCAATATATTAATAATATAGGTTTAACTTATCTCAATCAAGGGAAATATACTGATGCTTGGAAAAGCTGTAGTAAAGCCCTTAAAATATTCGAGGATATTGAAAACGGCGAGGGAATAGCAGACAGTCAATATAAATTGGGATTAACATATTTAGAGCAAAAATCTTATGTGGAAGCTTTAAAAATTCATGAAAACGCGCTTAACACGCTTATTCAGAGTGGTTCAGGAAAAGTCCCTTTAACAAAAGTTCTTAAGAACAATATAAAATTGATTAAATCGAAAATGGTAAAAAACCTCAGATAAATGAATATTTATTGATTTAATTCTATTTTTTATTTTTCGAATACTAATTCTATTTCTTTTAATTGATCTCTTTTAACTTTACGACTAAGCCATGGTATTACTTTATCGTATAAGACGTAGAGATATGGTGCTCCTTGATTAAACATTATAACTGTGCTAAAAAGTAAATATAGGACGCCTGTAGGGCGAATTCCCGAAATTAATAGTGGAAATTCCATGAAAAAGGCTCCTAAACAACCTAAAAAGAAAACATACAAAATTATCTTTGGTTTTTTGCTTCCAAATTTATTTGTTCCATAGATTAAATACAATAAGGAATATCCAAGAACTATGTTAACAAACCAAATTACTAATTGCGTGTCCATATATCTCACACTTTCAACTATAGTGTTATTTATTGGAAGCCATAAGGAAAAAAAGGGTGTTAACATCCAAAACCCAAAAAGTAGCGATGTGAATAAGATCATCTCTTTCTTATTTTTTTTTATAAAATTTTCAAACATTATCCACAACCAACCAAAGGCAAACATCGCGTAAGAAAAAGTCATCATAAAATCTGCCCCAAATTTACTCCAAAAATAATCTTCTAAGGGGCGGGGCATATATTTTCCTCCGATCCAATACTCTCTTATAAATGTGCCAGAAGGGTAATTAGAACCTGCAGATATATTGAACCACGCTATTGCGTCAATGATATATATTAAAAATCCTGTAATTATTCCAAATTTGATTGGAGCCCATTTTTTATATTTTATCAGAACCGCAAGCCATATCGTAAGAATTATTCCATCTATAAAGATATAATCGTACTCAAACTTTCTTATTGCTTGGTTAAACGATTCAAAGAATATATTTAACAAAAAATATCTCCTATATGCAAAATTTTTGGTATTGAAATATTATTTCTATTAAAATATTAATCCTTTTAAAAGAAGTGAGATTAATAATATAATTATAATTAGGATTAGGTTAACGATTTTACATTTTTGACAAGGTTGTAAATAATTTCTAACAATCAAATTCATAATAATTATTTTCATTTTAAATAAAGAATTCTGTAAAATTATGTCTGAAAAAACAAATTGGTCCATGGTTAGTAAGTTAACGTTAATTGTACTTGCATCTTGGATAATTCTTGCGATAATATTTGGTATTTTTGATTTAGATATTTCAATCGCAGTCGTTGATGGAACCTCTGCTTGGGGGAATTTTGGTGCAGATTACGGGGAATTACCGGGTTGGGCGTTAATTGGAATAGCATTAGCAACTTTTTTTGGTGGTAACATTAAAAATTTGAAATTACAAAAAATACCTGCCTTGATAATTATTGTTATTGGAATGCTTTTTATTATAGTCGATAGTGATTTTTACACAGGTTTTAGTTTAATTATTCCAATGATAATTTATACAATTATAACTTGGAATAAAGATTGGAAAAATTACAGAACCTTAGCGGGTATAATTTCACTTTTAGCTGTTATTAACCCTTTGTTATTTGTCCAAATTACTAAGATTTTATGTGGAAGAGTTCGCTTCAGGAATCTTGATCCTGGATTTACCAATTTTACACCATGGTTTTTGCCACCTGGATTAAGTTTGGATGATTTGTCGTTTCCCTCAGGGCATGCGGCAATGGGGTGGATGCTTCTACCATTTTTAATAGTTGTTAAAGACCGTAAAATCAAGGATCCTTATAGAATTGTAGTTACAGTTTTAGTTATTGGATGGGGGTTATTCGTGGGATTATCCCGAATTGTTGTTGGTGCTCACTATGCTTCTGATGTTCTCTTCTCGACGGGAATGGCAGCAATCGTAACAATACTTTTATATAAAAGATCATATCTAAAGAGGAAATAACTCAATATTTTTATTTACTTTTGGGACTCAAATAAAGTTTCTGATGAGGAAAAAGATTTATGAAGAAAATTTTTAAAGATGTTTATCATGTTGGTGATTCGGGTTGCTCTGTATTTTTAGTGGACACTCATAGCGAAGACGGGCTTGTTTTGATTGATTGTGGAATGAGTCTTGAAATGATTAAAAAAATCAGCAAATTAAATTTAAATCCTAAGAATATAAAACATTGCATATTAACTCACTTTCATATTGACCATACAGGCGCTTGTTTCGATTTAAAAAGTTTTAACAAGCAAGTTAAGTTCTATGCTCACGATTTAGACGCCGATCCAATCGAGGAGAGTGGGCATGATGAGAAAACAGCCGCGTCTTGGTACGGAATTGATTACAAGCCAGTTAAATTAGAAAAAAGATTCATGGGAGATTTGGAAGTTTTACAATTAGGATACTACGAATTTCTTTGCGTTCATACTCCTGGACATACTCCTGGTTCAATATCTATCTTAATCGACATTGATAACACTAGAATTCTATTTGGACAAGATATCCACGGACCTTTTTACGAAAGTTTTGGTTCCGATTTAGAAGATTATCAAAAATCAATGCAAAAACTTTTAGATTTAAAGGCCGATATTTTATGCGAAGGTCATTTTGGTGTAATAAAACCAGCTAGCGAAGTAGAACGCTACATCAGAAATTATATGGAAAATAATCGCCCCTAAAAGATTTTATATCTTTTTTGTTTTATAATCTCTCTTTTTCTTAGCTAGATTATTTAAGTAGAAATTTCTTTACACAATTTAACGAGGATATCAGGGTAATCTGTGTAAATGCCACTTACTCCCTCACCATTATAAGTTAATTTTAAAACTTTTTTCATGCGAGATTTGCTGTTAACCCCCCACACATAACATTTAAAGCCAAAATCAATTACTTGTTTTAAATTCTTGATATTAGCTCTCCAACTTTGAATGTTAATAGCTTCAATTTTTAAATCTTTTAATATTTCGACATCAACAATATTGTCATTTATACTAGAAACACTATCAGTTAATGTATGGACTAGCTTTATTTTTTTATTATATTCTCTTAACTTAAGCAAGACATTATGGTTTCTTTCCGTAATTTCAATTTTATCAAGAATATCGAAATCTGTAGCTATGTCTATTATTTTTAATCCCGTTTTTATATCTCGAATATCGCAACTATACCTTAAATCGTTAGCATAGTTTTCCAAAGCGTTAAACACTTCGATGGTCGTTGGAATTTCTCGATTATCCTTAAATTTGATATTTTTTAACTCAACCAAAGTTAGTTTTTTTATATCATACCATTCAGAATCTCTTTTTATATGGTGATCGTGATAACAGATTAACTTATTGTCTTTTGTAAGTTGGAGGTCAGTTTCTATACTCACTCCTATTTTTACCGCATTTTTAAAGCAAGGAATTGTATTTTCTATACAATTGCCCATTCCTCCTCTGTGAGCAAATATATGTGGTTCTTTCATAATTATTATGAATCTGCTTTGAATTATTAACAAAAAACAAATTTTTATAGAAATTTTAATTACATATATTACTCAAAAGTTATTAAATGATTTGATAAACATGGAAAATAAAGAAATTCGTAATAAAAATAACGATTCCTTTTCTTTAAAATTAAAGAAATATATCAAAAATCTATTTAATTTTTCACAGTATAGTTTTAAAACCATTTTGTACATTATCTTATTTGCGGCATTAGTAGTTATTTCATTATGGATGCTCTGGTTTATTTATTTAGGCGGTGGCGAAACATTTTTACTAACTTTAGTAGTAGATTGGTTCATTAATCCGATTTACATTCTAGGTATTTTTGGGATTCTATTGTTTATATTAATAATGGGGATACAAGGACTTTTAGTTCCAATCCCCTCCGAAATAGTTCTTCTTGCCGCTGGAATGATTTGGGGACTAGTTGGAGGTGGAATTATGGGCGTTATTGGTTCAATGGCCGCGGCTCTATTGTGTTATTACATAAGTAGAAAGGGTGGCCGTCCACTAGCTGAGAAGTTTGTAGGAGAAAGTGCAATATCTTTAGCCGATGATTTTATCCATAAATATGGAATGTCTGCGATAATCATCGCAAGATTATTGCCATTTATAGCCTTTGATCCAATTTCTTACACAGCGGGTCTTGTTGATTTAGATGTTAAGAAATATTCTTTAGGAACATTTATTGGTTCAATACCTAGGGCTTTCTTTTATTCTTGGCTTGGTGCATCTATTACTGCGGGTATAACATTTCCTTTGACTCTTGATGCTTTACCATTCGAGGATATGGAAGCATTATCTGCGAATTTTAATAATGTATTATTGATTGTGTTAGTAGTTTTAGTCGTCATGTTTGTAGCATATTATATTACAAGCAAGCATTATATAAAGAAGAAATCGCAGAAAAGCGATTAAGCTACTAACTCAGTATAAATTTAATTAGCATTTAATGGATAAATTCTTTTTTCTTATCATTATAAAGTTTTATTAGTGATTAAAGCAAAAGTAGTTTTAATAGAAATTAAAAAAAAAATCTTGAAAAAGATGTTAGAAAAAAGAAATATTCCTAAAATATTAGCGAAAAGCCTTAGTCAATTCGGTATCTTTTTGCATATTCTAAGTTGTGCTTTTGGTATCATGTATTTCTCTTTTCCAGTTAATTCATTCATATTTGATATATTTGGAGTTATATTAATCGCGTCCTGGATCCTCAATATCCTAATTCTTCTTATAGACGATTCCTATCTTAATAAATCTACCTTAATAGGAAAAAAGATTAATAGATTAACGTATTACAACATAGTTTTATTCATAATCGGAGTGTTATTGATTGTATGGGGCGTAATTCTTACGGCATTCATTTTAGATGGATATCTTTTCGTTATAGCCTTTCTCATGATTATCATTGGATTTTTTGGAATCGAAATGATTAGTTTACAGCTTACTCTCACTACATTTTTAAACATTGATAATAGAGGTGTATGGAAATTTGAATAAACCGACCTTATTGAAATTTCTAAAACTTTTACTTGTAATTCTGAGTTTTTTAACCTTTATCATTGGAATTTACTTTACAATCGTATTACTTATTCCTATTAACGATGGGATATCGAGTTCTTTGTCATATTTTATAGCTCAGATTTCTGGTTTTCTAATGTTTTTATATCTTATTACAACGATACTTTTGGTAAAATTAATCCCTACAATTAAACGAAGAAGTCTAGTGAAAAAATGTGTATTAGTTTTTGGATTAGTTTTAACCTTTCTTAACGCCTTGCCATTAATAGCTACGCCTATTTCAATTCAAACTGCGGAAAATGAATTCAATGTTGCTTACGGTGAAGATTGGAGCGCACAGATACCATCAACTGTAGATTCTTATTTTTTACCTACTCAATTTAACCTTTATAATTACTTTTTGGGATTTTCACATAGAGATTGCAACATAGAGACTGATATAAAATACTACGACAACGATGGGTTCCAGCTCTATTTCGATGTATATTATCCCAAATCTACAACGAAACAATTACCCGGAAATAACAGCGTAATTATTAAGATTCACGGAGGAGGTTGGCAATTTGGAGATAAAAGCTTAGGAAACGTATTAGTACTCAATAAGTATCTTGCAGCTCAAGGATATGTAGTGTTTGATATTCAATATGGGCTGTTAGACGCTGGAGGTTCTACTTTTATCCCTACTCCAGATTATGTTAGAGGGAATTTAACTCTACACGATATGGTTTACCAAATAGGATACTTTACCAAACAGTTAGAAACAACTTATGCAAGCACTTATAACGCGAATTTAGACTCCGTTTTTATCATGGGCGGCTCTGCTGGCGCTCATTTGACAGGTGTCATAGGGTTAGGATACAACGACCCTTATTTTGCCGGAAACTTTAGCAATGCTTTAAATATTAAGGGAATCATCCCCATTTATCCTCCAAATTTCGCTGATCCTTATTTTACGCACGAACCTCTATCAAGATTAATCCCTGGCGATCCACTATCAAACCCTTTAGCGTTCGAAAAATTTACTCCTAGTAATTTAGCCGATGCGACCGATCCGCCCGCTTTAATTTTCCAAGGTTTAAGAGATGATTTGGTCCCATTAATAAACGCTGAAACGATAAAAAGCGCATTAAATGCCAACGGAGTAGACTGTATGCTCTTAACTTTCCCCTTTGCAGCACATGCTAGCGATCTTATCGTAGGTAATACTTTTTCGCAGGTCTGGGTTTACTATCTGGAAAGATTTCTTTATTTAGAACAATAGTTTTCTTATTTTTTTTTCTTTCGAGATTAAAGAAACTAAGTATGTTATTGTGATACTATTTCTGTTTTTAATTTGTGAAATTTGAATGTTTGGTATGAATAACGATGAAAAACTAGGAATTAAGAAAAGCGAGAATTTTGCAGATAATCAACCATCCCTATCAAAACTATACAAAGAACTTAATCAAGCGATCAATTCTAATAATATCCAATCTATTTGGGAGCTTTCTAAAACGATAACAAGATACCACTTTAGAAAGATCGATATCTAAATAGGATCATTTAATTATAGGTATATAATAAAAAATTGGCTGCTATTTAAACATTTTAAAGCTTAAATTGGGTGAATTGTTGATCACTTAAGATTTATATTGCAAAATTATTTAAGGAGACACCCTACTATAATTATAATTACATTAATTATGAATTTAATCGAAAAGAAGGGGTTCTAAATGTTTTTATATGGGGATTATAATGATATTTTAGAAGATAGCCTAATCCAAAAATTAAATTGGTTAACAGAAGAATTTTACTATTTATTTAAGTTTAGACAACATAAATATAATCAAAAAGACAAAGAACTTGCTCATCAGATTATAAAAAACTTTATTGAGAGCGTAAATCCTTTTAATATTAAAAGACTAAACGAGTTATTGTTAGAAACCGTAGAAGCTATTGAGAAAAAATATATTGGTCTTTTTTAAGTTAGATTATTTTTTTTTCAAATTTTCATACTATTTTTGACAATAGAATTTATATTGAATTTGCCTATTTTATTATATAAATTAACAATTTTCTGCATTATAAATCGATTTGATATATTATTATAATTTAACAACTCACTAAAATGGAACGATTAATTATTGTTCATTGGAATAAAAGCACGGGTCCAATTCCAATAATACAATACCCTCCTGAAGGAGCGTATCCTTCGAAGGACATTTTTCTAAAAATTTGGGCTCAACACGATTTAAATAAGGAGGACGCGCTAATTGAACTTGAAGAAAAAGATCGTAATATTATTTCTGTTATACAAGAGTATGAAGGAGAAATTTATTTTTTGTGTTTATTTTTCATGTCCAAAAGTAAAGTTAGCGAGATTATTTCTTCAGATATATTAGCAATTATTACTAAAAACTTATTAGAACTTATAAACACGAATAAAATTACGAGAACTATCTCTGAAGCATTTAATACTATAAAGAATTACAGTAAAATTGAAGGAGAAGACTTAATTAACTTTTTTCAAGAAAAGATAAAATATACCATATTACAAATTCTGCGAAATGGTGTAATTTCTAAAGCAGAATTAGCCGAAACTCTCCGGCAAGATTACGGTTTTTCGACCGTCAATATTGATTTATTGTTGATATCTTTCATCCGAGAAAATTTAATTTTGAAAAAAACCATTTCAGGAAGTAAAGAATGTTATTTTTTAATTAAAGATCTATCTTATATGCGATTACCTCCTAAAAAATTACCAGATGAGGGAACAGAGGAAAAATTATTGAAAAAATTCAAAAAAGAATTTGTTAAATTATTTTCTAATTATAATTGTAGTCAAGAAATTGAAAATAAGGAAATTATTAATTTTCTAATTGATAGGGACGTATTTAACTTAATTAAATCTCTAAGAAAGAAGGAACTAACTGTAAATGAAAGTATCAATATTTTAAGTAATAACGAAGAACTATTTGAAGAATTATTGGAAAAAAAGTTCATATTCGAAGCAAAAGGCGTAGTTTATCTTTTTTCCGATATTCGATTTATTAAATTTACTCCGTATTACATTATTGAGTTGTTGTTAGAAAGGTATCAGAAGCAAGAAATTTCTTTAGATCAATACTTATTTCATTTAAAGTTGTTAATTAACCAGCTTAACAGCCAACCGTCAATTTTAGATTATAATGTAATTTAATTACATTAAGAATAATTTTATGTTATCCTTAAACATATAACAAAGATAAGTTCGAAAAACCTTTATAAATATTAAAATCAAATTTTGATCACCATTAACTTTTTATAAAAAACAAATTTAGGAGATAATTTTGGCATTAGAACTTGTAGATTACTTACAAGGAAGTTTTAGTTTGATTTTTGTGATCATCTCGTTAATAATTGGTTTTTCAATACTATCTAAATATTTTCAATATAAATCGAGACTATACATTCTTGTAGGTATTGCCTGGATTGGAGTTGCTTCACCGTGGTTTCCTGATTCAATTAGTTTTATTATGAACATACTTTTTCAAGAATCTCTCGCAATTGAGTGGTATTTTATTATCGGTAATGTTACTATGCCGGTCGCCCTTTTAGTTTGGCTAATCGCCTACACAGATATGATTAATAAAAAAAAGCAAAAATTAACTGTAATTTTAACGGTTTTTTTTGGCATAGTTTTTGAAATCATCTTCTTTTATCTATTAATTACGGATATTGATCAAATTGGAATTATCAATGAGTCAAGGCCTTTTACCGTGGAATTCGGAATATTCATCAGCATATTTTTAATGCTTGTAATTCTAATTATGTTTGTAACTGGAATTATATTTGCTCAAAAATCAGTGAAGTCGGAAGATCGGGAAGTGAGATTAAAAGGAAAACTACTTCGCGCGGCTTTTATCACTTTTACGATTGCTGCTCTTTTAGATTCATTACTTGGTACGATTTTTGCAGTTCCTACTGACCCCTTGTTAGCAATTATGGTAGTTATAACTCGAATATTATTAATAATCAGTGCGCTCGAATTTTATGGTGGGTTTATCCTCCCAAAATGGATGCACGCCATATTCACTAAAAAATAAATCATTTTTTTTTTAATTATTTCCTTATATTTCTAATTACAATAATTTTTTTACTATCAATGATGATTCTCTTTTAGGTAGTGAAATATTCCGGATAAATTTTGAGATAATTAATAAGATGGACGATTACACAGATTTAGATTGGAATTGGGAATTTTACGAAGAACTTGTTGATGATGTGGACGAAAATAAAAATATTATTCAATGTATTTCGTGTGGAAAGTGCGTAGGGGATTGCCCTGCTGCAAAAGTATCTAACTTTAACAGTAGAAAAATTATTAAGAAAGTTCTTCGCGGCGATAAAAGCGTTTTGAAAGATTCTGATATTTGGTATTGCTATTTATGTGAAAGATGTAAACGAGTTTGTCCTAAAGAAAATATAAATATCCCCTTACTTATAATCAACCTTAGGAACGAATCTTTTAAAAAAGGTTATGGTCCAAAATATAACGATTTGAGAAAATACGTAGAGATGTCGGAGAGATTTTTAACCCAAGGTACTGTAGTAGAAGATCCATTAGGAGGTAAATTATCACAGGAGCGAGTTGATGAAATTTACGAGATTTGTAACTTTGCACGAATAAAATATGTGTTTAAAGCAAGTAAAAGCGACCAAAGCAAAAAAAATAAGAAAAAACGAAATAGAAATTAAAACAAAGATTAATTGAATAGGATAAAATGAATTTTAATAATTTAGCTTTAGATTTACAAGAAATTAAAAAGGAATATCCTAATCCTTTAGAATTTTTTAAAGGTAAGAAGTTATGCCTATTTAAAGCTTGTTTAGAAAAGTATTTTCCAGGCGTAAGATGGGGGTTTCAAGATCTCTTAGAAGAACTAGAGTTAGACGTGTCTATATGTAACGATCAATCTTGTTGCAGTGGAACGTTTTTTCAGAGGAATCTAATAACAAGAGCCCAATTTTCCGCAATTAACGAGAGGAACCTTAGCGAAATGAATCGGCAGGCAGATATCGTATTATTTAGTTGCAACGGATGCTACAATTCCCTTCTCAGAGGGCGAGATTTTTTAAAAAATACAGAAGTGAGAGATAAAACCCAGAAAATCTTGAATTCAGTCAAGAAAAAAGCTGATGAGGAAAAATACCCTGGAATGTACGACATTTTAGAAAATCCAAAACTTAAATTAGTTCACGATTTAGATTTTTTATACTTAATTCGAGACGAACTTCTCAACGCTCTAAAATTCGACTTAAGAGGCTTAAAAGTGGCCGTCCATTACGGTTGTCATTACTTAAATTTATCGAGAGATAAGAAAAATGTGGAAAATTACTTAGGGAGTAAAAATAAATTAGAGGCGCTTATTGAGCTTTTTGGGGGGGTTCCCGTCGATTACCAAGAAAGAGAGAATTGTTGTGGATGGGGGGCCAGTCAATTGTTAATAAATCCTCGCGAAGCTCTTAAAATCACTTATAGCAAGTTAAAAAGCGCAGAAAACGTTGGAGCCAGCTTTATATTAATGCCATGTCCTACTTGTCTATATACTTTGAGTAAACCAGAATATAGAGATAATATCAAAAAATGGTTTGGCGAAAAGCTCGAAATCCCAACAATTCATTTAAATGAACTTGTCGCTATTTTGCGAGGGTGCGAAGAAGAACGCTGTATTACCTTGCGAAGAAAAACTCCTCGTCTTGAGGAGATATTTGAAATTATAACACAGCAATAATTTCATTCAAACTATTCTTATTTATTAAAAATAAAATTCACATTTTTTCAATAGCTTGCCTTGGACATGAATCTATACAAAGTAAACACCCTATACATTTTTCAAACGATAATTCTAAGCGTTCATCCATGTTAAAATGCAGAGCGTCGGTTGGGCAAAGAGATATGCAAGCACCACAATCAATACATTTATCATCGTCAACGATGACCCTTCCCTTTTTATTTACAACTACATCGTTTCTTTGTAAAGCATCAGTAATGATTTTCATTTTATTTTCAGGAACATCTAACAAGAAATTCACACCACTCGTTCCCGTAGAAAACTTTAGAATGTTAAATGTAATATCGTATTTTAAAATCTCGTTTATGATTTTCGAATAATCGTCTATGTCTCTTATAGCTCCGAACGGTAAGGTGCAATTAATTATAGTCGTATTACATCAACTCCTCCGAAGTAATTATTCCAATTACTCTTTTACTTTCATCAACAACCGGTAATGCTGAAATATTGTTATTTTTCATTCGTCTGGCAGCAAGTCCAATTGGTTCGTTGTCCGTAGTAGTAATTACTTTTTTTGTTATAATGTCATTTAATTCTCTTTTATTTTGAGCAATTGCTTTGGTCACATCAAAACTAGTCACGATTCCTTTTAGATAGTTTTCTCGATCTGTAATAACGATGTGATTCATGTTCTCTTCTATAATTTTCTCAGCAACCTTCTTTAAATCACAATCATCAAAACATTTGATCGCTTTTCTTTTAAAATCTTTTACAAACTTTAATTCGGAAGTTTGTTTCATTGGTTTAAAAACTGTATTTGTTGGAAGTGTCTCTGCGGGGGGGTTTAAGAAAAATTTACCTTCGTTAATCCAGTTTTTAAGTGTTTCAGCAATCTTACGCGCGTGAAATAGCGACGATAACGACGAACATTTGACTTTCTTTCCATTAATCTCAACATACCCACTTTCTAATTCTTTATAACTAACCTGTTTTAATATCGGCCTGTCCCTTCTAGGTACACTATAGTCCACTATGTCTGTTAAAATATCCTCGTTTTTGATTGCTGTTTTTTTAGCTAGACCTGCGTTTAAAATTGGAATCGGAATTCCAACGCCAACAAACATACTAGTACCGTACTTTTCATAAGCTACGCCTCGTAAATATTCAGAACTCATCTGCTTTAAATCTCCTTTAAGAAATAAAGTTCCAAATCTGTTTGAAGGGTTATGTTGAGTCCCTTCGCCAACTACATACCCTATACCACCCCCAAGAAAAATTCTCGTACCAAGTCCAATTGTTTCATAGTCAGGATCGTTACTTAGAGGACTTAAACATCCTGCCCCTGCGTAATGGGCGTTGCCAAATTTTGGCAGTAGCTTACCCATGTAAGTGTATAATGTTTTATCAGAACTATTTACCGCACATACATATCGTTGGTAAGCGTTTCTTGGATTGCATAATATAGCTTGATTGATGCTATTGAGGGTGACTTCCGTATCCACTTCAGCTAAAGGATAACAATCAGTAGTGTTTGAATTTCCCCTAAGCCTTATCGGTTTTCCAGAAACGAGATCTTCGATAACATGACCTCCACCGTATTCGAACGGTCGAACATCCGCCATTCTGGTGCACCCAATATAACAATCGACGGCCGCGTTTCCATGATAGGCGTGAACATCGTTTAACCAAAGGTGTTCGAACTTAATCGGGGGGTCAGAGTGCCCAAAATTCAAAAAAGCTCCACTAGAACACATCGGTCCAAAGGTTCCCGTGGTTACTACATCAATCTCTTCAGCAGCTACTTTAATGCCTCTTTCTTCAACAATGTTTATCATTTCTTCCGCTGTAACAACTACTACACTACCATTTTTAATTTTTTCGTTTATTTCTGCATAAGTTTTCGTCAACTTATCACCTTTTCTTTAATCTTCTAACCAATGGGAAAAGAAAGGTTATATTAAAATAATTAATTATATGCTATATAAAAATATTTACATATGAAATATGCTGTTATTGCATTTTTAATGCGTGATAATAATAAAATTAAATTCACAGTCAACGATATTGTTTTAAAAGTCTAATAAAAATTTAAAGTAAATTTTGACTGCTAAACGCAGTCAAAAAGTTGAAATAAAAATCCAAAAAACAAATTGTCCTATTTTTAATAGTCCTCATATTTTTAAATATTGAGTATTTTGCAAAATTTTACTACTAAATTTCCACACAATATAAAAAAAATAGATTTAAATTACAAAATAGGATTCAAAATTTTTTTTTAGCAAAATTTAAATTCCATAAGTTCGAATAGAAAAAAATTTTTGTCTTTTTCTACACACAAGGGGGGGGAGCTGTGCCCCATAACTTTTTCCTACTTTTCACGTGAAATAGAAAATTTTAAATACGAAAAAATAGTAAATAATAGAGTATTACAAATTAAAGTCAATCATGACTTTTTTGAAATATGCGAAACATTCTAAAATGTTGAAAAACTCTTAGAATATTTTAATTAATTTAGAAAATTTAATTAAAAAATAAAATAAAAAAGGTTGAAAATAAAATGAGAAAAAAACAAATTTTAGTAACACTATTAGTCTTCGCCTTACTAAGTGTCAGTAGTATAGCATTGCTTACTACTGCAACAGCCGCTCCTGCTATTGATTTAGGTCCTGAAATTATAGATGCAACTCCCGAAATGATCGGAGAAGATGAAGTAGCTATGCGAAAGTATGCTGCCAAAGTTGGCGCAGCAGTAGCTACTGGAGCTTCAATTTCAGGTGATCCAGTTGTAATTGGTGAAGAAGTCGTAGTTACTGTTGGAAACTTTATGCCAGGTGAACCTCGATATGATGAAACATTTGTAGTTATCATTGATGGCGAAAATGGTATCATTCTTGTTGAAAAAGATGCTGTTGACAATTACGATGCTGGAACCGATGAATATGTTTTTGCAAATCCTAGTGGTACTTGGCGACCTGAGGACCGGATTTCTACAGCTCAATTAGCTTACCTTTTAAATGAATTAGACACTAATATGTATCCAATAGAAACTGCTATTTACGGTGATTTGTTACCAAGAGGAAGTGAGGAAGATGGACATAAAGTATGGGTTCTTATTCATAACATCCGAGACGAGGCTTATTACGGTGATTATGAATACTATGTCGCTGGCTACTTCTCATCAAGTGAGAATTCTGATGCGAATAAAAATATGTTCCACATCGACTCTTACGATTGGTTCAATCGAACTGGCCCTGATGGTACTCGTCCTTATTTATACGAAGGGGTTTTCGCTCATGAATTTGAGCATATGATCCATTTTGACCAGGATCCAGATGAGCCATCTTGGGTAGATGAAGGGTTAGCTGATTTAGCTGGCTATTTCTGTGGATATGGTCATTCGGATGGTCACATCGATTATTACCTTAGACGACATTGGTATACACCCCTTACTTTCTGGGGAGGCGGTCTTGAAGATTATGGTGCAAGTTATTTATTCGCACTATATCTATACGATCATTTTGGTGGAGCTGAGTTTATAGCTGATTTAGTTCAGGAACAACTTAATGGTATTGAAGGTATTGAAGCTACATTAGCAGCTTGGGGTTATACGGATACCTTTGATGAGATTTTTGATGCTTGGACTATAGCAAACTGGGTAGACGACACAAGTAAAGCTGGTGGCAAATATGGCTATTATTCCCTTGAAATTGGAGGACCTGATACTCGTGATCATACTCTCGCATATTGGATGGATATATACCATGGGCTTTATTGGGATGCCTATAAAATTGAAGTGTTCCCTTTCTACCAAACTCCATTTCAAGAAACCTGGTGGCAATTCGCATTATACGGTGATCCTTTGCCATATACAGCGCAATATTTCAGGTTTAATAGCAAAAAGGGAGCAGATGTATGGATGGATGGCCAAGATTTTGCGGGAATATCGCCACACAGTGGAAGTTATGAATGGTACTCAGGTGACCTAGCCTGGGCTTATCGTAGCTTCTATCAAACATTTGATATTCCAGTTACGGGAGCATCTCTCAACTTCTGGACAGCTTATGATATTGAACTCGACTGGGATTACGGTTATGTGGAAGTCCATGATCTGACTACAGATGAATGGTACACACTTGAAGATCTAAATGGTAATACTATTGACTTTGATGCTGAAGGACAGACAAACCCTAATTGCCCTGCTGGTCGTAATCCAAAGGATTACGATGCAGACGATCGATGGCATGCTTTTACTGGTAATAGTCATGGCTGGGTTGAGGTATTAATGGATCTAACTCCTTTCGCAGGAGATAGAATTGAGCTTCACTTCCGACTTTGGCAAGATGGTGCATTTACCTTGGTAAATATGTTCGTTGACGATATTTCTATTCCGGAATTAGGCTTCTTCGACGATGTAGAAGCTGGAGAAGATGGATGGGCAACTGATGGTTGGACTGTTAGCATAGGTTTATGGGACAATGGCTGGGATATGACCGTATTTGACTTTAAAGAGAAGCGCAATGGAATGGAATTAGGAGGTATTTGGGAAATGGATGTTGATTTTGCTACACAAACTGGCATCGTCTCAGTTCCTGCCACACCTTACAAGTCTGGTCGAATGTCGATCGCAGTTGTTGCTAACCATGCAGACCATATACTAGCAAACTACTATACTATGGGTGCATATTAAAAGCGTTTTAAAAATAATTAATAAAAATTTCTTTTTTTTTTTATGTTCTATATTTCTAGTAAATATTAAAGGAAAGAATCTAATCTTTCTCAGTATTTGATACTCATAAATTGTTTCAAAATATATCTACTTAGAACTGTTAAACTTTTTTAAGTATCAGACTTTTGACTAATAGTAATTTTAATATAACAATTTTCTTCTCAAGAATTTCAATAAACTGCATTTTCTATGGTGATTAAAACCAAAAAAAATTATAGAATCAACCCCAAAACGATTGCAAATATTCTATTGGTATTAACTACTCTTTTGTGGGGCACATCTTTCATAATTACTAAAAATCTCACTCAAGAAGTTCCCATTTTTCTATACCTCGGAATAAGGTTTTCAATCGCGATTATTGGATTTATTCCCTATTTTATTCATATAAAAAAAATTAACAAGAAAATTATCTTATATGGTGCTTTAACCGGCTTAATTTATTGTCTAGCAATAACCTTGAATGGTACTCTACACCTGCAGTTAGCGAAGCAGACTTACAAATTCTTGCAGCAGTTGATTTGTCTGTATCAGCAACTACCTTATCATTTGATACATATTACGAAATTGAAAATTTATGGGACTATGGATTTGTCCAAGTATCAACTGATGGCGGGGCGACTTGGTTTTCACTAGCAAACGATTATACAACTTATGACCACGATCCAGGTGCTTACCCAGCTATAATAGAAAATCTTCCGGGTTTAACTGGATTGAGTGGTGAATGGATGAATATGGGTTTTGATGTTTCTGCTTTTGCAGGACAATCAATTCTTATTGGATTCCGTTATATGACAGATTGGGCTTTTGAAGACCCTGGTTGGTGGGTTGATAACATAGCAATTGATGGAGCAATAATAGATAATGCTGATGATATTATTACTTTCACATTTCCACCAAATCCAGAAACGGATTTCTTAGTAACTCTCATCGCAGTTGAAGAAAATGGTAATGGTCCAATATATAATAACATTGTCACTATTGATGTTGACGATATTACCGAAATTGCCACTGAATTACTGGAAGGGTATATTGAAAAAGATGGATATGTACTATTAATAGTTAGTTCTAATCAAGGACCTGCAGAATATACTATCAATGTATATCATGCATAATATCTAATATTGAGAAAGAACCAAAATAATTAATTCTTTTTTTTTTAATTTCTTGTTTATAGATATAATAAGCAAAATCTCTTAATAATTAAAGAAATTCATCAAACTAATTTTTTCATAACTATCTAAAAATAAACAAGTCTAATTTTTAGAAAAAATTATAGAAAATAGAATGGAAAAAAAAAATAATCACGCTCCATCATCTAAGCAGAAGGTAATAGCTAATATCCTATTGATATCCACAACTATTCTATGGGGCACAACATTTATAATTACAAAAAACCTAATTCAAACTGTACCAATTTTCTTATATCTTGGCATTCGGTTTTCTTTAGCAATCATTGGTTTTCTTCCATATTTTATTCACATAAAAAAAATTAACAAGAAAATTATCTTATATGGTGCTTTAACCGGCTTAATTTATTGTTTTGCAATTATTTTTCAAACGTTTGGTCTTCAAACTACTAGTGCGGGTAAGGCAGGCTTTATCACGGGTTTAAGCACTATCATGGTGCCTTTTTTAACCTGGTTTTGGTTTAAAAAAAAGCTAAAAAAGAGGATTTGGCTAGCCGTAATTATTTCTGTGATTGGTATGGCCTTATTATTATTAGAGGGAGAATCAGGTATCGTAGTTGGAGATTTTTTAGTTCTTATTTGCGCTGTTTTTTGTGCGTTTCATATCGTATTAACCGATAAATTCGTTAAACTTGTAGACGTTTACCTCTATTCGATCGTTCAACTAACTACAATTAGTTTATTTTGTTTTGGAAGCTCGTTTCTATTTAATGAGACATTCGATTTAATAAATGTGGGTTTACCTTTTTGGTTGATTATGATTTATATGGGGGTTATCGTTACAGCTGGAACTTTTATCTTTCAAAATTGGAGTCAGCAACATCAAGGACCATCTCAAACGGCAATAATCTTTACTTTAGAACCCGTATTTGCTGTAATTTTTGCTTCTTTCATTATCGGCAACGAAACAATGAACTGGATGGGTTGGTTAGGATGCGCTTTAATTTTTATAGCAATTTTGATTACTGTTCTAAAAAATAAAACTAAAAATAATAAAAAAGATTAGTGAAATTATAATTTGGAAGAGCTTGAAATTAAATTACAAAACCTAAAAGTAGAACCTAAATGCGTAAATGTCAGAACTCTAAGCGACATTTCGATTAATTTTTCAGTAAATCAAGATATTCCTAATGGTTCTTCTATAATTTTTAGATTTCGTGGAGGAAGAAACAATAAAAACGATTGGTATTACTTGCAGCCCTACGACCCGCAAATGAAAGGGTACGTTAAATTGAGCCTAAGCTCGCAAGTAAAATTAGTTCCAGCACTTATTTCTGGAAAAGAACTTTTAATTAAATATATTGTCTGCGAGGAAAGTGGAATTAAAGCAGGGACTGTTTTCGAACTTAATGTTTTTAAAACGCTAGTTCAATCGTTAGTAGAACAAAATAAAAAAGTAGAAGTCTTAATCAAATTACGAAATCAGAAGTTAGTAACTCCAGATATTTGTCCCATTATTAATGTTATTAACAAGAAATTTGATCACGTTACAATAATTTGCCCCTCAATCGTAAGTGCCAACAAGGAATTCAAAATATTAATAAGGGTTGAGGACAAGTTTAATAATTTAATAAAAAACTTCTCCGATAACATACAATTGTACAAATCAACAAATTCTAAAGATAGAGATTACATAGCAAGTTTAGAATTTAAGGAAGAAAACGAAGGAATTTTTAAGAAATACGATTTTAAAATTTCTGAATCTGGCACTTACTCCATCGAAGCTTTTTACAATGGTTCTTACTTTAAATCTAACCCCATCATATGTATTGATGAACTTAATGAAAAGAAATTATTCTGGGGCTATATACATGGACACTCTAATAAGAGCGATGGAATGAGAGATGTAGAGGAGTATTTTAAGAATCTAATAAATGCAGGATTAAACTTTGGGACGGTAACAGACCACGATCATAAATGGGAAACTTCTGACGAAGATTTTGAAGAAATTAAGCGAACTGTAAAAAAATATCACTCCGCAGAATTCGTTTCTTTTTTCGGATACGAATATGGATATTGGTACACTGGATATGGAGATATTTGTATATATCATTACGATGAGGATCTACCGATTTTAAGGTCTGATGTTAATAAGTATAATTCTACAAAGAAATTGATAAAAAATCTGAAATCTCATAACGGAAAAGTTTTGTTAATTGCTCACCATACTGCTTTAAGGCCAGGATATCGTAATTGGGATTACTTTGACAATTCCATAGAGAAATTAGTAGAAATATATTCTACTTGGGGGAATCAAGAATATTCCTATAAGGATGGTAATCCTCTCCCTCCAAGGTATAAATTTTTTGGCTATGGAAAGTATGCTAGAAAGCGGGGACCAATTTTAGAAAAGAGTGGTTCTTTTGTTCAAGACGCTTTAAAGAGAGGATATAAATTGGGTTTTACAGCCGGTGGAGACGATCATTTTGGCATTTACCCTTCCGGGCCAGGCGATCCCGATAATGGTATTTATCCCTCTGGAATCATGGCGGTTTGGGCAAAACAACTAACTAAAGAGTCAATATGGAACGCTTTACTTAATCGTCGTTGTTACGGCTCAACGGGACCAAGGGTTATTATAGAATTTCACTTAGCTCAATTTTTCATGGGTGACATTATAGATTTAGAAGTATTTTCTCAATTACAGTCTAAAAGAGAAATTATTGTGAAAGTAATAAGCCCAATTAAAATTGATAAAGTAGAAATAATCAGAAATAATTCAATCTATAAGACTTTTGATGTGAATTCAACTAGAACAGAATTCAACTTAATTGACGACGAGAATTTTGAAGAATTTTCTCTAACTCACACAAATAGTAAAGAAAAGTTTGCTTTTTATTATCCTCGGATAATTCTTGAGGACGAAAATATGGCATGGGCAAGCCCCATATGGCTGATTAATAAATTGTAGCCATTATATCAAAAAGTTTTTTGAATTTTATAGTTTTTATTCAGATTCTTCAATTATTTTCTATTAAAACAAATTTATTAACCCTTAACCTATTAATTTTACAAAATAGATGTATTTATTCTGATTGTAATTTTTTTTTTAGAAGAATATATGGCAAAAATCTTTGAAGTTCTTTCTAAAATCTATTCTGGAGAAGACTATCGTTAATGGAGAAAGTATCAGTTAAGAAGTTACATATTTGCAAAAAATGCGGAAATATCATGGCTAATAGAGTATTTAAGAGAAACTCCGGCAAATTAGAAAGAATACTTCAATGTATCGTATGCAAACATTGGATCTCTTTAAATTAATTCTATTTCTACTCCAATAGCTACTTAATTAAACAATTCCAATTTATTCAGATATATTTATTGACTATCATAAGTAGAGGTTTTAAATAATAATAATACGAACATTGATTATGAATATAAAAGAAAATATCGAATTACCAGAAGAATTTGTTTCGGCAAAAATAAAGTTAAGCTTCAGTATAGGGGGTTTAGCTAACGGTTTATTAAACGGGCTGGTGTTCGCAAATCTTACTTTTTTCTATCAAATAAAACTTGGTGCAGATGCGGGCTTATTAATGATTGGTTGGTTGATATTTGCCATCTGGAATACTTTAAACGACCCCATTGCCTCTTACATTGTCGACAATACGAGAACTAAAATTGGTAGAAGGATTCCCTATATTCGTTACGGTTCAATTTTCTATGGATTAGCATTCATATTCTGCTGGTTCCCAATATCCCCCTTGGATAACCAAGTTGGGCTATTTATCAATTTTTTAGCGGCTCTTTTTTTGTTAGATACGATGTTTACGATCGTTGGAGTGTGTTTCTTTTCGCTTCCTAACGAAATTGCTGTGACGGCTAAACAGCGCGCAAGTATTGGCGTATATAGTGGACTAATAGGTATGATCAATTTAGTACTTGGCTTAGTCATACCTGTTGTTTTACTTACTGGTCAAGAAGGAACTCATCCTTTGTTCGCACCTGTAATTATAACAATTGGGCTTGGAAGTTCGTTGCTATTATTCATCACATCTTTCGGAATCAAAGAAAACCTGTTTGCTCAGTTACAAGAGCACGAAGGCTTCATAGTAGGGTTGAAATTGACGTTAAAAAATAAGCCGTTTTGGTTATTAATGATCCCTGCTTTTCTGCTTGGTATAATCTACCCTATTATCTTAACGGGACTTCTCTACTATATTGATTATATCATATCCGGGCAATCTCCGATTTACATGTTACTTGCCTTGATTATAGGAATTATCCTTGGAATGATTATAAATATGAAAAAAATCGCAAAATGGCAGCCTAAAAAGACTATGATTATGGACGCATATTTAATTACCGCAGGATTAGTTCTACTATTTATAATTGGATACAATTCAATGTTAGCTGCAATTTCGTTTCTATTTATTGGAATTGGATATGCAGGTATGTCAATCGCTAACTTTGCGTTAATGGGTGACGCAATTGACAACGACGAGCTCATAACAGGAAAACGAAGAGAAGCAATTTATGGTGGAGTCAACGCAATTGTAACTAAACCCGCAATTTCCATAGCTAACGCACTGTTCCTGGCTATCATTATCGGTTTTGGGTTTAAAGCGCCAATAATAGTAGATGGCGTAGATGTAAAACAGGCTCAAGATGTGATTGCTCTAACTGGCATTTTAATCGCATTTTGTATCGTCCCGGCAATACTTTTGGTTTTAAGCGCTCTAACTCTACGATGGTACCCTTTGGATGGTCCTGAGTGGCTAAAAAAGAAGAAGTACATAATGGAACTTCACGAAGAGAAGGAAAAAGAATTCCTTAAATCCCTATCAGAAAAGTCCAAACCTAAAAAAACAGACTGATTTGAAATACTTTTAATGATTTTATCAGTACTCTTTTTATTTTTTTTTTTACTCAATTTAAATCCGGAATTCCGTTATCTTTAAACAGTTTTGAATTCCAAGAACATTAAGGATAAAGGAAGGGAACGATTTATTTGAGCAAAAATACAAAAACAGGGAGAGAATTAAACTCTTAGAGCTTAATAGAGGGCGAAATCCAATGTTAGCTCAAATTATCGTGTAAATTTCCCTTCTTATTAATAGATCTACTTCGTTATTATAAATAAATATGTATTATAATTTATAGGAGTACAGATATCGATAAAAAGGTTAGATTAAATTTCCCTTTAATTCAATAATTTATTAGTTAATTTAGAAAATCAACAATTTTAATTTTTGCTCCATCTTCAGCAGCGATGATTTTATTGATATTGGTATTATCCTTTAACTTTTCGATTTGGCTTGGTATGAAATCTTTTTGGGAAAAAATGCTTCCAAAATGAGTAATTAATAACCCCTTAAGCGAAGGCTTAATTTTGTTTAAATAAGGTATCACTTCGTCTGTACATAGATGGCGACGACAAACTACAGAGTCTGGTCTAAGCAAATTTAGCACCAATATGTCAACTCCTGAGAATTGTTCGGAGAATCCTTCAAATACCCTCGTGTCGCTGGAGAACGCGATCGTATAATCTTTTAGATTAAAATTTACTCCAAATCCTTCGACTTGAGAGTGGATGACTTTAGTACCGATTATCTCAACTCCTTTGTAACTAAAAACATCTCCTGTCTTGAAAGGAACTATCGATTCGAGCATGTCTTGGTGATATTGGGGCACGAATTTTAACGCCTCTTCGGTCGTTATCAGAGTTCCTTTTTTAAAATAATCGTAGTTTTTATCGTGAAGGCGTTCTCGAGAGGATTCGATTATCGCGCACAAATCGTTAAAATGGTCTATATGCATGTGAGTAACGATAAATAATTCTGTTTTAGTAGGATCTTCCTTATATTGGTTGATTCGTACGATAGCTCCGGGTCCAGGATCTATGTGCGCCTGAATTCCGTTGAATTTGTACAAAATACCCCCCGTCGCTCGATACTGAGTTCTGATGTGGTGACGCCCACCTCCAGAACCTAAAATTACTAATTCGTCGTCCATAATTTAAAACAATAAAAATGAGTTAATAAGCAAAATTAAAGGTAAAAATTTTTTTTTTTCATTAATTCTTCAACTAGAATATCAAATACTAGACCTATATTATCGCCTGTTTTTGAGGAAGTTTTCACGAATTCGATCATATTAAACGTGTTTTTTATACTATTGGCAGATTCGTCGTCGACAGCAATAGCGTCCTCAAGATCGTGTTTAGTTCCAATGAGGACTATGGGAAGGTCTAAATCGTGCATTCTGAAAATATTAACCCAATTCAGAATATCGTTTATTTTTGGCATTTTGGTTAAGTCAAAGAGTAAAAGCGCTCCTTTTGCGCCCATAATAAAGCTTTCGAGCAAGTGCCTAAAGCGTTTCTGACCTCCTAAATCCCACAATTGAAGCGTAAAATTCCCTATGTTTTCGTAGATTACTTTTTTTATGAAGAAATCAACTCCTACCGTTGCAATTGTAGACTCATCAAAATTACCATCTACATATCTTCGGAGTAGCGTAGTTTTACCAACTCCGCCATTTCCTCCCACGATAATCTTAAAAACATAGTTCTTCAAAAACTTCACCGAATTACTCGCAATTTTGCATCTGGTATTAAAAAAAAACCATATTATTATAATATTTAATAAATAATAAGAATTTATACAATTGTTCAAGATTTCAATTCATTATTTAGGATATCGTCGATTTGTTTTAATATTAGAGATAAGTTCTTTGAAAGAGCCTTTTGTATTTTGATTTTAGAAATGTTATTATTGTTTTTTTCCAGAATGTCAATGGTAACAGATTTGGAGAGTTTCTGAGCCTTTTTTGCTAATTCCGCTAGTTTCAAATGATTTTTATCGGAATTGCCAAACTTTTTAATTGGAACTTCGAAAGGAATTTTAAAAATGTGTCTTGAGCTTTTTTTTATTTTAACTTGTTTCGTCATTAACGGCGAGTTTAGAACTGCTGATAAGTAATAAGCTTCGTTTAGGTCGTCTGTTGAGTAAAAACTTAAATCTCCAGTTATAATGAAGTCCCCTTGAACGACAGCCGCGTTGACAACCGATCCCGAATTGTTGTAAACTACTTTAGTTTTGGATGTTTGCCGTTTATTTATTAACTTAGACCATCTATTTAAGTTATCCATCAAGGATTCGTTTTTAGTCGTTTCTTTTTTATGATTCAAATAGATTTCGTTTATCTTATCGTAGAAAACCTTAGCGTTCTTTCCTAACGAGGAATAATCAAAACGCAAGTTCCCTCTGCTTAGCGGTAAAAAGACGTCGTAATAACCGTAAACAAAGAATTTCACCAGCTCTGTGCTTTTGATTACTTTAAATATGTATTTTTTCTCGACTAACTCGTCCTTAAATTCAATTTTATTCCAAGGTTCTTTTGCTCTCTTAAAAATTCGGGTGTCCGGATTAATTTTTACCAGAGAGGTATTATATATTTCACAATTTATAAATATTAAATTCCTGGGATTTAAATCTGCGCCTTTATGGAAAAGCTTTTTGTATTCGCTTACTTTAATTGGAATTAGTTTTTTATAATCTTCTTCTGTGATCAGTTTGTTAGTGTAAGTTTTGTCTCCTTTCGTTTCGATTAGATACGGAACCAGGATTTCAATTTTTTCTAACTTTAAATCTATTAATTCAAAATAAGTTAATTTTTTTCTTTTTTCTTTTATTGAAAATAAATGTACAGGGATTTCTATATTATATTTTTGTAAATTTTCAGCAGATTTTTGAGCAAAGATACAAATAAAATCCACGTTGAATACTTTAGTAATTTCACGAGTAAACTTCCAGATTTTAATGTTTTTGAAGCCCTTAAAATTACGGAAACGAGCCGCATGAGAGCCATTTATAACTCCTTCGGTGATAACAAAGAATATTTTTGCGTTATTTTTCATGTTTGATGTCTTAGCTTTATAGAAAAACAGCGAGGCAATCTCAATATTTAAGATGTTTTTCGGTTGCGGCTTTATCTCTAGTTTTTCCGATAGCTTTTTTATCGTTTTCTGGTAATCAGGAGAATCTATGTCTCTTAAAGTAAACCAAGGAGGATTTCCAATTATCAAATCAAAATCGTCGTTTACACTTACTTCTTCCTTGAATAAATAATCGGTTACATACAGGTTCAAATCGACTTTGGATGTCTTTTCCTTGAGTAAGAACAAGAAATTGATTTTAGTTATAAAAATCGAAATTGGATTGATATCGTAACCATGAATATTATTAAGAGCCGCAACTTTCTCTTTCTCTGAGTTATGAGAGTTTATTATAGTTTTTACAATTTCAACTAAAAAGTTTCCGGAACCACAGCAAGGATCGAGGACTTTCGAACCAAATATATACGATTCTTTAACCATTTTTTTGACTAAGAACGGTGGAGTGTAAAATTCTCCAGATTTATGCCTTATGTAAGTGGATAAAAAGGTTTGGATTACGCTATCAAACATATATTCAGGGTTATCATCTAATGAAAATATCTCAGCAGTGATTAGATTGATCAAACTATCGAAAGCGGGTGGATCTAATTCTTCTAAAGCATCAAAAAGTGGGTGAAAATAACTAATTTCGTTTCCTATCTCAAAATTTAACTTTTTTTTAACATCATTCTTCAAATTTTTAAAGAAATTATTTGAAAATTGTTTGGATTGAAATGTTATCTCTTGATTTAAGACGTATTTTACTATAAATAATAGTGCTATAAAATAAATAAACGAAAAGACTACATAGAGATGGACATCAGTGTGTTTTTTTCCGTAAATTTTAATGAAATAATCAAACCACTCTTTGTAATTATCAGATTGTTTGATATCTTTTTTTAGCAAATATTTTTCAATATATTGTAAATCCTTTTCAAACTTAAGCAAATCAACAGTCATAATTAATGAATTTAAAAATTCTACCTTAAATAATTGAACAGCTTTTCTTTCTTAAAAGAATCAATGAATTAATATTTAAATATAAATTTAACAGACTAATATTATTAAATTAATAGCACATATTTTCGCTTTTGTCAATAAGTGAACGATTTGGCTTCGCATACAATTCAATTAGCAAAAAAGTTCGAGAACGGCGTTTATTTTACGTGCGAAATGTGTGGTGCTTGCTGTCGGGGTTTTAAAGAAGGAGAGGTATATTTATACCAAGACGATATTAAAAAATTAGCAAAGCACTTAAACGTAAAAAGTAATTCAGAATTACGAAAGTTTGCGAATAAATACCTTAAAATTGTGAGTGATTCGTTCTTTTGGAAAGAACCCGGCGCTGTAAGAGAGAAAACTTATAGATACAAAACTCTTGGGTTTAGATTTACTGGAGACGACGAGCATTGCCACTTCTTAAAGGATAATGAATGCACCGTTCACGAAGCGAGACCCTTCCAATGTCGCGCTTTTCCAATAGGGTGGAACATGTTAATTAATAGCGTCAAAAATTTTATTGATTATTCGAAAAAGTGCCCCGCGCTTCACAATTCGCTCAAAAATAAAGGGAGATTTTATTCAAAAGAAGAAATATTAAAATGGGCAAGTGAAGAATACGAAATCGAGAAAAGATATTTTTTTACAATGAAAAAAAACGATTTTGACATTTTTAAAGTGTATAAATTCCTTCCAAAGGATATCCTGTTAATTAGGAATTGAAAGTCTTAAATTTTTAATTTACCAAAGGATATGCTAGATAAGTAATTTCTAAGTATTCTTTAATTTTAACAATGGTTAAAATTAATTTTAATCAATTATTAGGAACAATTAATATTGACATTAGATAATATTAATCATAGATTCGCGAAAATTTAAAGTTATAGAGTGGTTTCAAATTGAAAGTTGGATTGTTTATATGTGATTGTGGTAAAAATATTAGCGGAGTAATCGATAACGGTAAATTGATAGAACATTTTAGCCAATATCCAGATGTCCATGTAATTGGAGATCAATATTTATGCGCAGAATTGGGTTTAAATAAAATAATTGAGGAAATTAAAGAAAATAAGATCGATCGGGTAGTTATTGCCGCGTGTTCCTTTAAATTACATGGATTGTTGTTCAGAAAAACCATAGAAAAGGCGGGCATCAACAGATTTCTTATCTCCTTCGCAAACATTAGAGAGCAAAACTCTTGGGTTCATAACGATGAACCTGAGAAAGCTACGAGAAAGGCAATCGACCAAATAAATATGGCAATTGAACAAGTTAAGCTTCTCATGCCTTTAGAGGTTCAATATGCTAAGGTTAATCCAGCAACTTTGGTAATTGGGGGCGGAATTGCCGGTATTAAAGCTGCTCTTGTCATTGCGGATGCGGGATATAAAGTATATTTAGTTGAAAGAGACTTAACAATAGGAGGCCACATGGCTCTTTTTGATAAGACTTTTCCTACGTTAGACTGTTCGATCTGTATATTAGGTCCTCTTATGGTAGAAGTAAAAGATCACCCCAATATTGAGTTGCTTACATATTCTGAAATTGAAAATGTAGGGGGTTATGTCGGAAACTTTGATGTAAGAGTAAAAAAACACCCGCGATTTATAAACGAAGAGACTTGCGTAGGTTGCTTTGATCTTTGTCGAGATGTTTGTCCAATTGATGTAGAGGATACTTTTTTTCCCAGAAAAGCAATTGATGTGGTTTATCCTCAAGCTATACCGCTCTTTCCAAACATTATAGAAGAGTTTTGCATCGGATGTAAGGCGTGTGCGCAAGCGTGTGATCGCGACGCAATCGATTTCGATCAAAAAGCAGAGACAATCGAATTTCAAGTGGGTACAATTATAGTGGCAACAGGGTTTAAGACGTTTGATCCTAGTTTGTTAGGCGAATTGAATTATCAAAGATATGTTGATGTAATCACCACTATGCAATTAGAACGACTGCTTAACAACGATGGACCTACTCGCGGTAGATTTGCGAGACCTTCCAATGGAAAAGTACCTAAGAAAGTGTCGTTTGTATTATGCGTAGGTTCAAGAAATAAAGTTATTCACCACGATTACTGTAGCCAAGTTTGTTGTAATGAGGCAATTAAACAAGCGGTTCTATTAAAAAAGGAATATCCTGAGATTAAAATTAATGTATATTATACTGACATTCGAGCTATGGGTAAGAATTGTGAGGAATTCTATAATAGAGCCCAAGAAACTTTTGGGATTAGGTTTATAAAAAGCAATATTTCTGCAATTTTAAAAGACGATTTATCAGAAAGCGGAGAATTATTAATTCGGGGCGAAGATGTTATTGAGGACGCAATTTTCGAAAATAGGACCGATGTCGTAGTACTAGCCGTTGGCATCGAACCTGCAGAGGGCACAAAAGAATTAAGTCAATTGTTAAACATATCACAAGACCCCTATGGTTTCTTACTAGAAAAGCATCTGAAAATAAAACCTTCTGAGACCTCTGTGAACGGAATATTTCTGGCAGGCGTGATACAAGGGCCTAAGGATATTCCTAACAGTATAGCTCAGGCAGAAAGCGCTGCTGCGAAGGCTATCGCTTTAACTTCAAAAAAGAAGGTCGAATTAGACCCTCATATGGTCTATTTTAATCCAGATGAATGTGATTTATGCCGATTATGCGAAAATATCTGTAACTATAACGCTTTAAAAATCGAGAATAATAAATTAATTATCACTCAAGTTAACTGCACAGGATGCGGAGCTTGTGCCGCAATGTGCCATTCCGATGCGTTGTACATTCCGGGTTTTACTAAAGGGCAAATAAATGCTCAAATAAAAACGGTATTAAAGAAAAAAATCGAATTCCCCTTAATAATCGCGTTTCTCTGTAATTGGTGTTCTTATATGGGCGCAGACCTTGCTGGTACAAGTAAATTAAATTATCCGAGCAACGTAAGATCTGTGCACGTAATGTGTACAGCAATGTTGAATCCTTCGCAAGTGTTTGAGGCTTTCTTTAACGGTGCGGATGGCGTATTAATCGCAGGGTGCCACCCACAAGATTGCCATTACGATACTGGTTTTATGAAAGCAACGACTAGATACGAAAGCATAAGAGAAATACTTGGTGAAGCTGGGATAAACGAAGATCGCGTCAAAATTGTAAGCATATCTGCTGGCGAAGGTGAAAAATTTGCTCAAGTTATTTCCGAATTCAAATCTGAGCTTGAAAAACTGGGTCCAATTAAGCCTGGAGAATATATAAAACCTGTAATTGCAGAAGAAAAAAAGAAAGAAAAAGTAAAACTGGATGAAATATAAAAAATAAAAACGATTGACTTTGATTATAAACTACTTTTAAAATTAGGCTTAACTGTTTATAACCAATTCAATTAGATTAAAATTAGCTTTAGGATAGCAGATCATTTGAATTGAATTGGTTTATTTTGGTTTCGGATCTTTATTAAAATTTCTTAATAATAATATAAGAATGGTAGCAACTATCAATGGCACTATAACCCCCAATAGCAAAGTCGTCTGCCCAGCATAAAGGTCGTAAACATGACCCGAAATTGGCGCTCCAATGGCTACTCCAGCAACTATCAGAGCATAGAATATTCCTGTCGCTACACCGCTCTCAGAACCCTTGGTTTTCTCTTTAACAGCACCTGCTGAAGAAGGAAAAATCAATCCATGCCCAAGACCCAGAAAAACCATACCGATCATAGGTACTGGAGCCTCGAATGATATTAAGAAAACTCCAAATGCTGTTGCTATCAATAATAATCCAATTAACATTACTTTGAGATACCCTATTTTGTCGCTCATTATACCTGCCGGTAGTGAATAAGTATTGAGAAGATCACCATAATACTTAGAATTATACCGGTTTGTCCAACTGTATATGTCGCACTCTCTAGCATAAGTGTGTATACTGCCGTAACGATTCCGATGTTAAACATCATTGCTAAGATTGAAATGTAAGGACTGATCATGGATTTATGTAAAACTATGTTTTTGAATGTTTTAAGTTCTTCTCTAAACTTTATTTTCTCTTTAGAGGGTTGATATATCGATGGGAGAAAGAAAGAAGTGAAAGACATTATAAATAGCACAATTGCTATTATGAAAAACAAATTGCTTCCTCCAATTATTTGAGCGACCATACCGCCTAATAAGAACCCTATTAAATTTGAAAATCCTATGGACATTCCATATAACGCCATCCCCCTTCCGCTACGTTTCTGAGACGTTGCGTCGGATATATAAGCCATGGTAGCAGGGCCACCAAAACCGCCTCCTATTCCGTGGACAATTCTACCAAATAAAAGGAATAATGGGTCTTGAGCAATAGCGTAAAGAAGCATAGACAAGCCATCTAACATTACTCCGATTGATATCAACAGTCTTCTACCTATTTTGTCAACTAGCCTTCCAAAAATTATGTTTGAAGGAATATGGACCATGGAATAAATTCCTACAATAAATCCAATCATAATACCCGAAGCACCTAATGTTTTAGCGTAAGTCGCGATTATAGGTATTACTGCGTTGCTATCAAAATTGACCATAAATGACAATGAAAGTATTAGGACAATATGTTTTCTCCCAATTGTCAAGGATTTTTGGGATTTACTTTCGGTTAAATTCATAGAGTTCTGTGTAATATATTCTCACTTTTAAACTTGTGATACGAAGTAATTAAGTTTATGCTAAGTAAACATTTTTCCTCATAATTAAAATTTTTTACTATAATAACTTTATTTTATATAGTAGTTCTGATTATTTTAAGTGATTTGAAAATGAGCCCCTCTAAAAGCCGATTAGAACAAGAACATAAAGGCAGTGGGTTTTTACCTATAATATGGTAAATCTTTTTAATGATTTTTCTTTTATCAACTAAGATGTAAAACAATAATTCTTCCCAATGAAAACATTATGAAAATTCGAGCTATTACAATTGGACAAAAAATTCCATATTTAATCGAGGATAAAGAATTCGAAAGAGTAATGGAGCAGAATCTTAGCAAGTTCAATGTATTCAATAGAGACCTAACGCAAAAATTTAATGGTATAGCTATTGAAGTCCAGTCTAAAAGGTTGTGCTCTCAACCGATATTATCATATGATCAACAATTGCAGGCGAGAAATTTAAATGAAACATTAACGAGGATTCACGAGCAATTAGATATCTTAGAAAAAATCGTATCGAAATACGAATTTGACTACTTTGCTTCTTGTGCTGTATTAGCGGACGAACAAATTCAGAAATATGGTATTTACGAAAAATTATTGTTGAATGAAATACCTGCGTTCATTAAAAGAAAAGAAAAATTTTTTAGTTCATTACATGTAGCGTCAACGGACAACGGAATTAACTTATCTGCTCTTCGGTCAGGAGCTAAAATTATAAAAAAATTATCCGAACCAGATCCATTTAAAAATCTAAACTTTTGCGTGAGTTCTAATGTGTCTCCCGATACGCCATTTTTTCCCTCAGCTTATCACGTTTCAGAAAGGCCTTCTTTTAGTTTAGCGTTGGAGATGGCAGATGAAGTTGTGAAGGTTTTTGAAAACTCTAAGAATCTTGAAGAGGCACAAAATAACTTGAGGACAAGGTTTAACGAAATTTACGACAATTTGATGAGAATTTGCGAAGATGTGGCTAACAAGCACGACATTGAATTTAATGGAATCGATTTCTCTCCAGCACCTTATCCTACTGTAGAAAAAAGCATCGGAACAGCCTTCGAAAAACTAAACTTCGAATATTTTGGAGCTCCTGGCTCTCTTATCGGAGTAGCAATAATAAAAAATGCAATACCCAAAAGAAAAAAAGTTATAGGATTTTCAGGATTTATGCCTTCTGTGCTTGAAGACTATACAATAGCTAAAAGCTTATCAGAAAATAAATTTAATTTAGATACACTATTGCTGTATGCTACTATTTGCGGAACAGGATTAGATTGTGTTCCGTTACCCGGCGATATTACCGAAAGAGAATTGTTTTATATTTTATTAGATATATGTACTATTTCATTAAGATTGAAAAAACCACTAACAGCCAGACTTATGCCAATTCCGGGTAGAAACGCGGGCGATGTTGTAGAGTTTGATTTCGAGTACTTCGCCTCCTCAAAAGTTATGGACATTCGAAGACTATCTGATTTCAATGAAAACGATCTTTTTTCTAGTAAACAAAAAAGCTTCAACTTTTTGTAATATAAATTTTTAAGAATGAATCTATCCTAAGATTAATTGTTAAAAACTAATTTAAGAATCTCGGAAAAAAAATATGGAAAATCTTGTGGATAGTACAAAAAAAAGTAAGAGATTGATATTTTCTAACGAAACTTTAGAATATTTTGATAATGCAATTGATTTTAAACCTGATATGAATCCCCGTGCTAATCATCTTAATAATTTTAGAAAAAACTCAAATTTTCTTAGAGACGAGATGTTAACCGAACTTGATCACCTAAAAACACTTATCCTTAACAATCCAGATTTGAAATTGAAAGCCCTCGATGAAGAGGAAAGAGAAATCTTTTTTAATTTTGTAAATTATTATTCGAGATGTCCTATATGTGGTGCTACCAATCACTACTCGCATTTAAAAAAAATGTATTTTAATGATGAAAATATAGAACTGAGAGATGTTTTAATCAATTTTATGTATTCAGAAATAAAAAAACTACAAAATCTTAATATTAGTATAGGAATTCCTTGTTGTACTTGTTTTAAAAAATATTTGGAAAAAAATAAATGAATAAGGTTTAGTATTTTTCGATGACTTTTCCAGCTTGTAATATCTCAAAATTGATTTTGTTTCCATCTTCCTCGATTTTCTTAACGCAATCTGCTTGAATTAAGTAGTCTATATGGTATTTAAAAACATCTTCTTTATCCAAGATATTGTTGGCTTTTAATTTTTCTAATAAATCTTCTTGAGAGGTTTTTTCCACCTCATTTAAAATTCGTAACAGCTTTTTTCTTATTGGATTGTTCACTGCTTTCAAATAAAATGCGTGATCTACCATTTTTAGCATTCCTCTTTATATGTATGGTTTTTTTGTTTTCATTTTGTATTTATTTTAAATAATCAACAACCTTGCCAGCTTGAGTGATTATGTAGTAAGTTCCGTCTCCTCTCTCTATTTTTTCGATACATAATGCTTTTATTAAAAAATTAATGTTGTACTCTAAAATTGAAGGGTCTTTTAATATCTCTTTTTCAGATAATTGGTTAAATAATCTCTTTTCTAAAATTTCATCAGAATCATTTACAATTTTCAGAATTTCGCGCCTAATAGGATGATTTACAGCTTTGAGATATAAATCGTGATAATATTTACTACTCTCAACCGTTTTGCTAAAATCTTCGATTGTTTTGAAGTCGCTGTAATTTTCAAATTCAAACTCATCTGGCATAGAGTTACTTTTTTTTCAAAAACTAAAAACTTTTACTTTAACTCCCTCTCTTTTCCCTCTTAATTCAGTAAGCCATCTACGATTAAACAAGTTTAATTAAGGCCACCACTTAGTAGAGGGTATTCCATCTTCGCTGGTCCATATTTCTCCCTTTTCTGCTTTGGCTTTGTAGAACGCTTGATGTTCTTTATAACATTCAACGCAAAACCACCCCTCAAGACATGTGTTAAAGGTCATGTCGCTGGTCCGAGAGCCGCACAAGGAGCAAGTGCAAAGGGACTCTTTCCAAGCGGACGCTAACTTGTCCTGTTTGTCATTTAAAACTTTGACCTTTTCCATGTCTGCGCTACTTTCTGTTGGCTCTAAACCCTTTCCTTCGTTCAATAACCTTCCCATCTCAACAAGTTTAGACCTAAATATCTCCTCTCTCAGGGCGTTTCGAAACCTTACCAGCTGAGGGTGCTGGATGGAAATTGTTCTTTTTTTTCTCATCGTCATTTTTACCAAGTAAATGTTCCTATTTAAATTAAACGACCGCGCTAAAAATACGAGCCTTGCGACGTTTCGAGCAATCTTACCCTCGTGCTATACAAAAACCACAACGTCAAAATCTCTTACGTAAAGAAGCCAAAACCCGCCGAAAAGAACATCCGCAGAGAAGTTTACGAGATTTAAGAGAAATTCAACGCTTCTAGCTATTATAAATATCTATAATTAAACCGTTACTTTTTTTTTCTTATCTTTTTTTTTCTCTTGTTTTTCTTACTTGATATAAATTTTAAGAATGAACCAATCTTCGATATTATTATGTCAGAAAAAAAACCTATGAGTTATGACGAAATTAAAAATTTACTTGGCGCAGATGCGGATAAACTTCTAAATCACACATGCACTGGAATTCCAAAAGAAATGATTCACGAACCCGGCCCAGATTTTATCGAAAGAGTGTGGGAGCATTCTGATCGAAATAATTTGGTATTAAACAATATGGAAAGAATATTTAACCAACGTGGTAGATTAGCGGGTACAGGATATGTCTCTATTCTCCCTGTAGATCAAGGCATTGAACATACTGCCTCTGCCAGTTTTGCTATAAATCCTAGATATTTTGATCCCGAAAACATTATTAAATTAGCAATAGAGGGCGGTTGCAATGGTGTAGCATCAACTCTTGGTGTTTTAGGTTCAATTAGCAGAAGATATGCGCACAAAGTCCCATTTATAGTTAAAATAAATCATAACGAATTACTTACAAAACCTAACTTGTCTGATCAAACAATGTTCGCTAGTGTAGATCAAGCATTTGATATGGGTGCAGTGGCAATTGGCTCAACTGTATATTTTGGCTCTCAAAATTCGCGGCGTCAAATTCAAGAAACTTCTGAAGCGTTTAAATATGCTCACGAGCTTGGACTTGTTTGCGTACTATGGTGCTATCTTAGAAATAAGGAAGAGTTCATTAAAGATGGAAAAGATTACCACACTGCAAACGACTTAGAAAGCCAAGCTAATCATTTAGGCGTAACTATTGAAGCTGATATTATAAAACAAAAAATTTCCACAACTAGTAGAGGTTTCGTTGAGTTGAATTTTGGAAAAACCGATAAACTTGTTTACGATAAATTAGCAACCGACCACCCTCTTGAGTGGAACCGATATCAAGTAGCGAATTGCTATATGGGCAGAGTTGGGTTAATAAACTCTGGTGGAGAAACTGGTGGAAACGATCTTGCCGATGCCGTTAAGGCAGCCGTAATCAACAAAAGATCTGGTGGAACGGGTCTTATTTTGGGAAGAAAAGCCTTTAAAAAACCAACACCCGAAGGAATTAAGATATTAAACGCTGTGCAAGATGTTTATCTAAACAAGGACATCACTATTGCCTAAATCCTTATAAAATTAAATCTTTTTTTTATAGTTTTTTATTATATTGTATCGCCATGAACAAATAATTCGATGATGATACAGTTCGCAAGCCATTTTAGAAATTTTTTTTGTATATTTGTTTGTGATAAAGATTTTATACTAATTTGTCTTAAATTTCTTTAACGAAATCTAAGAAAATTTGAATTTAAATTAAAAATTATAGAATTAAAGGTGGTAGGAATTATGGCATATGTAGTGGTTATGGGAAGCTTTCCAGCTCATGTCGGTACGGAAGTCGGAAAAAAGTTTACTAAACTTGAAAAATTACCTGAATATGTGAAAATCTTACACATATTCAATGCTGCAGCGGGTGAAACCACATTTTTCGCCATTTATAAGGTAGAAGATGACAGTAAATACTTCGACGCGATAAAAGCAATCGTTAAAAGACTTTCTGCATACATGGATATAGTAGGCTACAAATATACGCTTTATCCCGTTTTAGAAGCTAAAGACGCCTTAAGCTTGGTAGGTCTGGGTTAAATTGAAAACTTAAAAAAAATCAACCTAATTAATTTCTTTTTTTTTTATAGTTATATTAGTCAAACATTAGGTTTTAATTGTCGTTAGTTGGAAATATAAAAACATTAAGGCTTTTATTTATCAATATATCCGAAATTGTGCTAAAAGAGCTCATAGACTTCATCAGTCTCAGTTATCATTAATTTGAATGGATTATTTAATTTAGAACTGTATTTTTTTAAAAAATTATTAACTATTTTCCTAAGCTTAACTGGATCTCTTGGATGTATTTTAATATAAACTATACGACTTTTTGTTTGAAGATTCTTATTTAAATTTAAAAAATCAGAATCTAATGTCAGGATAATAGCATTGTTATTCAAAGCAAGTTCAGCAACCTTCCCATTCTGAATACCTAACATATTGAAATCATACAAAGTAAAGGCTTCAAATCCATTATCTTGAATTACTTTCTTAATTGAAATAGGAACATTCTCATCAAGAAGAAATTTCAATTTTAAACCTCTTTACTAATAATGTCGTCAATGTTTATATTTGAGAGGTTTTCATTCGCCTCCTTTCCAATTTCAAGTAAAGTTAAGATTATCTTTTTATTAAGATGAGGATACTCTTCTAATATCTGATTTATCGAATAATTCAAACCTATTAATTCGTAAATTAATGCGACTGGAATTCTTGTTCCTTTTATTATAGGCTTTCCTCCAAGAATCTTGGGATTACTCTCGATAATATCTGACATCTTCTATGATATATTAAAGTGAATAGGTTATAAATATCTATTGTATAATAAATAAACTTGATTTAGAAATTTTAGCATCGGAGAATTAAATATTTTTTTTTATAGTTTTTTGTTATATTATCATATCTGGTTGTGACACTTCATCAAACCCATAATAAAGTGTAGTCTGAATACATCTGACAGACCAAAAAACAGTCATCCAATACTTCAAATGATGGTTCGATTTTCATTATAGAAAATATCCAATGAGATAGATATTTAAACAATAGAATTATAATAATGTTTATGGCTGAACCAGATTATTACGAGATAGTACGGCAAAAACTTACATTAGGGCCATTAAAAACACCAAAACATAAGAAAATTATTGAGCTATTAAAAGTGTTTTGGAACGAACAAGAAATAAAAATTCTTTCTCAGTTTGAAAGTGCAGATAAATCAATTTCATTAAAAACATTAGAAGAGAAAACCGGGATTCCCAAAGCTGAATTGAAAAAAATTTTAGCTCGTTCCGTACGAGTTGGAACTCTTCACAAAACGGGAACTAAATACGCTCTTGAACCTATTCTTCCAGGTGTATTCGAAACATATTTCATAAGAAGAACTGATACAGAAGAAAATCAATTGAAAGCTGCTAAATTGTATCGTGATTTAATGAAAGAAGTTTATCCTCAAGCAAATTTTGAATCGGATTTTCAATTATTTAGACCATTATTACCTATAGATGCTCAAGAAAAACTAATTGAAATTAATAAATCTTACGACATAAAAGCTCAAGCTTATCCTTACGAAACAGTAATGGAAATTATCAAAAATAATGATCAATTTGCCGTTATTCCTTGTCAATGTCGCTTAATAGGTGAATTATCAGGAGAGCCCTGCGAGGTTGCCCCGTCAGAAATGGGATGTTTTATTGCGGGAGCTGCTTCAACGATGATGGCTCAAATGCCTGGAGCAAGATTATTAAATAAGGAAGAAGCAATCGAATTCATTAAAGAAACTGAAAAGAGAGGGCTAGTGCATAACGCAATCGAAGACCAAGGATATGAATCATCACAATTTTTCTGTAATTGTTGTAGTTGTCACTGTGGAGCATTGTTTCCAGCAAAACAATTTCACACGAAAGGTGCTAGTCCTTCAAATTATGCTCCTCAAATTAATGTAGAGATTTGTAATAAATGCGAGATATGCTTGAAAAAGTGTCCTAATGATGCGATCTATCATAGATGGCCCCAAGAATCAGATTCATCCGATGAGATGATAGTGGTGAGGGATGAATTATGCATCGGATGCGGTGTTTGTGCAGCGAATTGCCCAAATGATGCTATTAAGATGGTAAAGGTAAGAGACAACATTCCGCCTGAAAAACGATTGATCGGGAATAAAACATTTACGGAATTGATACTTTAATCCAACACCTTTTTATTTCTCTATTTTTCTCAAAAATCATAACCAAGAGATAAAGTTCTTTCATTCATTTTTATAATTGAATAGTTCTCCTGTATTCTCATAACCATAGTAGATCGTTAAGCGGTGAATTTTTGTGACTAGTGTTCGAAGTCTAAATATCGTATCATCCACTATTTCTTCGTCGTGTTCAATAAACAGTTGCTTTCTGATTATTTTTTGGGGTTCTTTTAAGACGGGAGTAATATTATATCCCTGAATTAATTTTTATAATTGTCAACTTTACATATGAAGTATTATTTAGTTAATGGTTTAATATGAAAATTTACTAAGTGATTAATTAATGAGAATGAAAAATGAAATTGCAATCATAACTGGTTCTACTAGTGGTATAGGGAAAAAGTTAGCAGAATTATTTCTCAAGGAAGGTGCCAAAGTTGCTATATGCTCAAGAAATGAGGATAAAGTTAACAAAACTTTAGCTGAATTTAAAGAAAAATTTGGAAATAACGTTATTGGTGCTGTGTGCGATGTTTCAGACCCTATTGCTGTTAAAAATATTGTTGATAAAACAATTGAAGCATTTGGTGGAGTTCGCATCTTAGTAACGAATGCGGGACTCAACCTTACTTACGGACCTTTTGAATATCTTTCTTTAGAAAAAGTTAATCAAGATGCTAATCAAGTTATCGGTGTTAACTTGATTGGAACCATTAATTCAATCTCTGCGGTAATCCCCCAAATGAAAAAGCAAGGATATGGAAGGATTATCACATTAGCAGGAGGGGGCGCAGATCGCCCATTAGAACACATGACGATATATTCTGCTTCAAAAGGAGGTGTGCTCGCATTTTCAAAATGCCTTGCAGAAGAATTTAAACAGAATTCATATGATATCAAAATAAACATTTTCCTTCCCGGTATGATATATACAAATTTAATGATAAATTCGCAAGTAATTAAAGAGTGGAAAGATGAAGATGAATTTCAAAAAGAATTAGACTTAATTATGAAACATGTGGCAACTGATATAGAAGAGAGTTGTAGCAAGGTCATCCCTTTTGTTTTACCTCGTTGTAAATCTAATGGAAAAGTATTCAGAGGATTTTCGATAATGAAACTTATAAAAGGATTTCGCAAGGTTGCTAAAGAAAGGAAAAAGATGGAAAAATCTCAATAATTTTTTGAGAGATCAAAATTTCTCTATCTTAGCTTGTCTTTTTAAAAGCTAAAATCCCTCCAAATTGATTAAAACGATCCACTGCAGGATTTTCTATTGATATTGTCTTTGTTAAAATTCCCTTATTATTCGCAATCTGTATGAGGCGATGGATTCGATTCTTACTTTTATGATCTTTAATGAAGTTTTCCGTTACGATTAAGAAGTCTAGCTTTTCTGCTGCGGATTTGTCTTTTTTACCCCTTCCATAAATGAGAGCTTCAATATCTTCCAAATTATATAACAATAATCTGTTAGGATCACCGACATTGATTATTTTTTCTAGTTGTTTAACTAATAGATTTATTTCGTCCGATGTAGTTTCGTGAATAACATGTAATGATTTCTCTTGAGAAATTAAAAATTTAGCACTTTCTATATTATTAGCATTTCCAACAATCTCACCAAAACTAACTCGATTATATCCCTTAGAACGAATTAACCACTGGTGATGTTTATTAATATGGTCTAAAAAGATGGTTGAATAATCCTTTTTCTGTGAGCTGGCTAATAAAATGCTTTTTAAACCATCCCTAATAACAAGTCGAATGATATTTACTAATTCTTCAAGTAAATGATATATTTGCTTATCATCCAAGTATTTCCATTTGCGAGTTAATTTGATAGTTTTATAAACTCTTAAAGATTGACTATACACTTTCCAGGTATGAATTTCTTTTTCATCAAAACCAATTAATAGTGCCACTAAAAATCCACGTTTTGGTTTTTTTTTCATTCTTTTTTCGTCTCATGACTAATTATTTAGTAAGTTTATCGTCATTAGTATCCAATTTATCGATGTTGTTTTTTTTTAAAAAATTGTTTAATCTTATTGAATTAAACCAGATTACTTTTTTAGATTTATCTAAAGCTCTAAAATGAGTTTCATTTCCTGACCAAATTGGTGCATTTAAGAAAAGAGCACAGGCAACAAAAGGTATGTCATTTTCATGGAAAATTAAACTTCTAGCCTCATCAATCTTTGGTTCGTATTGTTTGGGAGAAATTTCAATTATATCAAATTGGGAAAGAATAGAATTCACAGTTTCTTCCTGAAAATTTAATTTTTTTGAAAGATTCCTAAGAATTTCATCCCAAAATATAGCGGGAGCAAATATTTGAATTTCATCATTATCAATAATACAATTAAGAAGTTGTCTTTCGATGCCATTTTTATTATATATGGCTGAATATATTATGTTTGTATCTATAACTAAGGGAATCATTTCTTAGATTCTTCCTTTAAGATTTTTGCTCTTATTTCTTCTCCAGATTTTATGATATCTTCTAAAGATAAATTCTTTTCTTTTAATTTTTTTTGAAATTCAATGCCAAAATCGTCAATCTTCTTTTTCTTTGCTTCTATTATTAGCAATTTTAGTAATTCATCCATAGATTTTGCATTATATATTGATAGAAGATTCTTTAAATCTTTTTTGGTCTTATCTTTAATAGAAATTGTAGTATATGTCATGTTTACTTATATGATCTAATTATTTAATTATTTAATAAAATAATTATTCTATTATAATAGTAAAATCATTATATGTTTTTATATCTATCAAAAACATACTATAATTTTTGTCATCTTTAGTCATTCTCAACTCAACTCAAAAGTAATGCAAATGTTGTAACTTTTGCTCTAAGATTATATAAAATTATCTTGTTCTTTTTCAAATATTTTAAATTTTATTGCGTTTTATTAAACTTAAGTTTAAGTCAACTCAATTTAGATTATAATATGACCTTATTTGATAAACTTGATAAGCATGAGTTAAAAGATCTTCTTGTTAAATGTTGGATGACCCATGATGGCGCGTGGTTTTATAATGCAGTAAAAGAATATGGAATCGATGCTGCAAACAAGCTCAATAAAGGAGCCATCAAAAACTTATCAGTATTTGAAATGCAAAGAGTTCGAAAAGCCTTAGGAATGGAAAATACGAAGATAACTACTTTCGAACAACTTAAAAAATTCATCGATGATGGTTTTAGTATTTTAAAAGGAGATTTTATGAAGTTTGAATATACTTTCCCCGAAAATAACTGCATGCATTGGGAAATGGATAAATGTTTCGCGTTCGAAGGAATGAAAATGATTGGAGTAAAGCAAGGTTATGAATGTGGTGTTGTTTATCGTGTATGCTGCTGGCTGGATGCATTAGGAATTAAATATGAATTAAAACCTAAAATTAATGAATGCTTATTATACTCCCAAGAAAAATGCGTGGGAGACATATTTGTAAAGTTAGATGGGTAGTACAAATTTTCTCAAGAAAAGTTCTATTATATTAAAAATTGGTCTACATTATCTTAATTAAAGTTAAAAAGTATATTTATCATAAGTTAAAAGGATTAATTAAAGAATAAAAAATGTGAGTAAACCAATGGGAAAACCTACAAATTATCCAGATCCTAATAAAAACCCTTATAGAGTAAATAGAGAGCAAGTACGAGGATCAAGTCCAGCAAGGTTTACAAAACCATCAGTTGATTTTGAAAACCAACGCGTTTGTCCCTCGTGTGGGAAAGCAATTAAAATTAGTCACAGTTTTTGTAAATTCTGTGGAATAGATTTAGTTGGTATACAACCTCTTGGATATTCAGATAGAACGCTAAAAGAGTTAGCTAATACAGCACTAACTGACCCTGATCCAGGCGTTAGGAAAGACGCGGTGGATACTTTAGGAGAACTCGGTGATAACGAGGTTCTAGGCGTTTTAGCTTATATTTTACTAAACGATGCACATGAATTAGTTCGAAAAGAAGCTGCGGATGAATTAGGCGAATTACATCACCCGCACTCTCTTGATGTTTTAGCTAAAGCATTAAAAGATCGAAGCCCTTCCGTGCGGAAAGAAGCAATAGAAGGTTTAAAGAAAATTAAACAGATGAATAAACCCGAAAAAATCGATAAAAAGGATAAAAACCTTGCACTCAGCCCTAAGGCACAAGATAATGAAGAATCTAACACAACTGAAAATAACAAGTTGAATAACGAAAAAGAAGGAGAAGAAGAAATAGAAGAAGGTCCGGTTGAAGAAATTGAACCACAAGACGATGCTCTTAATAGTTTATAGAGCAAAAGACTTGCTCAAAAATAAGATTTAATCTATTTCTATTTACGAATTAATCTTTATTACTTGGAATTTTTGGTAGTTCTCTTCGAGTTGATGCAGGTTTTTCAGCTTTATTTTTTGAAGGCGTGCTTACTTTCTTTAAAACCTCTACAGCTTCCACAATTCCTTTCTTATCGTCAAAGTAAACTCTAAATAAATTATTATCTAATTCCATTACGCCTTTTGGAAGCTTTTTTACCTCTTCCCAAGTGATATCTACAACATTCTTTCCAAATACTTCCGTTACTTTAGATACAGCACCGTATAAGGAATGTCCAAGAATCAGATTTTGGCGTTCGTAATTTTCCGGAATTTCTATACTTAATATTTTTTCTTTAATTTTTTCTTTTTCTTCCTCTAATAATCCAAGAGTTCCTTTTACTTTAGATGGGTGAATACGACGTTCTTTCCCTTTAAATTTCGGGGTTCCAACAGCAAACGAGGACATCACTATATTATCGGTTTTATCATCCAAGATAGGCGAATAGTACTCCTCCTCTACTTTTCTTTTAGTCTTACTTGCTTTAGATTGATGTTCTGCTTCTAATAATCTATCGCGCTCGAGGTTTCGGACATAGCGCATATCTGCTAATTTTTCCGTTACCTCCATAGATTCCAATCTAAATGCGTTTAAAAATTCCACTAATTCGTCCCCTTGATCTATGGATACAATTTTACAACGATGGTGACGAGCGTCTTCCATCAATTCTCGTTGCAATTCTTGAGCTACACGGGAGCTTATGAACCTTTTCCTAACGGGAGATTTCGCTCCTTTCCAAATGTAAATCCTTCTAAGGTCTTCCCGTATAATAATAAACACCTGTTCTGGATTTAAATGGATTTGAAGATCTTCCTGTTTTATATCTAGTCTATTTCGTTCTCCTGAATTATCAAGCTCATATACTATGAATTCTTCGTAGACATCGGTCATATTGTATTCTCAACTTCACATTTCAATTTAGTTTTTGGAATTAATATTTATTAATCTTTCAACCAAAATATAAAATTTCTTCAATAAAAATGTATTTAAAAACGAGAATAGGATTCATAAAAGAAAAAAGAATGCTTAAGTTTACAAGTTAACAACTTTTTTTATATTTTTTTGTAATATCTCTTATTTTTCTTTCCGACATTATTTCTTCAGTATTTTAAGTTCTTAGAATTGTTCAAAACTGCGTTTAACAGATTAATTGAGTGATTTCTTCG
>JAHLWS010000045.1 GCA_019057795.1 Promethearchaeota archaeon | reverse complement strand
CCGAATCGTCTCGTATTCTTCAGAATTTGTTTTATATCTCATATTATTAGATAGGATAAACGCGTATTTTAAGGTTATGGTCATTTTGTCGCCACCTACAAGCGTTTACAAGCTGGACTGAGATGAACTTGCAGCCTCATATTTTTTTTTCAATTCTTTTCATTAACTTAGTTCTAAAGATATGTCATGTATTTTTGATGTAATTTTACGATAAATTGCTCTTAATACGATCTCAAAAGCCTTATTTTCAATATTTTGAGGAACGCCTAGATTTTCTAAAGTTTCTATGATTTTTCCAGGCTTTCTAAATGTAAACCCAATATTATAATCATCAATATCTGTGTCTGATTTTTTTTGTTCGCTTGATAATTCTACAATAGAGATTTTTGGAACGTTAAATTTAAATTCAATATTACTTGTAGTAGAAACTTTTTCTAATTCATTTTTGCTTTTTACTCCTTGCCCTAAACTTAATTCGTTGAGAATTTCACTTTTAGATTTACCTCGTAATTCTAACAGTAAAAAAGGATTATAATCCAAAACGCGGGCGATATATAGAATTACAGCAGCAATGTGTTTGCATGGAATTGCCGTATCGGGACAGGAACAAGTTGCATTTAAGCCTTTTGAAGCATTTAGAAATAGCGAATATCCATTCTCATCAAAAATAGTAATTATATCCTCTGGTAAGAAGCCTTCTAATAATTCTATTAGATTGATGGTTTTTTTTGCTAGTTCTTTAAGTAGAATTTTCCATCCTTCTTCGAGGATAGGTTCAAAATTTATTTTCACTCTATATGGCGTTGGAGCAGTACCTTGTACGGTTGCGAAGATTTGACCTGTACTAATAGAAAGGTTCTCAATTCGTCTTTCGTCTTTAACATATTCAATTCCCCTTTGCATTCTAAATGGCCGCCCTACTTTTAAATTTGATTGAATCCACTGCTTACCCCAAGAAGTTTTGGCAAAATTTATGAGATTTTTTTTAATTTGTTCAACTTCTTCACGAGTGCGTTCTTTCTCGTATTCGCTCTTTCTTTGGGGCTTATCAGGGCCTTTACGCCTACTACGACGATTCTCCATGAATTCTTTTCTACGATTGTCTATTTTTATCACTTCTAGTTTTTAATTACTTAATAATAACAATTTCTTTAATTTTTCATCATCTAAATTTGAAACCCAAGACTCTCCTGTGGATGTAACAATTTTATCTGCTAGATCTCGCTTTTCTTCTAATAAATAATCGATTTTTTCTTCAATAGTTCCTTTAGAAATGAATTTATAAACATTTACCACTGATTTTTGACCAATTCGATAAGCCCTATCCGTTGCCTGGTCCTCAACTGCGGGGTTCCACCACCTATCAAAATGGATAACTGTAGTTCCTTGGGTCAAGTTTAAGCCAGTTCCACCCGCTTTTAGAGACAGAATTAATATTGGAGGGCTTTCAATATTTTCTGATTGAAAATCGTCAACAATTTCCTTTCTTTTCTTTTCTTGTACGCCCCCATGAAAGTAAAGAATCTTGAATTTATACTTGTGTTCAAGAACTTTTTGTAAGATATTTCCCATTTGCGTGAACTGAGTGAAAATCAAGACTTTTTCTCCATTTGAGATGACTTCATCAGTCATTTCTAATATTCTCTCTAATTTTTGTGATTGAGAGACAATTTCCTCCATTTTTTCATCCAGATTTATCGATGATATATCGATTTTAAGATATTGAGAAGGATGATTACATATCTGCTTTAATTTTACTAATAAGGCTAATATTAACCCTTTCTTCTTTCTCTTATCTGTTGACAAGGTTTCAATCTCTTTCAATGTGTTTTCTACAAGTTCTTGGTAGAGTTTAACTTGCTCCTCGGTCAATTCGATAATTATTTTCATTTCATTTTTTTCAGGTAAATCATTAATAATGGATTTGTCTGATTTAACGCGGCGCATGATAAAGGGAGCAATAATTAACTTTAAATTATTTATTATATCTTGATTTTGAAAACGTTCTATTGGCAAGACATACTTCTTTTGAAATTCCACCCTGCTTCCTAATAAACCGGGATTTAAGAAATTAAAAAGCGACCAAAGCTCAATTAATCGATTCTCTATTGGAGTACCGCTCAAACAAATTCTAAATTGACTTTTTAGCTTATTTATTGCTTTAGTTTGTTTGGAAGCGTAATTTTTCATGTTTTGACTTTCGTCGACGATGATTCCGCTAAATTCAATTGTTTCTAAAAAGTCAATATCATTTCTAATAGTCCCATAAGACGTTAAAAAAATTCGATGTGGTTTTAAAAACTCAGAAATTCCTGACGCTTCTGTAATTCGCTTGGCTCCATGGTGAAGTACTACATCTAAATCAGGAGCAAACTTCTTTAACTCACGGTGCCAATTAAATAATATTGAGGTAGGGCATATAATTAATGCACTTCCCAGATTATTAGGGAATTGAGCTTTAAGATAACTTAAAAACGCAATGACTTGGATCGTCTTTCCAAGCCCCATATCGTCAGCTAAACACAATCCAAAGTTGAATCTTGCCATGTTTGCCATCCATGTCAGCCCATCCTGCTGATAAAGACGCAGGATTCCATTAAACGATGAAGGACAAGGAATTTCCTCAAATGATTCTACTGATTGTAATTTTTCAATAATCTCGCTTAATTCTCCTTCGATTATTACCTCATACTTCATACCGTTTTCTTGTAGTTGAATATTTCCCGTTAATCCAAGTTTTAGAGCATCCATGTAACTTTTCATTTCAGAATCCTTAATTCTCTTTAAATCTTCAATATTTTGCTGATCAACTAAGATCCATTTTCCACTTAAGTTAATTAATGGAGCGTTGGAGTTAATCAAACTATCGAATTTCTCATCCGAAATCTTTTTCCCTTCAAGTGTAACCTCCCATTTAGATTCTAGCATTGAATTTAGATCAAATATTGATGGTAAAACCGAGTATGTCCCTTTTCTTAGCTTTTTTTCATTTTTTGAACGAATAATTAGCTTTGCTGATAAACGTTGTTTTCCGCCCCTCCTAAACACATCAGGAAGAACAATATTAAATCCACTTTGAATCAATAAATCTTTTGGATATTTTAAAAAATCCATTACCTCTCTGGAAGTAAGTTTAATCTCGCCTTGTATGGTTTCTAATAGAGCTCTTTTAATTGGTGGGAATATCTTTGATGCTGCACCCAAAGCTCTTAGAATTATTTCTAAAAATTGTCCATCGTTTTGAAAAAATTTTTGAAATTCTTTTTTTTTAAAGCTACTACCTTCCCAGAGTTCATTTAAAGGAATGGAATTTGCCCCGTCTTGTAAAGAAAGGTAAAATAAAAATGGCCAATCATCTTCTGGTTTTTTAGGGTATTTCAATTCCAAACTGAAAGTAAAACCGTGCTTTAGCGTAAATCCTTGGGCTGTTTGGGTCCAATTCTTTACTAAAGTTGGTAAAATAGTCTCATAAAATTCTTCTACTTTGAAACTAGGATCTTTTTTGACGAGAGCTTTAAGAAATTTGTAATCCCAACCCAATATAAAGTCTGGATCTGTTTCCTTTTTAATTTCTGTACTATAAAATTCTTTAAAAGTTTGAAAATCACTTTTATTAAGCGTAGAACGTATTAAATAATCTCCTATATTATCCATGAAGATTGAAAAAACATAGGATGGGTGCCAAAGACCATCTGATTTAATTGCTCCATTTACTCGAATGAAATTTATAGGAAGACAAAAAGCAGGCCAAGAACTATTATTTAAGATCGTTTTAAAACGATTTTTATCCTTTTGAGAGTTTAGTAATAAGCGCCATTGGCCATTATATCTTTCTCTTGTAATTGGTTCTAAAATGGGGATGAATTTTCCATTGTTTAACAGTTCAAATATTAATTTTGTTAAAAACGCCCACGTCTTAATTGAATTACTAAAACGCTTCATGCCTCGATCTTGACTGTCAATTATTTCCAATTGAAATAGTAATTTGACAGTAGGTGCAATAGGCATGATTTTTCCAATGAATGACGATACTTCAAAAAATTTCGTGGAAGATATCATATCATTATCAGTTTTTAATGACTGTACCGGAACCGCAAAGTTGATCTTACAAGTCAATAGCTTATTTGCAGGAATAGTTGGAAAACTGAGCCTAATACGCTCAGTAAGCTCCTTTTCTGATGGATTTGTTGGATTCCACAATAGAAAAAAACTAGAATTTCTAGGAAGTTTTTTTCCTTTAGAAATTAATTCAAACCCACTTAATGGCTCATTCCAATATGATGCGGGAATATAAACTAATTCGAGTTTATTAGCAAGTTTCATGAATCAATAGGGCTCCAAATCAAAGAATAATTAAAGATTTTTGTTTATAGATTTTCTAATATTTAATGCTTGTATATTTTAAACCTCGATGTATTTAATGTAAAATTAGATTAAAATTTATATTATTTTCGTCAAAAATGCCCAAAACTTTTACTAGTAATCGAAATAAAGTATAATTTATAATAAAAATTTTTAAAAATTCAAAGGTTCTGAGTTAGTAATAATTTCTACCTTGCCATTCCGAATTAAGAAATCGTTCTCAAGTCTTTGGCCTCCTAACCCTTGCTTATAGGCTCCAGGTTCAATAGCAAATACCATTCCATCTTGAATTGTTTCTTCTTTCCAATGTTTTTTTGAATACTCATCCGTAGGCTTTCGACTTATAGATGGAGAATCGTGGACAGTTAACCCTAAACCATGGCCCAAAGAATAGGGCATAGAATAGCTCCCTTTCTTAAGCATTTGTTCCGCAGTATCATGAATCTTCCATAAAGGAACATCTATATCGATAATTTCTATTGCTGCTTCATAAGACTTGATTGCTAACTCACGCATCTTATTCTGTTCGTCTGATAATTTGCCAAAACTAATCGGTACAGTAATATCAGAGTTGTATCCCTGATATTTTACTCCAAAATCGATTAAAGCTAATCCTGGTAATCCAAATCTCTGATCACTAGCAAAAGGATATTGGTGAATTTCATGAGCGCGTGATGAATTTGCAACAAGAGGTTCAAAAGCAACATCATCACCACCATAATCTGCTATTTTTTTTCTAACTATAAACGATAAATCTTTCTCTGTACCATCAGGAGTATTTATACAGAAATCTTGGATATCTCTGATAGTTCTTGTTCCAATTTGCGCTGCTTTTAATAATTTCTTAATCTCAAATTCAGTTTTGGTTGCCCTTACTTTGTCGAAAACTTGCTTTATTTGGATAGGTTCTTCAAAATACTTAATTCCGGGTATAATTGCTTTCATTTTTACAATGAAGCCATAAGTAGTCATTGAATGGACTCCGACCGTAATGGATGACTTTTTCCAGCGATTTTCAAATAATTCTTTCATTGCTAAAAATATATTGAAGCTAAAATTAGCTGGATTTATAATTTCATCAACCTCAGAATGTTTTTCTGCTAACGACACATCCCAAGGTATTAAGATCGATTCTCCACTTGAATTTATTAATATCGTTGCGTCGGTAGGATGACCAGAAAGATATTGCAAGTTAACATTCCTACTGTTTTCGTAATCAGTTATCATTAGAACATCGATTTTCTTTTCTTCTAAAAATTTTAAAATAGATTCGAATTTTTCTTCTGTAATAGGTTTCATTAGCTCACCTTGTTTTACTTTGATTATTAATCTAACCTAAAAAAACTATATTTTAAGAACATTTTCCTCAAACATCTTTCGATTGATTTCAATGCCCAAACCAGGTTTACCTAACGCTTTAACTTTTCCCTTTTCGCACTTTATTGGTTCTTCAAGTATTTGATACTCGTCTGGAATAAATGGAAATTCACACCAATCGCAACGCGAAGCCATAATAAAATGAAGATTAGCAGCCAGTATATGGCCGAACCCGAATATATGGGGTATGCAGCGCACTCCTTTTACTTCTGCCATCGCGTCAATCTTTTTCAGTTGTAAATAACCACCGCTACGAGTAACATCAGGTTGCACTATATCGTAGCTTCCCTTTGATAGAATATCCTCAAACCTGAAAGTACCCATATCGTTTTCTCCTCCTGCTATTTCCACGGGAGATTTATTGCGTAAAATAGCGAGACCGTTCAAATTATCGGAAGGTAAAGGTTCCTCTAACCAAGCCACATTGTATTTATCGCAAATATGCGCGACTTTCAACGCGTCTCTAACCGTTGTATATCCCGAGTTCACGTCCACCATAATATCTATATCGGGAAAAGCGTCCCTAACTTCTTTTATGATCGCTTCATCGCTTTTTAAACTCTTTCCAATTCGTAACTTTACAGCCTTGAAGCCGTTCAAATCAATAGCGGCTTGCACAGCTCCAACAGCAGCTTTAGGTTTGTAACCCCGTGGCATAGACCCGTATGCTCTTACTTCTCTTTTCATCCCTCCCAACAACTTATATATAGGTTGCTTCGTTGCTTTTCCAATAATGTCCCATAACGCTACTTGAATGGCGCTAGTTGCTTGAGGTATGCCAAACATTATTCGATTGCTCGAATGATATATTGTGTTGTAAATTCGCTCAGTCATAAACGGATCTTTTTTTAGTAATAATCGCTTAAGTGCCTCATCGATAAATTGTTTATGAGCTATATTACTTAAGTTCCAGTGAGATAAAGCCCATCCGTCGATATCTTCGTCTGTTTTAATGTTCAGATATAATCCGGTGGCTTTTAATGCGGGCATCGAGCCAATTTTAATTTTAAAATCTAATTGTAAAACATATGTTTTAACATCTGTTATTTGCATAAGAACTCACATCAAAAATGTTATAATAAATAATATATATATTTCAATTAAACTTTTAGACAAAGTATTATTTAATTCTATTGTATTATAAATTAACTGCTTAAACGGGTTCACTCGTGGCTGAATTATTTGGACCGTCGTCATCTGAAAAAAATCCTTTCGAGGAATTAACCGTAGTTTATGTCCTATATTTTGACGAAGCTCGTGGTCACATGCCGTTATTAATCTACCCGGATGACCGATATAAAGACGATAAGACATTTATGCGCCCGATTAGGTATCACCCTATTTGGTTTTTAAATATAAACGAGTCTGACGCTTTAGACCACATAGACTTGGAATTTAAAGGCTATACTTTTTTTGGTAAAAAATTTAGGGCTTACTCTCGAAGAGAAAAAAGAAGAGCTGGACTCACAGGGGAAACGCCTGAGAATATCGTGATTATAGTGTCGTTACCAAACAATATTGAACTTTTTGGAGATGACCTCATTAGACATTTAACTCAAGATATAAAAGATAATTTTGAAAAAAATATCTTTCAAATTATTGAATCTGAGATATTGAAGGATGATGTAATTAAATCTCCTAAAACTAAGAAGGTTATCCAAGCGGGTGATAAAATTAAGAAAAAATTAAGGGAACTGATTGATAACACGACGGATCATTTTTTCTCTACTGTAATTAAAAAAGCTGACGCTAGTTCAATAAGAATGCAAAAAGCGATTGCATATTTGGCGTTTAAAGGGATAGATGTATCGCATATACATAGTGAAGATTACAAAGATTCTTTCTCAAGTATTCAATTATTTGACCCTAACAAAAAAGGAGAGTTAAATTTTATTGACAAGAAGCCCTTTATATTACTTAAAATCAATATAACGGAAGATAGCCAAGAATTAGAGATATTAGTCCAAAATAATTCCCTGAATGAAATGAAAGGGTTAGTTGTAAAAATTACTCACCTTAGAGAATATTTCGAAAAAGAAATTATGATTGAATTGATTGATTCTTGGTATGCTGAAGAGGAATTGGTATTTATCTCGCCCATTATCCCCCACATTGATGAGTACATCTTCTTTATTATAGATGAAGTAAGTAACGAGAAGTTATTATCAAAAAGAATTGATTTAAATCTTATAAAAAAACTAAATAATTAATAAAATGGTGTTAGAAATATGTCTGACGAATTAATTGATAAAGAAGAAATAATAATCAGAAATTATCGAACATCTGATTATCAAGCAACTTTAGAAATTTTAAGAGAGCTCCAGAGCCAATTTAACATTGGATTAGACGAAGCAAAATGGAGAGAAACTTCTGGATTAAGACAATTTAAACCCAATTTGAAACGTATAACCTTGATTGCTGAATTAAAATCTTCTGGACAAGTTGTTTCAATGGGAATGCTAGAAGCAGTAAAAAACAATTTAGGGCAGTACCTTGGCTATCTTAATTCGTGGGCTACCAAGAAAGAATTTATCGGAAGAGGAGTTGGTAAAATCCTAGCGGATAGAGCCATTCAAATTTTAAAATCTTGGGGTTGTGAAGCCATAAGAATTAATATGGCATATAAAGGCGTAAAAAGATTGATAGATATCTTTGGAAAAGTCGGTTTCGAGCCTATAATTATTGTCCTTGAGAAAAAGTTTGATTTAAACTAAGATTTTCTTTAAAAGTGGTTCAAACCAAATATTTTCGTTCTTTACATCCTTTACTCTTAAATAAGCTAGCTTTTTAAATTCAATACTTGTGCTATTTTAAAAAACAAAATATATTTATTGTAAAAAATTGAAAATCACATAACTAATTAATTTAAATCTAAATTATAAAAATAAAAATATTAGAGGTAAAAATTTAATATGCCAATTGGTATTAAAAGTTATGGCGCGTATTTACCGCGCTGGTTGCTTCCTCGCGATCTTATTGCTAAAGCATGGGATTTTCCTTCTATTCCCGGCTCAAAAGCAGTTGCAAGCGCGGACGAAGATAGTATTACCATGTCGGTTGAAGCGGGGTTAGATTGTTTAGCAGGTGTCGACCTAAAAAGCGTTGATGGACTTTTTTTCGCGTCAACTACTCAAGTCTACACGGAAAAAGATTCGGCTTCTTTAATTGCTACAGTATTGGACTTAAGGGAAGGTATAATAACAGCAGATTTTACTGATTCATTAAAATCGGGAACTACTGCCCTAGCTAGAGCGATTGATACAATCAAAGCGAATAAAGACATAAAAAGCATTCTTATTGTCGCTGCTGATACTAGAGAGCCTGAACCTTCCACCATGTGGGAATACGGTTACGCTGATGGCGCGGCAGCTTTATTAATAGCAGAAGGGGACGATTTACCGCTCATTATTGACGATTATTATTCGATCTCGGCAAACGTAACAGGACCTTGGAAGCGGACAAACAAAGATAAATTTATAAGAACTTTCGAAGTCAAAATGGACAATCAATTCTACATGAAAAATATTACGAAAGTAATGACTGAAATTATGAAAAGGAACGATCTAAAACCAGAAGAAGTTGACATTGCAGCTTATTATTATAACAACCCTAGAGTTCACGGGAGAATCTCAAAAATGATGAAGTTTCCACAAGGAGCCGCTCAAAACGGTTTATTTTTCCAGTTAGGCGATTTTGGAACCCCGATGGCATTCATGCTACTAATGGCTGCTTTAAAACGACCTAAGGAAGATGCAAAAGTAATTTTGGCAGGATATGGAGATGGAGCAGATGCTATTTTAATGCACATCACAGACAGAAAAGCTGTAAGAGAACTCTCAAAGAAGCACTTGGGCGTAGCAGGACACCAAAAATCAATGATCGCTCTGAAGAATTACAACGTATTTGTTGAAAATAAAGAATTACTTGTAAAAGATCGTTATGTCCGAAAAAGCTCTGCTGTAACCATGTGGCGAGATACATACGCTGTTTATAGATGGTATGGCCTTAAATGCACTAGCTGTGGAACCGTTCAATATCCTACAACAGCGCGTTCGTGCGCTGTTTGTAGAGCAGACGACCAGCTTGAACTAATTAAACTTGCACACAAAGGAACCATTTTTACGTATACTTTAGATCATCTAGTTGGAGGGGCTTACTTAGCTACACCAGTCCCTCGATGTGTAATTGATTTAGAGGGTGGCGGACGCGTGTTATTAAACATGACGGAAATCCAAAAACCCGAAGAGAACGTAAAAATTGGGATGGAAGTTGAACTTACTTTCAGAAAAGAACACGAAGGAGCTGATTTCCATAACTACTATTGGAAATGTCGGCCCTTAAGACATTAGAGGTGAAAAAAAAATGAGTAAAATAAAAGGAATTAGAGATAAAGTAGCCATTATTGGCTGTGACGCTACAAAATATGGCGAACGATGGGATAAAAACCAATACGACTTGCTATTTGAAGCTTCTCGGGATGCGTTTAAAGATGCGGGAATAAAAAAGGACGAGGTTGAAGCAGCATGGGTCGGTATCTTCTACTACTTCACTGGAATGTCTGGTGCATTAGTGGAGGATATCCTAAGATTGGATGGGATTCCTATCACGCGTACTGAGAACTATTGCGCTTCGGGGATGGACGCTTTTCGTAAATGAAATCACTTATAGTGATTCAGCGAAATGCTTGTTTTGGCGTCGCATCTGGAGCTTACGATGTAGTCCTCGCCTGTGGAGTGGAGAAACAATATTAACACCTTGTTAATATGCTCTAGACTCATGGACGAGGGCGGAAGCGGTTTACCCGGCTTTAAAATATTTGGACACCCCGTTTTACCGTTACCTTCGGCTCCTGCTATGTTTTCGATGGCAGCAACTAGATGTTTTCACGAATTTGGTTGGACAAAAGAGGATTTAGCGCGTGTGGCGGTTAAAAACCACGATAACGGTTCTTACCACCCAAAAGCGCATTTTCGAAGTAAGATCACGATTGACCAAGTAATGAAAGCCCCAATGATCGCTGACCCTCTCGGTCGCTTTGACTGCTGCGCCATGTCGGACGGAGCTGCTGCGTTAATATTGACTACACCAGAGCTTGCTGAAAGTTATGCTCACGCGGACGATTATATATTAGTTAAAGCAAACGCTATATCGTGTAGAACTAATTTTCCATGGTATATTCCTTCTAACGGCCCTGGAGCGGATTTTACAGCTTTTCCTGCGACCGTTAAAGCAGCCGAATACGCATATAAAGAGGCGGGTATTACAGATCCAAGAAAGGAAATCGATGCCGCCGAAGTACACGACTGTTTCACGATAACTGAGCTTATAAATTGTCAAGACTTACAATTCTGCGATCGTGGAATGGCTGCTGAGGAATTAAAGAATGGAACATTTAATTGGGATGGGGAGACTGCGGTTAATCCTTCTGGTGGACTGAAATCTTTTGGTCATCCAATTGGATCAACTGGTTGTCGCATGCTTCAAGAGATTACCAAACAACTTCAAGGACGAGCTGAGGGGAGACAGGTTCCCGATGCTAAGGTTGGTTTATGCCAAAATCTCGGTGGGGCATTTAGCGTCTGTTCCGTCACAGTTTTAGGACAAAGAGATTAATTTTAAATTATTTTTTTTTATTTTTTAGTTCTAATTTTATATTTTTATATAAAATAAAAAAAGAGGTGAATTATTATGCAAACAAGTGAGACAAACGATCCGTTTTTCGCCCAACCATATGTGGATATCGATGAGTGGCGGGACGAGCCCGTACGCCATCGATACATCCATGGCGGATTTAAAGACACCCAAGCCCGATTCTCGTTCTACTTCCCACCGAAAGAGCAATACGATGGTCGGTTCTTCCAGTATATCATGCCGATGTCTGGGAACGAAAATGTTGTACAGAAACCAAATTACCCTGATCCTCCCTACTCATTAGACTTTGCATTCGAGAGTGGCGGCTATTTTGTGGAATCAAACCTAGGAAGGTTGGATATGTTCCCAGGGGAAGATCCCACTATCGCCGGGTATCGGACCAGTGTGGCAGTGGTGAAGTATTCGCGCGCTTTGGCCTCTGAAATGTATGGCTCCCACCGCCCCTATGGTTATGCATTTGGCGGTAGCGGTGGAGGTTATAAGATAATAAGCTGTATAGAAAACACAGTCGGTGTCTGGGACGGCGTGGTGCCATTTATTCACGCAACACCAATGGCCATGATCAATGTATTCTCGGTACAGGCTCATGCGATGCGCGTGTTGAAAGATAAAATGTCCACCATCATCGATGCAGTAGAACCTGGTGGTAGCGGAGATATGTATGCTAATCTAAATGAAGAGGAACGAGAGGCGCTTACCGAAGTGACTAAGATGGGATTTCCGCCACGTGCTTGGTTCAATTACAGGAGAATAGCGTTCGGCTACACCGGAGTCTTAACTACGCTCCTTGACCCAATGATTAAATGGGATCCCACATACTTTGAAGATTTTTGGAAGGAACCTGGCTATCTCGGAGCGAATCCGACCCAATCGCTCCTAGACGCCCGGATAAAACACGATACAACTATAAGCAAGCTTATTATGCCCGATGATATCAGGAAAATGGGAGGGTCATTGTCTATATCTGCTGGGCAAGCTGGTAACGTAACAGTCCCAGCAGGGTTTGTATTAGAAAGCGTGCCTGAAGGTGACATACAGGGGGCTTCAATATTCTTGAAAAGCGGCGAAGCTGAGGGTTGCGTGGTTTACGCTGTTGCAGTGTTCGATGACATGGTATTTCTGGCCTATGGCGAGGATAACTACGGGTTTCTGGCAGCTGTCAAGGCGGGTGATAAAGTGCTGATCGACAACTCTAATTATCTCGCAACTCAAACCTATCATCGCCATCAAGTTCCGTCACCTGAATACTATGTCTGGGACCAATTCCGGGGCAATGACGGTAAACCGTTGTATCCACAACGACCCGAGATATTGGGTCCGCGTCATGCGTATCAGGGCGCTGGTTCGGTCCAAACTGGCAAGTTTGAGGGTAAGATGATCGTAGTAGAAATGTTAGTGGACGAGGCTGCCTATCCTTGGCAAGCCGACTGGTATCGCTCGAAGGTAAAAGCCGCATTGGGAGAAAAGTTTGATGATAACTATCGGCTCTGGTTCATTGACAATGCAATGCATACACCACCGGTGATCACACCTTTAGACTCCCATCCAGCTATAACCACGCGAGTTATCAACTATAGTGGTATATTACAACAGGCACTGCGCGACGTGAGCGCATGGGTTGAAAAAGGCGTGGCACCACCAGCAAGTACTACATATAAAGTGGTAGATGGTCAAGTGGAAGTGCCACCGACTGCTGCGGAGCGTAAGGGGATTCAACCGGTGGTCACTCTTACAGTAAATGGAGGTGAGCGTGCAGATGTCAAGGTTGGGAAGAAAGTTAAGTTTTCTGCGGTTATCGAAACGCCGCCGAATGCAGGTTCGGTAGTTGGTGTGGAATGGGATTTCGAGGGTAATGGCGACTATCCAGTCACCGAGCAGCTTAAAGACACCAAGAGCAATCGTGCTAAGGTGAAAACCACTTATACTTTCTCCGAGAGCGGTACTTACTTCCCGGCAGTTCGTGTAACCTCGCAAAGGCAAGGTGACTCTCAAACACCCAATGCACGAATTCGGAACATCGGTCGCGTGAGGGTTGTGGTAAGTGGTAAAGAAAAACAAGAACCTGAAGCTAAGCAATTAATATTTGAATTAAAAGAGAAACAAGCCGATTTGGGAAAAATAGTAAACAAGCTCTTTGATACAATTGGACAACATACTACGGTAGTTCAGGGAAAAGAAATTTCAACCAATGAAATTGGCCCAAGAACTGAACGTTCTACAAAATTCGAAGTTGTTCCTTCTCCTGGTGAAGTTTCTTATACAATAAACTTTGAAGATATAGATTCAGGTATTGGCGTCTTTATTGAAATAGAAATTGAAGTCACAGGATCCTATAAAATGATGGCAAAAACCATAAAAAAAGTGTATTCAAAAAGGATTATAGAAAATGCTATAGAAACTCTCAATAAAATTTTAAAAGAAAATGATTAATTCCCTTTTTTTTCTTAATTGATAATCCCCACTCACTCGACAAAATCATTTAGGTGCTCCCTAACTCCCTTAGATTTTCTTCAAATTGAGCGAAGTTTCCCGTATCAATCTCCCGGATTCTCCATGTACGCTTTACCATAGCGTATTGAGCCGTAAAGTTTCTCCTACTGAATTCAGTGAGCGGTGTCTCGCTTGCTAAAAGGATGCTAGTGACATTTTTCTTGGAATAATCTATATCTATTAGCTGAGAGTAAAGTCCACCGTGCTCGAGAAAGATTCTTGATATGTTTTCTCTTCCCATTAATGACCGAAAATGATGCTTGCTGCGATGAAATAATTGTTCTTTGGCATTATTGGTGAACTCTAGCTGGTCGTCATCGTACGCTACGAATAGACCCTCTCTATATGAATTAACTAACCGTATCCACTGTTGCCAGACTTTCTCGCAAGAAAGCTTGTGGGAAGACTGTTGCCACTTAATATTGTGGGGATTATACTCTAGACTCCGTCTCTTTAGGCGACTCTGAAGCTTATATACCCATTTATCTATTTGCTTCTGGATGAATTGAGAGCGATTTGCTCGTTTTCCAAAGATCCTTCTAATATTCTCGAGATCAGGAATCAAAGAGGTGATCTCGTCTCGCAACTGTTGGGTTTCAGAGAGAAGGGTAGTAAGGGCATTGATTAAAGAACCAAGCGAGTGAGAGAGCTTTGGACTTAATGGATACGATCTGAAAGGCTCTAATTTATCAACCACATATTTTAGATTGGCGTGACATTCAATCCCGGGAAATATCTTGAAGCGATCTCCTCGTGCCGATATTGCACACTTTAACTCCTCACTGATTGGTAAGAAAAGCTTGTATAAATCATTTGAATCAGCAAGGTTGCTTTTGGCAACGATAGATAATTGTCTGACAGCTTTTTTAATTGTTGTCTTGAGATGAGAATCTTTTGATGCAATTAGCTCGGCGATGTGGTCAAGAAAGTGATATTGACAGAAAACATGAGGGATTTTCCTATTGAAAGATTTGACGGCATTAACAATATTCCTTTGTTTATCAGAAATTACAGCAACTACTGGTACCTCGTAGAGTTCTTCAATTTCCTGTAATAAGCCTTCAAGTTTGGATGCTGGTGCGGATTCCAGGTTTCTTGCTATTAACACGTGTCCTGTAAGGCGATCAGAAAAAACCCATAGAGAAGGCTCCTTTTTAACGGGTTGAGCTCCATCCAACGATAAGACGATTTTCCCACTTGATTTAACGTCATTAAGGACCTTCTCGTCCATGTATTGCTTACCGGACATCTCAAAATATTCACAGATATGCTTTACTGTGCCCCTCGAAATGGAGACCTCCCAATCGTCCCACATGAGCTCCACGATTAGCGAGTAGTTCAGATGATGCTTGAAATAGTGCTGGATCACCTTAGCCCATACATCCAAGGCAAATCGCTTACGTTTTATAGTAGAAGGATACACGGCTGGAAATGCTTTATGCATTTCACAATCTTGATTAGTACAGCTATAATAATTGGTGACTACCCAGAGCGGTCCTTTCATTGTCTCAATTCTTCGGCCTCCGTTATTAAACTCGTGTCGTAGTTTCGAATTACAGAGGGGACAAGTGAATTCTTCGGGAGAATCCCAATAGGTATACCTCGTGGCCGTACGAATGTCGTTAGGTTTTGCAGGCATTAATAATAATAAGGAAAATACGAAGATAAATGTTACTCTTTTAGGTTTCGCCCGAGCGTATTTTTGTCGGGTGAGTGTAATTTATCAATTAAGTTTTTTTTTAATTCTTTTCGAAAGATATATCTATAATAAGCTAACTTTTTGTTACTAATAATTTCACATAACTCATAGAGAGAATTATTATAGAATAAAAAAAATAATAGAAAAATTTTCTAATCTCGTAGACCTAATATGGTTGTTGCAAAACGAATATAACCATCTCCTAAAATTATTCCAATTATTTCACAGAGAGTTTCTTTCTTTTCCATACAATAAATTTTATATAATAAAGTTAGTTTTTATTTTTCAATTTTGTCGGATCATTATTTAAGTTTTTCTTTTTTTATAAGGTAATTTCGAGGTTTAATTCTAACTCCTCTTTACTATATGTGCCTCACGGTGGACCTGGAGCAGACTTCACAGCATTCCCATCGACCATAAAAGCAGCGAAGTATGCTTATAAAGAAGCGGGAATCACCGATCCATTCTCGTCCAAATCCCAAACAACAGACTTATTCATCATTGAAAGATTATCGGGAAAGGATCGACTCGGCGGGTGTCAAGACGCATAGTTTTATTTCAGGCATGTCTCAAGATGATCAATATATTTTTAAGGTCACAAGCTGTATCTATGGTGAGGCTTTGCGGAATGTTGAAGATCCTGACATGCTGTACTATATTATTTGCTTTGGTGACTTTTTCTCTCCCAAAAAAGCGAATAAAGATTTTCATTTGACCCGATCTCAGACGATTCTCCAAGGGGGAACTATGTGCGATTTTTGCTACCATAATCTGAAACAAATTCCACAACCTGAGCATCCAAATGAAGAATTCTGGGAGAAACTTGAATAGTTCACCGATTTTCTGATTTTTTTTTTATTTCTGCTTAAATTAAAAACGGTATTGATGCGACTTATATTTAATAATTGATAAAAGATATTAAGCATCAATAGGAGAGAAATTATGTCTGAAATTGCAAAAACTCATTCATTACCTGAATGAAATGATAAAGTTCAGAATTGGAAGGTAAACATTGATAAAAAAAAGAGTTGAAAAACATGATTAATTACGGCGATGGAAATGGCAACCAATACATTATTGAACAAGAAAGCATTGAATATAATCCCGTCAAACCCAAATTTAGTTCAAGTGGAATTTACGACGGAGGAGATCAAGTGAAAAAAAAAATTACTCAACACCAATACAACAAAATAGCGTTAATTATTAAAGAAGCCATAGCAAATAAGGCAAGTCATATCAAAAATAGAGTAAAATCGTCAGGCGCAATAACGATACAAGAAGGAAATGTCGTGAAATCATGTATTTTAAGTCCTAATTCAGAAGAATTGAATGAAATTGAAAAAATATTAAATGATATAATTAAAAATTAGAATTAGAAAAAAAAGAATACGAAGATTTTTTAGAAGATTTAATAGACTATTCCAAAATCTCTTAAAATAGAAGCGGATTTTTGTAAGCAGAAAAAATGCTTTTTACAATAATTTTTACAAACTATCATTCAGTCGTGGTTCAAACTTCGACTGAACTTCATTAAATAAATCTATAAATTAAATCGTTTGTTTTTATTTATAGGTGTTAAATAGAAATGTCAAAAGTGAAAATTACAGTGATTAAAAAATTTAATCCAATTGATGTTTTTGGACACGAGGTCTACTCGACATCTGGAACGAAAATCACTCGTTGCGGTGCGTTTGATGAAGGTCAGGAATTTATTGTTGACCACATCGAAAAGATGCCCGATGGATTCTGTGGTTGGGCATGGCGCGATATTTACAAAGATCTTTCCGTGTTATATTTTGGAGGAAACTTTAATCGTCATGAAGAAGGCGTTCAGCATACCACTTGTTCGGATGGTCGGAAACCAGTATGTTTTAAACTAGAAAGAATAAATTAGTTTGAAAAAGTGAGAAATCGAAATGAATAATGTAAAAATTACAGTAGTAAAACAGTTTGGTCCTGAAGATATCCTTGGACATGTATTTATTAGGGAAGATGGTAGCCCCATAACAAAATGCAGTATGAAAGAAGGTCTTGAATTCACCGTTGGTGAATCAGGGAATATGCCGGAAGGATTCTGCCACCACGCTTGGTATGGATTATACAAAAATATATCAATTTTGCGATGTGGCGGTGGGTTTCCCAATTGGACTGGAGAAGATATGATATATACAGCCTGTCCAGATGGAATTCGTCCTGTATGCTTTAAATTAGAACGTATTTCTGAGTGATGTGGTTAAAACATGGAAGCTATAAAATTGGAGTTTGAATCAATTTATTTTGATCTATATGAATTAAATTCAGGGATATTTGCTTTATCTTTTTTTATTCGTCATTTCCAACAACTATAGGCTTTCTTCCTTTAATGGCGAAAACCATATTAGAACTTGCTGATAAAATTAAAGCTACGATAAATAAAAATAGTACCTCTGCGTTATAGAATAAAGTCATAATAAGAGTAATGCTTCCTAAAAGAAGAGAAGTTATACTTCCTAACCCCAACCATACTCTGTATATTGTAGAATTATCCTCGTTGATTTTTGCGATTGTTAAATTGCCTATTCCATATAGGATTAAATAAGACGAGAGTATTAAATCTGCTGTGTTTTTATTAAAAGCACTTGGATTTTGAGAAGATAAATATATTGCTAACACCCCCCCAAATATCATAAAGAGGGATAATACTGCTGTTAGAATGAATTCTACCTTTTTTACTTTATTAGAACTATATTGTATTCCATATTGTTTGCTATACAGGTTCTTCATAAAGTAAATGTTATTTTGAAACCAAAATCCTATAATAAATGTTGCAAATACTATGAAATAATAAGTTGGAATTAAAATAAGTATCACGAAGATTAATGGAAATGCTAAGGTTCCTGTCAAAAAGAACACTACCCTTATTCTATTCACGGATTGCACTAAATTTTCCTCTTGTAATATAATTATCTAGCTTCCTATTATTATGTTTTCGTATTGGATTTTAATTATTTTTATCTTTAATCACTTCTAAGATTAAAGTTTTTTGAAATTTTTCAAGTTTTGCATAATTCGGTGAATGAGAGGAGAAAAATAAACATAATTCTTTTCCTAAAATAAATATTCTCTTGTCATTGAATTCTTAATTTTAATTATCAAACTTAATATTAAATGAAGGATATAATTAAAAATTAGAAATATTCTTGAAAGTATATAGTGATGGTATAATGGGAAATAAAATTAAAACTTCCAAAGATTTACGGCCTATAGAAGCGCACACGAAACTCATGAAACGTTATAAAAATGGAATTCGATTATCAAAAGTTCCCGGGATAAAATATTTTTTTAAACGAATTTTTGGTCCTGAGACTTCAACTGGGTCGCCAATTCCGATTAATGTATCTTTAGGAACATACGAGAATCAAGTATTACCTCTCGCTGTAACGGAACATTTCATCAAAAAAGCAAGTTATATTGTATTAATGGATTGTCCCTGTCGAAAACATAGCAAGTGCGAAAATCACGACATTTCGTTAGGATGTACATGGTTGGGTAAAGATGCTGCGAGGATCGATCTTGAAAAACATCCTAGTGCGCGCCAAGGTACCGTAGAGGAAGCCTTGGAGCGTGAGCGCTTGGCTTACGAAAATGGATTAGTGCCCCATTTAGGTAGGCTTAAAGCAGATTCTTGGAGGTACGACGTCCTACCTGACACCGGGCATTTCATGAGTTTATGCCACTGTTGCCCTTGTTGCTGTATCCTATTTACAATGAAATACTCTACATCAGTAATTAAAAAGATTTTAAAGAGGATGGAAGGAGTAACAGTTGAAGTAAATAGAGACCTCTGCGAGGGTTGCGGGGAATGTTTTAAAGTATGTATTTATGATTCAATGAAGATGGTTGACGGTAAGGCGATGATTGACTTAGAAACATGTTTGGGTTGCGGAAGATGCGAAAGAAAATGTCCTAATCACGCTATTACCATTACGATAGATGATTATAGTCATATCGATGAGCTTTTTGCCCGCATCGAATCCTATGTCGATGTTACCTGAATAAATACATTCTTTTTTTAAACATTACCTTCCCTAACTTTGATAAAGTATTACCAAATAGGATTTAGTATAATTTAAAAAGAAATTTTGATTCATAATTCAATTCTTTCTGATTACATCTCAACTTTTCATTTTAGACACAATAAGTATTATATGGTTATAAAAAAATTAGTAATATTGACTAAAATGAAAAAAATCGCTTGGAAAAGTCTTATTATATGCTTAATAATTAGCAGCATGATATCTAATATAGGAAATTTCCTTCAGAATTTTGAAGCGTATGATCAAAATTACCCGTTAGGTTTATCAAATTCCAATTCTTGGTCAAAAATCGTAAAAGATGGAGGAAGTCTCTTTGAGCCTTATTGTGAATTAGTTAATGGTTCTCTATATATTATCGGAAAGATATTTTTAGAGGATAACCCCAATAAATACTTATATGTATCGAATTTTAATACATCAGGAATTAAAGAGTGGGAACTTTCTATTAAATTAGACGATTATTGCTATATCTCTTACCTCTTTGACAATGATAATAATTTATTTATTTTAAATATAGATTATTCTTCATCTAAGATATTACTTATAAAAATAAATTCTTCAGGGGCGCTTCTTTTTTCAAAGGAACTTAGTCTAGACCAATACATTAGCCATGCTTCTTTAATTTTAGGTGAAAATAATTCCCTGCTAATTTTCGGTCATTATTTTTATCCTTATCCTGGGAGATTATTTATAATGAAATTTAATAATGCTGACCAATTCTTATGGAACACTTCAATTTACCTCGATGGTTATTCTCCTAATATCGTAAAAGATTCCGGATATAACATGTATCTTTATTTTAGCAACAATTCTATATTTAACTTGGCTAAAATTAATAGTTCAGGGGCTATAATATGGCAAATGGGTTTAGAAAATAAAATTCAACTATTAATGGTAGATTCTGATAATAATTTATTTATCATGGGAGACAAGAGTTATTCCACAGGATATATTCTTAAATTAAATAGTACTGGGAATCAAATCAAGGAGATTCTAATAGAAAATTTCAGAGCCTCTGATGGAGAAATTTGGTATTTGAATGATTTATATGATTTATTGGTATTTAATAAGTATTCTATGTCAATTTTATGTTATGATTTAAATTTAGATCTAAAATGGAGCTTTTCATTATCCGATAATATTTTTGCCCATTTTAATCTTCGGACCTATCTAGCTAAGGATTCACACAACAATGTTTACATCATCCAAAATAATGCGATAGGAAACATTAATTTAGTTAAAATTAGTAGTACAGGTGAATTTCTTTCAAGAATTATTTGGGGTGGTATTTTTTTTGTAACACCAAGATCTCTGGTTATAGATTTAGATAATAATATCTATTTTATTTGTAATTGCGAAGATTATGATATTTGGAGAGTCCGTTATAGATACACAGTATTAGTTAAAAATCCTTTAAATGGGGGGACTCCTCCCAAACCCAGAAGAAGGGATTTGGACATACGCGACTATTTTCTCTTCAGCGTCGTAGGTATTGCATGTATAATTTCTCCAATAGCATTATTATCGATATTAAGAAGTAATAAGAAAAATAAGAAAAAAATTAGTTAATTTGTTTAAAAAATGATTGCAGGCAAATAAGCTAAGAAACCAACGAGAAAAGAAATAACATTCGCAGAAAAGGTCTTTCTAAGTATAAACTTTGACGATATTTCTACATCTCCTAATCTTTGTAATTCCATTCTTAAAAGATACGATTCAATTAAAACAACTCCAATCTCTATGAGAAATATGTAAAACCAAAAGAATAGCAAGAAATATATATAGAAAAAATAGGCAAGGATTTGTGTTAGAGGAAAGGTAACAAGATTAATTCTTAAAAATAATCCATAATGGCTTCTCGAGACAGACTCAAATCTATGTTTTTTAAAAAATTTTGAATTAAAATAAGCGTACTCTACCCGTGCCCCTATAAAAAACATGATTATTAACAGGGGGACAGTAAAAAAGGGATTCTCAAACAATATATCAACTGATCTCACCACAACAGGATTTCCATAAACTTTCTGAGTAAATACAGAACACAAAAATACAAATATCCCTATAACTAAGAAGATTGATTTCCTTTTCACATTAATAATTTAGACATGGAAATTTAAATACTCATTGGTTCTCAAGTAATGCTTCCCAAAATTGAATTATAATATATTTTAAATTCAACAATCTTAGAATTATAAAAAACCTTAAAATATAAAATTATAAATTTAATATTTTCTATATAATTCATGAAAGTTATTAAAACTATGAGTGATAATCAGTGACAACAATAACAATTGATGATGAGACAAAAGAAGAATTGCTTAAAGTAGCAGCTCATTTACAAATTCAGAAAAATGAAAAGATAAATTATAATACAATCATCAAATTTTTAATCAGTAACAATTATATGAAAAAAAATAAGAAAGATAGAAGGAAATTTAGAAATGCCTGTGAAAAAGTAGAAAATATCGATGTCAATTCCGTATTGGATGAATTGTACTTAGAGAGGAAAAAAGATGACATTTCCTTTTAGAAAAGTTGTTTTTGATGGAGGTGCCGTGATTGAGTTATTATCCGGAGATGAGCCTGAATTATTATATTATCTGGCTCAGCAAATCCATCCATTTTTTTTTAGTTTAGATAATTTTATAGTTTGGTATGTATCACTTCAGTTAGTTACCGATAAACCTTCCTAAGTAAATCTATATTTATTATCTTGAATTAATTATAATTATTATTAAATTGATTGAGATATAAATTATAAGTTGATTATTAATTTTAAATAAGAATCAATATTATGAGATAATTAAGAATCTAAAGCGAAATAAATTTAATAAGATAGAAATTTCAGATAAAAAGATCAATTCCCTTAAGACTGAAAAAGGATGGCAAGGTGATGGTTCGGAGTTCGAATCGATTATTATTGATGAATTAAAAGGGTTACAACCGAACTTATGGATACATCGAAGTACTCTACATTATATCATTAAAGATGCCATTATCTACAAGTTAAAATGTCGTAATACCCAAAATATTACGATTGAAAATTGTACGATTTACAAACTTGATATTCAAGGCTGTTATAACGTGACTCTTACAAATAATAGAATTTTACATCATAAAATAATCTATACAAAAGGAAATGTTTTTGTGGATAATGAACTGTCTCAAATTGAAAAACTTGAAGAGAAAGATTATAATACTATAACAAGCTCTTTAGGTAGAAATTTGTCAAATCCTGCGACATGCTGTCTCTATTTTTTAGCCATATCGGCTTTTATATCTAGGACGAGTTTTTGGTTTATCGGATTTATACCAATTGCTTTACTTATATTATTGAATTATTTACACTACACGAGGATTACGAGAATAGAAGATAAAAAAGACAATTTTTATGCCAATAACACTGAACTTCAAAATAAGAATGAAGTTTTTAATGAAATTTTAGTGAATTATAAAGGCTTTAAGATAAATTGGTTTCAATATAATTTACATGCGTTTATCGGTTTAATGGTTGGTATTGCGATAACTTCATTACTAATTTTTGTCATCCTTAGTTGACTTAATAGTAATTGTGGAGAAGTAGGAAGTTGGATGTTATCGCTTTAATTAGATAAATTTTATCTGCTAATCCCTTTTAATACATCGATGCCTCAATTGAAGAAAAAGTTATTTTTCAAACGATCTTATCGTAAAAACCTAAGCATTTATTTGGTAAGAAACAAATTAATGAGTGACAATAATTTGAATGAGATAATACTAAAGACAAATAATTTAAGCAAAAAGTTTGGAAAAATTTTTGTAGTAAAAAATTTAAATCTTGAAGTTCACAAAGGAGAAACCATTGGGTTTGTCGGTCCAAATGGAGCAGGCAAAACAACAACTATAAAACTTATTGCAAAACTATTAAGACCCACTACTGGTAATATCTTAATAAAAAATAAAAGGAATAATCTACAAGATATAAGCGTAAATTCGCAAGACCTAATCTCAATGGGTTTTTTAATCGATATTCCCGTATTCTACGATTCAAATCCTAAAGTTTTATTAAAACATTACGCTAAACTTCATAACTATCCTAAAGAAAAAATAAATCAACGAATCGATGAATTACTTTCTCATTTTAATTTAATTAATTGGAAAAAAAAAAGAATTAAAACCTTTTCTAAGGGTATGAAACAAAAACTGGGATTTATTCAAGCCATTTTTCACGACCCAGATATTATTTTCTTAGACGAACCTCAAACAGGATTAGATCCAAAAGCTAGAATAAAAATTAGACAATATTTAAAAACCTTCAAAGAACAAAATAAAACGATTTTTATAGCATCGCATATGCTACGTGAGATATCAGAAGTTTGCGATAAAATTGCGTTTATCAACAACGGAGAAATTATTAAATTTGATCGAATCGAAAATATGGAGAAAATGCTTAAAACAAGTGAAATTGTGTGCCAACTTCTTGAGCCAATTCCAATAGAAAGATTTGAACTGGTCGAGAAAAAACTTAATGAAAAATTAGCACCGTATTTGGATAAAAATATTGATCTTACAATTGTTAAATCGCCTGTGCAATATCAACCCTCAAGCAAGAATCTTACGATCTACTACGATGGGAGACCTGAATCTAAAGGAGAGATTTTTAAAATTTTAGGAAAAGATTTTGAGTCAGAGTTTACTGTAATATCGTTTTCACAATCAAAAACATCTCTCTTAGAAAAACTATACTTAGAAAAAATTAAATAAGAATAAGTAAAAACGAGATCAAATAAGAAATGAATAAAAAAATAATAAAATATAAAGGAGTTTTTAATCCAATCCTAAGAACTTATTTTTTGGAATTTAGGTTGCGATGGAAAAGGGTTTTATTCTTTTATATTACGACTGTATTATTTGCCCTTTTATTTTCGTTCTTTTATCCTTATCCTTATCATCGTATAGGAAAATTTTATCGAAATGGTATTACCTATTTTAGATTTTTCCTTATATTCGTTTCGTGCTTCTTTTTCTCTGATATTGTTTGCTCAGAATTTTTTAAGAAAACGGGGTATATCATGTTTCCAAAAATTAACAAATATAAATTATTCTTAGGAAAATTTGTTGCTAATTTAAATATAATTATTCTTTTAGTG
>JAHLWS010000044.1 GCA_019057795.1 Promethearchaeota archaeon | reverse complement strand
ATCTTTCCTTGTGCTTTAAGTATTTGGACCGTACGTTTGTCTATTTGGTTTGAAAGAAATGCGTCAATTTCGTTAATATATTTTCGAATCGTGCTTTCTGAGATTTTCACATTGAATTGATCGTAAATTCGCTCGCAAATTTGAGCAGGTTTTTGCTTGTAAAGCTTAGCTTCTTGAGCAATCCACTTCCAAATACCCAGGGAAAATTGCTTAAAGGGAAGAACGTTGAGAGGCGTAGGATTTAAGGGGTTAGCGTGTAATTCACAATCGGGATTCGTACAAGTTCTTTCGGATAAGTAATATATTGAATATCGACAATAGAACCTCTTTTTGATACACTCATTATAATATAATCGCTATGGCTTACCATAGCGAGTAAGAAGTTGACGAAACTTCCTTTAGTGACAAGGAGGAATATTATAAATACATGGAAAAAAAGAAATATTCATAATTTTATTGAATTAACCCATTTAAAAACGTCTAAAGTAATACTCACATGCATTTGTGAATCGACTCCATCAATAACTCGTACTTTATCTAAAAGAAATCTCCATCACATTTGATTGGAAGAAAATATATTATCATGGATAAATTGCATGACTTGTAGCAGAATTAACTGTCAATTTGACAATCGGGGGCCGAAAATTGAGTCTACAAGAAAGATTAACCGGAGTATTGAAAAAGAAAGGAGGTGAATGGCTGATTATCCGAAATAGTGTTATAATTACCACTGAATAAACTCTACCCGTATTCGCTACTATTATTAAAGAAGTTTCTCGAGATATCATTAAAATTACTAGGAATTAAATGTATTGAATACCTCCATCGTGCTTGCCTGCTCATAACAACCTGTGAATGTTGCAGAAGTTGATAGGCATAACTTATAAAGTTGGGATCGAGCCATAGCAAGTCCTCGATTTATTATAATATCATTTAAGTCTAGTGCCAAAATATTTATAATGGTATAAGCTATTTTATAATATTATCGACAAAAAGGTGGGTTCAATTATTCAAAAAATCATTAAAAAATCCTCAATTTTGATTATTGTACTATTCATTTTGGTTTTCACATTTTCATTTATTTTAGATTTTAATTACTCTCCTCAGGAAATTAATGATCCTATCGTGCCTGATTTATCTTCTGGAGATATGTCGTTTTCTTATGATTGGAATATGACATTGGGAAACCCAACACCCGTAGTTTACACCGGAATAGCAAGAGACGCATCAGGAAAGCTCTATGTAGCGGGGTATAGGGATAATTTTGATAAAGCACCAATAGGATCATGGAATATGATAGACATTATCCTTCAGAAATATGATCAATCAGGCAATTTAATTTGGGATAAAACTTGGGGTAATGATGATGTATTGGATTATTGCTATGCTATCACTCTTGATTCTGAAAATAATATTTATCTAGCGGGTGCTGTTTGGAATGTTGTTGAATGGGATTATAACATGAGTTTAATGAAATTTGATAGTGAAGGTACATATCAATGGCATGTTCTTTGGGGGGGCACCGATCGTGATTATGCATATGGAATAGCATTAGACTCTGAGGAGAATATCTATATCGCAGGTCATACAAGGAGTTATGGAGCAGGAGATTATGACTTTTGTATGGTCAAGTTCAATAACAATGGTGTATATCAATGGGATCAAACTTGGGGCACTACAGGAGCCGATTATTGTAGCGGGATTAAAATTGATTCTAATAATAATATATATATCGGTGGAGATTCTGGAGGTAATGTTATACTATTAAAATACGATACACTCGGTAATTTAGGTTGGAGTAAAGTCTGGGATGGCGGATCAACGGATAGTTGCAACGGGATTACACTAGATTCATTTGAAAATATTTATTTAACGGGATATTTAGATAAGGCAGGTCAGGGGAATGATCTTTTTGCCGTTAAGTATAATTCCTCCGGAAATCAACAATGGAACCTAACTTGGGGGGGTATTGCAAATGATTTAGGAAAAGATATTGTGGTCGACTCTCTCAATAATTCCTATGTGTTAGGTCAAACTTTAAGCTACGGATCAAGCGAAGGAGATGCGTGTCTTTTAAAAATTAATAATACAGGTGGATTAGCATGGAGTATAACTCATGGAGAAGGGAAACCGGACGCGGGTAAATTAGTACAATTAGATTTAACCGGAAATATTTGGACATTAATTGATTCCGAATATGCTACCTTATGGGCAAAATTCGATAATCTTGGAGTTCAAGTTTGGAATTCAACGGTGAATAATGGAGGAAGATATGAAGGTGAACTGATTCATATAGATTCTTTAGATAACATGTACATTGCCTCAAGTTTTAGAGATTATTACACGGAAATAATAGATGTCTCAGTGTTAAAATACGATAGAAATAAAGAACAAGTTTTAAATTTTACATGGGGTGCGAGTGGAGCGGATTGGTGTGCGGGATTAACCCTAGATTCAGAAGGGAATGTGTTAATCGGAGGATATACGTCCAGTTTTGGGGCTACATTATTCGACGCGTTTATAGCTAAATTTAATAAATTTGGAACTCTAATATGGAATATTACTTGGGGGAGGAGATGATACTGAATATGGCCTTGATATTGTTATGGATAGTAAAGATAATGTCTATATAACAGGATATACAAATAGTTTTACGGGAAGTTGGCAACCTTTCCTAGTAAAATATAACTCTTTAGGACAATATCAATGGAATCGCACATTTGGAGGTAGCCGAGGGAAAGGTGTCGCGGTCGATAATTTAGATAATGTGTATGTTGCTGGAAGTAGTCTTACAAAATGGAATAGCTCCGGGGACCTTCAATGGATAGCCGATTGGGGTTCATTTAATGATCTGGCTGTGGATTCTGATTATAATGTGTATGTAGTTGAATTTTCAGAAGATTCTAATGGTTATGATGAGATAGTCATTGCAAAATATGACAGTTCTGGTGTACGTCAATGGATAGTAGATTGGAAAGGACCTTATAGTCAATCGAGAGGGCGTAAAATTATCCTAGATTCGGATTCAAATGTATATATTGCAGGTTATAGCCAATTTAATCAATTCGGTTGGATGAATTATCTTTTATTAGTATATGATAATTCGGGGGTTTTAAAATTTATGGATTCTTGGGGCACTCTTTATAGTGATTTCGCCGAGGGTATCGCACTTGATTCATGGGGGAATGTATATCTCATGGGTTCGCTACGGTATGGTGCTCCATTTGGAGGAGATAAAATGAGCTTAGTAAAATATAGAAATGATTTGAATCTACCAGAAATTATAATTATTTCACCCGAAACTAATAACGTATTTAGTGAGTCGACTATAAATTATAACATATCCATCACTACACCCGAATTAAATTCATCTTGGTATTCCTTAAATGGAGGAACAAATTATACTTTTTCAGGAAATACAGGAATAATCAATCAAACTGCGTGGGACACATGTGAAAATGGAACCATTATCCTAAGATTTTACGCAAATGATACCTTAGGCAATATAGGATCTGCTGAAGTCACTATATATAAAGATATCATTGAGCCAGATATATCCATTACCAATCCATTCCAATATCAACTTTTTGGTAGCTCGGCACCAGACTTTGATGTCTCAGTGAATGATGGAAATCTACATTCAACTTGGTATTCATTAAATGGAGGAAATAATTACAGCCTTACTGAAACGACAGGTACAATCAATCAAACTGTGTGGGACGCATGTGAAAATGGAACGATTACTTTAACGTTCTTCGCAAACGATACTGTTGGACATTTATCCTCTGCAAGCGTAATAATTTATAAAAATCTCATTTTACCAAGTATAGCTATTGAAATTCCGAACCAAAATCAACTTTTTGGCAATTTATCACCAAACTTTAATGTCTCAGTGAATGATGGAAATCTACATTCAACTTGGTATTCATTAAATGGAGGAAATAATTACAGCTTTACTGAAACGACAGGCATGATTAATCAAACTGCTTGGGATAATTGTTTTGATGGCAATGTCATCTTAAGATTTTATGTAAACGATTCAGCAGGGAATCTTGCCCATGATGAGGTTATAATTATAAAAGATACCACGCCTCCAAACATAACTGTAAACAATCCGCTTCCTAATTCATCATACGGGGGTAATTCACCGTCATTTAATGTCCTTATTCAAGATCATCACCTTGATTTAATGTGGTATACAATTAATACGGGAATATATAAATATATCTTTACGAATAATAATACAATCGACCAAGATGCCTGGAATACAATCCAAAATGGTCCTGTAATTCTCACATTCTATGCAAATGATAGCCTAGGAAATATTGGCAGTCAACTCATTAATATCAGTAAACAAGCGTATCCAGAAATATCTATTAATCTCCCGCTGGAAAATGGGCTCTTTGGATTTAACGCTCCTGCTTTCAACGTGGAAATTTACAATATAAGTGTAGACACAATATGGTATTCTATCGATGATGGATTAACTAATTTCACATTTTCTAATAATGACACGATTAATCAAGGAGCGTGGGATTTGCAGCTAAGCGGATTGATTACTTTAACATTTTCCGTTAATAGTACCGCAGGTGATATCTTTCAAGAAAGTATAATCGTAGAAAAAGATGTTGATGCGCCCCAAATCAGTATTATTACACCTATACAAGATGAAGTATTTGAAATACCCCCCGCTTATGAAATGACAATCACAGAAGCAAATTTAGATAAAATCTGGTACACTTTCGATGGTGGAACAAATAAAATATTTATAACTGAATTGATCGGAGTGATAGATCTAACCTTATGGAATCAATTGCCAAATGGATATGTTACTATTAGATTCTATGCTAATGATACTCTGGGAAATATAAGTTTTGACGAAGTAATCGTAATAAAAGATATTCCTACAACAAACCCTCCACCAGAAGGGATTCCAGGATATAATGTTATCATTCTATTGGGAATGATTAGTTTAATTGCTGTTTTTATTATAAAAAGGATCGCCAAGGAAATATAGAATATCATCTGATTTAACCGATTCTTTAAGATTCCTTATTATTGGATTGTCCACCTCCTCAATATTCTTAAAAGGTCGATTGCAATATTTTATGATGTTTTTATGTGAAAGATGGAAATCAGCAATAAACCAAATTATAGAAACTCAATTGATGACTTTAGTAGGAAGTTAAATCCTTAACATATATTGATATTATTCAATATTATATACCTACATATAGTTGTTAAGGGTAAGCTCGAAAATACACAAAAAAGTAAAAATTCTTTTTTACATTATCATGGTTGAAATTATATCTGAAAATCCTTTTAACGAATTGCCTGAAGCATTAGTAGTTGATATGCTAGATCAATGCGGTGATATAGGCTTGAAGCTTTCAAAGTCGTTTCATGATCTCTATAACATTAAAAAGGATATTAGAAAAAAATTGAAAGAAAAAAAGTTATTGGTAAAAGATTCAGATATAATGCACCCCCCAACATATCCTACTTGTTGCGCTGTAGATGGTTCATTTTCTATAGAGAAACTTCTCTCAACGGATATTGTAGCCGCTGCTAGTGTAGCTGTTGAAGGGTTAGCACCACCCACTGAAGTTAGACACTGGCCAAAACCACGACATTATTCAAAAATTCTTACAATTAAACATAACAATGCTACAAATTTCATAACTAGTGCCATTATGATGTGTATGGAATTATCCCTTGCAGTAAAGGCACCCCATAATGTAGTTTTCTTTGATGGTTCCTTTGTAACACCTTTAGTATATATTAACCAAGCACTTAATACACTTTATGAAGCGCCAGAAGAATTGAAGACAGATTTTAGTAAAAGATTGAAACTTGCATTAGCAGCTTATATCAAAATTGTACTTTCAAAAAAAACTGACCAAATTTTTGTAGCAGTTCCAAAATATACCACAAGGCAATAAATTACACATAACATTTTAAAATTGAATAGCAATTACGAAGATCGTGGGCTCCTCTCTTTCGTCTTAAAACCTGGCGAGGTTGTGGGACCAATTCCCGCTGAAATGGGCACCCAAAGATGGTATATTGAAAAAGCTCCATCTAATTCTGAGCCTTTAATTAAAAATGTCATTCATTATTTAAATGAAATATGTATTTTTTATTATCGGCCATATGATCATATCCCTGCCCTAAGATTAGAGGTCTCCTCCCGTGTAGCGAATAGTAGAAATAGATTATCTGTTCTCTTAGAATCTGTAAAGTCACAATGTAGCGTTCCAGGGCTTATGGAACCATTTCCGTTGTATTTAGCTGATAGAATGGTAAAACATTTGAGAACTGCTTTACCTGCGATAAGAAAAACAACCACGCAGGAAATGAGCCAAAACTGGGAGGGAAAGTATTCAGATTTATATTTTGCTATGCATGGTTATAGAACCGAGTGGGGAAAATAAGGTGAAAATATTAACTAATATTAAAGAGATTTTTGATCAGGAAGAAAATATAGGAGTTATTGGTTCCCCTTCATCCACTAACGAGCTAGCAGTAGATATTTTAGGAACAGCTGTAAATAAAGGCTTAGTGGGAAAATTTAGTATTTTTAATTATTACCAAGATGGTAAAGAGCATTACGCATTGGGTCAAATTACTGAAATAATGATGCAAAATATATGGACCCAAGATCCTACTATGAGGGGGATAATAAGACAAAGAGGACGAGTTGATCCCATTACAGAAAAACAAGATATTCATATGGCTAAAATGATCATAAGTTCTGTTTTTTCTGTACATGATAACTCAGTTCAACCTAGCCTTTTTGGAACAGTTCCATCGACGGGTACTCGTATAAAATTATTTGATGATAAAATAATGAATGCCTTATTGGCAGATTATCAAGATGAATTATTTTATTTAGGTAAAACTTATGGAACAGATTTCAATTTACCTATGTGGTTAAAGCATTTTGGTCCAGAAAAGCATGGAGTAGGAGAAGCTTATCATATAGGAATTTTCGGAAAAACAGGATCTGGTAAATCTGTTCTAGCGAAAATGATGATAACAGGATATCTTCGTCATAAAGGTATGTCTATTTACATATTAGACCCTCAAGGAGAATTTTCTATAGAATTCAGTTCAAATCCAGATTTAAAAGCAATAATAAAAGAAAATTTGAAGCGTGACATAAAAATATTAACATTACAAAATATCCAATTCAACTATAGCGAAATTCTATTTACAAGATTATTATCTGCAACTAATTTTTTTGATAAACTCTCTATTTGGTTCAATGATCATAAAGTAAGATTTGTGAATGAATTTGTTTCTATATTAAAAGCAAATGGTACTTTAGATGAAGAAATAAAACATTGGAATTATTATAAAAGAGTAGCTTTTAACAGAATATGGAAGCAAATACCAACAGAAGCGTTTTTAAAGAAAACAATTGGGACAAAATCTCCAAAAGAAAGAGTAAAAAGTTCCTGGCACAATCTTGATGCAAATGAAATGTTTTCTATTTGGAATGGGATTACTAGCCTATTTAAATATCGAGAAAAAAGTATTCTATTATCTGAGCTTTTCAAAAATATTTCTAAAAAAGGAGCATTAGTTATAATTGATTTATCATCTAGAGAAAAACCCAAAGATATAATTTGGAATGAAAAAATCCAACTAATAGCAATAAAACAAATGTTAATTAAAATCAATGAACAAGCTGCAGAGAGATTTAAAGAAGGAGGAAAATTAAATTCTCTCGTAGTTATTGATGAGGCTCATAGATTAGCACCTAGAGAAAAATCAGATGATGAAGATATTGAATCACTAAAATCAATCTTTATAGATGCCGTAAGAACTACTAGAAAATATGGTTTAGGTTGGATGTTTATCAGTCAAACACTCTCAAGCCTTCACAGAGAGATTTTAAACCAAATTAGAATTTTCATTTTTGGATTTGGGTTAGCATGGGGAATTGAGCGACAAGCTTTGTGGGAGATCATCGGTGGGGCTACAGAAGCCATAAAACTATATCAAAATTTCAATGACCCCCAAAGTAGCCTAGGAAAGAGAGAATATCCTTTTATGGCTATTGGTCCAATTTCACCTCTGTCTTTTTCGGGTACGCCCTTATTTTTTACCGCGTTGAACTACCCTAATGAATTTTTAAAAGAGAATTTTTAAAATTTTACTACTTGGGCTCTAATAACTTTCTCAATATTTTGAATTTCACTTAACTCGAATTTGATTTCAGGCTCCATTTGCTAATTCAACAGTAATTCTCTTGTCAATCAAATAAATAAAACAATATTTAAATAAATTAAAACCAATTATTGAAGTGTCATTTTTTATGATAATTTATTTATAAAATAGACTTTTAGAAAACTAGATTATAATTAAGGGGGAAAGACAAATTATATGCCAAAATGTAAAATATGTGGTAAAGAACTTAAAAATCCTAATTCAAGTCGTCATATAAATTCAAAATTTCACCAAGGAAAATTAAAAAAAATAACAACAAAATCTAGTAAAAGTTCTGAAGTTAGGATTTCACCGATTATACCAAGTGAAAAAAGAGAGAATATTGAGCTTAGAAATATAGTTTTTAACCTCGAAAAAAGAATTTCAAAAATAGAAGACCTATTGAAGATTGATGGTGTAAGCTTTAAATCAGTAATTTCTGAAAAAAAAGCTGGCAAATTCAAGAGTGATAAAGAATTAGAACAGGAAATTATAAAAATTGTTAATCAGAGATCACACTTTCAACAAATAAAAGGAAATATTGCATTAAAAGATCTAAAAAACATTTTTCAAACAAACTATAATGTTTTAATAAAAGAATTTGAAGAGGGTATGTTACGATTATATCGAAAACAAATTATCGACTTGCAACCAGGGGGAAATCCTAATGATTACCACCTATTGAGTCCTACTGGCAAGAAATTCTATTATTTATTTATAAAAACATAAAATTTTGAGGATTTAAAAATTGAGTTACAATTTCATTGACCCAGAAAATGAGCGTTATAGAAACTTAATAGAACGCGAATTATTAAGTAATCCAAACCCTTTCCCCAGAAATCCCGTCTGTTCAAGAGATGACTTACCAAAATTCTGTTTGGGACGAGACGAAGAAATCGGTATTATTAAAAATGGAATTGAAAAAGTTGCTACAGGTTTTAATCATAAATCAGCTTGGATTCCTCTTAATGGAAGTGGTGGTACAGGGAAAACTACTATAGCTTTATATGTTTATGATAGTGCAAAGAATAAAAAATCCCGTGATCTAGAAATTGATTATCTTGAATGTGCGTATATTGAATGCCCCTCTGATGCTAAATTCTTGAACATTATTAACATATACCAAAAAATATTAAAGGATTTGGGAAAGGCTCCTGGGCAGTATCCGTATCTACTTGGTTTTCAATTTTTATTAAAATTATGTACTTTTTTTGAACAAGATAGTTTAATTAGAGATAATTTTATCAAGAAATTTTCATCAGCTTGGAAAATTATTTCTAAATGCTCGGATCATACTGAATTAATTATGAAACTAAAAGAAAACTCCCCCAATTTAGCTAGAGATTTAAAATATTTTATAAGAGATTTCGATTTCATAATCTTAAACAATGATGCCATGAATTTACCGATAGATTACATTGAAACTCTGATTGATTTAGTCTCTGATAACACTAAATTCCGTTTAACCGCTCATGATGAAATAATGGGAAAAAATTTGCAAAATGATGATGAAGCAATCAATTTACTTGAAAATTTAATTTCTGTCATGACTTTCCTTTCTAATAAATCGTGCCTTCTAATAATAATTGATAATTTAGAAAATTTACCTGAAATTAGAGATTCCTGCAAGAATTTATTTAGAATCTTATTAAAATTTAGAAATACAATAAACAACTGTTTGTTATTAACTATTGGCTCAACCGATTTTTGGGAATTCTTCAATAAAACCTTGAATACTTCAGAATTAAATATGTTAGCAGGTTTTAAATTTGACGAGATATCATTAATAAATTTAAGCGAAAAAGACGCGTCTAGAATCATGAACAAGTTTTTAATAGAGTTCTGGAAATCAATAACTACTCAATTCAAACCAAGGGGGGCAGATGTTCACTTTCCATTTAGTCTTAGAGCTTTTCAATACCTTTATGAAATTAATGATAGAAATTTAAGAGATTCATTGAAAAAATTGAATAAAATTGTAGAAAAATTCAAATTGGACAAGGTTATTACGTATCTTAAGGATACTAAAGACTCTATCTTTTTTATGCGCCCTAAAATGGAATCTATTTATCTATTTGAGAACGAGATGAATTTTTTAGACAACTTCTTATCTAATTACACAAATCGTAATCAATTATCGCGCGATATTGAATATGGTTTATTTAGAGCCTTTAATGAAATAAAAGAAAATTCCCCTTTTGGTAATCTTATTTACAAAGTTGAACATGAACCATCGATTAGAACTAACCACGGTAAAAAAGCAAAACCAGATATTTATATTACTTTATTTGGAAATGAATCCGTACAAAATATTCGAAAAGCTGAACTTCAAGTTAAAGCATATTATCCCTCAAATAAAGTTAAATTGAAAGAAGTGGAAGGTTCAATTGCACTTTTAGAAAATAAAAAAACACACCACTTATCATTTGTAACATTATCACCACTAGATGATAAAATTGTCGAGACGCTCCTAAAATACGGTCCACAAATAGGTCGCGTTACAAATTTATCTAATGAAGAGTCATATTACTTACTATTATTAATGACAGAGTTTTCAGAACTGTTTTTCCATGAAAAAATTATGAATTATAATTCCTATATCCAAATACTAAGCAAAATTGGAATAAATTTACCAGAGTTTTTTGAATACATAAGACAAATAGATTTGAGCGAGAAAGTAGTAGAAAAAGAACCAAAACCAAAAACACCTCCTGCAAGGCAAAAAACTTTGCAACCTACAAGACCAAAAACGCCAGAAGAAAAAATCAGCAACCCCTCTAAATTAGAATCCCATATAATCAGATTACTTGAAGAAAAAAAGCTAATAAGAAGTCAGCAGTTAATTATTGACGCAATTATTCATATAGCAACAAGTCAGAATGTAATTAAAAATTCAATAAGTAATCTTAAGGAAAAAAAAATGATTTTATATTCTCGAAAGAGCCCTCAGGGTTGGAGTTTAACATATTAGTTAAAAAAAGATTTTTCAAAACTAAATCTAAAACAGAAATGTTATATAAATTAGTTACTGTAGAGAAGTTTAGATTAAGATACTAAAATGATAATATATAAAAGATTATAATAACAAATCCGAAAATTTAGAATGTGATTTTTAGAAATTAAATCAATATTCCTTTTTAGGGATGGATTAGATTAATAAAAAAAGATTAAGAATTAATTTTAATTGAAAAATAATCTTGTAGAATTTTTATTCCCTTTTTGGTTATTAAATATTTATTTACTTTCCCTTTCACTCGTTTAGCATTAATATAATCTTTTCTTTCCATCTTTCCTAAACCGGGAGTTATTTTTTTTACATCAGTATCCATAAGTGATGCAATTTCTTGAGCTTTGATGTAATTTACATTTTTATTATAAAAATTATTTAGTACTTTTAGTTTAATTAGTGTGATTATATCGATTCCTCTAAGGTCATAATTTTCCAATAATTGATGAAATTTTATAGTTTCATCAGGAATAGATTTTTTGACTAGAATAGTGTTAGGTTCATGACATTTTTTACAATAAATTGCATCTTGATTATATTCTTCTTTATCTTTTAGTAACATTTGATATTGTTGTTCAGTATAAATGAACTTACATTTTGAACATTTTCTAATATGGGAACTCTTAAATATTTCATAAATATCTTCTGTATAGTTAAATTGTCTTTGTTGCCAATATTTATCCATATCTAATTTACCATAGTCAATATTAAAGTTTTGACATAAACCATAATTTAAACAAAAAACATGTCCTATTTTACCACTTTTGTCAACTAATCTTGCATACTTAATTACAATAAAATTCATTTCCAAATATATTAGATATTTCGATGTAGATTCATCTACCCAAAAATGACTAGTTGGAATATAATAAACATTTTTGCTTCGATTATTTTCAATTGCTTTAACTAATGTTTTGTTATCTAAGCTACCATTTTTAAATGTCTCTCTTAATTCATCCTTTTTTTTCTTTGCTAATTCTATTAATTTTTTCTTAAAAAAAATCTGAAAATTTAAATCTTTAAAATGATCTTCTAAATCGATTATCCCTTCTAGTAATCTTGGATTTTCAAATTCAGGTTCCAAATGCTCATTATAATAAGTTTGAGCGGCAGATTCAATACTATTTACGGTAATTTCTTTATTTCTACTCAAATATTGTATGTAACAAAAGTGAAGAATATAACCTAGATTTCTTAAATTAAATCCTGAAGCTTTTGTTAATAAATCAAAATAAAAATCTAAATTCTTTTTTCCCGAAATATTGATATCAAAAATGCTAGTTATATCAACATCCTCATCAAAAAATTTATTTAATCTGGTAATTAAAATGTTTTTTGTGTAAAGCGTCATTTTTTTTTCCAAATCATTAATCTTCAAATACTCCCATCTTCTTAATGGATCTAAAATTATTTTAACCATCTTTGTACGATCTAAATCTCCCACATCATAATGATTTGGGTAAACCGCAATCTTTATAGAAACAAACTCGTTGTAAGATTTTACTAAAGGACCAATAAAATGATTAATGGCGATTCTCTGATAATCATCTATTAATTCAGAAAAATCATCTAAGAATAAATATAAGGACTCTATTTTTTCTTGCTTTAATAATATCTGTAAATTTTTCATAGTTTTAGTAATTTTGAAGGTAGATTTACGAGTACCTGTTCCAGAGGTTTGAATCTTTTTCGAACTTTGAGACTGATCTATTTTTAAAATACCCGTATCAATACCAATACGCTTAGTTGAGAGAGTTCCGCCAACCTTTTTTTCCTTTTTTCTTGAATTGGAAATATCTTCAGTTTCAATGTAACTTTCCTGGCTTTCTTTTAGTAAAATTGTTTCATTTAAAGCAGCTTTAAAAATTTTTTCTATTTTTTCCTTTATTTTAACAAGCTTTTTATTTTCAACTAAAGAATTTTTAATATCATTCAATACACTCCTAATAAATAATTCTGAATCTACATTTTCTATAACTTCTTCATTCTCAAAGCATGATTGTAAATTTGAATAGGCTGTAACAATATCATCCCTTCTTTCCAATTTATCAATAGCTACTAAAAAAATAGTTGATTTCCCAGTTCCTTTATAACCTTCTAAAATTCCAAAAGAAGAATCAAGCACACTATTTAAAATTATTTGTGGATCACCTTCTAAATCAATATAAATGTCAGAAGTTATATCTTTTTTTCTTTTTTTCTTATAATCTAATTTTTCAATTACAGGCCTTCCAAATTTCATTAATGATTTAAATGTGAGGTCAAATCTATCATCCCTTTTACTTATTTTCATATTTATCATCTACATAATGGGATTTTTATCATATTATGCTATAAAATAAAATTTAAAAATATTTCCAAATATTAATAGCATTATTTTATAAACAAATCATTAATGTTTGGGTATAAGTCCTTTTAGGTGATCATTGAATTTAAGTTTTTACTCGTAGCCGCTTAGAACGGTTTGAACGAAAATTCGCTTGCCTTCAGGTATTTTATATCCTATTTTTTCCTTTTTTTCATCCTTCATTAAATAATT
>JAHLWS010000043.1 GCA_019057795.1 Promethearchaeota archaeon | reverse complement strand
GCTGTTACGGGCATACGAGATCAAATGGAAAGGTTGAATATTGGTCCAGAAAAATCTAACTTTATTATGGTAGAAATTGGTTACGGATTTACAGCCGTTCTAGCTATTGAAAATGGACAGATTATTGATGGAATTGGGGGTTCTAACATTATGGGTTTTAGAGCCTGTGGAAGTCTTGATGGAGAATTAGCTTATTTAATTAAACACATTAAAAAAGAAAACATATACAAGGGAGGAGTGTCTTTTATTGCTGGATACGAAGATTTAAGTTTAAAAGAAATAATTTTACTAGCTCAAAAAGACGAACAGACAAAGATGGCTCTTAACGCATATGTCTCAGATGTAACTAAAGCGATTTACGGAATTTCTTCATCTTTTTCAAGCAAAGATAAAATATACGAAATATTGTTGGCAGGAAGAGGATCAGAATTACAATACATAAAAGATAAAATTATAATTAGTATAAACATCGGTGCTCCCGTTAAATTGATGAAATCTTATAGTAGTTTATCCAAGCGTGCCGCTCAAGGTGCTGCATTCATAGCAAATGGTTTGTTGGGGGGCGAATTTGAACCTATAGTAAATAATTTAAAGATTAAAGAAGCTAAGGGCTCAATTTTAGACGATATTTTTATTCCATTTGATAAAGAAAAACTATTGAGTGATTTAAATTAAGAAAATTTTAATTATTACTGGTCTAAATAGTTATCCAATCATAAAGAAAGTTATAGAGCCTATTAAAAAATACAAAATTGATGTATATAAAGCCCCTATAACTGTTTCTGCTTTTTTGTCGGAAGATTTAGTTGAAGATATTATAAAAGGTGTTTCTCTAAGTGAATACGCTTTAATCCTACTTCCAGGATTCGTTCAGTGGGATACTACAAAAATAGAGGAGCAACATTCAATAGATATAAAAAAAGGTCCTGAATTCGCTTCCGATCTTCCTATGATTATAAAACATTTGGAAACTATCAAATTATCGAATAAAGTTGCAGCAAATAAGTTATTGGAGATTTCTTGCGAAAATACATATGAAGAAATTGTTAAGGAACAGATCGAAATAGCTAAGAATGATCTTGGATTCCATACTTTTTATATCAACAAACAAATCTCAGATATTCTAATTGGGCGAAATATTCCTCCTCCGATTATTGCCGAAATTGTTAATTGTCCAGAAAAAAGTAATCAAGAGATAATTAAAAAAGTAAAACATTATATCGAATCTGGTGCTGATATTATTGATATTGGATGTGTAGCAAACAAGCCATATCCAGACAGGGTAAAAGAAATTGTTAATCTTATACGAAATAAGTTTAATGTTTTAATAAGTGTCGATTCAATGGAAAAAAGTGAAGTATTGGCTGCTGTTGATGAAGGCGTTGATATGGTCCTAAGTTTAGATCTTGGAAATTATAAGGATTTCTTAAGTATTCCTAGAGATATACCTATTGTAATATTACCAACAAACATCAAGTCCGCCTATTTCCCTAAAGAACCAGAAATAAGAGTTAAAAATTTGTTTAAATTAACGCAAGAATTGAGACAGGAAGGATTTAAAAAGTTAATTGCCGACCCACTACTAGAGACTCCCATCGTTCCAGGGATTTGCAATTCTTTGGAAGCATATTTCTTATATAAAAAGCAAGTTTTAAAAGAAGAAAATAAGAAATTGGAATTACCTCTATTCTTTGGCATTTCTAACGTAGTAGAGCTTATGGATATCGATTCGGTGGGAATAAATGGTTTGTTAGCAAGCATTGCAATTGAGTTGGATATGGGAATATTATTTACAGTTGAGCATAGCACTAAATTAATGGGTGGGGTAGCCGAGCTTAAAGAGAGCGTGAAACTAAATTATATCTCAAAATTCAAAAAAACACCTCCTATAAATCATGGCATTAAAATTTTTAAAGCAAAAGGAAAAACTAGTCAAAAAATTCCAGATATTGATAAAACAAAAGCAATTTTTGTGAAGAAGTACGATCTTGGCTATACTCCCGATAAAAAAGGATATTTTAAATTCTATGTAAACCATTACGCTAAAGAAATCTACGCTTTATTTTTTTCTAACGATAATACTCTTCTTAAAACTTTAATAGGAAGTAATGCGGAGGCACTTGGTAAAAAAATTCTTAAATTAAACTTAACTAACAGTTTGGCTCATATTAATTATATCGGACGAGAGTTAAGTAGAGCTGAATTTTGCTTGACTTTTGGCAAACCTTTTATACAAGACAATTAATAAGTAGAATTAAAAAAAATAAAAATAAATTTTTTAAACTATTTCAAAACAAGTTTTTAAATCCATTCCGGGTTCTAATAACGGAGCTAATTTCACAGTTGCTTTAGCTAAGTTAGCCATGTGTGTTTTCATCGCTTCTCCGCTTTCATATTTCTCGTAAAAAATAATCGTATTTTTAAATTTACGACCTGCGACTGTGTGAGGAATATATTCTAAAGTTCCTGGTTCCGAAGCTTTTATCTGAGGGACGATTTCCTTCAAAACTTCAATTGCCTCATCGAGTTTGCCTTCTTTTACATTAATTGTGGCTATTATCGTTACCATTTTTAATTTACCTCGTACATCTAATTTTGAACAAAGTAATTAATTATACTTAAAAATCCATATAAGTAAAAGTATCCTAAATTAATTATACCTTAAAACCTATCTTAAATTATTATCAATTGAAGAATTACTTAAATTAAGATAAGAAAGTATTAGGAAAGAAATCATGATTCCAAAAAAGATGGATGTTTATCTTCGCGAGAACCTTCCGGAAGCTACTCTAAAAAATAGACTTAAAAAAGATAACGGGAAATGTTATCTAGAATTTACCAATGTTGACGAGCATCTTTTATCAAGGTTGGGAATTGTAAGCGATAGACTTGGACCCCAACTTGTAGCCTGTATGTGGGATGAGAGCTCAGAATTAGAAATTGGGGGGTATTTAGTTGTCGATAACCTTTCTATGGGAAGACCATCTATGGGTGGTATTAGAATGTTACCAGACATAACTCCCGCTGACATACATAATTTAGCTCGAGGTATGACTCTAAAAAACGCAGCCGCTAACCTTCCTTATGGGGGTGGAAAATCAGGTATTGTGGCTGAGCGAACTATCTCTCCTGAAGAGCACGACAAAATAGTTAGCGGTTTTGCCCGTTTGATACGACAATATAAAGATATTTATGTTCCAGGTCCAGATGTTGGAACTAAAGATGCTGATATGAAATTAGTTGCAATAGAAAACGGATTGGATAGCGCTATATCTAAACCAGCTGATATGGGTGGTAATCGAATAGATGAATTAGGGGCTGCAGCGGGTGGGGTTGTGATAGCGTTGCAAACTTTGTTGAAAATTCTGCCACGATTGAGAGTTCTACCTCAATTTGCTAATCTAGAAATACCCGAAGAGAGAAATCTTACGGTAATCATTCAAGGCTTTGGAGCCGTTGGAGCACATGCTTCACATATACTAAAAGAACGAATCTCTGAGGCCAAAGTAATAGGCATAAGTGATTTGGAAGGTTATTTATATAATGAAAATGGACTTCCAGTTGAAGAACTTTTCGGTTTATGGAAAAACTTTGGCTTAGTTACTAATACATATTTTAAAGATAAGGTTGCACCAGAGGGATATAAACATCCAACCAAATTTTCTACAAACGCTAATAACTTACTTCTTGAGAACGCTTTCTGTATGGTACCTGCTGCTCCAATATTTAATTATTTAGGCGTACGCTCATCTGATGAAGCATCGATGTTAGTCGATCGAATGGGAAAATGGTCTGTAATTATTGAAGGTGCAAATACATACTCTCCAGATCCCAATAGAAGGGCAGCTAGAACCCGCATGGAACAAATAGTGTATGGAGAAAAAGGCGTGATGATAGCTAACGATTATTTAGTTAATTCGGGGGGTGTCATATTTGCCGCTCAAGAACATATTATCAAGACACCTGAAAACCTTCAAATACCGGACGAAATGTTAGGAAATCGTGAAGCAGTAGAAAAATGGCTAAAGGATCGCGAAGATGACTTTGCTAAACTATCGAAACAACGCCTAATAGCGGGAGAGGAATATAGAGAAAATGTTATTCACCGTAACATGATTGAACTGGTTGATTTATTAGCATCTAACCCAGACATGCTACCTTGTACAGCTGCGCAGCGTGTAAGCATCCAACGACTTTCTGCAAAAGAAAGCCAACGAACTGCTAAGGATATAATGGTTCCGATTCCAACCATAGATATGAAAAGTAGCATGCAAGATGCTGCCAAGTTAATGATAGAAAAAAATAGTGGTATAGTTGCTGTTCTTTCTGAAGGTAAACTTATAGGAGTTGCAACCGATTGGGATATAACCCAAGCTACTGCTGATGGGGTGTGTGATGTTACCGTTGAAAAAATTACGACTAAAGATGTCATAATAGCCTCTCCGGATTATACTATGCTAGATATTGTACGTGAATTAGAACAATATCAAATTTCTGCTATGCCAGTTGTTAAGGACGGAAAGGTTTTAGGAAAAGTAAGTTCAGATTTAATTACACAACGGTATGTCTTAAGTCTTTTACAAGATCACAGAATTTAGTGAAATTTTAATATTTTATATAATGTATCTCTCTGTGCTGGGCGTTTTCCTGCAGCTTTAATAATTTCAATTATTTCCTCTGGAGATAAGTACTCTCCAAATTCCGCACCTGCACTTTTTGATATATTTTCTTCCATTAGTGTCCCAGAAAAATCGTTTACTCCATAGTTAAGAGATACTTGAGCAAATTTTGGTCCCAATTTAACCCATGAACATTGAATATTATCAATGTAATTATTAAAAAATATTCTTGCTACGCAGAAGAGTTTTAAATCTGCCATTCCAAAACTTGGTTTTAAAGGGAAATCTGTTAGGGTCGATAGCATTGGATTTTCCTTAACAAAGGGTAAAGGGACAAATTCAGTAAAACCTAAAGTCTCTTTTTGAATCTCCCTTAACACTTCAAGGTGCTTGATCCTGTCTAGTAAATCTTCGATATGTCCATACATCATAGTTGAAGTTGTAGGGATGCCTAACTTATGAGCAGAACTTATCACATCAATCCATTGAGGCGTTGATATTTTATTAGGACAAATAATTTTTCTAACTTCATCAACCAAGATTTCAGCCGCAGTGCCGGGCATTGAATCTAATCCTGCTTTCTTCAATTCATTTAGCGTATCTTCAATTGGATTTCCATATAATTTCGATATGTAAAAAACTTCTTGTGGCGAAAAAGCGTGCGTATGCATGTTCTTATCAACTTCTTTTACTACCTTCAGAATATTTAGGTAATAGTCAAAATCTAGTTTCGGGTTTATTCCACCCTGAATACAGACCTCCGTACAACCAGCATTTTTAGCGTCCAAAACTTTTTCTCTAAGATCTTCAAGAGTGAGTAAAAAACTTTCTTCACTATCGTTTGAAACGCTAAAAGAACAAAATTTACAATCCTGATAACAGATATTTGTAAAATTTATATTTTGATTTATAATAAATGTTACAAGATTATTTTTCTTCTCAAAACAAATCTGATCAGCTATTTGTTGTAAAGCAACAAATTCTTTTCCTGTAATTTTTAGAAGTTTTAAGGCTTCTTCTGAGGTTATTTCCTCTGAATCCTCTGCTTTTTTAAGAATTCTTTTTATTTCTGGTTCGATGTGATTATATATCTGAGGCATTTAGATTAATATTATCTATGGTTTTTTTAATATTTTCTGAACAGAATCCTATTTTATTAATATATTTTTTATATATTGGGAGTCTTTCTTTAAGTTTATATCCATCTCGTTTGCAAATCTTTTTTAAATAATCAATTTTAGGCCAAGGATGTTCCGGGTTGATATAATCTAAAGTAAAAGGGGAGATTCCACCAAAATCATCAATACCCATTTCGATGGCTTCTTTTTCGTAATTCTGGATTAAATTGGGTGGTACTTGAATAGCAATCTCATTTTCAAATATTAATTTTGCGATTCCAGCAGTTTTGAGGGTTTCTTCAATAGTTATGGGGGTTCCTGGATTATATCGTATACCCTTTTTCTCTATAAAGTTTTGTATGATAACTTCTTGTATATGACCATATTGAAGATTGATTTCCTTAATTAAAAACAGATCTTTTATCCTATCTTCAAAACTCTCTCCAATTCCTAATAATAAACCAGTAGTGAAGGGAATTTTTAACTTTCCCGCATTTTTAAAGTGTTCGATTCGATTTTCGGGTATTTTACCAGGCGAGTTTTCGTGAACTCCACCGCTTTTAAAAAGATTTTTGCAAGTACTCTCTAACATTAAACCCATACTAGCGTTATAATCCTTTAAACTTTTTAATTGCTCAAATGTAAGCAAGCCAATGTTGGTATGAGGTAAAAAATTCATGTTTAATAGATTTTTGCTTAAATTTTTAACAAATTTGTTGAAATTGCTATAGTTTCTTTTTTCTAATTCTTTCTGAACTATTTGAAAACTATCTGGAAATTCACCTGACATTAATAAAGCTTCCTTGCATCCATATTGCGCCGCATTTTGAATTATCAAATCGATTTTTTCATCTTCAATTAACACAACATTTTTTTCCCCCGTTTCTTTAGCGATCCTATAATTATAAAAACAATATCCGCATTGATTTTGACAATAATTTGAAAGGGAAAGGGTGAAATTCTTAGAATATGTTATAATTTTTTGCTCTTCTTTATCTAACTCATTTTTTATTTCATTAACTTTTTCTTTTAACTTTCTGATTGATAAAGATTTTAATTCTTTTACTTTTTTTGTATCTTCCGTCATTTTCCTTTTTTATATTTTAGAATTACGTAATTACTTCTATGATCTACATCAGATAAGAAATATTTAGGGCTATCAAGCATTTTTGAAAAGCCCTCTCCCTCTACTAGGCTAATAGCATCTTTACCGCCAACGATCCAAGGAGCAATTGTTAACCTTATTTCGTCTACTAAATTATCTTTAATAAAACTCCAATTCAAATTGCCACCTCCCTCTAGTAGAATTTTTTTTATACCATTTTGATATAAAATTGACATTAATTGAACTACATCAACTCTGCTCCCTTTACCTGATTTTATAATCTTAACGTTTTTTAATTCGAAATCTTTTATTTTCTCCAAAGGAACATTTTCAGTTATACATATGATCGTGGGGTAAACTTCTGGTTTATATTTTATCACATTTGAATCAATTGGTATTGAAAGAGTACTATCTAACACAATTCGATAATATCCGTTATGATCGTAATATTTAATATGAAGCTTTGGATTATCTTTTAAAATCGTCCCTTTACCAACCATAATTGCATCAACCTCTGTTCTTAGTTTATGTACAGCTTTCCAGTCTTCTTCGTCAGAAATGTCTGGGTCTCCCATCTTAGAAGCTATTTTACCGTCAATTGTCATAGCTGCGCTTAAAATTATGTAAGGATGCTTATTTCCTTTCAAATACTACCTCGCCTTTAATATATGTTTTTCTGATATTTTCAGACTTTGATCTTTGGACAATAATCGGATAAATGTTTTTATGATCAATCTTATATGAATAATAGTTCGGGTCAGATAAATTTAGTAAAAAAAAATCAGCGTATTTCCCCTCTGAAATTGACCCAAATTCTTTTTCTAGCCCAAAATTTTTAGCAGCATTAATGCTTACCATTTTCAACAAATCTTTTGAAGAAAGATTATTATTACTTTTATCAGTTGATAAAACACGAGAAATTCTATATAGATAACGCATTTCTTCGAACAAATCAATTGTATTTGCCATTACATTATCAGTCCCTAAACTTACAGGAATATTTAAACTATTAATTTCGTTTATTGGTGGAAATCCAACTCCAAAATAACCATTACATCGAGGACATAAAACTATAGAAATATTTCTACCCTTTATTCTCTCTAAATCTTCTCTTGTATAATGAGTACCATGTATAATTACATCGATTAAATCATCGTGTATTATTTCATTAAAAAGTGGCTCGTTTCTCGAGAGTTCAGCGTCGTGGCACGCTATAATTTTTTTTAAATATACTTTTTTTAAACTACTTAATTTTTCTTTGCTTTTAGGAGAAAGATGCTTATAACTAGCAAATCCTAAGCCATCTGCATTTTTAAATACAGTTTCCACATCAACTGAATTAATATCTCTTCCTAAAATGAGTTTATTAATAGGAGAATTTTTTAAAGTTTCTTTTAAAAGATCAACACCTTTTAACCCATTTTCTCGAAAGTCCACAAAGAATGTTATGCCATTTGCTAGCATTTCTAAAACTGCTTTTTTTATTCCTTCTATTTTAATTTCGCTAGAGATTGTTTTTAACAATTCATGCTTTAATCCATTTGGAGGGGCAACAACATCGATTAAATCTTTGTTAAATCCCTCCTCTTTCGCAAAACTATCGCCAATATGAATATGGGAATTAATTAATCCTGGGACTAATAAAGTACTTCGTCCTTTCCTCGAGATATCAACATTATCCGTAATATTTTCGTAAGAAATTGAATTAATCTTTCCGTCTTTATCCACTTCTATTGAAATATTTTTTTTTAGCTCTAAATCGTCTCCAATTAGACCATATTTACTATATATCGCAGTTTTAGGCATATTAATTTCAAATTTTATTTATTCCTATTTCAAGAAATAATATAATAGAAAATATATTATAAAAATTATAAAAATTGGTACTTCATATAAATAACGAGCAAAAAAATTGGTGTTAATTAATTCATCAGTTTAAAAAAGATTTACAAGGCTCTGGTTCGATTGTTGATATTCCCATCGATCAAGTTGGGATCGTTGGAGTAGAAAAAAAAGTTGAGATTATTCACGAAAATAAACGGTTTTCTTTTTATCCAAAAATATCCGCCTTAATATCTTTACCAGCTAAACAGCGTGGCATTCATATGTCCCGAACCTCAGAAACTATTGAAGAAATTATAAATGAAGTAATTTTTAAACCCACTCCATCGGTTGAATTAGTCGGAGACAGGATTGCTAGAAAATTGTTAGAACGGCATCCGTATACCGAAAAGATTCATGTAAAATTAGAAGGAAAAATAATTGTACAAGTTAAAGACGAACAACAGAGAACCATCCAGAAAGCATATGAGATTAGCTCGTTTGTAAAGGCAAAGAAGAAAGAACAAGACAAAGTCGATTTTAGTTATTACATAGGAGCAAGTGCTGTTGGTATGACGGTTTGCCCCTGTGCAAAGGAAATGAGTCAAGAATACGCTGAGGAAATTATTAAAAATAGGCAAGATATTAACCTTTCTGATGATGTGGTTAAAACTCTTCTTAATATCCTACCATTTAGCTCTCATAATCAACGTTCAATTGGGACTATAATAGTTCAAATAAAAGATTTAAATAACAATAGGATAGATGTGTTAGATATCATTGATATTATTGAAGAATCGATGAGTGGAAAAATACAGTCTGTTCTGAAAAGACCTGAAGAAGCCGAACTTGTCAGAATAGCTCATTTAAAACCACTATTTTCTGAAGATGTAGTAAGAGAAATGGCAAAAAACTTTATTTTAAGAGACTTTCCCAATTTAGAAAATGATTTCAAAATTACTTTTAAAATTGAAAGTTTCGAATCGATTCACCCACATAATGTTTTTGCCTGTCTAAAGACCACTATTGGAGAAATAAAGAACTCTATAAGACATCGAATAAAATAGAGAGAATTAATTTATTGATTTTGTCTTTATCTTTGCCTATCTTTTCTTCTTTAAAAAATGTCTATAGATAATTAAATAATTTTTTACAGATACAATTCTAGGATTATGCCTAAAACCTGATGGTATAACAGCACTACAACGTGAGCAGAGGTTTGAAGTTCGCATCCAATCTTTAAATTCATCAGCATGAGCGGGATATCTGCAATTTGGACATATAACTATTCCTCTACCTCTATCTCCAGGAAGCTTTGGTAAATTAAAACAAAAGATACATTTGAAGTCATCTACTGTAAGATATGATGCTCTTGGTTTATATTTATTTAGATCACGAACTTTTGAAGTTGGTTTAACACGAGTAGTACGTGTAGTATTTGTTGTTCTAGTCCTTGCCGTTTGTCTGTGTGATGTAGGAGTTATTCTTGACGATTGGGTTCTAGATCTTGTTGTACGTGTAGTTGTTCTAATTGATGGAGATGTATTAGTTGTACGTGTTGTGCGTACTCTTTGTCTCTGGGTTGAAGGTGTGGTCAAATTATTGATCCTTCTAGTACGTTCAGCAATGTAATTCCGAGTTAACGTTGGTATTGATGGACCAGTACTAGTAAATCCAAAAACAATTAATATTAAAACTATAGCTATGAAAAGTAATAGGAGATTTAAGTCTAATGGAGAAAATTCAATTAAATTATATAAAGTTATCCAATAGGCAATTATAAGAATAAGAACTGAGAATGATAGAATATATCCCAATATCCTTGCTTTTACTGATTTTCTTCCAAAATAGATTACATTATATTTCTTAAAACAAAGATATAAAGAATATAAACCATACATTACAAATGGAAAAGCAAAAATTAGACTCCAAAAACTAAAATATACGCCACCGATAAGACTCTCTCCCAATAGTCCAGTAAAAGAACCCCATATGGAGTAAAAAATCCCGATAAATAATGGGAGAATCACAAAAAATGCAGTATTATGTGGTGAATTAAACTCACGGTGGCGCTTGATATTTTCAAAAATCTTTATTATCAATATTATCCAAAATCCGACCAATAACCACGTAAAAAAAATAGTTAAAGAATATGAGATTAAACTATGAATTAAGCCAATTATTAGAAAAATAATAGCTATTATCCTTAACACTTTTTTTTTTACCATAGTTTAATTTTCACCTTAAAAACTATTCATTATTCTTCATCATATTCTAAATAAACTGGTTTTCCTTCAATAATAGGATTTATAAATTCTAAAATTTCTGGTAACATTCTCACATCTAAATGCCCCTTAATATCAAACGGAATTGAAAACCATTTTTTTGTTTTAAAATTAGCACGATAAATTTCAAAACCTAAAGATTTCCCGTTAATCTGATATGGATCAATAACAAGCGCAATAGCTTTATCCCATAATTTTTGATATCTTACTTGAGTTCCTAAGTCTTCTCGTGACATAAAACATCCATAAGAAGGATGAGAATGATACCATCCACAAATAAACAGATTATCTTTTTTAATATCTTTGTAGGCTCTAACATAATTTTTATAATCTTTAATTTCAGCATATACTGCTGTACCATGCCCCATCGGATACGCATCTTCAACATGGAGAATTCCTTTTCTATTATCGTATAATCCTGCAAGCAACCCTATTACTTCAACCCAATTCTCTCTTCGTATTTTAGAATGTGCATATTTTAAAGAATGGCTAGCTATCTTAAGAATGGCTTTTGTAGTGATAGCTATTTTAGCTTCAATTCTGTCATTGCTAGCTACAGTTTTTATTGGTTCCATAGGAATTGGCTCAAGTTTGGCTTTAATTTCTTTTGAATGTTCTAAAGGCCTTGCTTTAATAAGTTCAGTGGTTAATTCTTCCTGCAATTCTTCTAGTTGTAATTCGGTATATACTTCTTCAAGTAATTCCTTTTTAATTTTTTCCTTAATTTTCTGTTTTATTGCCTCTCTGAGTGCATTATCATCAATATTCATTATAAATTCACCATTTATCTTTTGCGTATTTCTTTACTAAATTTTTGACCTTTTTCTCAAAAAATTTCTGATTTTTCATCATTTCTATTGCAGCTTTCTTATTAAAAACATCAGTGGGATTAACATATTTACCACGGGTGTTTAACATGGCAATTATTGCTTGAACAACAGTAACTGCTGTTTTTGAAGGACTCCATCCCCCTTTTTTACCAGTTAAAGAAGGATCTACTAAAGCTAAACAAATATTTCTCTGTCCTTTGTATTCACTTGGTTTTGGCCAAAAATTTGGATGCCAAATTGGAGTATGCAATCTTACGAAAGGAGGGCGCTTAGGATACTGAGCAGGGAATTTCATTTCCAACTTAAACAATCCACCTGCATAAACTGTACCTTTAGGACCTTTAATTGTGATTGCTAAATGATCAATACTCTTCTTTTTCGGATTAAATGGTTTTAATTGGATAATGGTACCTTGCTTTAACAACTTTTTTAGCCCCGCAAAATCTCGGGAAACTCGACTAGTTCTTATACTCATTTTCTCAACCCTTTTTATTTTCTTTTTTTTTATACTTTTTTTTTATACTTTTTTTTTAATAGATTTTTCTCAAAAATCATTTTTGACTTAATTTTTATTTTAATTTTAAAGTAACATAAATTTCTCCACCCTTAAACCCCACAACGGTCAGAAATTCGTAGTTTCTTAATCCATTTTCGATTACATTTTGCTCTAAATCTAAAACCACGATGTCATTGAAATCCTGTAAGGTAACAACTGGTTCAAATTCAGGTTCCAATTCAAATCCATTCTTTTGCAACGTTCTAATTATGTTCATACAGGGTGATTGAGCTTTCATTTTTATAGCAACACGTCTTACATTTTTACCACATTGAGAACATTCCGGATTTCTCTTCTTTTCAATATGATACAGTTTCATTGTCATTCCATTAAATATAACATAACTTGAAATGGGCATTCCTAAACCTTTATGACCTCTTTTCCAATGCAAGATTTTCACAGCTTCATGTGATTCTAAAGCAGAAATAACAGCATTAATAGTAATGATCCCAGGATCATGACGATCAATTATTTTAACGATATCATCAGAAGTATATTCAGGTAGGAAATTATGCTTATTCACTAATTCATTTGCAACTTTTTGGATAAATTCAATTTCCTTTATATTTTTTGGGTTCGGATCTCTATCAAATTTTTCTTTAAAAGCCATGTCTCCTTTAAAAACACAATGAATCCGTTTTCGGGGGATCCCTACTACTGTACAGGCTGCCATTTCATCACTTTCCCCTATTGGCAGTGGATTACATTCATAACAAGCATTCCGATACGGAAAGATTGAATACATATGTGCATGATAACCAGATACACCTGCATCCACTAGTGGTTTTCTAAATCGTATACATTGCGCATTTAGGTTTAATCGGGCATTCATTGAATCAAGACCCCCAATAACAACATCTGCCGCACGATATAAAGCAGGATCTAACCTTTCTAAGGAGGTATGATATCCTTTTACAGTAATATTAGGGTTAATCTTGATTAGCTTATTAGCCGCAACAATAGCTTTTGGCTCTCCTAACTTTGCATCAACAAAAAGAATTTGGCGATTCAAATTGGAATGCTCAATAATGTCTAAATCAACAAGATCTAAATGGCCTACACCTAACATGGCTAGGTTTTTAGCAATTTCGCAACCTAACCCACCAATGCCTACAATTAACACTCTTGAGTTTTTTACCAAATTCTGAGACCATCCTTCCAAACGAAATTGGCGATCATATAAATCTCTCTCTTCTGCTGTCATTCCCTTTGCAAAAAAATCTGATTCCTTATCCAATATTATCACTATTATTATTATTATTAATTGAAAAAATAAAAAAATTGAAGGGCTTATTGCCCTTATATTAAACTTTATGAAAAGAAGTATTTAAAAGTATCCAGCAGTACTCGCTGGGATCAAGAGAATGTCGTCGCCATCACTAACATTATAATCCTTTAATTGATTACCCTCATCCATGGTAACTCCTCCGGATGAGAGGTGAAATTCTTCAGGATCAAGTCCATATAAATTTCCTAATGTTCGTTTAATGTCACTTACATTATTAGCGTCATTCACAGTTAATTTTTCCTTCTTTTCACCAGGACCAATAGTTGACATGAAATATAAAGTCAACTTTCTGCCTGTTGAGGGTGTTTTACTTGATGGGGTTTTAGATTTAACTGGTTCTAATTCCTCATCAAAATCGTTGTCAAAACTCATTCAAATCACTTTATCTTTTTTTTTTTATTTTATTTTTTTTTTAAGAATTTAATAAAATGATATTAAAATGATATTAAAAAACCCATTGGAATGATTTTGAAGTTTTATTAATTTTAAAAAGTAAACGAAATAATATATTAAGTAGAGTTCCTAAGAACATATATTTATAAATTGAATGACGATTTATTAATATATATTGGTGAGAATACTGTTTAGAAAGAAGATTTGATTAATAAATTCAGACCATTTAACATAATAAAAATTTTAGCTTATGAGCTCTCCGGATAACCTTCAATCTATTGTTTGTGATATAATAAGGGAATATTTAAAAAAGAAACCTTTCTTTTCAATAGAAGATATTGTTGTATTTATCAATAATAGAGTAAAATCTAACCCTTATCTAAATAAAAATAGTATTGAGCTTATAATTAAAAATCTCATTAAAAAAAGAATTTTAATTCCTGGAACAAAATTAATGAAAAACAATATTATTGAACATCCCATAAGAAATGAAATTTATAATTTTATAAAGAAGAATCCATCAAATATTAATGAAATAATGAGAGCCATTAACATTGGAAGCAATCAAGCACTATGGCATTTATCCTGTTTAGAAAAATTTAGATTTACTAGATCAAAAAAAATTGCTAATCAAAAAATAATCTTTGAATATGATTCAAATCCAGAATATGATTTGTTATTTTTTTATTTAAAACAAGATATCGTTCAAAAAATAATTGATTTTATGATTTCAGAAAATAAAACATTAAAGAGTACTGAAATCGCAACTGGATTAAAAAAGAATTATAATACTATAAAAAAGTATCTTGAAATATTAAAAAATCTGGATTTAGTAACAATCGAAAAAGAAAATAAAAAGGTTTCTTTTAAAATCAATACAGAGAAGTACTATAAGATAAGAGCATCAATTTTAGGTGGGTGAACATTAAAATTTCAAACTTATACCAATGGGATTTATATTTTGATTATATTTTAATTAATTTGAATAAAAATTTATCGTAAAAATCATGAGAAAGAATTATAGAATATTAAGTCTCATTACTCTTTATGTAGGGATTGCATTTATCTATTTGATTCTTATATTTTTACAAGTAGAAAATGTTCCAGTATATCTCTTTTTAACAATTGGGAGTGTTGCTGTGCTATCCACAGGCACTATCTACACGGTTTTTCAATCTAAAAGTATCCCTATTGTGAAGATGAAAGGCATTAAATCTTTTCCTAAACAAAAACCACTTAAGAAAAAAAGTAGTGCTCTACTTGAGGATTACTTTGATGCAATGCCTTTAGTAGATAAATATGCGAATGCGTTGGAATCGTTTGAAGAAATAGAATCGATGGATGATTATATTTTTACTATTTTTAGTAAAGAGCAAATAGCTAAAATTAATCTCTTAGGATTATCAAAAATGGATAAAATATTTTTTATTAGGGAAATGTTGTATTTTAACGCTTACGAGAGAAAACAGTTAATTGAAGATATGTTAGAAACCAAGAGCCTAACTGAGGAACAGGTGATATACAACCCACCATTGCATACCATTGGAATGGATGAGAAAATACGTGTTTATGTAAGGTCATTAGTCGAATCAGGTGAGAAAACTAAGATTCTCATTATTGATACGTCTGAATTAGTAAGTGTCATTAAAGAAAAAGTTGGAATATTATTTGATTATAATCTAGAAGATTTTCTATTGTCATCTGGGGGGATTTTATTAGACGAATCTAAGCCGATAAGGGGCTTTCCTATTGACGATGACGACGAAATAGCCCTGATTCCATCGAGAAAGTAAATTATTAGCTCGCAGTACTTGTAGGTATTAATAATACTTAGTTAAGCAATTCAATAATGAATTAAATTGAATTCTATCATTTTCCATCATGTAAATTTTTTGATTTTGGTAGGAATTAAGAACGCAAACAAGTATATAAAGCAAAACTAATACCAGAATTCTTGAAGCATTACGATAGTAAATTATCTCCGTGTTTAATAAATGGAATTTTCTCCACAACTGTTGCAATGAATCTCAAACATCAAACCGTTGCAATGTTTGAAAGTTTCTGTATTTGTGCTTCCACAATAGAAACAAGATTCGTTTTCTCTTATTTTTTCTTTTTTACCGTTGTAAATCTCCACTTTGGCGATTTTGCTATGACCTCGAAAAGCTATCATAAGAAAGATTTTGAACCTCTTTTTAAGGAATTGGGCCCTCGTGTAGCCGAAGCTTACATAGAAGCACTTTTAGGAACTATAGTGGAGCTAGATAGATTGCGAGACGCGAGTGGTAAGATTAGACAAATAACCGAGCAAGATTTAATCACCGCTCTGAAACATAATTTTGGTGCCGAATGGCGAGGAGTCTATGAGAAAATATTAGAATTAAATGATAACGATTTAGAGGCCTCTCTTAAAGTATGGAACGATCGGGGGGTAGAAATTCAAGACAATGGATATTCAGGGTTTTTAAATACAGATTTCAACTCGGTTTTTACCAAACAGCTTAACTTGGTAAAAAAGATTCAGCTATCAAAAGTGATAGGCGTATTAGGAAGCACGGAAGACTTCAAGGTCTTTGATTCGATGTTACCTGGAGTGTTGCCCAGAAGTTTCGTAAAGATAATCAGATACATTTAAGCTATAAATTCCAGAGACTATTAGTTTAAATATTATTATTGTTTTTTGTGTAACATGTTTTGTTAAATAAGCAATAAAAAGCAGGCGCCCGGTTTGAGAGAAAGAGAAAGACTAATAAAATTAAAAAATCCAAAGTTGCGGAAGATACGCTTAGAATTTCGGCGCGTTCTTTTAAAAGATTACCAAAAAAGATTAAATGAATTTCACGAGGAGCGAGCAAGGCTACAAGCCAAAAGGGCAGCTCTTGTTTTAAGTTATGACAATTATTTGCTTGCAGTTAGGCCAGTTATCGATCAAGCAAGCAATCTTCGAAAGAACTTTTCTGCTTCAATAGTCGTTTGCGCAACTTGCCGAGATATCGAAGGAGATCATATTTTCAGCCTGAGAGACAAAGTGTGGTACTGTCTTGAATGTTACGAGATTCTTGAGAAATCCTATATGAAGGAGATTGAAGCTCTTAAAAAACTCAATTAGAATACATTTCTATTTTAAATTAAGACGCGTAATTACTAGTGCGCTAATTCCATCAAGAAAAAAAAAAAATAGAAGTGAAAAAAGATAATAATATTATTAAATTGTCTATATCTTTCCAACCTATTCAACCAGCAACGCTAGCTGGAATTAGTAAGATATCATCTCCATCAGACAAATTATAATCACTTAACATCGAAGTTTCATCCATAGTGACTCCCCCCGAAGATAAATGAAAATCTGCAGGATCTAAAGCAAACAAATTTGCTACAGTAAAATCTCCATTTTTAATCCTTAGAGTTTTTTAGAGAGAAGAAAATGCAAGAGATGTGTGAAAATCAAAAGCAATAGTACATAAAATGCTTTGGAAAAAATTTTAATTTACTAGTAGATACTTTTATAAAAAATCTTTTATAATCTAAAAACGAGCAAAAACGATGCTATAATACAATAAAATAAAAAATAAAAATAAAGTAGAATAAGTTTCTTATTTCTTCTTACGTTTATAAATAAAATTAGAAAATCAGTCTCATCTCTGATTTTTTTAAAATATTAAATATGTATTAATAATGTTTTTATATAAAAGTATTCTATCTCTTCTAGGGAAATATGGACAAAATGGAATTAAGGAAAGTTCTTTTAAATACACCTAAAAAAGAACTTGAAAAACTTATAGGGTCATTTAATAGCAATTGTCCTCATTTCAATCTCAATATTAATTATTCAAAAATAAAACAAGAGCTCTTAGCATCTAAATTATGGGCTATTTTAATGAACTTGAAAGAAACATACCCCGATGAGGATTTTCCCGTCTGTATAAAAATTCTATCTGAAAAAAAAGATAAACCAAATGAGACTGAAAATATCAGCAAAACATCAAAAAAAGTATTTAGAATCATTCCCTTTAGCCCTAATACCATTTGTAAACATTTATATGAACTCATATCCACAGATAAGACATTAATGGAAAAATGGAGAAAAGATCGGAAATACCATGGGTTTATATCTTTTATTGCATCAAATGATATCTGCATTCCTTCAAGTTTAGAAAAATTGCTTTATGATAATCTATTTGATGAAGAGAATGACGATACCGATGATGCAACACTAATTAATTATGCTAGATATCAATTGGATATGTATGAAGAAGATTTTAAGTCTTTTTTTTCCAAATTGAGTGATGAAGAGATTGATATTGTCCTTTCTCTACATTTATTATTCAAGTGGATTATATCTTTACTTGAAATAAGAAAAGAAAAAATAATTTACAAGTATGACGATTTACCAATATTTAAAAGAGTTATTTTAGCACAATATCTGAAACTAAAGTCAGACAATAAGTGTGATAAAACTATGGATGAGGAATTAGATGAAATTGCAGACATTATAAACGAATTAGTATATGTAAGGATGGTAGATTTGAATATTAAAATAATACCATGGGGTGATTTAGATTGAGTAGAAGTTTCAAGAGAGCATCAAAGAGAACGATATTAGATGGAGTTTGGACACCTTTTAATCTTAAATATTTCCCTTTTGCGGATGTTGATGAATTTTGCAATCCTTGTTATCGATGGCGATTTCTTGAATTGATAAGAGGTAGTTTTCCGAGGTGGGGTGGATTATTGGTAAACCCAAATGACCCAAACGAAGAATTTCCGCAATATTTCAATTTTGAGTCTAGATTTCGGGAGTTTGCGGTAGTTTTGATGCGGGCATTAGCACGAAGCACCTATCCCGACTCGATAATGAGGAATATCAGAGACCCAGGACAACTTCTCGATTCCATTAGAGGAAACTCAGATCCTGAAGACTCTGATATAAGAACTATGAATTATATTAGCCAGTATTTAGAACGCTTAAATAATGAGAATATTTTAGATAGATATCATTCGTCACGTGATGTCTTATTCAATTTGAATGTATTAAATGAAGATTTTAATATCTACAGGTCAGACAATACAAGGGTTACACTCACCCAATTAAGACGAGCAAATATCGGAATTGGCTCGCAACGACCCGCAAATAGTTTTTACTGGAGGGGACTTATAGCTATCAAGGGAATTATTCCCATAATTCACTTGAAAAATCGTGAGATTCGTGTACCAGTTCCAATTGCAGATAATTTTTTCGATCCTCCCATAGATCTAAGAGATAATATAAACACACCAGAGGGAATTAGATTATTTTTTATCATTAAAGAATTTCATAAAATGTGGATATTGAGAGAAAGTTTAGCACAATTAGTGGAGAATCAAAAACTTCCTCTCGAACTCTATGATGCAATGGATAATGTTATTTTCAGTTCATATTATGATCTTAATAATTTTAATTTTAGAGAGTTTGATATTATCGTAGACACTATTGATCATTCAATTAGAATGAATCCCACACAGAATTTTAAAAATGAAACTGGACAAGCTGCAATCATTTTAAATTTTTTATATTCAAATTATCCAGGGATAGTGAATTCATTTCAAGGTTTCAATCCTTGTCCTTTCCAAATTGGTCAAAACATACCAGGAGATTACTTTTGTCCAATAGGTGGGACACAAGGGTGTGGGATGAAAGATAGACGAATTAGCAATCAACAATTTCCCAGAGACCGAGTGGAATCAAATGTTTACAAATTCTTAAGGTATCTAAGAGATGAAGCTGTATTTAAACACGAAACACTGTTTAAAATTACAAGACTTTTTCCATTACAACTATTTGATCTAAATCAATTCTCAAGTTTTTGGATTGGAGAGATATATCAAGATAATACACAGCAATGGATATTTCACCCTTCAATGCCAAATCACTGGACTTTACCTGAAGTTTCAGATAGAAAATATGATGTCTGTTTGATGTCCCCTTTATGTTATGAAAGTGACTGTAAGATATCATTCGAGAGAAGGTTAGTTAATAATGATTATATTATAAATCCTATAGTTCCTATGAACCCATGGATTCAAAACAATCCTTATAACTTGGCAAGTGTAGGCGGAGGGAATAATATTAATTGTATCATCGGAAAACTATCAATTACCGAAGATATTTTTAACATAAAGAGACAAAAGAAGCAATTAATTAGAGCGATCCAATTTTCTGAGCGGTCTGGAAATCCATTAAGCCCAGACGATATCCTAGAACGTAGATTAGATGAGCGATATAAAAGAGTTGGAGTTGCCACATTTGGTAGATTTGCAAGATATGTATAATATATTAGGTCAGAAAAATTATGGCTCAAATAAATAATTGGGAAGAGGTTTTGTATAACTTTTTAGAGCAGAGTCTTAATGCTCAAACAGGGCTAGTCCAGTTTATAAGACCTACTATTCCGTTCAATTCTGAACAGAGAAGAGCAGTACGAGCTATAAGAGATCCCATTGAAAATGTTCCACAAAATAAAAGATCAACTCAATTACCCGCCCGTATAAGTAACGTTCCTCCAGAACAAATCCATACATTTACTGATCCTGGAAATAATTTTCATATTAGTCGAAAGGTGGTTGCTTCAACATTAGTAATAGGCCCACCTGGTACGGGAAAGACACATGTTATATGTTCCGGAAGTGCACTTCGAGTATTTACACCAGGAAATCTCTTAAGAGCTAGGAGAGATAGGGGTCAACCAGAACGAGTCTTCATTGCTACTTTTTCGAATGCTGGAGCGTACAGAATTTATGAAAAATTCCATGAAATAGCATCACTTGCAAATACACCAGATTATTTTGAGAGGATAAAATTAGTACAATCCCAGTATGCTCAAGATTCTTATTCTTTTCAGGTTTTACACCAAAGACTAAATTTAAATCCTGATGACTTTATTATTAATAATAGAATGCCAAGTAACACCTTTATACAACAAAGAGATTGGAATGCAATATTGGGAGAGGTCCTAATTTTTGTTGGTACTACTGACTCACTTTCAATATTAACAAATGATCCCAGATCGAATGTCAGAGTACGAGGTGTTATATACGATGAAGCTAGTCAATTGACTGTTCCTCAATTTTACCAAGTTATACCCACGCATACAATTCAATCCATCTGTATGATCGGTGATGATAAGCAATTACCTCCTGTATCTACATTAGCTCCATTAGGTGTCAGCGCGCTATCATATTTACAGGGAATGAATACTTATCAAAATATTCCTATTCCAATAGATAGAAGAATTGAATTACATCGACAATATCGAATGCATCCCGCAATAGCACAGATAACTGAAAGAATTCTCCCCATACCTCGAACCGTCATTCCTGATGCTCCAACAACCTCAAATGATTACGTACTACCAAGAACTAATTATGATTTAAATAATATTCCGAATCTTAATCAACAAACATTGAATGTTTTAGATGAAATATTGAAGCCTGACCATCCTCTTGTGATTTTAGATACTTCTGATATTCCTCAAGCATTAGATCGAACAGTCGGGAGATCAAGGATAAATGAGCGTGAAGCTGAGATTGCGCTCGGGGTTTATTATGCATTGAGACATGCTTATCAAGTATTATCAAATGAGGATATAATATTAACGGCCCCTTATAGACCTCAAGTTGAGATTTTTATGAATCATAATGTCAGAACTGGGACAGTACACCAATATCAAGGACAAGAAGCAGAAGCAGTTATATATTCATTAACCTTTGCTCGACCACGAACTAAATCTGATTTTTTTACACAATTCAATCTGATGTATGTGGGCTTATCCAGAGCAAAGAAAAAATTAATTATTATAGGAAACCAAGATGCAATGAACCATCCAGACCGTTCAATTCAAAATGTTCGCAATACAATTTTCAATTTTCAATACAATCATGGAGGTCAAGGTTATCCCCCATATACAACAAATCCGGTTGCTCGTATTAGGTTAGATAATGCATTTTTAACTGATATAAATAATATAATAATATAAAAATTTAAGAGTGTGATTAAAATACCATCATTTCAATTATTAGAAATTAATGAAAAATATGCTCTAAATAATCTTGAAGATGAAGATGTCTTGAGTAAGGTAAAAGTGAATAAAGATGATCCTCAAACCCTAAAGTTATTTGTAGAAAGTGCTAAAAAATCTTATAGGAATCTTTCTTTCGAACCAATACAGCAAAAATCTGTGATTAAAATGAAAGTAGAAGAGTATAAAAAGTTCCAAGATAAACAGACTCTGTGGATTAATCATGAAAAATTGATTTTAAAATATAATCAATTATTGCTAGTTGGAAAAGCCGAGAAAAAGATTGAACATTTATTACAGGTCTATTTACGTGATATAGCTGATTCTAAATCAATTATCTTTAACGAAAAACAGTTATGGCAAGTTTGGAAAAAATTACTATCAATAAAAAATAGTGGTCTTACCTTAAAAATCCATAGACTCATTCTTAAAAGGACTTATATAGAAGCGGATAAAATAAACGAATTAAATATACATGCAAATGATGTTAACGAACTTGGTATTATTACTGAACTTATTAAACAATCAGAACAAGTAAAAGCGATAACTATTAAAATTAAGGGGTTATATCAAGAAAATAAATGGATTACAATTAGAATTGATAAAAACGGTTCGATTTTAATATATGGAAAACATAAACCTAATATAATTCTTAAATTTCTACAATTATTATCACAAGCTATCTTATAATGAATATGCCTTTTCGTTATTTAAAAGGATTTGACCCATGGGATATCATAATTAAAAATACTGACACAAATGAAGAGTTTGCTCTAAAAAATAAATACAAATCAATATGTCCAGTTTGTTTTTACCCTAATGTTTCAGATAAACCAAAAGAATGTCATTCAGGTATAGAGTCACTTGAAAGCAAAATTTCTTTCATAACTGGTCATTTTTATGAGACAGATTATGAGGGAAATCCTTTAAATTGGTTTGGAGATATATTAAGGAAAATCAGCTTGCAACCCTTTAAACACTCCCATGAAATTCTAAAGCTAATTCTTAACGAAAAAATTTCAAATTCGGACTGGCAAATTGAGGATATAATTTATGCAACAATGGTTCCCACAACTAATTTACAAATGATAAATTTATTTTCTGAAATATCTCAGAATATAAACCTAACTTGGATCCCTTATAATCAGTTATTCGAAAAAAAAACAAGTACAACTTTTTACAAAGATAGAAAAGATTATGTGAATAACAAGTACTTTTTACTTGAGGAATCAGTAGACTTATTAGAGCAAATAGAAAAAGGCAGTTCTTTGTTAATATTTGATGATGTCTTCCATCAAGGTTATACTTTAGGTCGAATTATCGAACTACTTTCAAAATCTAATTTCATAAAATTTAAACTAGTAACTATTGCCAGAACAGTTCCAAAATCGTTTTTAAATACCCTTCAATTTCCTTAAATTTTCTCTATAAATCTGTAGGATTATCATAAACCTCATCTCAAAAATAATGTAGTTGTTTATAAATTGATATATTACCTTGAGAAGGCGTTGTAAAATTAATTTCAGGTTTATTATTCATGCCAATAAAAAAAAAAAAAAAAGTTTTATACTTTCAAGAGAACTCAACTTCCCGAGCGAGTTTGGAAGTCTAATCAACCGATTGTTTTGCACATATAAAGACTTTAATTTCCGAAGTTCGCCGATCCATTCTGGAAGCGTTTCTAAACGATTACCGTGCAGTTTAAGTACTTCTAACGATTTTAGTTTTCTTACTGGTTTGGGAAGTTCTTCAAGATCGCAGCTGTCTAACACTAACCCTTTGATAATTCCTTTATCAAGCACGAACCCTTGTTCGAATAAATGTTTTCCCGTCTTAAACTTAATTCTTGTTCCTAACAAGTCTTCTAATTCGTGTATAACTTCTATTTGTTCGATATTTAAGCTAAGAACCTCTTCTCTGTTAAGTAAGTCCATGTATCCTTCTTCAATTAGAAAATTGCAAACGGTATCGTGCCCTTGAGAAAATCTCTTTGCGATTTCTTCTTTGAATACTCTTAGAGCAACCATATCGCCCGATTCGCTTAATTTTCTTAATAACGGAAAAGCTATGTTGGAACGAAGAATTCTTGTATCGTAGTTTTTTTCGAACCAAACCTGTAAATTGCTGCAGTGCCCCCAGAATTCAACTTTAGCCGGAATTATTATTGGTGAAACCTCGTCTTCCGTCGATTTATCGAGTCTTTCCGCGGCTTCGTCAATAGACTCTATTTGGTCAAATTCGCGTATTTCATCAACGGGGATATATAGCAATAAATTTATACACTGCCTAAACCTTTTGCCAGCTACATAAATAACGGTCTTCTCATCTTCCAATCGAAGCGAGACGTAATCGTTAACTTTAAATTCAATCATGAAAGTATTCTTCTAGTAAACGAGCTAAGAAGAACAAGATTCGTCAAGTATTTAAATGTTTTGATGCTGACCGATTTCTAAATTAAAACAAAGATTTTTACTTTTTAATTCAAATAAAAAACATACAATTGCTATGCTAAAAACCATAATAACTCTCACCGATTTGATTCCTTCAAGAGAAAAGAGAAGGAGAAAATAATATTAACTTTTGGATCCTTCCAACTTATTCAACCAGCAACGCTAGCTGGAATTAGTAATATATCGTCTCCATCAGACAAATTATAATCACTTAATTGATTACCCTCATCCATGGTAACTCCCCCGGATGAGAGATGAAAGTCAGCAGGATCTAAAGCAAACAAATTTGCTACAGTCTCTTTTATATCTCTTACTAAATTTCCAGTATAGACAAGTAATTTTTGTTTTTTCTCACCAGGTCCTATGGTTGATAGAAAATACACTGAAATCTTTTTTCCTTCATGTGAGATTTTATCATCTGGAGTTTTAACTGTAAAATCTTCCGTGGGGGACTTTGTAGAAGGCTCATCTAATTCTTCCTCAAGGTTTTCATCTAGATCTTCGTCAAATTCTTCATCAAATTCCTCGTTATTATCTTCCTCAAAACCCATTAGATACACACCATTAGTTTAGAATTATAAATTTTAAATTTCTTTTTAAGAAATAATGGAAATGATAATATATAAATCGACAACAAAAATTGGCTTTAAAGTAATTAAAGTAAATTGCAAACACTTTAGAGTGAAAAATACTATATTATACTTAAAAATTATATGAGTTTTTACAAATACCATGAATGATAAACCCATTCCTAAATACCAAATTCGAGAAAAAACACCTGAAGAGCAATTAGATGTTATTCCAGATGCGAAATTACTCAAAAAAATTAAGGAAGAAACAGCTAAATTGAACAAAGAGAAAAACGAATGGGAACAGGTTATTAAAAAAGTTGAAGGATACCACGAAAATATTGAAGATTTAGAAAAGAAAAGAAAAGAAAAAGAACTTCAAGTGAGAAACCTACAAAATAAACGTGAAAAATTAAAAAATGAATTAGACGCTATGAGAAATGAAATAAAGCAAAGTAGAGATAATATAGCTTTAAGAGAAAGGGAATTAGATCAAAAAAATGCTAACTTAGAACGATATCAAGAGAAACTACAAGGATTAAAAGATGAGATAAAGAGTGAGAATAAATATTTAGAAAAAGAAAAAGAAAGAGCAAAAGATAGAATTAAAGAAATTAAAACTAAAATACCAGGTATGGAACGGAGAGAAATTGCGTTAGAAAGAACTAATGAAAAGTTGGAAAACGCATTAATGGATTTGAGAAATGAAATTAAGAATTTAACGAGAGAAAGAGATAATCTAACCAAAGAAATCAATAGTTTGAGAAGAGAAAAAATAGATGAAAAAAATCGAATCGAGGATGAGAAAAGAAAATTAAAAGATGAAAAAGAAAAAGTTCGATATAAAAAAAAAGAGTTAAATCTTCAATCTCGTGAAGTTGATAAAAAAAAAGAAGGATTGAACAAGTATAAAGAGAAAGTAGATCGTGATGTAAGAGAATTAGGAAGAAAGAAAAAAGGGCAAGAAGCAAGATTAAAGGAATTAGATAGAAAAGTTCCGAAAGCAGAAGATACTTATTATTCTTTAGAACATAAAATTCGTAATTTAGAGAATAAGCTTAAAAAATTAAAAAATGAGTCTAAACAATTGGAAAAAGAAAAATCGATGATACAGAATGAAAAACAGGCAATTAGAAGAGAAAGAGAAAAATTAAAAAGTGATAAAGAGAGATTTCTTAGAGAAAAGCGAGATTTTGAAAAAGAGTTAAGAAAAATAAAAGAGATTCCAAAATATAAAATCAAATCAAAAACCCCTTCAAAATATTAAGTTTGGGATACCTATGAAAATTCCAAAAGGAATTGAAGGAGACTACCTTGAAACAAAACAAGACCATCTATTTTTTGATATAAAAGGTATTCATCACCCCCCTGATCGTAAGATTTGTTTTTTAAGATTTTATCCTGATCAAAATGGAGATAGAATAAAGGATGACATTAAATTTAAAAAAATATATTCGCTCGATGAGAGGTACTCAAAATTAAGAGAGCAATATCCTCAATATCTATTCTTTTCTAAAAATATTGGTTTAGAACTTCAAGGAGTCAAATTAGAAGATATAAAACAAATTTACACTCCTAGAGCCTATTTTAAAAAGCTTAAAGATAAAAATGAATTAACAGAAACAGAAATTCAGTCTAAAAATCTATGTGAACTTTTATTACATAAGGGTGATATTCCGGAAAATTCTATTGGGATATCTGGGTCCCCTATGATTGGATTAAATAAAAAAAGCTCAGATATTGACATAGTTATATATGGTACTCAAGTTAGTTTAAAATTTCAAGATAAATTAAAAAATATTTTTCAGGCTTCAAACAATTGTAGAATGTATAATTTAGAGGAATATAAAACTCACTATAAATGGAGAGTCGGAGGGTCTGATATTAGCTTCAAGGATTTTCTGAAAAGTGAAAAAAAGAAGTTACACCAAGGAAAATTTCATGGAATTGATTTTTTTATAAGGTATATTAAAAGTCCTAAAGATTGGAATGGAACTTATTACGATTATAAATTCAAGAATTTAGGGAGAATAAAAATTAAAGCAAAAATTACTGATTCAACCAATTCGATTTTTACTCCTTGTTCTTATAAAATAGAGCATTTAAAAGTTTTAGAGAGCAAAATTATTCCAAAGAATATAAATTTAAAGAATCTTAATGAAATTAATTCGTTTAGAGGAAGATTTTGCGAGCAAGCAATCAAAGGTGAAAATGTGTTAGTTACGGGTAAATTAGAAGAAGTAAAGTTCAGAAACGATAAAAGTTACCTAAGAATTTTATTAACCAATCAAATTCAAGATAAAATGATAATTAATAAATAGTAATTAATGAACTTTTTAATTTTCCAAAAAAATAATAGGAATGAAACGTTTTTTTTTTCTAAGAAATATCTGATTTATAAAATGATTGAGCGATATAAGAAGTCAGCAGAATTAGATCCTAACGACGCTGATGCGTGGATTAATTTAGCAGATGCTTATTACGACGAAAACAAGTACGATTATGCAATAGAGTCATACCAAAAAGCTATTGAAATTAATCCTTATTTTTCTGAAGTTTGGAATAATCTTGGGCTCTCATTTAGTATGGTGCGCCAGTATAAAGAAGCAATAAAGTGCTACCAAAAAGCAATTGAAATAGAACCCGATGATGCAATAGCTTACTATAACTTAGGATTTGCGCACGAAGACTTAGAAGAATACGACGAAGCGTTAAAATTTTATAAAATAGCCTTAGAATATGATCCGGGATACACTGATGTTTGGAATAATATCGCTTTAATTTATAAAGAAAACGAGCAATACGATAAGGCGATACAGTGCTATGAAAAGGCTCTAAACATTAACCCCGACGAACCATTATTGTACAATAATCTTGCTATTATTTATTATAGCATTCAAAATTATGAGGAGGCGATTAGGTACTATAAAAAAGCGCTTGATCTCGATCCGTTTAACGCCGAATTATGGTTTGATTTAGGAGATGTTGTTTATGAACAAAATGATTACGATTTAGCAATCGAATGCTACAAAAAGGCAACAGAACTCGACCCTCATTTCGTAGAAGCTTGGAATAACTTAGGATTATCACACACTTTTAATGATAACTTCAAGGAATCGGTAGAATGTTATGAACAAGCTTTGAACCTACAGTCAGAAGATGCGATATTATATGAAAATTTAGCAATTAGTTATAGCGCTTTAAAAGATTTTAATAATGCCATAATATATTTTCAAAACACTCTTAGATCCGATCCAGATAATGCTAATGCTCATAAGAAATTAGGTCAAATTTATTGCGATGTAAAGAATGATTATAAAAAGGCTTTAATACATTTTAAAAAAAGTATCTCGCTCGATCCCTCTGATTTAGATTTTGGGGAATCTATGGTTCTTTGTTATCAGAAGTTAGGGCAACCCGATAAAGCTAAAGAATGGAATGAAAGGCGTTTTAAATGGCAATTAGAAAATAAATAATTGCTTATTCTTTTTGAATTAAACTTTTTATTTGATTAAAATTTATATGGATCTAATGGATTTTAATGATTTTAATGCAGATTTACATATCCACTCTCCACATTCAATAGCAGTATCTAAAAACCTAAATTTAGATACCATGGTTGAGACTTGCAAAAAAAAAGGACTCGATATCCTTGGAACTGGAGATGTGCTGCAACCTGATTGGTTGAAGTATTTAGAAAAGAATTTAAAGAAGAATAATGACGGATCATTCTCATATAAAGATACATTCTTTATTTTACAAACTGAAATTGAAGATATTGAAAGTGTTCACGAAGTAGTATTTTTCCCTGACTTTTCAACTGTAAGGGAAGTTCAAAAAAAAATCAAACCCTATTCGAAAAATCTCTTAGATGAGTGGGGGGGACGTCCGCGAGTGAACTTAACTCCTGCTGAATTAGTTGATAAAATCACTGATTTGGGGGCAATTATCGGACCCGCACACGCTTTTACCCCCTTCAAAGCAATTTTTCGTCAAAACAAATTTAAGACTCTTAAAGATTGTTATCAAGATGCCGAAAAAAAAGTCAAATTTGTAGAATTAGGGTTATCTGCCAACACAGATTTAGCTGATAGATTAGATTGCCTTAAAAATGTAACTTTTCTTAGCAATAGTGATGCCCATTCTGAAGGACCTCGCGCTTTAGGAAGAGAATTTAATAAATTCAAAATGGATAATCCCTCTTTTGAAGAATTAGTTTTAGCAATTGAAAGAAAAAATCAACGTAAAATTGAATTAAATGTAGGACTTCATCCCAAATTAGGGAAATACTTTAATATGTTTTGCCATAAATGTAGAAGAAGAATTATATTCAAAAAAACAAAAAAGCAAGGTAGTTCTTTATTTAATCAATATTCAATAACGGAAGATTTTGTAAAAGTTCTCGCAAACGACCCAATAAAAGCAAGAAAGGAATATATCAACAGCATAGCTAAAGGAAAAGTTACTTGCCCCGCTTGTAAGGAAAAGTTCAATAAAAACATCAAAATTAAATTAGGTGTAAGTGAAAGGATTGAAGTTATTTCTACGTCACCAGAACCAATATACCCTAACCATAGACCGCCATACATTAATGCCGTACCCTTATTTGACATAATAAGATCTGTTAAACATATTAAAAGCACGAATAGCAAGACAGTTTTAAATACTTACAATAAAATAATAAATGAACTTGGAACCGAATTTGAGGTGTTAATAGAAATCCCTTTGGAAAAAATCATAAAAATTGATGAGGGGGTTGCGTCTGTCATTGAAGCAATAAGAGCGAACAAAATTGAATACACACCAGGGGGTGGCGGGACTTACGGACAAATTCAACTTAATATCTAATTTTTTTAAAACCTAAAATTAAGTTTCTGCTAATTTTTAGAACGAGTTATACAAGAAGTTTTATTATATTAGCTAAATTTCAAACTCTAAACGCAGCGATAGTAACTCACCACATTTAGTACATGTCATGAAATCGAATATCTTAAAAGCCACCACCATAAGCTCCAAATCTTTTCTAGGAAATTGATTTCTGAACTTTTTTATATAATCTCCAGATGGACAACTAATTATAGCTCTCACCTTGATTAGATTCTCATTATCAGAATCATTGAAAGTCCCATCAGTTGTTTTATTATTTAATTCAATTTCCATACTATTTAACCCCGAACATATATTGAATGAAAATTCAGTCTTATAAATTTATTTACTTTTAAATGTGTTCTTTTATTCACACGAACAAGTAGAAATTCGATTGAATTGTAGGATGCATTATACAAATTTTTAATTTTAATCATTTTTTAAACAATTCTTCTTCTTTCTTATTTTACAATTAAGAATCTGTTATGGAAATTGGTGTAATATATAAACCTGTAAATTTGTCGTAAATTATTAAAATTGTGAGAAAAAAAAAGGGAGGAATATTAATATAAACATCAAGCATTTCTTTAATTTTATTATATTCTCTTTGTACTACTCAAATGTTATATCAGTAATATTTGAAGAGTAATAATATAGATGTGATATCAAAACAGAATAGATTCGAATCGATTTTAAATATTACTTGCATATTACTTTCTTATATTATTTGGATATAATACTCAATATTATAAATTGCTCCTAATTGTGGTTGATAATTATGAATAATGATGAATTAGATTTAAGCGATTTAGCGAGATCAAGAACATCAGTAAGGTCTAGATTTAACGAAATTGCCCGTCAAAATGTAAATTCTAACAGATTAGATAGCGATAAATATCTTTTGGATTTACTTAAAGTTTTAAAGATAAAATCTATAGTAGTTGGAATTGGTGGCGCAGGAAATAATACAGTTTCAAGAATGCAAGATATGGGTTCTGAATTTATTGAAACTTTAAATATTAACACAGATGCTCACGATTTATATTATTCAAATTCTAATCAGAAACTACTAATCGGAAAGGAAACTTGTAACGGATTGGGTTCAGGCAACGACCCTAGTATTGGAACTATTGCTGCAGAAGAAGATGTCCATCGACTTTCGCAAGCTTTAAACGCAGATGTAATTTTTTTAACGTTTGGATTGGGAGGCGGTACGGGTACAGGTGCAGCACCTATAGTTGCGAGGGAAGCAAAAAAGAACAACGCTACGGTTGTATCGTTTTGCTCGGTGCCTTTTACATCTGAAGGAGCAGAACGAAGCCTAAGAGCAAAAAAAGGTTTAGAAGAACTTCTAAAATATTCTGATACATTAATCCCTGTCCCAAATGATAATCTTCTACGCTTCAATCAAAAGCTCCCCATTTTAACCGGCTTTAAGATTATGGATGAGGTTTTAATTAGAAGCATTAACGAAATTATTAATTTAATAAACAATTGTGGTTTGATCAACATTGATTACGCTGATGTGAGAAAAGTAATTCAAAAAAAAGGACAATACCCTTCTGGTTTAATAGGTATCACAGAATCCTTAGGAGACGAAGCCGATTTAATAAAAAAAGCAAGATTAGCGCTTCACAACCCCCTTTTAGAACCAGATATTAAAAAAGTCGATAATTGTATAGTTTCAGTTTCGGGAGATCACCAGCTATCTTTATCCCAAATAGATAAGATTATCTCGACAGTCTCAAGCGAAATTCCTGAAGACGCTTCTCTCAAATTTGGGACTTCCATAAATCCAATGTTAGGCTCAAAAATTAGGATTATGGCTTTAGGACGAGGACCAATCTCTCCTTACGTTCAAGCGGCAATCGATGGTACAGAATTTCCACACTCTAACTTCAGCCAATTCTAAATTTATTTTCTATAAATTAGGTTATAAAATTCTAATTTTATTCCTCATTAAGCTTTTCTTTATGATTTACTTCTAATAAATAACAATTGAAAAAGGTGAATCTATTATTGGAAAAATAATGCCTGAAGAAGAGCTAAAAAAGGAAATACGGGCTTTTTTAGAAAAAAGAAAAATAATTGTTTTATGCACTTGTTCGGATAATGTACCTCGCGCGACTCCAATGGACTTTTATATGGATAAGAAATCTGACGATTTTAATATTTATGTGGGACCTGCTCCGGGAAGGAAGGTAAAAAATATCGAGGAAAACCCAATTGTGAGCATTGGAATCTATACGCCTATGGATACCGGCAAAATCCAAGGGATGCAAATTACCGCTTCCGGGAAAGAGAGATTGATTTTTTTGAGAGAAGGGGATGATGATTTTGAAAAAGCTCAAAAAATGGTCAGAGGAAAAAGAAATTTACTCTTAAAAATAATTCCAGAAAAAATCGAGCTCCTTGATTATGACTTCATAAAAAAGGGGTACTCACGTCTTCAGTATTTAGAACTAAAATGAATAATTAAAAAAAAGTTTTTAATTTTTAAAATTTAATAAAATAATAAAAAAAATTATTTTTTATACAACTCTATTGCCTCTGATCCTTCTACCAACGGTTCAATTTTGAATTTGTAGTCTTCAAACGCAGCATACGCAGAAAATCGTTTAGCAATTCCTTTCATACCTTCATATAGTTTATCTTCAGGAAGTTCATAAATATTATAGATTTTAACGTTATAACCTGGTCCTAGCCATTGGTGTACCCGCTTCACGTAATCGGGATATTTCGGTGCTTTACCTGAAAGATAAAATTTTAAAAATTCCTCAGTTTTATGATAAGGATATTTAACTTTAACCATTACATGTACCATATTGAATTTACACCTCTTTAATTTATCAAAACATTGGAAAAGTTTTGTATGTTTAATTATAATTTAATAATATAAAAGGGTTAACAATTTTGTATAAACTAAAGTAATATTTCCAAAATCGTTTTACTTTAGCTTCATAAATGTTAAAATCACACTCTTCAAATTTGATGTTATTTAATTAGAGCAAAAGATTTTAGGAAAACATTAATTGTATTATTTAATGATATCAGATCTTCATCAACAACTAACCTTTGATTAAAATTGTTATCCGATAAAGAGAAGAAACAGCTAAAAAGTGCTCGTACTGATAAAGAACTAAAGAAGATATTTAAAACGATTGCATCTAAGAAGCCCGATGAATTTTTTCCAACGCAAGAACTTAGGAACTTAGGTTACATTAGAAAACATTGCGAATGTTGTAGCGCTTATTTCTGGACAACCATTAAGGATCGAAAAGTATGCGGCGACCCTGCTTGTTCTGGTGGGTTTCAAGTTGCTGGAAAGCCACTAACGCATAAATTATCCTATATTGGCGTATGGAATAAAATTGTAGAAATTTTAGAGCCAAGAGGATACAAACCAATTAAGCGATACCCTTGCGTTGCGAGATGGAACCCTACTTCTGAATTTACAATAGCATCAATCTCAGCGTTCCAACCTTACGTAATCTCAGGTGAAGTTGAGCCTCCAGCGAAAAAACTAATTATACCTCAATTCTGCTTGCGATTTAACGATATTGAGAATGTAGGAATCACTGGTTCGCACAACACGGGTTTCGTGATGATAGGACAGCATTTTTTCGGCACACCTCAAGAATGGAATCAAGGACAGCTTTTTATGGATATACACGACTTTATAACCATAGGTGTGGGACTCTCAAAAGAAGAAATAACGATTCACGAAGATTCTTGGGCTGGTGGAGGTTCTTTTGGTTGTAGCCTTGAGTTTTTTAGTAGGGGCGTAGAATTATTCAATCAAGTCTATACAATGTTCGAACAATCTCCAGATGGACCTCGAGAATTAAGTCTAAAAGTTTTAGATATGGGGCTTGGTCAAGAGCGCGTGGCGTGGTTTTCACAAGGTACTCCAAACATGTATGAAGCTATATTTCCATATGTTTTATCAAAGTTAAGGGAGCTAACTAAAATAAATTTGGATTTTGATTTATACGATAAATTTTCAAAATACTCCGCATACTTAAATATCGACGAAGTAGACGATATGGATGCAGCATGGGAGAGAATAGCTAAGGATTTAGACATCTCAGTAAAGGAATTGAGAGAGAAGATCATGCCCATGACTGCAATCTATTCAATTGCCGACCATGCGAGAAGTTTATTATTTGCTATAAACGACGGAAAACTCCCTTCTAACGTAGGAGGCGGGTATAATCTTAGAGTAATTTTTAGACGGGCTATAATTTTTATCGAAAAATATAATTGGGATATAAATATTGCTGATGTTTGTAGATGGCACGCGGAAGAATTAAAGGAGTTATTTCCGGAAGTTTCTGAGCGTTTGGATGAAATTAGAGAAATTTTAAACGTAGAAAAAGACAAATATTATAAAACAAAAAGAAAAGCTAGCAAAATTTTAGAAAAATTACTTTCTGAAGGAGATATTTCAACAGCGACTTTAATTGAGATATACGATTCCAGAGGCATTAACCCTGAAATGGTTAAAGAAACCGCGAAAAAGTTCGGTAGAACCATAAAAATCCCCGATAATTTTTATAGTTTAGTAGTAGAAAGGCACGAAAAAGTGGAACAAATTCACGCAACAGAGAAAGGAATTGAGTTAGATTTAAACGGTGTTCCAGAGACCGAGTCTCTTTACTATTACGATTATACTAATACTTCAAACAACGCAAAAGTCCTAAAAATTATTGATAACATGGTAATTCTTGATCAATCTGTTGCTTATCCTACTTCAGGAGGCCAGTTACATGATGTTGGAACCATTAATGGTCAAAAATTTGATAATGTGTTTAAGCAAGGTAGCTATATCGTTCATGTTTTATCTGAAAAACCTAGTTTTAAAGAAGGAGATACCGTTAAGATCGAAATAGATAAAGAATGGAGGACTCAACTCTCGCAACACCATACGGCAACTCATATCGTTAATGCTGCGGCCCGTCATATATTAGGGGAACATATTAATCAAGCAGGGGCGAAAAAAACGCTTAAAAGATCTCATTTAGATATAACTCACTTTGCTAAACTTCCCTATGACAAGTTAAAGGAAATAGAGAAAGAAGCAAATGAAATAGTAAACCAAGCAATCGATCTTAAACTTTCTTTTATGCCTCGCTCAGATGCGGAACAAAAATATGGAATGACGATATACCAAGGGGGTGCAGTGCCCGGTAAGGATATTAGACTCGTAGAGATTCCAGGAGTAGATGTGGAAGCTTGTGGTGGAACACATTTAAATAATACGTCAGAAACTGGAAGAATTAAAATAACTAAATCCCAAAAGATTCAAGATGGCATAGTGAGATTGACCTTTACAGCAGGAAATGCGACAATAGAACTTGAGCAAGAAGAAACTCTAATTTTAAACCAGTTAGAATCGCTATTTAAAATTTCACGAGCTAAGATCGTTGGGAGAGTAGATGAATTATTAAACAAATGGAAAAACATGAATAAAGCCTTACAAACGGGAAAGGTTAAAAAAATTGATATGTCTTTAGATTCAAACAACACCTTTGAAGGAGACATCTTGACGGAATTAGCTCAAATCCTTAACACAAAAAAAGAAGATATTCCGTTAAAAGTAAATAAGTTATTTAACGAATGGAATGAAGCTAAGACCAAATTGCAAGCTGTAGAAAACTTATTAAAAGAAAGTTACGTGGAAGAACTTATAAATTCAGCGTTCTCATTTGAAAATTCTAAAATGATTCTTAAATCCTTTGAAAATCTTTCCCAAACCGATCTTAAAAATTTAAGCGTGAAAATTCTACAGAAATCCGAGAAATTAGTTACTCTTTTCATCAATAAGACCGAAAAAGGAATTAATCTAATGGGAATGATAGGGAAAAATCTTTTAGAAGAGATTGATTTCGAGATGGGAAAATTTGTTCAGGAAATCGTTTCTAACTATGGTGGTAAGGGTGGTGGCAAAAAAGATTATGGTCAAGGATTTATCGAAAAAAAAGATTTAAGCGTAGAAGATCTGATTAAACGCATAAAAGAGAAATTAGATATAAACTAAATTGGATACAGAATAAAACTGTATTTTTTTAACGATTGAATATATAGGCAAACATAAAATTTTACAAAATCCGCTTTTTTCTAATTTAAACTTATATCTTTTATCTATATAGAATCTATATACTACGTCGAAATCTCTTATAATTGATTATATCCTTATTTTATTTAAGTTGAAGAAAATAATGAATAATAAAATGTTAGAAGAGATTTTAATAGATTTTAAAGAAGAAAAAGACGATAATTTAAGACGTAAAAGCGGTTTATCACAAACACCGCTTGAGAAATCTATTGATTACATTCTTGACCTGATTAATCTAGATGTAGTTAAAATCTTAAAATATAATAGAATTTAAAGGTGAAATTTAATATGAAAATAGTTTTTAAAAAGTTTAAATGCCCCGAATGTGGGCAAATAAGATGGCTTAAGATTAAAAATATTTGTGTCGACTGTAGAGATAAACAAATTCTTAACGAAATATCTCAAATTCGAAAAGTCAATAATATTTTTAATAGAGAAGTATATGTGTAAAAAAAGTACATTAGTATGAACTTTTATTTTATTCTAAATTTTGTACAAAAATTTCTTTAATATAATTTAAAATTTAATGTGCATTAAGATTATATAAAAATAATCTAAAGTAAGAGTTGTTATGTTAACATGGTGAATCTCATACACATAAGCGATTTGCACTATGGTTCTGAGTTTGTGCCCGAATATATGGAAAATGTAATTAAATACATTGAAGATGCATCGCCTGATGCTGTTATTTGTACTGGGGATTTTATTCATAAAGGAAGAATTTCTCAATTTAAAGGAGTATTACCTTATCTAAAAAGAATCCGAGAATGCACAAGATTCCTAGCAGTACCCGGAAACCACGATGTAAAGAATAGCGGAATAATCTTTTTTGAAAAACTTATTGGTCCTAGAAGATCAAGATTAATCATTGACGATAAAGACACTTTAATCGTTGGAATCTGCACTGCCAGAGACGATGTCGCTCATGGATTATGTGGAGATGAGCAGTTAGATTGGTGTGGCAGACAATTCGATAAAAATTTAGAGAATAGAGTATTAGCGCTTCATCATCATTTAATTCCTGTTCCTTTATCTGGGCAAAAATTCACAACTGTGAGAGATGCAGGGGAATTACTCGAATTTACTCAACTATTTGAGCTTGATTTAGTATTAATGGGACATAGACACGTTCCGCACGCTTATGTAATTGGTCCAACGACTTTTCTTTATTGTGGTACTTCCACTTCTAAAAAAATCCGAGCTGATGATAGTCCTAGCTTTAACCATATTATATTGGATAAAGGCGATATAGAAGTTCATATGGTAAATTCTACAAATCTCGAAAGAGCTCTACTTCTAGAGCGAAAAGCAAGTCGGACAAAATTTGTCAGACCGCGTCGAACGCGTATCGAACATTTATTAGGCTCTTCCGTGTGGGATGATTAATTATGCCAAAACCCTTAACTCCATTACTAACAGTTGACGCTGTTATATTATTTCAGCAAAATTCTATTGTTCTAATTCGTAGAAAAAATCCACCTTTTAAAGGTGAATTAGCTTTGCCAGGAGGGTTTGTTGACATAGGCGAGACTATAGAAAATGCGTGCATTAGAGAAGCTTATGAAGAAACAAACATTAATGTAAAATTAATTAAACTTATAGGTGTTTTTTCAGATCCTAAGCGCGATCCGAGAGGCCACACGGTTTCAATAGCTTTTTTATGTGAACCTTTATCCAAAACTGAAATACCCTTGGCAAAAGACGATGCTCAAGCTTTAGAAATTGTTCCGATATCAAAATTGGCGTCCTTAAAAATAGCGTTTGATCACTTAGACATAATAAAATCATCTGGAATTTTAAAAAAGTAGAGAATTATGCCTCTTGTTCTTCAAAAAAATTTTTAAAACAGGCACAACAAGGAATTCCAATCGAAATTTTATTAGAATGTTCAATATTAATATATTCTAAATTATCAATTAGCCTTAGTAAGTTCTCTCTTAATCTCATTGTATCGGGGTTATGTTTGTTATAATAGACGTTTTTCAAACCTGTGCTACTATGATTTAACTTCTTACAAATAGGACATCGTTCAAACAATTTTTCTATCAATTTAAAACTCTTATCATCGAACTCTTCGGGAATATAAAAATTATTAAGAGGAGAATTTAAATCTATTTTTTGAACTATTTCTCTGAAAATTTCTTCTTTATTTTCGTAATTATTAGAAATAGATGTAAAAAAAGCGCACTCAAGACTTTCTCTCGCAATCAGATCATTAATTTCTTCATTTGAAACTTCTCTTTTTTCTAAGTCTGCTTTGGTTCCAATTAAAATTATGGGAATATCTCCCGCACTCTCTCGAAAAAGGGTGATCCACCTATTTAAATCTAAAAAAGATTTTTTATCAGATAAATCAAAACATATTAATCCCGCACACGCACCTCGACAAAAAACTGGGAAAAGAAATCTGAATCTTTCTCGATCTTTTAAATTCCAGACAAGAAATTTATATAAATCGCCATCGTTGGCGTAACAATTTACAGACTCAAATGAAACACCAATCGGAGTATCTTCTTTTTGATGCCAATTTATGAACGAACTCTTGCCTGAATTTTGAGCCCCTCCTAAAATTAATTTTAATTTATACAATTTTGGCATTGAAACACTCCTTGTTTTAAATAGCAATCCACTCTAAAAAAAGTTGTTACTATTTAATTTCATATAAATTGCCAAATTTATCTTTTAAAAATAAGTAAAAAACATCGCTGTTTTTTCTCGGCACTTTAATTACTTCGTAATTCATTTGCCTTGCCGCATCTATTAGTTTAGTTCTATCCTCTATTACTAAACACACATGGGTGAACTTATCTAAAACTTTACTTTTATCGTCAGTAATAAATACTTCAATACTTACTTCCTCGTTGCCGTACCTGATTACCGTGTGTTCTTTTTTAACTTTGAAAAATTGTTCCATTAGGTCGCTTGAGACTACGAAGGATCTCAACTTTTTCAATCCCAATAATTTGATAAAAAAATTATCGCTATCTTCTTCGGAATTTGAAGAAACAGCCAAATGTTCAATTTTCAACCTATAAATCGCCTTTACTCTTTTAATTTTTCTGAATTATCTTCAATATATAATAAATAAGATAAATTTAATTAAAAAAAATTAGATTTTTTTCAAATAACAATCAATTCCTACTAACTAGAGAAAATATTCTTTAACACCCAATTATTAACATATTACTTTTTTTAAATGAAACTTTAATAATTTTTAGAGTTTAATAATTATTAATTTTAAAAAAATTTGAAGCTCTAAAGTTAAGGGATTCTTGGATGACTAATGTAAACGAAGAAGTATTCTTAAATAAGTTGTACGATGTTGTATATAAACTCTCAACTATCGCGAAAACCCAATCTTATCGATTTAAAAAAGAATGGGACGAAAATCTTGAATCCATTAAAGAAAAACCTCATTTAATTCGCCAGATTCCACGGAAAAAAGAAAGATTTTTGACTGATATTGATTATAGGATTAAGACTTTAAATACTGTAAAACTATCCTTTGAAGACGGGGTTAACTCGATAAAATCGTTGCTAAACGCGTTATATCGTTCTTATTTTAACGACTCTGATATCTTCACAAGTAGTTTTACTGAGCAGGATCAAATTACTCTCAAATATTTAGTTGCAAAAGAAATTTTAGGTAATTTAATTCAATATAACCAGTTAGATCATAAAACTGTACCATTAAAATATAACATCTTAGCTAGATCTTATTTATTAATAAAATTGAAAGGTCAAAGAGACACAGAAATTCTCGAGAGTCTCAAAAAAATTAATATACAACTAAAACTTCCTAAATTGAAAAAGATTATGGAAGAAATAATATCAGATGGGTTTATTAATAAAACTAAGAAAGGTAGATATCTTTATTATCACATACAACAAGAATTGGACTTATCTGAAGAAGGTAAAATAACTTTTAATCGAACTATACGACCTTTAGTAGATTGGCCAACGTTATTTTATCGTAGCTATTATAACGTAAGAGAATTAAATGTTACAGTGGATGGCGATTTTAAGTATTCAGATTACTTGAATAAAGTTTTATTAAAAGCGGCTACACAAGGTTATTTAGCATGTCACTATATTTTTAATAATTTAGTAAGATATTACGAAAAATTAAAGGAAGAATAGTAATAAGCTCTGATTTTATTCCAATTTTTTTAAAATGTTGAGAAATTTTTAGATTTTTTAATTGGAATTTCGAACTTCTCCAATAAAGGAATTAAGTGTTTTTTATCGTCTGAATTCGTGCCCTTCCAGTCTATTATGAAATAATCAACTTTTTCTAATGTGTTATTAATCATCAATTCGACTAATTTTTCGTCTAAGTCTTGAACGTAATATTTTGGACAAATAAATGACATTGCTACATCGTTGTTAGTAATTAACCTATTAAAATTTGGAGCGTAGTGAGTCCCACCAAACCCAAGACCTACTTGTTGTTTTTTATCTTCTTTAAGAATAAGATATTTAAATATAGAATTAACTATAGCGTTCGCTACCAGCTCACCAACTTCATCAATTATCCATTCCTTTTTGCTACTTCCCAGTTCTATAAAAATTAATGGTATGTCTAAAGTGGTAGGACCGTGGTGAGTTACCTCAATATCCAAAGAAAAACTTGGATTATCTATAAGGGTGATCTGGTCCTTTAAAGAAACAAAACCAGCCTTATGAAATAAAGCACTTGTTTTGGATAAATCGCGAGGTTTGCCCCCAAAATCCGAATTACTACCCCAATTACCTGTACTATGGATTAAAAATGCTGGACGCGCGGTTTTTGAGGTATGTCTGCTTGCAAAAATTAATATATCTGGTTTAAGTTTAGTATCAATAAAATTCAAATTTTCTAAGAAAATCAATGGTTTATCTGTCAAACCTAAATAGATTTGGTTATTATTAAGGAATTCATCCTTTTCGTTTTCAAAAGCAACATCTTCTAAAATAAATACCGGATTCTCGTTCCATATAGTAGTGGTTTCTTTAAAATAGAATATTTTAGAATTTAACAATTTTTCTCGCATATTCATGGAAGCTTTGTCTTCTTTCGAAGTAATAATAAAGAATTGAATTGATAATCACCATGGAAATATAAATTTCTTTAATTAATTTAATAAACAAAATTCGCAAGAAATAAATAATTTTATAATTTAATTCTAAAAACTTTAAAAATTGTAACTATATTAAAATATGTAATGACAATTAGTTTTGCAATTTTAGCAGTTATTTCGATAATTTTTGGCGTTCTTTTTTTCATTGCAGATTTTTACCAACGAAAACATCCTAAACTTGATATATCCTTAATTGCCGGAATCTCTATTGCTTACTTCTTCTTAGTCCTTCTTCCAGAAATCGCAGAAAATATTCCTCAATTTCCTTTAGATCTCAAACTTTTTGAATATCTCTTTGTCGTAATTGGTTTTGTATTCGTTCATGTTTCTGAAAAATTAATTTTACAAAAAGTGGAATCTAAATCGCAAAAAAGGATGCGAAAATTAATCGCAAAGGAAAAGACCTTAGAAGAAGTGGAAAGAAATATCGAAAAAATATTAACAAGAGAATTAGAACAGGAAGATCTAGATACTATAGCTCTGAAAGACATCGCTCAAACTATATCTGCCCTAAATGAACAGGAACAAGAATTTAAAACCGAGATCAATCGTTATAAATCAAAGATTCAGAAGCATATTAACGAAGAATTAGCCAAACTTCGATTTTTTACCAACTTCACTTATCATTTTCTCGTAGGGATTATTGTAGTTGGTCTATTAGCTATTAATTTAATTACGGGTATATTATTTTTCTTATTTGCTTGGTTTAGAGCAATTATTACAAACAGATCGGAAAGTCATCTCATATTTACTGATTTGGAAATTTATGAAACTTTTAATTTTGAAGATAATATTAAAAGAAAATACATCCTAGCTTTTGCTAATTTAATAGGCATTATAATCGGAATAGGTTTAGATTTAATACTTTTTGAATATACAGAGATGTTCTATATCTTATATTCGTTTATTTCGGGAGTGATACTATATACTATTGTACGAGAAGTTATTCCTGAAAAAGAAAAAGGAAAGCCTTTATACTTTTTAATTGGATTTGTTGGCTTCACTGTGGTTATTTTTATTATAAATCTTTTCACAAGTTTATTATAAAAAAAATTTAAGCTAAAATGTAAATAAATTTTAATTTCATAGAAACAAAATTTAAATTTCAATAGCTTCTCTAGGAATAAGACTATGATAAAAAAAACTTTTAAAGAAATTTTAGGTATTGACGACGACGATTATAAAATCATTGAACTAATTGAGAAGCAACCAGATATAACCCATTCTAAAATTGCTCAAGAAATAGAAAAATCCCAACCTGCAGTAGGGGCTCGAATTATTAAGTTAGAGCGCAAAGGGTTGCTCACAAGAATTGTAGGCTTCAACATTAAGAAAGTAGATATTAAGGTTGCTCTTGTTTTTGTCTCAACTAAAGATGTGGAATCTATTGTAACTAAAATTGAAAACTGCCCTTTTGTCAATCATGCCTTCAAAATCTCGGGTGAATTTAATTTATTATGCTTTGTTGCTGCCTCCGATCTCCAAACCATCGAAAAGTTAGTTGATCTATGTTTTAGAAAAGATCCAAATGTTATTAATGTAAAAACCAATATTTTAATAGATTCTGTACATGATTTTGTAGTTCCAATTGATTTTCAAATAGAAAAGTTTGATTACTATTCAAATATTTGTGGTCCTGATTGTAATTTAAATGTAAATCTTCCTAAATATAAATTTACAAAAGTAGAAGAAGAAGACTAATTAGTAATTCAAAACGAATTTTTACTCTATTTTATCTGCTAATCCGTTTAATTGTGCTATCTTATATTTGCATTTGTCACCGCACCCTTCTTCCAGCGTTGGAGAATGCTCTTCGCTGTCGAAATCGATCGGTAATATAAAATCTTTAGCAATCTCAGTAACTAATTCCATCGAGACTGAATTGACATCGGGATTACGTCTAAAATGGTAATTTACGATGTTATCTAATTTATCCAATTTAGAACTCGCAAGTAAAATCATAATGTTGTGATCCCCGCTTAATCTAAAGGCGTTCAGCATGAAAGGACAAAATTTCGCCATTTCAAGTATTACATTTGGGCGCTTTGTATTAATTTCTACGGTAGCTAGGAACAAATCTACCTTCTTAAAATTAATTCCTGGCTGGAATTGCAGAATTCCTTCTCTCTCGAGCTTTTTTATTCTCATCCCAACAGTAGGTTGAGACCGATTTATTTTTTCAGCAATTTGAGTGTGTGTAAGGTTTGGATCGTCCTGTACTAATGTTATGATTTGACGATCGATGTCATCAAGCTTTAATTTTTCTGATATCATGTTTTTTCACTAAAAACATTTTTTATTCTTATATTTTTATAATAATTTTTCAAATTAATACTTATATTTTATAAATTGTGCGAAAAATTCAGAAGCTATAACTTGAAATGCCAATTTAAAAAAACAAAATTCCAAAAAATAATGGTAACTAAATTTATGATCAGTTAATCAATCGTTATCGCCCTTAATTTACATGCAGTTGTGCAAATATGACATTTAATGCAGTTATCTTCTCGATCTTCAATAACGATACATTGAGGCTCAGAGGTTTTGTTCACAACTTCATAAATTCCTCTAAAACATGCCTCCTCACAAGAAAATTCTTTACAAATCTTACATTTGTTAATATCAATATGATGGAACTTATAACTAACAATTTTACTATGATCTTGTGCGTCGTTCATCATGATAATTTAAAATAAAACTCCTTTTATCTCTATAGTTTATATTATATAATGGAATTATTTTAAGTTAAATTAAAATAAACCTAATTAGATTAACGCAATAACGTGTGGTTTTAGTATGAATAACATAAAAATACCACTTTTTGAAATCCCCAATCTCAGTAAAGGAATCTTTTTAACTCGACCTAATCGCTTTGTAAGTGAAATCAAATACAAAAATGAAATAAAATTAGGTCATATCCACGATCCTGGGCGTCTAAAAGAGTTGCTAATTAAGGGGAAAGAAGTTTTGTTCACTGATTCTCGTGGTAAATTAGATTACTATGTAAAAGCTGTAAAGCATCAAAATGAATGGATCTTAATTGATACTGCACTTCATTCTAAAATCGCACTTAGAGTTTTTCCACACTTACCAGAAATTTCAAAAGTTAAAGAAATAAGGAAAGAAGTTCAGATTGGTAAAAGCAGGATAGATTTCGTTTTAGATGGAGTACCGTTAGAAGTAAAGGGAGTTACCCTCGTAAAAGAAGATCTAGCCTTGTTTCCAGACGCTCCTACCGAACGTGGAACTAGACATTTACAAGAAATTATCGACAATAATGGGATGCTTCTTTTTTTAGTGTTTCGTAAAGCTTCTAAATTCAAACCGAATTTTGAAACTGATCCAAAATTTTTCAATAAATTATCTGAAGCGAGAAAGAAAAACATAAAAATCTTTGTAGTACAACTCAGTTTTGATGGGAAAACGATATTTTACAATGGAAATATCCCATTAGCAGACTTTTAAGTAAGGATAAATCTTAATGGATAGAGATGTTTAATTGCTCTTTTTCTTTTTTTTTTTCTTTCGTTTTTTGCTTTTTTCTTCAGGTTCTGGAGTAATGTCTACATCAACTTCCGCTATAATGAATGCAAGCAAAATAGGACCCGCTCCAGAATATCGGGGATCAGAAAAAGCACTAAATTTAATATCTTTTACTTTACAGTTTTTATCACTCTGATGCAAAATCATTAGATTTCTATTTACCTTACGAGTGAATTCTGAAGGATCTTCAAAAGTCCCTCCAACGGCAAAAACTTGGTCTATCCTAACTATATTACGCTCTATTGGATTTATATTTTCAATCTATTGTGAATATTTGAAATTACTCTTAAAATTCTTTTTCATTTAAATTATAAAGATTCTTAATAATTATCGATTTTACGATAATAACTTTTAAAAATATCCTTTATAAAAGTTCAAATTTGTTATTTTAATTAAGGAAGTATAATTTTTACATTAATAGGTCGCAAGGATCTTTAAGTTGGTATTTTATTTTTTGTTTTTTCCCATAGAATTTTAAAATCCAAAAAGCATCGGGACAATAGGTTGTAATAAAACTTGAATTTTCTCTTATTTTTGAAATTTGATCCCCGAGTTCTTTGAAATCTTCCATTCTTTTACGCGCAATCATCTCAGCGATGTCTACTCTTAATTGATGTCCAACACCACCGCCACAACAATAATGGGGCACATTTACAACTTTATAACCGCTATCCTCATATATTTTTTTGAGTTTTTCTTCGATACCAGGAAATTCTATATATTTTAATGGACAAGCGTGTTGAAATATTATATCTCCCGATTTTTTTTCTTCTGAAAGTGTTAAATATTCTGTAAAGTATTCTATTTTAATACCTAAATCGCTATAATGTTTTTTAAATACCATATAACAACTTGGGCATACGGTTATAATTTTTTCAAAACCTTTTTCTTTAAACAGCTTCTTATTTCTGTCAACCATTAAGTTATACGTATTAAATTCCCCCGTACACAAGATAGGATAACCACAGCACATTTCTTGGTCTAAGATACAAAAATCTACATTTTTACTTAGAAGATATCTTGCTGTGTTTTCGCCATATTTTGGAGTCTTCACGGTCGTAAAGCAACCAAAGTATAATAATGTCTTACTGTTTTTTTTATGCCCTTTAAAGGTTTAATTCTGCTTTTATTATACTTGAATGGAGTTCCAAATTTTTCTAGAGTCTCAATTTGTTCGCTCAAGCCTTCAATCTTATTTCCATCCTCTAAAAATTTCTGCTTTAAAAGAAACCGCTCATAATGCGTGCCGCAAGCGCCACAATGAACGCAATTATACACCCTAAAATAATCTTCTTGCTTGAATTTGTAATTATCCTTAGTTTTTAATAACTCTATTACTTCTTCATTCGTAATAAAATTATCTGGGTCGACATCTCTGCAGGGGCAACTATAATCTTCATTCATTTTAGTGTTTTATAGTAGTAGTTCGAATACATCTTTTGCTTTAGGTTTTATTTTGCATAATTTACTATATCTTGCTAAGATCCACCAGCAGCTCGGACAATATGTCGTGCAATAATCGCCACCTGTTTCCTCAAAATCGCCCAATCTTTTACGTGCTATTTTGTCAATGACATCACTACGATGCATATAACCAAGACCACCACCGCAACACCAGTGAGGTATGTCTACGACTTCGTACCCGCTTTTTTCTAACATATTATTTACAAATTTATCAATGCCCTTCGTGCCGCGATTCATTAGTTGACAAAGATGTTGCACCCCTACTTTTCCTGACTTTTTGGTTTCAGAAGGTTTTAAGTACTCTGAGATATATTTAAATTCCACTTCTAATTTCATTGAAGGCTTGTAATATTTATTAAAAAGAAAGTAACAAGCAGGACATAAACAAATAACTGTTTTGAATTTTTCAAAAATTTCTATATTTTCTTCTTTACAAATTTCAAACTCTTGAAAACATCCAGATGCGAACCAAGGCCACCCACAACATATTTCCTTATCTAAGATTGTAAAATCGACTTTTTGTTTTAGCAAATATTTGAGTGAATGCTCTGTATATCTTGGAATCCGTATTGTCGAAAGACATCCCATATAAAAAAGAGTGTCAGACTCTTTAGGGATTCCTTCTGGCGCCCTAATACGCATTTTATTCGAAGGATATGGCGTGCGATAATTGCGAAAGCATTCTATCATATCATCAAGACCTTCGACGCTATTACCATCTTCGAGAAATCTTTGTTTTAAAAGCAGGCGCTCTTCTTCTGTGTCGCATTCACCACAATGAACGCAGTTATAAAGTTTGTAGTAATCTTCTTGTACAAATTTTAAGGTTTCTTTGCTTTTGGTTAAATTTCTAACCTCATCATCGCTCAAATAATTATCGGGGTCAACTTCCTCGGTAGGAAAATTCTTTCTCCCTTTAATTCTTTCTTTTAATGTATTCACCTAAAAATTGAAATTGAGAATCTTTATTTAAAATGTGGTTTAGATTTTATAAGCTTTGTTTGCTGTTGAACTACTCTTTTTTAATTTTGACGTCAGTTCTTTGGATTCCTACTTCTTTATTTCTCGGCATCACCGTTCCGCAGTTGTCTTTTTTAGGTTCTCCTTCTTTAAAGGCTTTATCTAATTCGTCTTCTAATTCTTCATCTGTCATTTCTTTATCTGGCATATAATATAAAGAGAACCCGAATTATTTAAGGATTTTATTTATAAAAAATTGATTTGTTAAATATACTTCGCTAGGATTAACACAAAAAGAAAGAAAAAAAGTTTAAACTAGTATAATTTATTTATTAAAGTATTCCAAAACTGCGTTCTCTTTTTCAAGAGGTCTCCTTTCCGGAACGACCACAAACTCTGTATTTATTGTTTCGTAAAAATCTGAACGTAGATACAAGTTGCAATAACAAGCACCAAATTCCTTCACATCATCAGGAGCGTAATCACATGGGCAAATTAGATCTCTATCCAAATCTCTATTACCTGAAGCAAGACGACAGGGACAAGATTGATAGCCGTGTTTTTTCTTATTTTCTACTAAACCATCAATTAAATTATCAAATGTCACTTGATCTTTATTTAAAATCCAATCATTTTTTTGAATGACAATCTTTACATACTCTTTCATTCCTTCTTTAGTTTCCATGTCCATCTTAATTTCCTCCGGGTTTCAATAATTCTTCGTATTTATTTGGATCATATCCGATAACAAATTTGTCATCGCAAACGAGAAAAGGATAGGAGATTCTGTCTGGTTTGTAATTCTCTCTTACGTATTTTAATAACTTTATTTTTTCGCCTGAATCGATTTGATCAAGATCGACATATCTATACTTCACATTCTTGTCTTTTAAATATTTTTTGCATTTCTTGCACCACATGCAAGTAGAGAGCGTAAAGATCATTACATCGTGAGCATTGTCTGCCCCATCAACCTCTTGAGTAAGTTTTTCTATAAATTCTGGGAACATTTTTTTCGCCTTTTATCTTTTTGATTAATTATTATGAATTATTTTAATTAGATTTTATTACTTTTTGCTAAGTTTACTTTCCAATTTGGGTCTATACACTCGTAAGCACTTTCTGTGAGCTTTCTAATGTCGCTATCACACGAAGATAAAAGAATACCTAAATGTTCTAAAGCCCTTCTATCTCCAATCTTCATTAAACTTTCAATAATTAAAAATAAACGCGTTTTATCCTGCTCGTCTTCTGGTTTTTCGAGTTCTTTTTTTAGCAGCTCTACAATTCGTAAAGTAGCTTTAGCATTTTTAATTTCACCCATTGCTTCTATTATCCTGTTTATGACAATAGGGTCTTTTTCTAACCTTAAAGCTCTCGTTAATAAATTTGTGGCTCTTCCATCTTTGAAGCGCCCTATCACTCTAGCAGCAGAAGCGCGTTCCATTATCTCTCCATGAAATAAATTTTTCATAGCGAGATCGTACTCATTATCTCTATCCTTAGAAGTATTAGAATTCATTAAGTAAGAAAGATAGTACACACATTAAAATTTGATTTTTATAAATTATTAAATTTACAGAAAAATAGCTATTTTATTTGAATTTTTAGATTAAAATCATTTGATATAAAACTAATCGTGTCTTTACTATATTTGAAATAAGAATTATTTACTTTTTTATTGCCATGTCTAAAGATTCTATCCTCTGCGTATCGTATTTCGATACTATTCTCGGACCAAATACGCTATATTGTAATTCCACATTAAATACTAAAGAACACCCGGATTTAGGAAGAATTCTGGAATTTACTGACGAAGAAGGAAACTTTGTCTTCACGTTTAGAAAATACCAAACCATTAACCACATTTTCTATATTAACTCAGAATTCGCGCGAGGGGGAAAAGAACTCATAATGATAACTTATATGATTAGAGCCGCCTACTTTAAGGATGAAATTACTGATGTTTACAATTATTTGTTATCTAAAACTCCAGATCTCGAAAAATATGCTTCTGAGCTTAAAGATTTTAATGGTCTTACAGAATTTCTTCATAGTCACAAAAATCGAACAAATCAAAAAAATATACTAGGCTTAGCTTCGAAAAAATTTAAAAAAGATTTCTTAAACATTTTTAACAGATATTTTGAAAAGATGACTCCACAAATAAGTATAACTTCTCATTTATTAGCTAAAGACTTAAAGAAAGTTTATGTTTTTGGTCCAGAAAACGCAGGAAAGACCACTTTCGTAAAGAATTTAGAGGTTATGCAATTCCTTCAATATAAGAACAAATCAATGAAAAGAGATTTAGCCAATAAAATTTATGACTTTTTAATTGATAACATCGAAATCTTAACGTACGAATGTATTGAAGATGATACAAATGGAAAAAGAGTAAAGCTATATGAAGATTGTTTGGATAATGCTCAAGGCTTTATTTTAATCTTTAACGCGTCCAATAAAGACTCGATCAAAGAAACTATTGAAATGTTTCGATTAGTCTTAAACAGATGCTTGGATAAGGGAGAATTTATGCCTATACTCATTATTGGCAACAAATTTCAAGATAAAGAAGAAATAACTCCCGATTTGATTTATAAGAATTTTGATATGGATGAATTGGCGGAGTGCGGACTTCTTATGCAGTATTTCTCTATAAATGTTCTTAGCGAGAATGAAAAAATTATCGAAGCAATTCGCTGGTTGCTGAAAAAAATAATTTAGATATTCACTCGTAAAATTACCAATCTAACACTTAGTTTTTCTCATTTGTAGGGAGATTTCCACTTTCTAAAATAAAGGTCATATTTTTTTAATAAATCTTTGGGATCCAATTCGCGCTCTTCTTGGATAGCCTTTAAAGCTTCAAGAACGATCTCCGTTTGTAAAAGTTGAAATTCTTGACCCTTCATATCGCTCGTAGTAAGATATCGCTGACCTATTTCATTAGCTTTTAGACTATCCATAGTGTTAATGTTATATATATCCATAAAATAACCAATTATGAATGTGCTAAGCAATAGAATTGGAAACGCTAATATTAGCATCCAAATTGTTATCTCAAAAGCTAAAGAGATCAATGAAATCGCACTCACGCTGGATACAATAATCGCGTAATAAGATTGACCTAATTTTAATCGAGATAATTGTCTACCGATAAAATGCGCGCTCTTCACTCTTTTTATTACATTTGATTTTTTCAATCTTAACATATAATCACATCCAAATACATTTTATTTGATTTTATTTTACATTTGGATAATGCAATATAATTTATAAAAAATCTTCGTGGAAATCCGATTTGTTATCATATTTCTCCTTGTTTAATTTATAGATTAGAAGGTGAACTTTTTTTATTGAGGGTGCGTATTTTATAAATATTATGAGTAAAATGAAAATACCTATTGTATATGCATTTGCACAACTGCCACAAGTGGTCTGGCTCCACTGCCCTTTACGGGATTCCATATAAAGACTTTGCTCCGCCGCACTAAGGAGGGCACCACGGAAGGAGACCCCCAATTATTAGGGAAAATGGTGAAAAAGATATATTTCTGATTTGAATTGATTCGCAAACTAATTTTATATCCATTAAAATCTTTTATATATTAACGAATTTCTCCATCTCCTTAAATCTATTGGGGAAATCTATGTTTTCTTTTAATTTTGGTCTAAAAAGCCATTTATAGTATCTTATTTTCCAAAACATTCTTAATGTCTCAAGAAAAGCGTTTATTTTTCCATATTCTTCTTCTTTTATTCGTGATACTTCAACCACTACATTATTTCTTTAAGATTATTTGGATCTCCTTCCAAATCTTTATATATTAATTGCCCACCAGTATCCAAGATAAATTCAGAATTCATATTGATAATACTATTTTTATTATCACCTGAATATACCATTCCTAAATATTTAAAGAATGAATCTGAATGATACTTCACAAATTGTATGAAATAAGCACGCTTAATCCTGATTTTTACCCTTTCTGTTTTTAATTTCAATTTAATTTCGTTATTAGTGGATTTTTCCTCTTCTTTTTTTAACCAAAAATCTGCATAATAAGAAAAAACTAAGTATTCAATAGCTTCATAATAATCATTTACTTGTTTATATAATTGGCGATCATCCTTAATGCGTTCATAAACAGTAATAGAAATTGTTATCATAGCTATTAACAATGATACCATAGCTATTGAAACCGATAACCAAAAATCCAAATTTTCTGTCATAAATTTTACTTAATTTAATTTAAGCTAAAATATAACAATAAAGGAAATTATATAATAGTATTTATTCAGAAAACAATGAATTTAAAATAATTCCTAACCGAACTTCTAAAGATAATGTTGGAAAATTATCGAGTGTTAATCACCTTTTATTAGAGATACAATTTTAATAATTCATTAATGTCATAATATAATAGGTATTTTAATTGTTATATCTACGATTGAAATGTGTCCCCAATAAGATTATGAAATAGAAATTAACATAATGCTAAGATTTTTTAATGTAAGAACGAAATTAACTAATCCACCTCCTCTTATTGTCCAAAATATGGTAGTTTAATGATTAGAGAAGATTTTTGTGAAATAAGTAAAAACATATATTTTTGCTGTATTTATTATTGATTAAAGTAGAATAAAAAATCATTGGATTAATTCAAATTATACACATATTTTTAATTATAAAAATGTATTTTCAAAAAAGATTCAAATCTAAAATAAAAAAATATCTTGATAATTATGAGTGTAACTTACAATGCTTTAATATTATGTAGTATCGGAAAATCTGATGTAAAAATGGTTGAAATGATTGAAAATGCTTTTTTCAATCAGGGTTTTAGAGCTATAGCTATTGGTAAAAACCCCTATACTTCAATCAATAGGGATTATTTGATATCTACAATCATTAACTCCCATGTTATTATAATTGTTTTGATAAATGAAAATTACTTGGATTTGATTAATGAGGTTCTTTTAGACAATCAATCTATCTTTAAAACAAAAAAGAAACCTGTCATGATTTTTTTTAGTGAGGATCTCCATCATAAGTTAAAGGATAAGGGTACTTATTCTGTTATGATAACGCATTCAAAATATTCTAATGTGCTTGATTTACAAGAAAAAATGAATAAATTTGCTTCAGAATTCACTAAAATAGTTAAGGATCAAGAATTATTAAAAGATTTAGGGAAGGTAGGGCTTGTTCTAGGTGGGATTGGAGTTGGATTGGGCTTATTATTTTTATTATTTAAAGGGGATGATTAAAATTTCTTCCAGTTTTAATCCTTTAAAAATTTTTATAAGCTCTTCTTGGACAGATGAAACAATAAAAGAAGAATGTCTTAGAATTGAGGAAGAATATATCCCAATGATTCACTTAAAACCTATTATAGGGGATACAGGTTCTGATGATCCTACAAGATTATTAAGCGTGAAGAAAGTAAGGGAAAGTGATATCGTTTTGATTATTTTAGGTGTGAAGTATAGTGACCTTGTTCTTGATGAGTATGAGGAAGCTAAAGCTTATGATATTCCAATTTTAGTTTTCATTAAGGATCGTCTTGAAATGGAGGATAAATTGGTTGATTTTTTCAATAAAATAAAAGCTGAGAAATCTTATAAGAGATTTGAGAATATGGAAGATCTAAAGGTAGCAGTAATTGAAAAAATTATTGACTTAATTTCCGAAAGGTTTAGGCAATACCAAGAGATCTATAAGGTTTTTTTAGGGTTATTGGATAAATATACTTTTAAAATTCCAAAAAGATTATTAGATAAATTGAACAAGTTGAACAAATGAAACTTACAAGCGATCATTAGGAGAGTTGGGAAGAGAGAGACCAATTATCGGAAAAAATGGGGAAAACGATATATTTCTGTTGAGGTTAATATAGCGTAAGACAAGAATTAGTTAATATTCATTAAAATCAATGTATATAAGAGAGATTAGAGAAAATGCCTAATATTGGATCAAAATATCGCCAAGTTCCCTGAAGATGAAGAATTAAAACGGTTAAAGCAAAGCCTCCGCATTCATCTGAGTTGAGTGAGAAAGTATTTTGCTAAATATAAAGGAGTTTATTTACAATTTTTCAAGTTGAGTCATCAAATTTTTATTGTTGACTGAATTAAATATCACTAAATTTTAAGTAATCACAAACTTTGAAGGGTTGAGCAATTATAGGGCATCTTTATTTTTTCAAAATGTTCAATTAGAAGTCGTGATCTTTTAATGATATTGTGTTTTTTTATTTTGTTTATGGTTTTTGCTAAAAATACCCGTAAAATTGTGAAGAATTCTTCTTCTCGCTTAACGAAAGTAGAGCGCGCGTAATTGACGATTTGAGAGGTCTTATTTTTTATTGATAAATTATCATGTAATCCTATTTTATATAACATTTTTTTTAATCTAAAAATCCTGATTTAATAGGTGATGTCGAGGTTTATTATTGGTACGGTTTTTTAAATGCTGATGGATCTTTATATATGGATAGAGCTAAGTATACAATTTTTTTCGGTCTTAAAGAGCGAGATAAAGAGCGAGTTTTTAGATTTGCTGAAGTTGTTGGATAAGATAAAAAAAAAGTAAATATTAGAACAATTTTCAGAGAGTATAAAGGTAAGATAATAGAATCTAAAAGAGCAGAAGTTCGTTTTGGTTCTAGGACAATGTATAATGATATTATGTCCCAAGGTTATACCAGTTCTAAAGATAAAAAAAAACAATACCACATTTTATTTTTAAATTGATTGATAATGCTGAAATGGAGGCTAAGAGAAGTAAAATGCATTGGTGGTGTGTTCCATCAGGTAAAAAAGCATTAGCTTGGCTTCTTGGTTTTTATGATGGTGATGGTGGTCTTAAAGCTGGAAGATACGGCAGACTTTATTCGGGTAGCGAACAATTTTTATACTTAATTGCAGAGACTTTTGATTGCATTTTTAGAGCCAAATCTAAAGGAAAGCCTACTGGTTTTAGTATCAGAGAATCATATTATTTAGTATTAGGAACTGAACTATTTAACGCAATGTTAAGCAGTTTTAAAAATAGCATGAAAAGAAAATGTCCTAAATTTCATTGAGTATATAATTCTTAAGAACATGTTCGAAATTAAAAATATATAACCATCTCCATTGTTCTAAGTATGACTGAAACAAAACAACATAAAATTGTAAATAGAAAAATTATAGAGATAGACGAGGAACTTTGTACTGGATGTGGTAATTGCGTAGTCGGCTGTGCAGTAATATAAAATTTGTTTTATATAGCATACAAGGCGCACTCGCAATTATAGACGGAAAAGCTAAAGTTGTAAACGAGGTTTTTTGCGATGGTTTGGGTGCTTGCATAGGAGAATGCCCTGAAGGGGCTCTTGAGATTATTGAAAGAGAAGCGTTAGAATTCGACGAAGAAGCAGTTGAGATACATTTAGAATCTTTGTCAGAAAAAGAGGAGGAAAAATTAAATCAAGTGAAGGAAATTGTTGCCGAACATTCCCACCAATGCGGCTGTGCTTCTACTCAAGAAGATTCCGGAATAACACTTGAAAATCATGTGGTTGAAGAAACCTCTCATGTATGCAGTTGTGCTTCTGCAGAAACAATGGTATTTAACGAGCTTGAGGAACAGACCGTTATCACCGGAAAAGTCCCCTCCGCATTAAGACAGTGGCCCGTTCAAATGCATTTAATTAATCCTGCAGCCCCATACTTTCAAGGAGCAGATGTGTTACTTACGGCTGACTGCGTTGCTTATGCTCTTGGTGAATTCCATAACAAATATTTAAAGGGACGTTCTATAGCGATCGCTTGTCCTAAACTCGACCAAGGAAGAGAAATATACATCGAAAAGATTAGAGCTTGGTTTGATGAAGCAAAAATAAACACCCTAACAGTCATGAGGATGCAAATCCCTTGTTGTGGTGGTTTATTAGGGCTAGTTCAAGAGGCTGCAAAAAGAGCAAATAGAAAAGTGCCGATAAAGTATATAATAGTAAGTGTTGAAGGAGAAATTTTTAAGGAAGAATGGTTATAAATATATTTTTTATTTTCTTAACTTTTTTTTGCTAATATTGAGTTTCTCGTTTAGGTTTCAAATATTACTTTCTTTTTAATTATCTTTCTTAACATAACAGATAAAGCTGACTTTGATTTTCCTAGTTCGTTAGCTAACTGTTCTAAAGATATTTTCCTAGGAATTTCAAAAAATCCTGATGATATTGCCTTGTCCAACACATTGGATTCACTAAAAGTTAACTTATTCTTATTGTCGTCAAGAATATATGGAGAATTACCAATTTTTAGGAGAGTAAAATTTACTGATTTCTGTTCAAAAAGAGTTAACAGCTCATCTATCCTTTCTCTAGTCGATATTAACCTCCAGAAGGCGTATCCGTCTCTTACTCGCACGGGGAAATTAACCAACACTCCACATTTAATTATAGCATCTAATAAAAATGGATCCTTTGTTTTTACGTTAAACTTAACTCGATTATCTTCCTTCTCCAAAATGCTAAAATCAAAAACAGATTTATGGTTTTTAACCTCATCTATTAATAAATCTATATTATAATGAAAAATTTCAATAATAGAATTTCCAATCGAATTTTCAAAATCGTAAGGAAGAAAATATTCGATTTCCATTCGAATTTCGCGGAATTTCTTGAAAATGTGCGAAATCCATATCTGATCTGGAAATTTAATTTTGATTCTAGCTAAGCACGATTTTTTGTGTGAATTCATCGTTATTAGTAGTTAAGTAGAATTTAAAACATTTGTTAGAATAAAAATGATTAATAATAAATAAAGGAAGAAATTTGTAATATTAATTATGGTGGATAATAAGAACCTACTGTTGGGAATCTGTGGAAGCCCAAGAAAACAAGGAACAGATTTTGCCGTTCAGTACGGACTAAAGTACGCTGCAGAAAAATTTAGTTTTGACACTGAGTTTTGGACCGTAATGGGAAAAGAAATCAAATTTTGTATACATTGCAATTATTGCGTTAGAGAAAAAAAAGGATGCATCCATAAAGATGACATTCAAGACCTTTATCCTAAATTAGAAGAAGCAAAATATTTAATTTTTGGCACTCCCGTATTTCAAGGAAATCTTTCAGGGCAATTAAAAACAATATTAGATCGTTGTCGTGGATTAGTCGCCAAAAATCCGAATGTTTTTAAAGGAAAATATGGTGTAGCTCTTGCGGTAGGCGGTGATCGAAGCGGGGGGCAAGAAATTGCGATAAGAAGTATTCTAGATTTCTACCAACAAAATCACATGGTTTCCGTATCAGGTGGCGCCTTCGGAGCGAATTTAGGCGCTTCGTTATGGAGTAACGATAAAGGTAAGGAAGGCGTTCAAAACGATGAAGAAGGATTAAGAACAATTAGAAAAGTTATAAAAAGATTAGCTGAACTTAAAAAATAAAACTAAATAAAAAAATTAAAAAAAAATTATTTAACTCCAAACAATTTCTTAGCTTCTTTTTCTCTGAGACCAGAAATGCCCCAGAGTTCTTTGAACCAATATTTTCCATTCATTATTACAACAGGCGTATTTACGATGCACCCATCAGCGTCACAGAAAGTTTTTAGAAAATTATCGTCGTGTAGTAGATTGTGAACGAATTCTTCGTCGTTTATATCTCGTTCAATGTATTTAACATCATGCTTGTGAAGCCATTCTTTCAATTCTGCACATCTATGACAATCAGTTTTTGATATTACTATTGGAACTTGCATTTTTGACATATTAATCTACCTTATAATTATACTGGTTAGTAATTTTATTATAAAAACACTGAGTAAAAAAACTTTCATTTCTAAATTATAAATAAATTTTAATCCTTTTCAAGAAAATAATAAAGAAATTTCAAAATTTTTTATAATTCTCTGGTCTTTTTCTTTGTAGACTGTTTTCATATGAAAGTAGCATTTGATTAAATAAATCTGTACCTAGGTGCAATTGGTATCCTGTTTTCCAGATAATTTTATAAGTTTTTTTATCAATGGAATATTTAGAATTTATATTTACTTTATTTGGGATATCAAATAAATCAACAATTTCCTCCAGAAATGTTTTCTTTGAATTTAAGATTCTCGCAGACATCCCTCCACGATAATTTCCATCTCCATCATAAAACCCCATAAGAAAATTTAACGCCAAACGACCTTCTTTAGAAGAAATTAATTGACCAAAAGGATGGACGGCAAGGTAGGAGTCTTGGTTTTTTCTTGAATCTTCAGTTTACTGTGGAGGTCCTATGGGGGAGTAATACTTCCAAAGTTCAACCTGAGGAGAGGTAACGATGGGATTTTTGTCCTTCGTTTTGGGAGAATTGTAAGGTTTTGGAGAGTTCACCGACACTACTAAAAGCTCGTTCAAGCTTTTAACGAAAAGATAGTAGCCTAAATCCTCGTTGGCGTTAAACAATTCTTCTTTTGCCCATAATAATACTCCAGAATTATGATTCTTCAAATCTTCTTTGGGGTTTTCTACCTCAGTCTGCAACTTTTCCCAATCAACTTGAGTAATTGATTGAAACAATCTCTTAAAAAAAATTTTAGTTTTTTCTGAATTTGGTTGCATTTCAATAACACATTACATTTTACATGAATTCCTTTAATATAAAGGAGGAGTATAAACATAAAAATCTGACTATCAGAGAAATTTTTACCTTATTAATGATGATAGTTTTATAAGAGTCTAACTTACATAATTCAATTAAGTTTGGTGATAAATGTGGAGGAATGGAAATTAACAAGAGAAAAAATTAAAAATGAACTATATGAAGAAGATAGAAATGAGATTGGTATCCTCAAAGAAAAGCTAGCTAATACAAGTAATACGGAAGATAAAGCTAATGTTTATTGGCAATTGTCCGAAAAATATAAGTTATTATTTTGGGGATACGCTGAAGAATCTGCTATTTTCACAAATACATCAAAAGAAGAATATTATAAACAGTTAGAAAAAGATTATTTGTGGAACTTTATTTATTATCGTGAAAAATGTCTTCAAATCATAAAACAGAATTATGCAATAGAAGCCAACGATGGATTCTTTATGGATGTTGGATTGAAGTACAGATATTTTATAAGATACGATTATGAGGAAATTAAAGAAGAAGGTTTTAAGTTGGAGAAATTTGGAAATACAAGTAATGAAAAAATTAACATTATAATCAATGATTTGGAATATGCAAAAAGGGGATTGTATTACACAATTACATACTATGTTAAAGAAAATGACCACGAGGAACTCTTTATCTGGTGTGAAGTAATGGGAGACCTACATTTAATTATCCAATTACTGTTAATAAAAGGAGGTAGAAACGATTTGCTAGATAGCGCAAAACAGTCTTTGAAATATTATAAGGAGAGTAGAGAGAATTTAAAGGTTTTTGCAAAGCCTACGACTCATTATGGAGGAATCTATGGGTTACCTTACCAAATAAATTTTTTTGAACCTTTACTTAAGTCTTTTGGATTTAAAGGATATTCTCTATCTTCTATTGATAAAATGGAGTTTATCGAAAAAGAATTATTGAAAAAAGAAAGCGGAATGGAATATATTGATTATCTTGATAGCTTTTTTCTAGATAATAAGACAATTCTAAATAATAGCATAGAGAAGTTAGTAATAAGATATCCAACACTAAAATACAAGGGAATAGATTTTGAAGATTGGAAAATAGTTCTAAATTTTGTTCATGATCACATTTTGAGCTATAACTATGAACAACGTTATCTTAAGAATATAGTTGCGACTTGGAAGGGAGAAGATGATATGCAAAAATGGGTGCAACAACAAATAAATACGGCACTTGTAGCGAAAAAAAATGAACCCTCATTTTATTCAGGGAGAGAAGTAAAAAAAGGAGGTGGAGATTGTGATCATTACTATAAGAAAATTCCAATATGTGATAAATGGAAAAGAGATACAAACGCAAAAACATATCCCGAGAAGACTAATGATTTTATTGATAGAATCTATAAAGATCATTATCAGCAAGTAAAAAGCTATGCTAATGATGTTAAATTAGCAGTAATGATTGTAGTCGACAGTAGAGAAGTAATAAGAAAAAAAAATCCAGATATGGTAAAAAATTGTTATGATTTTAAGACAAACGAGCAAGATGGTGTAATTACAGCAATATTCGTAATGCAAGTTTCGGATATACCTCCCTCTAAAAGAAAATAATATCTAATCACCATTACTAATGAATTTAAAATATAGGATAATGATAATAAATCGTTAGAGAGGTTTTAGGAGGAATTGAGTATTTAATCGCACTTGGTTCGATTTTAGGCTTATTGGGGTTCGTAATTGGGATGATTTTCCTAATCTGGGGTGGTAATCGGTATCGAAATAAGATGATTGGCGTTATTATCGCGTCTTTCGTACTTTTGGCTGTGTGCGGGCTTAACACTGGGATTAAATACTTCAGGATTTTTAGATAAAAAAATTTAGATATATAATGGTGACATATGTAATTACCTTTAGTATATTCGATTTTTGTCATCTTACTAAATTTCCGTATTCTTTTGATTTAAAATTATTGATCTACTACATCTTCTTTCTTGGGCGACTCATACGTTTTTTTATCTGATGGGATGATTATGTATTTATGAACGGCCAATAAGGCAAAGAGAAGAATCATAAAAGAAGTTGAAGCAATTATTCCATATGAGATAAGAACAATAGAATTATAATTTTCTAAATAAATTCCGATATATATTCCAACTAATATTAATCCAATATAAATAGGGAAAATATTTCGAACAAACAAACAACGTAATATATTCGTTTTTCTTCTTAAAAGATCTTTAAACACATTATTGTATTGTGATCCCATTCTACTATTAACATCAAAAAAAAGGAGATTTGATATCTTTTCTTTCTTGATTTCATCAAAAAGACCACTGTCTGCAAAATTATTTTTTTGGTTGACAAAATCCTGAATCCATTCAAGTCGAACGACATGATATCTTTGATATATTTTAAAAAGTGTGTCTAAAAACCAAAAAATAGATAGCGCTATTCCTTGAATAATAGAGATGAGTATGCCAGGAAGTAACGCATAAATCCCCCATAAGATTATCCCTGTCCATAAAGTAATACTCCATCCTTTTATCTTGAAGGATAACTTATCATATTCGGTTATTTTAAATTGGATAATTTCCAATTCTTTTAATAAAAGATCAATTTGTACATCTAAAATCTTATTTTGCGATATCAAAAAACACCCCTATTAATTCTCGATATTTATAAAGTTGAAAAATTTTTTCCAAACTGGAACTGGATTAAGAGGAATCATAAATTTATGTTCAAAATGCTCTAAACTGATTATATTATTATTAATTCTATGCTTATACTTAATTTATTTATCACAATGAAAGATCTTTTGTTTAAATTTAAGGTTTTAGTAAGATAAGCCAAGGTTTAATAAATTCAACCCAAAAATTTATATTATCAACTCTTTTATAGATTTTTAAGAAAATCAATGGAATTAATCATATAAAATTTAACTGGTGAGAATTATTTTAGAAGAACTTAAAAAAATCATTGCAGAATTAATAAAACATCCATTTGAAGAATTATACAATGAAATTATAAAATTTTTTGAGATGCTTCCAAATCTATTTGATGAAGAAGTTCAAGAAAAGCTATTAAAACCTGAAAAAGAAATATTAGATAGTTTTGGACTAATTCATGCTAATTTGAAGGATCCCCTCTTTTTACCCGAAATTATCAGGTTAGCAGAGGATATTAAAGAAAAAAACTTTAATGAGTTCAACAGAGGGTGGAATACTCAAGGTTATTACCATTACGAACATGGATATAAGATTAAGGGAATTATAAGAGAATTGGAACCTCTAGCTGAAATTGTTGATAAATTTCGATCCAAATATTCTGTAAGAAAAGCAAGAATAAAGAAAGTTGAATTTATCGAGATTCAGTTCAAGGATTATGATCTATTAGAATTTGATGAATTTAAGGAAGTAATTAATAAAACTGCCGATGACGATATTTTATTTCGCACACTTCCAATTTTATTAAGAACAATTTTTGAGAACCTTTTATGGTACATTTTTAGAGATAGTTTGGCAAGGAAACATAAGACGCTATTTTTCAATCCTAATAAAAATCGAATTCGAGATTTTTCTCAATTAATTTCATTACTTAACGAATTAAAAGATAATGAGTTTATCTCCTTTAGTAAAAACACTATAAATTCAAAAACTATTGAGAAATTAAAAGAAATCCAAAAGTTTGGAAATTGGAACGTACATGAAATCCATAGTCATGTGAATAGAAATTTTGCTGAAAATTGGAAGGAGGTTATAAATTATTTAATAAAATCTTTTCTATTGCTTTACAAGAATATCAAAGGGAGAAATTTAGAAATCGATGAGAATAGATTAGTTATAATAAAGAAAAAGCTAGGATTGGGCGATAAATTAAAAAAAGAAATTGAGATTAATCAATCCATCAAAAAAGAATTAGTCGAAAACCAATATCAAGTAAAAAATTTAGATGTTAGTATCAATGGAACAACATTATTTCCTGAATATAATAACAAGATTTATATTGGAGTTAAAGCTGTGAATAAGTCAGTTAGACCAATTATAATAAATTCTTATGGTTTTGAACTAGTGAAGGAAAAATATAAAGTGGTTATTTCACCTTTTCATCCCGAACATAGACCGATTTGCACTCCATTACCGTGGAAACTTCAAGATGGTGAGGATTGTCATGCTTATATTTCAAGAGAAGCATTTAAAGAAATGATGATTGAACATGGTTGGAATTACCCGCTAAAAATACGAGGTTACTATCGTACTAATGATGGTATGTTTTATTCAGATCCAATAGATTTATTATCAAAGAAAAATAGAATTTGAATGGTACTCAAGAATGGATTCAATTAAATTGCCACTTCACCCAACAGAGCATCTTAAGAGTTGGAGTACTTTCGATCAATTAATTCATACTCTATTAATAATAATAAAACGCATAAGAAAAAAAAAGAAGAAATATCTAATCGATTCTGATTTAGTTATTACCTTTAAAATCGCATTAGATATAAAATCATTATATATATTTGCTAAGTACTATTTAGATTATCTAATCAGATATTTAGTAGATGTTTATTTTAGAGATATCAAAGATGATCGAGGAAAAGGATTGACAAACCGATCTTTTGATAGTCATGTGAGGCAGTTAAGAAATCAAACTTTTACATCAGCAAATGAATTGTTTCAAAAATACCGTGAATATATCTTAATAAATGAATGTAGATTATTTTTTAAAATCATAAATATAAGAGATAAACTAATAGTTCATAGAGACCTTAATATAGGAGAATCGTGGACATATTTTGAAAGGGAGAATAAGTTTCGGGTTCATTTATCAAAAGATATACCTATAGGTCCTATTCAAGAAGATTTACGAGGTGAAATCTTCAATATACTTACTAAATTCAGAGAGACGAGTGGTTTCACCCCTCGAGCATATAATTTCTTTATGTATGACAATCTCCTTGATAAGATTGAAATGCGTGATGGTCCTCTTGAGATTAATGATAGAACGGCAATTGCTCAATGTAGGGTTAAACTTGGTGTAGGAATAGACGAGAAAAGAATTATTGGAATTTTGTATGAATTTAGTAAAGGATTATGCGATATTTTCGAAATTGAGAAAGATTTATTCATAGAAAAGAATCTTAGAGATATATAGTCGAAAAAAAAAGAAATTTTATCGATTTTATTTTCCTTATCTAAAATTTCCTAAAATTCATTATTATAATTAATTACATCTTTAAATTCATCATAAAACTTCCTGATTCTTTTATTTTCTTCCTCTTCAAAAGTAGCTTTATAAAAACCGCAAGTTTTATCTTCTGATTTATAATTCATTTCTGAACCGCAAAATTGACACTATCCTATGGTTTTCTTTTTTAATTCAACAAATTTCTTCTCTATTATTTTTTTGTTATTTTCAAAAATCTCTTCATCGGTTAACCAACTCCTTTCAATATAGGATGTTCTTATAAGAAATGGTTTTTCAATTGAATTTACTCTTATTATAATATCTTCATACTTTTAGAATGCACCCTTTTCTTAATTATTATTGATCTAAATAAGAGTTTAAATAGAATGCCCGGTTTTAATAAAAAATTAGTTTAACTTCACTTTTTTAAATCCACATCGTGGACACACGAATCCAACTTTATAATCACTTTTCTCTGTTAATGGTTGTATTTAGAAAATGAAATAATGTATTCGTTTAAGCTAAAATAGTTCGATAGAAAGTTGAAATAAAAAATACAAGAGAGTCCTAATATAGTATCCAAAGAGGATTGATGGAATTGCTATCTATGTTGGTACTTTGGTACTTGATTTAAATGTAATCTTTTATCATATATTTCGATTAGGGGTAAGGACACTAACTTATAGTCTTTTAAGGCCATTCATATGGACGGTTCCCTTAACAATCCTTTTAATGGTGCTTTTTTGTAGATGTTTTGGACCAATTATCTCCAATTTAGCTAAGAAGGAGGGATTCCTTTAGAAACTATTACAATTTTTTGGAGTAGGTAACTTTTTGAAATTTTTCAGCAGTAATACTTGGATTCTCTGCTCGAGTAATCACACCACCATCAATAGTGGGTGTTAAGTATTCTTTATGAATCATTGTTGGTGATATAAGATCATTCCACTTAAGATTAATGTTAGTTTTCATATTTACTAAAGAGATTATTTTTTTATAAAAAGTATTTTTACAAATTTTAATTATGGAATCTATAGAAATTTCAATAAAAATATCAAAATCAGAAATAGTTTTAAATAAGAACGATTTTTATAAAAATGGATCTTTAAATAGTTACATTTGACAAGATTCCCTAAAAAGCATTGATAAAAATGAACTTAATTAAAATCGATGTTCTCAAAGAATTATTCAACGAAAGAAATGCTAATATATCCGACTTTACTAAAAATTTTTGGATCAATTGCCTAGGTCTAATATCTGGCAAAGAATCAAAAATATCACACTTAGATTTATGTGAAACATCCATAAAAAACTTAGAAAAAAAACTTAACATAATATTGGAAAATATCATAAAAGAAACATGTAAAGGTGTTTCTGAAAAAGAAATAGTGGAAAAGGCTGCAATTTGCTTAAATATGTGTACAATACCAATATTTTTTGCTTATAACGATATAGAAGTTATTCAAGTTGTGAATGGTGCAGATTATATCTGCTATGGTGAATTAAATAATTTTATTTTTGAATCAAAAGGAGTTAATAGTAAATACAATTGCCCTGCTCAAGCTAGAAAAGCATCAGATCAAATTAATAAATCATTTAAAATATTTAAAGCACTGGATTTAAGATTTGGAATTGCGGGTGTATCTTGTTTTTATAATAATACGCATTATTTGATAAGAATTCAGAATTTAAAAATTGAACGATCAAAATAACTGAAAATGAATCAAATACAAAATTTAATTGCTGAAAAATCGAAATTGATTTCTAAAGCTGACACTCTTAAAGTTATGGGTAAAAGTGAAGAAGCCAAAGAGGATTATAAAGCTGCTGCTCTTATAGAAAAGCAGATAGCAATGGAATTAGATAAAAGACATCCTCATATCGCGAAAATTCATTGGATCTCAGCTATATCTTGTGCTTTGCAAGCAGAAGACTATAATAATATGTTCAAATGGTTTGAAGAATTTGAAAAAAAAGAGATTATTAAACTGGAAGAGAGAGAGCTACTAAAAGAAATTAAATTAATAGCAATATCAAAAATAAAATATGAAAAGAATAGAATAATTGATAAAAATTTAGAAAAAAGAATTTTAAAATATACTTTACTTAGAAATGAGGAATATTTTCAAAAAATAAGAGGAAAAGGAAATATCATTAAAGAATTATATTTTATTGAATATGAAATGTTGAAGTTTGGCAAGGTGAGTCAAAATGATTATATTGTTGCATTGAGTCCAATATTTAGTAAAGAAATATCACATCAAATTGAAATTTATATTGGAAATAAGTTCTTAAATAGAAATTCAGATAATACTCTGAATCTTAATTATAAAATAAGAAAAAAATTAGAAAATGAAAAAGATATTACAGAGAGAATAATAATTAACAATTTTTCAGAAGAGTTTCTTAAGAAAATTAATGAAATTATATTTAAGTTAGGAAAATTAACAAGTTCAGAATTAAAAGAATACGAAAGAGAAAAGGGCATAACATCTTATCAATATGGAAGAGAATTATAAAAAGTTAAGAAAATAAAATGAGGATATCAAATGCAATTATTAAATCTACCTAAAAAAGAGAAATTAATTGAAATGATCAATTCGTTAGATAATCTTAAAAGAGAATTAGTTAACGATTTAATTGAAATTATTAACACCAACTACGAGAAAAATTACGAATTAACAAATTACCGAATTAAAAAAATTTGGATTGAAGAAAATAAAGGTACACCATATACAGGTTTAAAAGTAATTATAGATCAATTAAAACCCATAACGATTATAGTTGGAGTTAATAACACAGGTAAAACAACAAGTTTTGAAAAATTATTTCATTTTTTTTGTAATTATCAAAAAGAAAAGACATCAATTAATCGACTCGTAACTAAAATTGAACTAATACTAATTAATGATAAAAATAAAAACCAAGAATATTCCATAAAATATCATAGCCGTTTTGGATTAGACGGTCAAAGATTTCAAATTTCAAAACTAATTTTAGACGAAACTGGTAATGTAAAGCAGTCATTGGAAATTCAAGATCCTGAAAGATTTTTAAAACAACATTTATTGATTGATTATAATCTTAATGAAACCATGTTTGTAAATGAAATTCCTGGAGAATCATTTGTCTCGAAATTTTGTATAACTGAAGAAAAATTTCGAGAACTATTCAGAATCTCAGTTATCAATAAATTGTTTGAAACAGTAAGGAAAAATTTGTCAAAAATAGAAAATAAAATTCAAAGAACTAATGATTTTATTAATGCTTATGAATTGGATATTAGTCAAAACAAATATAAATTAAAAAATATAAAGAAAGACAGCAAAAAAGACAAATTTTTGGTAGATAACGATGTAAAGTTGATCCAAGCTAATCAAGAATTTGAAAAAATTAGTTTGAAAATAAAAGAACAAGCTGAAGAAGAGTTAACAAATTATAGAGCAAAAAGGAATGAATTAGCAAAGAAGAATGAGGTACTTAAAGAGTTAGAAAAGTTTAATCCTGCTCTATTAAATGATAAATATGATGCTCTATATCAGATAATTTATAACTATTGTTTTGAATGTGATTCAATAATACTACTTGAAGACTTTAAAAAAAGAGTATTGACTGATAGATGTTACGTTTGCGGAATTGGAGAAAAGGACTATTCACTAGAATTTAGCGTATTACCTGAAAATGATCTAACAGATCTTATTAACCGGAAGAATACCATTATCGATGAAATTAATAAACTGAAATATCAAATGAATGAGTTTTTAATAGATAAAAAGGACATGATATCTAAACCAGAAAACATTAGAGAAGAGATTTGGAAGGAAATTCAATTCATGGCAAATGTCGAAGAGGAGATTACTAGTGCAAAAGAGAGATTTCCTAGCTATAATATCAAAATTAGTACTATCAAACAGAAAAATATTGAAATTCGCAATACAATAGTAAAGAAGCAAAATGAATTAATTGAATTAAAAACTAATCAAGATGCACTATTGTTATTAAATGAAAAACTGCTGAAATATGAAGAGGATATATATATAAAGGTAAAAGAAAAAGTTTTTTCAATTACAAATAATATATTAATGGAACTATCTGAAGAAAATATTGGTGCTATTGATTTTGATGAGAAAGGAAATCTTGTATATATTAATTCTATTTTTAAAAATGATGACAAGATAGAATTTGAGGATAAACATATTAATTATAAAGATTCTAAGAAGAAGATATCTCAAGGTATTTTAAAAAAAATTGATATAGCTTTTTCTTTAGCATTTCTTTTTATAAACAAAGAATTTTCAATAAAACCTTTGAATATGTTAATTCTTGATAGTTTACATAATTTTGATAACAAAGATATTAAATTACTCTTGAGAGATCTTTCGAAAAAAAATGATTATCAAATTTTAATTTTTAATACTGAGAAACCGTCAAATTTAACTGAAAAGTCTAGTAAAATTGTTGAAATAATAAGAAATCAATTAATGAGAAAACCTGATACTGTTAAGCACATTACGAAACAATATAATCTTTCTAGATTCTTCTAGCTATATGGAATGTTTTTTTATATTTTTGTTCAAAATAATAATAATAATACTATATTGTAAAGGGTGAGAAGTCCAAAATAGTTTGAACAGTTTGAGTTCTAATCGTGTTCAAGGCGTTCAAAAAAATAAAAAAGGCTTAAAAACCTAAATCTGTATATTACAATCCCTTTTCCAGTCGCCCCAGAATTCTTCTAATATCTGAACCCCGATTTTGCTAATCGAGGCTAAATCGTGAAAGAATTCGAAAAATAAGTAGCAGAAAAAGAAGAATTGAAAGCAAATATGAAAATTGGTATAAAAATTTTAGGTATTTCGAGAAAAAATGAATATTTTGAAAAAAATATCTATATTCGTAGAAGTTTAAGAAAGTATTCAAGTACATCATTAAAAATGATAATCATTAAGAAATATGCTGACCCACTCGATTTGAAAGACGGCGACCTTGTAAATATAGAAATTGTTGAAATTTTTTTTTTTTTTCTGATTTGATTTGTAAATAATTTTAATAGATTTTCGTAAACCTTCTTGTTTTTGGAATAAAATTTAATTCGAGTATTTAAAAATTAATATACATTAAGGAGTTATAAATGTAGAATACAACATTATAAAAACATAATTTTGTAATACTTATGTAATACAAAAAATATCAAAAACACTAATTTAAATTATTAGAGGATATTAAAGTTAAACCTGATAAAAATGGATGACAAAGAAAAACTAAATCAATTCCTTATTAATGAAATAGCTGATAATATATCAGTATTAATTAAAGGATTCAATGAATGGGGTTATAGGAAGAAATTAGATTATTACTTCTATAGATTAATTATTCAAAAGAAAAGAGAATTTACGCTCAAAGAATTACTTAAGGATAATATGAATAACGAGTTTATAGTATTAATTTATAGTACTTTAATCTCTTGGGATATGGCTATTCGGAATGCGAAGATTAAAAATTACAAAGAATTTGAAAAAGAGTTAATAAGTCAAAGGGACAATATCATAAATTTATCTGAGTTCAAGTTAAATGAATTAACAGAAGATAATATTGAAATTGTTAAATCAAAATTAAGAATCTTATATAAAGGGTTAAAATTAATGGAAACCAATCCAAGAATAGTGTCTAATTCTAAAACCCTTCACTTTCTTCTACCAGAATTGATAATACCTATAGACAGTAGGAATACAATGAGATATTTTTCGGTATATGAAAATCCTAAAAATTCGGAAAATCCTGCTCCATTTCTGAAGATATTTGAAAATTCTTGGAAAATTGCCCAAAAAATTAAATCAGAGGATTTAATTGATGATAAATGGAATCCAACAATTCCTAAAATAATTGATAATGCTATAATTTATTGTATGTTACGAAAAGAATACCAACACAACTATATTAAAGATTTAAAAGAAAAATTACATAAAGAAAAATTTTCAGTACCAAGTAAGCTTGTAGTTAAATTACAACAAGAATTAGAAAAAATAATATTAGAGGAACAAAATACATTTAAAACTTAATCTAATGAGTTATTACATTTTTAAAAAAGGAAATGCTTAACTCTTTATTTGAATTTTCTTCCAAATTATTTTCCGGTTCTTCAAAAGATATATCTTCCCCTAATATGCTTTCTAAAAATTTAAGCCCTTCCTTTTCCCAATTATTGTTCATTTGATTTGATCATGACCTTTCATTAATTTTTGTCTTAACCTATATTAGATACAACAAACATATATTTTTTCCCCATTCTCTTCTATAATATTATCTCCCTCCCCTCTGTGGCTAGATTTTCACGCAATTTCTATTCTGTTTATCTAAACAGGAAGATAAGAGGCTATACTTTTTTTAAAGTTATTTATAATGTATTCAAGTACTTCTTCGTTTCCTTTGTTAATTTTAAATAAATGCACATTTATTAGAGCAAAATTAAAAACTATTGCGATTTGGGTAGTTATAAAGAAGAGACTAACAAAATCTTTAATTGATAACTCATACTTTTCTTTTCCTTTCTTAAAAGTAATTATTCGTTTATCCCAATTAATCTGATATTCTAAAAAAAATTCAGAATGGAAAATTGCATTGCGGATTTTCGAGATAGTCTTGTCCAATCCTAAATAAGTTAAGATTTTACCTATTTCGGGAGTTCTTTCTAATAAATATTCATAAATTTTCTCTTCTAATAAATTTTTAATCATTAATTTCATACACAGCATTTCCTTTATATAGGCTTCAATAATGTATCCAAATTTCAGTGTCCAGTCAAAGAAATATGCAAGAAATTTTCCTTCATCATTATTCATAATAAGGTGTTCAAATAATTCTATGAATTTCATTTGGAATTCTTGATAACTTAAAGTTGTCGATAATTTCTCTATATCCTCTTTTGCATCATTGAAGATTAAAAGTGTCTGGTAAATTCCCTCAAGGGGAAATTTATTATCTAATCTCTTCATATATAACAATGAAATTTGATTAAACTTCTTTAAATCTTTATTGACTGCTTTAATGAATTCTTCTTCAATTATTTTATAGAGAAATGGATCAAGCTGAGGGTTGTCTGTCTGAAATAAGCCAAATTTTAGTAATCTGTATAATTTTTTCAAGTTTTCAACATTATTAGACTTGGTATCAATCCATTTCATCACCTTTGAAAAGTATTTTGTAGCAGGCATTGTTTGAAAGTCTTGCCCTAATTTTACAATATCTTCGAGAGAAAATTCCTCTCCTAATTCTTGAAAGAGTTTTTTTATATCCTCTTCATTCATATTCGTTCACAAGATTAACTTTTAGTTTTTATCCTTCTACTAGGGAGAAGAAAATTCACTTATATAATAGTAATGGATTTCTTTTTACAAATAGTAATTCTTTATTAGATAAGCGTTTTAAAATCCACACTTAAATTAATAGGATAGTTTATATAAAAGGAAAAAAATTTAATTTATGACTAATTATGGAGAATTTTAACGAAAATACATTAGTTGGATTTATGGATATTTCTGGGTTTAAAGTAATGATGAAAAGAGAAATTGATGCTTATAGAGTAATGAAAGATTTCTATAAGGCGGGATTTCGATTATTGAAAAATCAAACTAGAGTTAAAGGTTTTTTTGTGTCAGATTGTGGAATTTTATCTGCATGTAAAGGAAGTGCTAATCAAAAAATTGAAGATATCTTAAATATTGTTGTCCAAATAAACAGAGAAATGTTAATAAATAATATTATGCTCACAACTTCTATTGCCTATGGAAAATTTCGTTATACTGATTTAATAGAACATGAGAGTATCGAAAAGATGGGATTATTTGGCAATGGATATCTAAATGCTTATATAGACTCAGAAGTGACAAAACCAAAAATGACTCCCGGAGAATGCAGAATTATTATTGAGGGATTACCAAGTAATTATAAAAAAATATTTGAAAAAAATAAACTTTGTATAAAAAGAGAAGAATTTAACTTGCCAACCATGGAACCTCAAGTTAGTGATAAATATTTTTACTATTACTGGATGATAAATAAAGAATTAGAAAATCCTTTTAATAAATGTAAAGACTTTGAAGCAGCATATACAAATTGTTATAATATTAATAAAGAGTATAAATATATAGAAATGAAAAATTTATTAATTAGAACTCTAAACCAAAATTTTCCAACTATTTCTTTTAATTTACCCATAGATCCTTAGTGAGGGTATTTTAAATTTAGAGTTTTAATAGAAAAATGAAAATCTTGAATTTTTCTAAGGATTATTAGCAGAATAATATTAGTTCTCCTTTTCATCATGTGGAGGTGTTGGTACTTTTATTCGATGTGATTTTGTTAAATGTAGGGAAAGTTAAATATCAAAAAGAAACAAACACATTATATATTTGAGGTTAAAAAAAAAATGAAATTTCAGTCCTAATGCATTTATTAAGTAGAAAGAAAAGTATATATCAAATAGGAGCTACAAAAGAAGAGATTTTAGAACAATTAAATGCGAATCATAAGAACAAATCTATTTATTTCCAAAACCTAATTACTGGACTATCAACTTATCTTGAAAAATTTAAGGGCTTTTAGTGGTGCGAAAAATTAGGAATTGGCATATATTTATTATGGTTTCCAGTACACCACCTACGGGTTCGTTCTTTAAGATAAAATACTGGTTCATTAATAGTAATTCTGCTGTTAATATTCATAATAAAAACTTTAAAATAAGATAACAAAACTAATTAACTTATGAAAGTTGTCATATTGGGAAATAATGTTGCTGGAACCTTTTCTGCTCAAAACATTAGATTTCTCAACAATGAAGTAGAAATTGAGATTTTTACTCAAGAAACTTACCCTTATTATTCGAGAGTACATCTTCCAGAATTAATTCCCGGGAAGATTAAAGCTGAAGATTTAATCGTTTTTGACGAAGAATGGTACAAAAACAAAGATTTGAAGTTATATTTGAACAAAAAAGCAGTGAACATCGATCCAAAGAATAGAACTATCCTTTTTGAGAAGGATGGTGAACCAGTACTATATGATAAACTGATCCTTGCTTTAGGAAGCACGCCAAATATTCCACCTATAAAAAATGCAAGAGAAATGAAGGATGGTAATAAAGGAGTTTTCACTTTACGGACTATAGACGACGCACTAAAAATCAGAGATTATATTGAAAAATTTATTGTAAAGAAAGCTATCATAATTGGAGGGGGTCTTTTAGGTTTAGAATTAGCAAGTCAGATCAACGATTGTAACTTAGATACGACCGTTGTAGAATTTTTCCCCCGACTGTTACCAAGACAACTAGACGAAGAATGCGGTACGATGCTAAAAGATGAGATTGAAAGTAGAGGAATTAAAGTAATATTAAGCGCCGCAACTGAAGAAATTTTAGGAGATGGAAGAGTGAATAGCATAAAATTAAAAGATGGAAGAAAATTTGATTCTGATGTAGTGTTAATTCAAGCGGGGATTCGACCTATTATAGATTTGGCAAAAAGTGCTAATATTAAAACGGATCGAGGGATAATTATTAACGAATTTTTAGAAACAAGCGAAAAAGACATTTACGCCGTTGGAGATTGCGTGCAATATAAAGACCAAATCTGGGGGATAATACCCGCTTGTATGGAACAATCGAAAATTGTAGCCGCTTCAGTTCTCGAATTGAAAAAAGTTGAATACGAAGGAACTACGCCTAAAAACACTCTTAAAATCGTAGGGATAGAATTAACTTCGATTGGCACTATTGACCCTTTAAAAGAAGAAGGGGCTGGGTGGGAGATCTTAAAAAAATCAGATAAAAAAGACTGTTGCTATCAAAAAATTGTGCTGAAAGATAATAAACTCAAAGGAGCAATTCTGTTTGGCGATAATAAAGCAATTTCTTACGTTTACAAAAAGATGGAACAAGATGTGGATAAAGAAGAACTCCGAAAGTTGCTTGAATTATATATTTACGAGTGCTCTAACTGCGGCGCAGAATACGACGAATCAAAAATGGGTGTTCTTTTTAAAAATTTACTAAAAGATTGGAGATGTCCAAACTGTAAAAAACCAAAAGAAGGGTTTAAAAAGAAATAAAGAAGAGGGAAATTTATGCCAATCTATAGATGTAAAAGATGTAATTATCTCTATATTGATGAAGAACAAGAAAAAACATTTGAAAGTATTAGAAATGATTACAAATGTCCTAAGTGCCGTGCATCAAAGATATTCTTTGTTAAAAAGGAATTACCAAAGTAAAATTTTTAAGTCTATTATCATATATAATTTGTTTAGGTGAAGACATTATGGTTTATGATATAACTATTAAAAATGGAAAAATAATTAGTGGAGCAGGAAATCCTTGGTATCCCGGAGAAATTGGGATTAAAGAAGGAAGAATTATTAAAATTAAACCTAAAATAAACGAAGATGCTAAGAAAGTAATTGATGCAAAAGGATTATTTATTTGTCCTGGATTTATTGATATTCATTCTCACACTGATTATATTTTGCCCGTAAATAGAAGTCAAGAATCAACCCTATGTCAAGGAGTCACTACAACAATGGTAGGCATGTGCGGAGATGGGATGGCTCCTATTCCTGAAGGTAAAGAAGAAGAGTTTAAGAAAATAGTAGCTAAACTGGACCCAGTACTCCAACAGTTTGATTATCCCTATCATACTTTTGCTGAATATTTGGAATATAATGAACGTAAAAGAAATTCAGCAAACTTAGCTTTTTGTGTAGGTTATGGGAACATAAGATGGGCAGGAGGTCAAACTTTCGAAAACCGTGCTGCAACATACGAAGAGATGGAACAAATGAAAAGTTATTTGCGGGAAGCTATGGAAGCAGGAGCTTTTGGAATGAGTACCGGCTTGATTTATGCCCCACAAATATTTGCCAAGACAGAAGAAATTATTGAACTTACTAAAGTAGTGGCTAAATATAATGGCTTATATTTCTCTCATATTCGCAGCGAAGGGAATAGTATCATTAAAGCGATTAAAGAAGTTATAGAAATCGTCGAAAAATCTGGATGCGTTGGAGGTCAAATCGCACACCATAAAGTTGCTGGTGAAGCGTTTTGGGGAGGAAGTATCCAAACTTTAAAACTAATTGAGGAAGCTAACGAGAGAGGGATACACATAACCTATGATCAATATCCATATAACAGGGGAATGTCAGATCTTGCAACAGCACTGCCTCCTTGGACTCGTGAAGGAAATAACGATATCATCTTAGAACGGATAAAAGATCCAGAAATTCAACAGAAAATTAAAAAAGATGTAGAGGAAGGGATCGAAGGATGGGAAAATTGGATTCAAAATGAAGGAATGAAGAATATTTACATCTCTACAGTGAGTTCTGACAAATGGAAGGATGTCACCACTTTAAACATTCCTAAAATCACTAAGATTAAAGGGATGGCTGACGATTGGGAGACTTTTTTTACATTACTTATTGATAATAAATTGGCAGTAGGGATCACGATTGAAAGCATGGGCGAGGAGGATATATGTCGAATTATGGCAGGTCGGTATCAAATGGTTGGTACTGACGGATTTGGAATTCCTGGAGCTTTCAGTTCAGGAGCATTCCATCCCAGGTGTTTTGGAACCTATCCTCGCATTCTTGCTAAATATGTAAGAGAGGAAAAAATCTTAACCCTTGAAGATGCAATACGAAAGATGACCTCTTTTCCAGCCAATAAGCTTGGACTTCAAGATAGAGGCCTAATTCTTGAAGGAAATTGGGCGGATATCGTTATGTTTGATCCTCATAAAGTAAAAGATACAGCAACTTATGAACAACCCTATCAGCTTCCTGAAGGAATCCCACATGTTATTGTCAATGGTGTGATCGTCGTCCAAAACGGGAAAAAGAATAAGAAATCTCCGGGAATAGTAATACGACGTCCCACTTAAAATATCTGGAAAAAAATGATGCCTTAAAATTTTTTTTTTCTCTTCCATAAAAACTGTTTATACTTAATCAACATTAATCTTTATACTCAAAGGCTATGAATTAATTAGATTAATTTATAAAATATTAAATTAATATTTTTAATATGGAGTTTCAGACCTTTATTTAATAAATTATTCTTTAATCTTTCTATTTTTTTCCTTCAAAACTCAAATTCTTCCTATTTTACTACCATTTAAATCTAAACGGGAGTTTCAAACCTTTTAAAACTTTAACATTACTGATATAAGGCCCTTTTCTGAGCCATTCTACTATTTTCTGAATTTCAGTAGCATCCAACACATTCCGTTTTTGAAGGATGTAATTGACTACCTCTCTAATAGTCATTTGATCCACAAATCTATAGGAAAGTTCTGGCAGTTTTCTATATGTAGCAACAATTTGATAAGTAGGAAATTTGCGTCTAAATTTGTTTATCATGTGAATGAAAAAGATGTATCCTGCTCGCTCAATTTGCTTATGAGGGGTAAACCTAGCGTTTGCCAGAGTTTGCGAACTCCAATTCTTTGTCTCGATTAAAAAGACTCCTGGCGGACCAACCACCACATGGTCTATCTTACACGACTTCACATATTCTCCGTATTTTTTCCAGCGTATCGCCCGGTAAAAGCTTAATTTTGCTTCGTTTAAGATGTAATACTCTTCAGGGAGCTTTCTTAATTCCTTTATTGCAGCAGTCTCTCCAACTGCACCAACCACGAACGCTTTGTTGTTTTTGATGATGTTGTGGGCTGTATGAAGGTCTTTTACAGATTTTTCCACTGACTTTTCAATTTTTTTTTCCCGAGTCACGATCTCCTTTTCGGTTCTCTTGATTTGTTTCTTTTCTTTCTTAAACATTTTATCAATCTTCTTTTCTAACAGCCTATCAATTTTTTTTACCCGTTTTTGATCTTCGGAAGTCAACTCCCCTTCCAATAATTCCTGCTTTTCCTTAATGAGGGATGTTTGTAATTTCATTTTTCTTTCTTCTATATCCTTGATTAGAGCATCCTCATTGGAGCGAAGCGATTCTATAATTGATTGTAATTTCTTTCGTTCTTCGTCCGTACTGGTCTTTAAAATACTTTTAAAATGCTTCTTGAAATGTTGGATGTCGCTAAACGATTCAAAACCTTCTAATCCTTTTTTAATCAATCGGGATTTTAAAAATGTCTCGCTTCCCGATTCTCCAATAATGTTAATATTTTTTGAATTTATTAGGATATTATTTTTCTTCAAAAGCCATTTTGCAATAGTAAATTCTTGTGTATTCTCTGAATTTGAATTGTAAGAGGAAAAAATAGTTGACTTTGGCACCCATGATTCCCGTCCGTTCCTAAATGCAATAAATAACGCCTTTTCCGTTTCTCTCAAGATCCTTCCTTGCATTACAAGAGAATTTGAATTCATCGTATCTAAATAGGTATTCCCTCAATAAAAAAATTAGCTAAAAAAAAACTAAATCCAGTTATCCCAAAAGAAACATTAATAGGAAGAGAATTAAAAAAGATACGACTGATATACTTATAAAGCAAATTACACACCTTTTTCCGACATTAGCACTTTTATTAAGCAGTTGCATTCTCACGCAATTGGGACACATTACTTTAAACTTATAATATTGTTCTTCCGAGATTTCTTCGCCGCATTTTACACAATTAGGCATTTTGGATCACTCTTTTGTTTGGCTTTTAAATTATTTAATTTTAAACTATTCCTACTTTTAAATATTATTTTTTTGTATTCGCAATAGGAATGTTTTCCGAAAGACTCGATAAAATTTTTTTCAATTCTTTTTTTATTTATTGAGAGAACAGTCATCTTTTTCCTTTTATATGACTTGATTTCTAACAGATTAGGGGAGAAATTGGTAATTCTATTATTTTAAGTAATTTAATAATTTAACGCTACCCAAAAATTTTCCTTTATATAATTAGAAAAAAACAGATAGTTAGATTATTTAAACGAAATTACGTGAATGTAATGGAACTATTAGGTAAAACCTTTCTATTGGTTATTGAACCTCTTGACTTTAGTTTGAAGGAGAATGCGTTCAACTGTAACGAATTTGGGTTCATGGTTGGGACTGAATCATCGTGGTATCTTAAAAATATATTTAAATTCTGCAGAGATTATTACAGGGTCCGAAGCGATTATCTAAAATCAAACGCGTTAGATTCATTAAAGAAAGAGATCAAAGAAAGTTTAGGACAAATTATTAAAAAAGATATTAAAAACGATGAGGATTTTCTTCGATTAATGGGAATATTTATTGACCTGTCATTTTTTACCGCATGTTCTCATGATAAAACCACCTATTTAACCGTATTTACCATGGATATTGAATCTCAACTTCTTTATTGCTGTTATGTTGGATCTAACGAATATAAAAATCCGGAGGAGCTTTCTAAACAATTCTTTAAAAAGATAAAGAGTCCTAGCATAGATAAAAACGACGGGTCTTGTTTTGAAATCTACCAATTCCTTAATTAACTATCAAAAAACTTTTTTTTTTATTTATTGAGAGGACAGTCATCTTTTTCCTTTTATATATAACGAATTTATAATTTTATTAGAAAAAATAATTAATTAAAGGTAATAAAAAAAAATGGATGTTGACACGTATTTTTCAGCTGTGATGGCTGGTTTTGAGTTTCTAATAGCTTTAGGCTCACTTATCGGTTTATTTGGATTGGTAGTGGGAGCTCTTTTGCTATTCTTTGGAGGCAGACCTTTCAAAAGCAAAGGATTAAAAATTCTGCTTATTAGTATATTATTAGTGGTCGTTTGCGGTTTCAATGTGGGGATTAAATATTTTCGCCT
>JAHLWS010000042.1 GCA_019057795.1 Promethearchaeota archaeon | reverse complement strand
AGGGACATTTTTCAGGGAAGAAATCTGCGTCCGAATGCTCGCGAATTTCAACTTCTAACTTATCTTCGTGTTTTTTTTCCATGAATAATATTTGTTTTTTGAAGATTTAAGTTTTTTGTTTCAATTGGTTGGTAGAATTGGGGGATACGGGAATTGAGATGCGTAATAAGAAGCAAGCTACATCTTTTAGAGGAAATTAACATGATAAGCTAAATAAGTTGAATAAAACACAAATTTTGTCGAATGAAAACACTTAAATGATTTATTAGCTATTCTTTAATAAACATACTCACTTTATTTATAAAAACGAAAAAAAATATTAAGAATAATAAATGTTATGAGACTTGGCAAAGAAAAAAAAATTAATTATTCCTAATTAGAAAATGACAAGTGGTACAAAAAACATCGGAGAAATTTCAGAAATACCCGAGAGCTATCAGAGATATATAGATGTTATTTATTTTATTTCAAAGAAAAAAAGAGGAGGATGGGTAACAAATAAAGGAATTGCTGAAAGTCTCCAAGTTGAGCCTGCCTCGGTGTCAGGAATGCTCGAAAAGTTAAAAAAAAAAGGTTTAATTAAATGGGAGCCCCGAAAATCAATAAGGCTTACAGATAAGGGGAAGATGTATGCGCAACAGTTAGAAGAAATTGAAACATTGCTCCACACTTTTTTTAAAGAAGTATTAAAAATCGACGATGAAGAGCTTGTTGAAAAGATATCTTGTGATATAGAACATCATATTACTCGAGAAGTAAAAGAGTCCTTTAAAGACTTCTTGTCAAAATATCATAAATAGATTTAATTATAATTAATAATTTATTGATTTAACTAATTTAAATCAAACCTACAAAGAGTTTAGATTTATGTCTGAAGAATTAATTGGGAAAATAAAAGTTGTTAATGAATACTTTAAAGATTTCAATAATTTTCTTGAACTCAAAGATTTTCGAGCTTTCCTATTATTAACGTTAACAAGTCAAGCCGTGACGAACATTATGGCTCAACTTGGTTTAGGTGGTGATAAAAATGTTATTAATCTACCTTATAACCCTAATTATAAATTCTACTATCAAAAGATCAATTTAATGTCTTCAAGCTCGATAATATTATATGTAAAGTCTGAACCAATAACAAACGAGCTTATTTTGGAAAAAGATAACGAAGTTTTTAAAAAATATTTAAGTTCAAATGAGATAGCTCTCGCATTTAGAGGCAAAGAAAAGTTTTTGTTTCCGAAAGTTAGCGATTGCAGCACATTGGAAGATTCAGACATTACCGTGAAGGTAGACGATTTATTTCACACTTTAGATTCTTTCATTTCTTTCGCGCAACCAAATATTCTGTTTGTCTTTGACGCTGAAACATCATCGAAACCAGATTTAATATTTACATTTAATATAATGCCACAATTGCCTAGAAAATTAAATGAAAATGTATTGAAAGTTGATGCCTTTTTAGATTACGAAAGAAGAACAAAAGATATAACTTACGTTAAACGGGAGGAAGATTATAGTTTAACTTATTTAGAAGATATCAAAGAAATGAGCCATGCGGAATTATACAAGTCATCTTTTTCCTTAGTGATACATTTAAAATCTATAAATAAACCCACCTGAACAACTTCTTATTTATTTTATCAATCATATTAAGCGCTTAATATTAATTATTCGTTAAAGATTAAGCCGTTAACACCATTAAAGGATTAATACTCTTAATTTATAAATAATCCGACAAAATATGATTAGTAATTAAACAGATAAAACAGTTAAAACTTCAAATTAATATTTTAAACAAATTAAGGGTTGGTAAGAATGAAGATAATAACTATTAATTTACCTGAGAAGTATTTAGCAGCAATTCAAGTCTTAAATGACTTGGGCGTATATCCAAGTAGAAGCGAAGCCATACGAACAGCACTTAGGGATTTTCTAGATGATGAATTAATAATGTTTAATAATTTAGAAGACGATACTTTTAAAATGCTTGTTAGAAACACTCCAACTAATAGATGATAATTTCTATTTTTTTTTCATTTTAAGAATTAATCTACATCTACATCGACTTTACACTTATTACAACGTTTTGATCCCCGAAATAGTGGATTTCCACAATTTGGACAACGGTATCTCTTCTCTTCTTGTTTTACAAATTCTTCTGTACCATTTTCTCGCCAAAATGGGATTGCTCGGAAGATAACTTTCTTCCCTACTGGTATCGGAAAATTATTAATAAATTTACACGGAAACTCGTTGCACTGGTGACATCCTTCAATCCCTTTATCGTTACAACACTTTTTAATAGAACATATTCTGCAGACAGGGAAAACAATGCCATCTGATAAACATCCCGTACAAGCTATGTCGTCTACGCTTTTTGCAAACGCTCTATAGATGGGCAATAATTTTTCTTTAAATTTCAAATTATTATCTCGGTGAGCGATATAAATCGAACAAACTCCACAATACAATCCACAGGGTGCTAACAATTCTTTTTTTACTTCACTCATTATTTACCACAATTAAATATTATTTCAAAACTATTTTCTTGATTTTAATAAGGATATTAGCTCTGTTCGATCAAAGTAGACTTCATTTCGGATAATTTTATCGCCTTCAAGTTCTATAATGTCCATTCCATATTCTGTAATCTCTTCAGATTTAACTGGGATCGTCGCTCTCCACTTTAATATAAAACCCTTCTCAGTAGGATAAGCCTCAGTCATTTGCCATATCCATTTTGGATTAGCAGCCAATAATTTTCTAAAATAGGGATTTATATTATCATGTCCCTTTAATCCTTTAGGATTTGCAGGATCTTGATAATATGCAGTTTTTGAATAGAAAGAAATTAGTTTTTCGGGATTATTTCCCGTCCATGATGTTAACCAGTTTTGGCAAAAAGTAATGATGTTTTTCATTTCCATATAGATTACCATCGATTCACACAATAATAGATATCATTATTTAATAATTCTAAATATAAAAAATTAATATTGTTTAGTAAAATTTTTTGATTTACTTATAATATTAGATTTTATTAATTTTCTAAAGTTGTGAAGGTAAGAAAGAAATTTTTATTAAGGCTAAAAACAAATTTAAACTAACATTTATTAGTTGAATTGATGAAATTAAAACTTGAACGACCAATATCTTCCGTATTTGTTATATTTTAGTTTAGCTGGATTATCTATTTTTGGGATTACAATAACAGGATATTTAGTAACAAAGCACCAAAGGAAAAAAGCATCGTATTTTATCCCAGAACCAAAAATATTATATATTTTAGCAATCTGGGTTATATTCTACATAATATCTTTTTCAATAGAATGGTTAGGCCATCTTGTTGGATTGTGGACTTGGCATAATACAAATTACATTTTTCTCCACGCAGCAGTTTGGTGGGCCAATGTTTTGACAATCTTGGTTATTTGCTTATCAGCACTTAAACCAATAATTAGGTATTTGATATTATTAAGTTGGGTACTTCTATTTGAATATCTACAAGAAGCTTTGATACATTGGGTGACCCATTTTCCATTATTTGGAAATCCTTACATAATGATAACAATTGTAATGTGTTTAACTTGTAGTGTAAATTTTATAATTTTTAAGTTATTCGTTAAATTTAAGCTTTTAACTTAAAAAAGAATTTTTCAAAAAATCTTACTTTTAATAATTATAAAAACATATTATTTTTAATACTGTTAATTTTGAATTTATGTAGGTATTACAATGAAAATTGCACGATATTATAACAATAACGATGTTAGGCTTGACGAGATACCAAAACCAATAATTGGCTCAGGAGAATTATTAGTAAAAGTCGTAAAGTCAGGTATTTGTGGTTCGGATGTTCTAGAATATTATAGATTTGCCAAAATGAAAAAGCTAGGCGTAGATAATCTCATTCTTGGGCATGAAATAGCAGGCGATATTGTTGAGATAGGAAATGATGTAAGTCGCCTCAAAGTAGGAGATCGCGTTTTTGTTTCTCACCACGTTCCTTGTTTTGATTGTTATTATTGTCATCAAGGTCACCATACTGCGTGTGGGCTACTTCATAGTACCAATTTCGATCCAGGCGGCTTTTCTGAATATGTTAGAATTCCTAAAATAAATATCGAGAAAAAAGGAGTATTTGTTTTAGATAGATCAGTATCGTATGATGAAGCAGTTTTTATCGAACCGTTTGGGTGTGTGTGTAGGGCACAAAGATTAGCTAACGTTGGAAAAGGCTTAACAGTTTTAATACTCGGTAGTGGAGTTTCTGGAATTTTGCATATTCAACTAGCAAAATTGAGAGGGGTAGCAAAAGTATTTGCAACGGACATCAATGAATATAGGTTAAAAATGGCAAAGAAGTTTGGGGCTGATGAAGCTTTTTATGCTAGTGAGGATATCCCTTCAAAACTTATGGAATTGAACGATCATCGATTAGCAGATATTGTTATCGTATGTACTGGCGCTTTATCAGCTGCAAATCAGGCTCTAAAATGTGCTGCACCTGGTGGTAAAATTATATTTTTTGCGGTTCCTGCCCCTGGTATTAATTTGGAAGTCCCTATAAACGAATATTGGAGAAATGAGATAACGATAACGACATCATACGGAGCCGCACCTGATGATCTTCAGGAGTCTTATATATGGATATTATCTAAGAAAATTAAAGTCTTGGAATTAATAACTCATAGATTCCCTCTTAGTCAAGCTGGAGAAGCTTTCAAGGTTGTTTGTGAAGCAAAAGAATCCCTAAAAGTTGTTTTAGAGCCCTTTAAAGAATAAAGAATGAGTTATTTATAGGTTTTTTCTTATGCTTCTTTCAATATGCTTTCTTATTATCCAAGATTCCCAAAAAGCGTAAATTTTTAGCATATATCCTTTCATTTTTCTTTTAGGAAAAAATACATCTAATTTAAGCAACGCTTCTGTTTTCTCGCCAGTTGTAAGAGTATGATCAAGTGTTTTTAAGGCAGAATTAACTTTTTCTTGATTCTCTTCTATTTTTTTTTTCATATAATTAAACGGTGTTCTATCGGGATTTTTTACTACATATGAATGACTTGAAGTTAATTGAATTGCTCTCTTAAGAAAAATTTCTTCAGCAAGATTAATGTCCTTGATAGTCTGCTCAATAGAGCAATCTCTAAATCCATACCAAGGCCCAAAACCATTTGCTCCTGGTTGAGTTTGGTCAAATCCCATACAACTTATATGTAAAATTTTTTCGGAAGGAAAAAAAAATCCAACATGACCTAAGGAGTGCCCTGGAAAAGAGATGGTTTGTATTTCGAAATTATCGAATCTTAACATATCACCGGGTTTAAACGATATAACTTCATTACATTTTTTATAACCCATTGAATTAACAAAACTCATGCCAGTTTCTAAGTCAACAAACTCTAAAAATCCGAAGTTATTTAAAAAATTATAACTATCTAACAAATTCATGTGTTCTGGAACGGGGGCATATATGCTTACTCCCTTTTCGCTCCAAATGTGTACATGAGCAGCGTGATCTAAATGCGTATGACTGCTTACATAATCCGAAATGGGCTTAAACGAATTGTATATGGCATTTGCATACTGTGGTTCAATATTAAGATCTATAATAATTGCGTGCCTATTTACGCCCTTTTCTGGTAATTTAATTAAACCGTCGCACCTTGTAAAAATGCCTGATGCTTTGATTTGATGAACTAATAATAAATTTTTAGTAACCTTAGAAATTTGAAGATTATTAATGTTGGGTAATAACATTAGTGCGAGTTAAATCTCTATAGTAATTATAAAGGAAAATTATGAAATATTTAAGAACTTAATCTTACCATAAAATATTCTTAAAATAAATAGAAATAAAAAAAAAAAAATTTATAATCCTACTGGACCATTACTATAGATTTCATATGCTTCATCCACTGAAGCATTTTCGTGAACAATTGCTCTTACTGCTTGTATCATTCCAATTGGTTTATCAGATTGGAAGATATTCCGCCCCATGTCTACACCGACAGCTCCAGCATTAATAGCATTCTTTGCCATTTGTAAAGCCTCCCTTTCCGGTGTTTTTTTCCCTCCCGCAATAACTACAGGTACAGGACAAATACTTGTTACGTTTTCAAAGTTCTCACAATAGTATGTTTTTACAAATGTAGCACCTAACTCCGCGGCCATTCTACTAGCCATTCCTAAGTAGCGGTGATCTCTTACCATTTCCCTACCAACTGCGGTGACTGCTAAGGTAGGAATTCCATATTCTTGCCCCCAATTTACTAATTTTGATAAATTCATTAAGCTTTGTTTTTCAAACTCTCCACCGACAAAAATAGAGCAGGTTATTGCTGAAACATTTAATCTTATGGCATCTTCAATAGTTACATTAATTTCTTCATTTGAAAGGTCTTTTAGCATGCTAGCTCCAGCCGATACTCTTAATACTATCGGAATATCAAAATCAGCGGAAACACAACTTCTTAACATCCCCCGAGTAAGCATTAAAGCATCAGCATATTGAAATAACGGATTTAAATCTCCAAAACATTTTAATTGACCAGGTATATTACCAAAGTACCCATGATCGACTGCCAGCATTACACAACGCCCAGATTTAGGTTTGATAATCCTTGCTAATCGATTTTGCATTCCCCAATCCATATTTAATTCACTTTATTTAATTTTCAATTAAATTATTGCATTGTTAAATTATGAGAATTATTAATTTATTATCTTTTTTGTACTTTTACATAGAAAATTAATGTCTTTAAAGAAGTAAAGAAGAGTATGTAAAGAAAAAGTATAAGTTATTCATCAAATTAGTTCTTTATTTTTTTACTTAAATCCTTCGAAATTCGTCTACTAATAAATTCTTTTATTAAAACGATTCTATTTCTATTGATCGTAGAAACTATTAACTTTTCTTTTAACTTTTTTATTAATTCTTTTTCGCTGATAGCTTTAGCGTTCTCTAAAAGCGATATAGTAAATTCTATATCGGTTATAAATTGGTTAATATAGAGCGCTAAATACTTTAATTGGTCGTTTTTATCTGTCTTACCCAGAGCGTTGCTTAATATAGTCTTTTCAAAATCAATGTGCGTATGCCATGGCACTTGGATAACCAATTTACGATTATTGATTAAAAACGCGCTGTTATGTTTATTTTTAATCATAGTATAGTAAAAATTTGGATTAGAAAACACATAAGAGTCAAATTCTTCGTCTATTATAGCATTCGAATTTCGATACTTAACAGGGATTAAACTGTCAAATAACTCGTTTAATTTTTCTATGTCGAGGGTGAATTCTTCGTTTCTAATAATACGGGCGCTGTAATCGAATAATTTAGCGTGTATGAAACCCGCAACACAATTAAAACCAAACGCATCAATTAATTCATCTAATGTCAAACTAATTAAATCAATCGGCAATTTGTCTTTTTGATCTAACGATACGGAAGCGTCAATTATGTCGTATCCAACAATATTTCCTTTAGTAGAAATAAAAACGATAAAATTGTGCTCTTTACACACTGCTCCTTGAGGCACTTTAATCTTAACGGTACCAAACTTTTTATTAAAAAATAACGATTCTGGAACTGATATTTCTCTTCCCACGCCACATCTGGGGCAAGAAACCTCAAATTTTTTCAAGTTACTACTCATTCAATCACTAAATTCCGATTAGTTTTTCAGCTTACATAAAAATTATAGTAAAACAAATTTATATTCATATAATATTTTGATATTGTTTTAGACAAAAATACTAGTAAAAGTTTTCATTAAAAAATTTTAACATTTTGTTAATTTTATTTGTTAAAAATAGAAATTAAATTTTAAATACACTTTAAATATCAAATACAATTTTTAAATTCGTCTAAAATTATATAATAAATTTTTTAAAACAATTTCAAAACCAATTAACTAGTGATATTAATGATTGAAATCTCAAGCAAAGATTCAAAATACATGTATGAAATAATCCAAAGAATTATCGAAGAGTGCGGTCCAAGAATGCCTTGTAGCCCTCAAGAGGCTCAAAGTGCAGAAATAATAAAAGAGGAATTAGCATCTGTCTGTGATAAGACGGTAATAGAACCCTTCTCGTGTAATCCTCGTGCGTTCTTAGGATTTATAAAGGTTAACCTTATTTTAGTTGTTATGTCATTTCTAACCTTTTTTCTGATACCGCTTAATTTAATAAATTATTGGAGTTATGTAATGACATTTTTATCGTTTGGCTTAAACATAATTGCGTTTTTAATCATATGGAATGAATTTTTTAATTATCGAGAATTCATTGATCCATTATTTAAATCAAGAGAATCACAAAATGTTATTGGAAAAATTTACCCTAAGGAAGAATTAAAAAAAATCGTGATCTTCTCTGGCCATCACGATAGTGCGCTTGAATTTAATTTATTAACTCATTTAAAAATAGGTTATCCCATTATTATCTTTTTAGGCTTAGGTATTATGTTCTTGTGGTTGATAGTTTCAACAGTTATATTACTATTAACCTTAATGGGTTTATTTTTCTATGAAATCTTTTTTATTTTTGTATTGAGCCTGTTTTTAATAGGAACCCCAGCTTTTATTGGTTTATTCTTCTTCGTATCGTTTGGAAAAAAGGCTAATAAAGTACCCGGGGCTGTTGATAATTTAAGTGCCGTATCAATCGTATTAGCTATTGGAAAATACCTAAAAAATCATAAAGAAATTATACTAAAAAACACAGAAATTAGATTGGTATCTTTTGGTTGCGAAGAAGCTGGTTTAAGGGGCGCTTATAGATATGTTAAAGAACATTACGACGAATTAGTAAAGTTCGACGCAGAATGTGTTAATATGGACGCAATACAAAGCAAAGACAATATTTCTATCATAGATTTTGAACCAACAACTCGCACAAAACATTCCGATGTTGTTGTTAAAAAAATAATAAGCGCCGCTAAAAATTCCGAAATTAAGCTTCAAACATCTGGATTAGGAGGATCAAATAAGTTAGAAAAATTATTTGGCCAAATTACTGGTGGCACAGATGCTACAGCATTCTCAAAAGCAAAGATTAAAGCTGCTAATATTTCTGCCATGGATTTAAAAAAAATGCTTGGATTTTACCACCAACCTACAGATACTTTGGATAAAATTGAAAAAGGAGCTCTTGAGAATGTTTTAAAGATTTGTATTTCCTACATTATTGGCGGATCTAAAAAAAAGTTGTAAAAGAAAAAAAATTTAGTTTATTAAATCAAATCTCTCGTCTTTGTCTCTAACAACTAATTTAATTAACAACATACCAAAAACAGTAGGGATAATTCCGACACCTATTACTGCAAATAAAATTAGTTGAGTAATATTCTCAAAACTCGTAAACAAAAATAGTTGTCCAACAGAATCTATGAGATAGTGCGCAATAATGCTAGGTATTAAACTTTTAGTTTTGATAAACATGTATCCGAAGAGAAACCCTAATAGAGCCGCATATATTACTTGTAAAATTGTTAGAACCAAATATCTCCCAACTAATAAATTGACAAAATGAAATAATCCAAATAATATGGATACTATTATCCATGTTGTTCTTTGAGAATATCTCCTTAAATTTAATTTAGTGATTACACCCCTAAATGCTACTTCTTCCCATATCCCGGGAATCAACATTATAATAAGGAAAAACCATCCAAATAACGCAATACTAGAACCAGGAGTTCCAAAAATCACATCTAAATCAAAGGTATAATTCCCGAAAAAATTCCCTGTAATAAAAGTACTAATGAAAAATATTATTGAACATCCAATTCCAAGCAGTATATTGCGAACTATTTTATTATCAAATTTCAACCCAATGGTTTTTACATATTCTTTTAGAGACTGTTTTCCCTCTGGAAGATCTAATGAACGTGGAACAACTAATAACCAAAATAATGCCATTACTCCAAAAGAAACGAAGAAATCAATAAATAATAAAGCAATGAAGGGGATAAATTCCAAGATAAAGATTAAAGGTAATTCAATAAGTGCTGGTAAAAATAAGAATCCCGCATATAATAATAATAGAATTAATGTACCAAAGATAGGGTATTTTCTGAAGCTTTCCCTTATACTTATCATTTTCTTCTTTCCTGGTACTTTTGGAAACATGCTATTAAATGAAAGAAGTAAAATACCGAAAGAGAACAAGCCCGCAATAAAAGTTACTAAAAACATCACATTGGCACCGTAAAACATTAATAAAATACCCCCTAAGAAGTTAAATGCTAAGTAAATCAAATATAAACCAACTATCAATATAGTCCATTTAACTACTTTTTTTTCTGGAGCAACTTCCTCTACAACAAATTTATATTTCATTCTCCCAAAAAATCGAATTTTCAATTGGAACATGGATAATAGCAATGTCAATACTACTGGATACCACGCAATAAACGACAGCAAATAGTTTAAAAATTCGGGATTTCCAATAAACAGAAAAATCGGTAGGAAATAAGAGATCGTCTGAATTGAACCCACTAAAAACAATTTCGCTTTAGCTTGGTCGCGAGGATTAATTGGTAAAGAAGAAAGTATTGCCGCCCCAGTATCTTCCATATTTAAAAACCCTGAAGTAAGCATCATTGAAATCATGGGTTGGTACATAGTTAGAAAAGCCCAAATTACAATATAGTCTTCATAATAAGAAGCACCTATTCCGCTTACACTCGTCAAAATGGGAATTAATGTCATAAAAGGGAGGATGAAAGGCATAATTACAAACATAAATGTCTGAAAATCTCTTGTTGTAGTAGATAAATCCTTACGGATATAAGCTTTTATTGGGGTTCGTGATATAATAAGCACTTCTATTTCTTTTTCAGGTTTTTTTTTGGAAGTAGTCTTTTGTTTTGTTTCAAGTGCGGCTGAAGAAGTAACTATCCACATTGCCTTTAACGCTCTTTTATAGACGAATCGGGTTAATAATATGGAGAGCACAACTCCTAAAATAGTAGTAATCCAAAAAATAGCAGGAAAACTCGTTGGTTCAAGAGCCAATGTTAATAAATAACCTGGTGCAAAAGGAAACGGGATTAAACTCATAAAGATTTTTACTAAAAATGGAATTTCAAGTGAAGCACTTAAATAAAAAAATTCTCTCGAAGCACTTATTATCCCTTGAATAAAAAAAGTAGCGGAAAATATTACTATCATATAACTCAACATAGTAAATATACGGATAAGTGTCGCCTTCTTAGAACCTGCTTCGCTAACCTTTAATACGCGGCTAATCCTTTCTGATATTAAAACCAATACGCTAAAAGAAAACATAACGTTAATTATAGAAACAAATGCAGCAATTAAAGCCAATATTATATTTAGTGAAATGATGAACATTACGACTGGAAAAGCAAGAGTCATAGTTATAAGTCCGACATCTAAATTGCGAAAAACCGTCATAAATCCTAATTTCCTTAATTTATCCTTAGAGATGGGTAGGGTCTCGTACCACCTAAAAGCCTCTCCGGACATCATGGCCGCAATACTGAACATCCCCAACATTGTTAAAAATAATAATTGCATAATAAAAAATGCTCCAAAAAGAATACTTCCGGGGATTAAGACCGAATCTGCAGAAATTAGAGGATTACCAAGAGCGTCTTTAGCTTCTAAATAAGTACTTATTGGTAAAAAAGAGATGAATAAAAGCATTAAGGCAAATATTATTTTTATAGCAATAACTTGTTGTTTAATAGAACTTTTATTTTTTTTGTATTTCTCCATAAGGCGGGCTTGGTTCGCTCCAGAAGATTGAACCTGCCCCTCCATCGTGATCTCTAAATTAGTGAATTTAGCCAGTTTATATAGCGTTAAATCTTTTTCTGTCATATAAATGAATCTCCTTATTTCTTAGCTTTGAAAGATTTTCGCAATTTTTTAACAATTTCGTTGACGCTCGTATCTTGTTCTGTCAATCTTAAGAAAACATCTTCTAAACTCGCTCCTAACTTGTCGGCTTGTTGTCGAAGTTCGTCCATCGTTCCGATTCCAACCAATTTACCCTTGTTCATTATTGCAATTCGGTTACATAAATCTTCTGCTATTTCCATGATATGGGTAGAAAAAAGAACGGAGCCTCCTTTCTCAATATGTATATCCAATATCTCTTTAACAACTCTTACGGACTTCGCGTCAAGTCCTGCCAAAGGCTCGTCTAAGATTAGTAAATCTGGGTCGTGAAGAATCGCCGAAACAATTTGAATTTTTTGCTTATTCCCGTGGGATAAAGTTGCTACTAATTGTTCATAATATTCCAGGGCTCCCAAACTTTCCAGATACTCTTTTGCTCGCTCTGTGGCTTCCTCTGCGTCTAATCTACGAATAGAAGCTATAAAATTAAACAAATCTTTAGGCGTGAGCGATTTGAAGATTAATGGCTCTTCTGATACGTAACCTACTCGGCTCTTAATTTGAACCTCGTCTGTTTCTGGATTTAAGCCCATTATAGTTATATTTCCTTCGTTGGGCTCTAATAACCCTAATAACAATTTTAAAGTAGTAGTTTTACCCGCTCCGTTCGGCCCTAAGAGACCGAAAACTTCACCCTTTTTTACGTCAAAGGATATTCCATTTACTGCTTTAACATCCCCAAAAAACTTTTTCAATCCGCTAATTGAAATCATTACATTATCTTTCATTCTTTATCACTCTAACAATATTTTTCAACATTATTATTATTTATTAATTAGTAAATCTTTTTTTCTCTCTTTCCTAAAAAGGAATTTTATAAAGAGAATATTTAAAAATGTTGGAATTACGCCGACAAACACGATTAAATATATTCCTACAATAAACATATTCTCCATTTGAGAGTTTATCAAGATTAGACCGACTGTATCAATTAAGTAATGATATATGATAGATGGAAGCAGACTTTTAGTTTTTATATACATATATCCCATCGAAAAACCAAGTAAAGTCGTGTATATGACTTGAAATATTACGAATAAGGGATCTCCTCCTGATAATAAAACATTTATAATATTAAATGCATATGCTAATCCAAAAATTACGCCACTTATTAGAATCGATATTATTTGCTTATATTTTCTTGAAAGGAGGGGTAAAATAACACCTCGGAAAGCTACTTCTTCCCATAATCCTGGTCTAATCATAAAAATCCAAATAAACCAACCAAAACTAGCAATTCCCGGAATCAAAGGGTTTGGAACTCTAAATAAGAATTCAGGGGCCCAATAATAATGTCCTAAAAGATTAGCGCCAATCCATACAACAATGCCAAAAATTGCAAAAGAACCTAATCCAATAAGGAGATTTCGGCCTAAAGGTTTAATCTTAGTTAATCCGATTGTTCTACTATAATCACTAAGCGTCTCATCTCTACAAGGTAATTTCAACCCCTTTGGAACTACTAAAAGAAATAAGAGTAATAGAAACCCCTCTATGAGAAGAAATTCAACAAATAATATTCCCACATATGGCAACGTTAATAAAAACGGGAGAAAAATAATCTTAATTAAGCTTGCGAGAATTGGAAAAATTATAAATAATACTAATACCACTAATCCCCCTAGAATCGGTTTATTTCTTAACAAGCCTCGTGTTTCAAATAATGGTAATTTGTCAGCCTTAGGGAACATTTTTGAAAAAATATAGATAACCATTGATAACCCAACTAATCCTATGAAAAACAACGCTATTATTGAAGTTGTAATCCCTACACTAACGAATAATGTAAAACCGATAATTAATATAAATATGCATATGGCTAAATCAGCACCAATCATCAAAAGCCATTTCTCTAATTTATGTTTTTTATTTACTTCCTCAAGAACATATTTGTATTTCATTGTACCGAATAATCGAATCTTCATTTCGAATACAAATAGTAGAAACATCCAAACAATTGGTAAACAGCTTAGAAATAGGATTAGAACAATAATCGATTGAGTTAGAATTGTTAGAAGTGTAGCCATTAAAATTAATGAAATTCCTTGGATAATTAACATTAATATTAATTTGCCTTTAGCTTGATCGCGTGGTAAAAGAGGTAATGATGCAAGAGTAGACGAACCTGATTCCTCAAGAGTTAATAATCCTCCAACAAGCATAAGTGGTATAAATTGACTAACCATCATAATAATTGCCCATAATATCATAATACTAAAGGTTGATGATACGTCTCTAGTTATTGGAGCTTGCATCGAAATAATCATAATTATAGGATAGAGAAGAGGCATAAGAATAAAAATTAAAGATTGATAATCACGCGTTGAAGATATTAAATCCTTACGAATATAAGATTTGACGGGAGACATCGTTTTAATTTCAATTTCAATAGGTTTTGTTATTGTTTTAGATTCCTTTTTTATCTTAGCATAATTATAATCAATAGTGGCTACGCTATTTAAAGATTTTATAGCTACTTTATAAAAAAGAAAAGCGATTACTGCTAGAATTGCCATTCCTATTAAACTTGATATCCATAAAATGAGAGGAACTTGTTCAGTCGTTAAACTTAAACCAACTAAATAGCCAGGCGCAAACGGTAATGGAATAAAACTCAATAAAATATTTAAATCCATTGAGGGAGGATTTGTGCTAAAATCATCAATAAGATTTACTATAGAATTCATTCCAAATTGTAAAACAAAACTTGAGCCAAAAGCTACAAAAAAAAACCCCATCAAAGAGACAATTCTTAAAGTATTTGCTTTTTTTGAATTTCGGTTTGATTCAGAAAAAATTCGGCTAAATCTCTCTGCAACAATAATCAGAATACTTACACCTAAAATTGTAATGAAGAATGATGATATAACGCTTAAAATAAAAGTTAGAAAACTCTGAGTTACTATAAGTAAAACAATTGGAAGAGCAAAAGTCATTACAATTATCGGGGCAATTAAATTTCGTAATAATGTCATAAATCCTAATTTTTTTAAATCATTTCGAGATATTGGTAAGGTTTGTAACCATTTGAAGGAGTTTCCTGACATTAAAGAACTAGTAGTAAACAACCCAAAAAGAAAGATATAAAGGATCGATATCGTTAAAAATATCCACATAAAAAAACTATAGAGAAAGATTTGTCCTTCTATAGGGTATGAAGGATAAATACCCTCGGTAATTTCAATATATAAAATGATTGAAAGAAATGGCATGAACATCATAACTAAAGCAGAAACAAACTTTAACACAATCGATTGATTTTTTATATATTTATTATTTTTCTCAAACTTTTCAAGTACTTTAGCTTGATGAGCGCCAGAAGAAGCAAACATAGAATCCATAATCATCTCGTAATTAGTGAATTTTGAAAGTGAGAAACAGCTTGTTTTCTTCTTATCTTTCATTTTAACCTGCCGCCTTGATTTTTTTCTTATATGATGCCCTTAGCTTCTTAACAATTTCTTCGACGGAAGAATCTTGTTCAGTTAATCTAAGAAAAACATCTTCCAAACTCGCACCCAATTTGTCCGCTTGTTGTCTAAGCTCGTCAATAGTTCCAAGTCCTACTAACTTACCCCTGTTCATTATTGCTATACGATCGCACAAATCTTCTGCGATTTCCATGATATGGGTTGAAAACAGTACAGAACCTCCCTTTTCAATATGCATATCTAAGATCTCTTTCACTACCTTAACAGATTTAGCGTCAAGTCCGGCTATTGGTTCGTCTAAAATTAAAAGCTCTGGTTCATGAAGTATAGAGGCAATAATTTGCATTTTTTGCTTGTTTCCGTGTGATAATGTAGCAATCAAGTGTTCATAATACTCCACAGCGCCTAAGCTTTCTAAATACCTTTGTACCCGCTCTGTGGTCTCCTCTGCATCTAACCTACGAATAGATGCTATAAAATTAAACAAATCTTTAGGCGTGAGCGATTTAAATATAAAAGGCTCTTCTGAAACATAGCCTACTTTCTCTTTCATTCGAACCACTTCACGCTCGGGATTTAAACCAAAAATACGGATGGTTCCTTCTAAAGGTTCAAGTAATCCTAACAGAAGTTTAATTGTAGTTGTTTTCCCAGCTCCGTTCGGCCCTAAAAGGCCGAAAACCTCACCCTTTTTTACATCAAAAGAGATACCATTAACAGCTTTAACCTCACCAAAATACTTTTTCAAATCTCGAACAGAGATCGTTATATTATCTTTCATTTTTAATTGATTCTTAAGTTTTATGTTGATTATTTTTAGTAATAATCTTAATTTATCCTATCTTTTATTTATATATATTTTTATATTATACTATATTCCTTCAATATATAAATGTTATGAATAATGTTTTTCTCTTATAAATTGACATTCTAACAGAGGAATAATATAATATATGATAATATATTATAATATATAAAGTAACAACTTTAAAAGATATGGGATTTAAATGTTGTTATTGCTAAAAATTAGGTTTGATAATTTATGGTTTATTCTTCTTTTTGCTTAACAATTATAATGATCGATACGATAATGATAACAAGGCCTATTAAATGAAAGATTGTAAACAGTTCTCCTAAAAATAGCGTAGCAAATATCGCAGTAATAATGGGCGTTGGCGAAAAAAGGATTGTTGCTTTCGAAACATCTAAATATGAGAGCGTTTTATACCAGCAGTATAATCCCGCCCCATAAACGGCGCCCATTGAGATGTAATAGAATTGGTTTATCGGAACAAATAATAGGCCAATGTTTTCGAAAGGAAAGAATAAAAAATAGGTAGAAAATAAAATAATCCCACTTAAAATATTTCTAATAAAAACCATCTGAGTCGGAGTAGCTTCATTTCTATTGAAAACCGGCTTAGTAATTGAATGCCCAAACATCCATAAACAAGTAATAAATAACATAATCAACACACCACTCAAGATATCTATACTAAAAGTTAAGAGATTGAACGATCCTTGCGAAATAGCAAGGATTAACCCAAAAAATAAAATCGTTGAAAATATTATTTGTACTTTAGTTATCCGCTCTTTTAAAATTAGAAATCCAAAAATCAAACTAAAAAAGACTGTTGTTTTTTGAGTAAGAGATCCATTAATTGCTCCAGCTAATTCATATCCTATAAAAAATAGAAGTTGGTTGAGACCAAAAATTATTCCAATAAAAAGAAATAGCCAAATATTCTTTCTCCAGTTTTTAATCATGGAATTGCTATGACTAGTACTTGCATTATTATTTTTCGCTAGATTCACTTTTTTCTCTATAAGAATTAATGGTAAGAAAATTACTGCTTCTACTAAACAAGTCATTACGGCAAAAATATGAGCATCAAGCGCAGCTGGGCGGCTGTTAGCAATTATTGGTTGAAAACCTACAAAAAAATTCCCAATAACCCCAAAAATTAAACCTTTCTTTAAGTTCTTGTTCAAGGTATTTAAGAAAAGCTATAAAAAATTAAAAAGTTTTACAACAAAAAAGAATAGAAAAGTCTAAACCTCGATATAAAGAAAAAATACTATTAAATATTCCTTTGTTGAAATATTAATTATGAATAGTTTCGAAAGAATATGGACAGCTTTAAATCTCGAAGAACCCGATAGAATTCCAACACATACGATAAATATCGATGGTAATGTTGCTGATAAGATCGTAGGTCGTCCAAAAAGAACTGCGTTTGATGTATTTGACGATATGGAAAAACAATATCCAGATGATTGGGCTGATAAAATCAATTCTATCATTGTCGATATTGAAATATCTACCTTTTCGAAAGCAGTTAGAGCGGGGCATGAAATAGGGTTTGATGGCGTGGGAGTACAATACATACCATTCATTTTCGAAAGTCAGACAGAGATGACGGACATATTTGGAAAGAGACATAAAGTAAGAAATATTGATGGAAACCCTTATCCAGATTACTATGGAGGATACATTAAAAATCGAGATGATTGGGAAAAATATCCTAAGCCAGATATGAAAGAGGAATATAAAGCTGCTAAAAAATTTTATAAAGGAGTTCTAAGAAAGTGTAAAGATATCAAAGATGATATTTGTATTATAGCTCAAAATGCTTTAACATCAGTATTTCCTCCTGTATGGCAAGGCATGGGAATGAATAACTTTGCTCGTGCTTTAAAGAATGACCCTAAATTAATTGAAGAACGTTTTCGATTTTGCACTGATTTTGTCTTGACCGTTTTTAGAGCGTATTCCGATTGTGGTGCTAAGATTTTTCTCGAAGGAGGGGACATAGCACATAAAGGAGGTCCAATGATGAGTCCAAAATACTTCAACAAATATCTATTACCACGGTACAAAGAAGTTTCAGAAGCAATACATGATTGGGGCGGAAAATATATATTACACACAGATGGTGACATCACTTCTCAATTAGATTTTATTGTTGAATCTGGTTTTGATGGTCTTCAATGCCTTGAACCTCCTTGGGTTGATCCCTATTTGGTTAAAAAGAAAGTTGGAGATAAATTATGCTTATCTGGAAATATTGATACAAAACATATCTTAGTTGATGCTACTAAACAGGAAGTAGAACAAGCCGTGGCGAATGCAATAAACGCAATGGGTAAGGGAGGAGGGTTTATGATATCTCCAGCTAACTTTCATCCAAGCATAACAGTTGATCGTTTAAAATGGATGATTGAAGCTACTAATAAATTAGGTGTTTACCCTTTACATAATATTGATTAAATTATTTTTTCTCATTAAGTATAAGATTCTTTTTTACCTTTTTTTCTCTTACAATCATGTAAATTGAAATTATAATAATTACCATGCCTATTAGATGGAATATAGTGAATATATCACCCAGAATGATCCAAGCGAAAAAAGCTGTTATAATTGGTGTTAATGAATTTATTACGCCAGCTTTTCCTATTTGTATATAAGATAAAGTTTTATACCAAAGAAATAAGCTTACACTGTAATCTAATCCCATCAGAAGATAATATATGAAATAATCAGGATTGAATACAATACTTATTCTGTCTAGAGGAAAAAAAATGAAATATGTAGAAAATAATATTATTCCACTTAACAGATTCCGAATAAAAACTACTTGAATAGGGGAGAGTTCATTTCTGTCGAATCTAGATTTAGTGAAAGTGTGCATGAGAGTAAACAAGGCAACATCTATCAGTAAGATTAAAACTCCAATATTAAATTCAAGCAAATTAAAAGAACCCTGTGTTATTGCAATATAAACTCCGAAGAATAGGGTTGCACAGAATAGAAGTTGAACTTTTGATATCCTTTTTTCTTTTAAAAATATGTAACCAAATAATAAAGCGAAAAAAACTTCACTTTTTAAAGTTAGTGAGCTATTAATTGCCCCTGCAAGGTCAAAACTCAAAAATAATAGCACAGGGACAATTGAAAAGGTAATTCCTATTAATACCAGAAACTTTAAATTGTTTTTCTTTTTCCATCCGTTTAACAAGGAATATATCTTTTCATCTGAATTTTCTTCTATTGACGATTTTAATTTGTGCCTTTCAAATATAAATAACGGAAAAAAGATTATAGCCATAATTAAAGCTGTTACTGCAGCAAAGATGTAAGGATCAATAACAGATGGTCTAGAATTGGCAATAATCGGTTGAAGAGAGATCCCCAATACTCCAATTGTGCCACAGATTAATCCTTTTTTTAAATTATAATTTTCCATTTGTCGTTTGTAAATTCAGATTTAATTGATACTATTTAAAAAATAGTTTCTTTTTAAAATTTAAGTAATTAACAATTTAAACAATAGAAAAGTAAAAAATATTATTTAGAATAACTTCCAAATTGAGGAAATGTCTTTAATTGGGTCGAATTAAAGATAGGCCCATCTTTACATACACTAATATCGTTCTTTTCTCCTACACAACAGGATCCACACAATCCTACTCCACATTTCATTTTTCTTTCCAGACTAGCTTGAATTTCAATGTTTTTAGAATCTACGATTTCAAGAACCCGTTTCATCATGATTTCCGGTCCACATGTAATAATTAGATCAATATTTTCCGTTTCAATTATATCTTCAATAGGATCCGTTACAACACATTTCTTACCTACAGACCCGTCTTCCGTAGTACACATCGTATTTGGAATTAGATCTATTATTCGATCGGCAAATATTAACGAGGGCTCATCTTTCGCTCCGATCGCTACAAATATGTTCTTTTTGTTTAGTCTTAGAGATTCTATTAATGTAGTTAATGCTGCTACGCCCATTCCACCCCCAACTACTAGGATATTTTTTGCATTTTCGTAATTAAACGAGTTTCCAAAAGGACCTCTAATCCCTATAGAATCTCCTTCTCTTAATTCAAATAATTTTGATGTTCCTTCGCCGATTTTTTGAACTGTTATTTCGATAAGATTATCATTTATGCTAGAGATGGACATTGGAAAGAAATCAATATCGGGAAGCCATAATACAACAAACATCCCTGGTTTGTAGGCTTTCGCAATTCGCGGGTTTTTGACGATGAAACTTTTAATCTCGGGAGTGTGCTCCGTTATCGACTTAATTTTTACTATATCGGTTTTATTTCTTGTAATGTCTAAAATCAATTCCTCCTTTTCGTGTTCTAAAGGTTTTGTTTCGAGAAAACCCTGTTCGACAGCTATCTCAAAAACTTCTTTACCTCTTTTAGTTCGCACAATTATAGTATTCCATCCGTCTTCACTGCCAAACTTTCCAACAGATATATCTGCAAACGAGGCTGTATAATCGGAGCACGAGAAACAAGCGGCTCTAATCGCTTTATCGTATAAATAATTAAGGGGTATTTCTTTGACTGTTGAATCAACGCTTACTTTCATTTTGAAATTATCTTTATCTGTATCAATTTTATCAACCTCACTCAGGTTGATGTTAAATTCCTCAAACACCATTTTTAATAATTGGTTGTAATAAGTTCCAAAACAAAAGGTTCCAATGGCTAATGTTACTAAATCATAAGCTTCGTAATCGAAAGCAGGATGGTTTTGTAATTTTCTCAAAGCTTGTATTTGGCATGGAGTGCCTACTATTGCGATATCTGTATATTCCTTATTGATAACATCACCTACAAGCGAAAGAGTTGGACCTTGGCTTGGTTTATACCCGGCTCCTTTAAATAAATCTTGTTGATTCTGAGCAATTATTGGAAAAGGTCTAAAGTTCTCATCTTTATCAGTAATAATCGATGCATCGATTAAACCATTCTCCATAGCAACCCATAGTAATCCTGTTAAAGGTCCTGCTTCAGCTGGGATGATTTTACGTGCTTTATTTGTTAGTTTTACAGAAACTATTTCGATATAGTGGCCCAAAATTTTATCGTGTTCTTTACCAAAAACCCACTTATCTAATAGTGACAAAGGAATCTTATTAATTTCTGTTTTCGGACAGAGATTATAACAAAGTCCGAATCCGTCTCTACAAGTATTCATGTCTTTACAAGATCCATCTTCTATTGGAATTTCTTTTTCTTTATCAAATTGAATGCTAGCACAAAAAGCTCCACAAGCTCCACAGTATACGCATTTCCCAGTTTGAATTATTTCTTCGTTTAGTTCTTTCCAGCCTTTTTGAGTTTTCCCAATATACAATTTATTTACCTTCCTCCTTTAATTTTTGAAGAAATTTTTTTGCTTCTTGCTTTCCAAGCTCAAACGCCTCTATATTTGTGTCTAATGTAGAACTTGGCACAAACTTTTTAATCGTTTCTAAAGCAGATTCTTCAGAAAATATCCCTGCAAGTACAGTAAAAACAGCAAACAAAATTGTATTTCCAAATACTATATTACCAAATTTTTCAACAGCTAATTTCTGAACGGGGATGCTCAAGGTTTTACTAATTTTTTTCGCTGCTCTAAATTTGTTTATCGTTGAGGGGTCCCAAACTAAGAACCCGGTGTTTTCATCAGATTTAACAAAATTAGCTTTTATGTCATTAGCAGATTCTTGAGATAAAACTATTAAAAAATCGTACGGTTTTAAAGCTTTTGGGTAATCAATAAGTTCAATACTTTTATCTAAATCCACGACAACTTCTCCCCAACATTTTCCTCCACGCGCAGAAGCCGAATAGGCCTCAGTTTGCGTAGCAGCGAGACCTTCATAGATTGAACTTGCCATAATTATCATTTTGGTGAGCGTAATAACTCCTTGCCCGCCAAACCCACTTACGCGAATTTCATATCGAGCCATTGATTATGTGCCTCCTCTTGCGATTTTTTGTATTTTCGCGTATTCTTCTGAGTACTCTGGTTTATTTGGTTCGTATCTAAATTCTCCAATAATGTATTTATTAAACAATTCTTCTTCACTCATGAATTTAGCTAGGTTTTTTCTTACGCTATTACGCTTAATCCATTCTATCATCTTACCTGCTGTATCCATTTTTTCTCCTTTTTCTCCTAAATATTCAGATCCTAAACTACTCAGATTTTTTCTGCCAAAATAGGTAACACAAGGCGTGATTAGCTCAATTACTGAAGTACCTTTATGATTTAAGGCTTTTCTGAAATATTTCATGAAAGTACGAGGATGGGCAACAGTAGTTCGTGCTACGTAAGTTGCACCAGCTGCAAGAGCAAGTGTCACTCCATCGCTTCTATTTTCAAACATTTTATATGGCGTTGTCGTACTATTAGCACCGTACAGGGTCGTTGGCGCACCTTGACCACCTGTCATTGCGTATATGCTATTATTAAATATTAATATAACACAATCTATATTTCGGCGACAAGTATGTATAAAATGGTTCCCTCCAATTCCTAAACAATCGCCATCTCCTGTAAATATTATAGGTTTCATTTGAGGGTTTGCCATTTTCATGCCAGTTGCTAATGAGGGTGCACGACCGTGAAGCGATAAAACTTTTTGGGTAGCATGATGTACTAGTAATAACATCTGACTGTAGCAACCAATTCCGATAACTAACGGGTATAATTTTGGATCTAGTTTATCGTCTTCAAATATTCGAGTAAAAATATGCCCGATGATCCCATAACCGCATCCAGCGCAAAACCTAGACGAATAATTACCCAATAAATGGCCCGCGTAAGAGACTAATACGTAAGGATTCTCTGGTTTCTCGTTTGGAAACATTGGTCCTATTCCCGACATTAATTAGCCACCTCCTTAATAACTTTTAAAATGTCATGTGGATGATGAATTTCACATGCATTTGGAATTCTAATAACTGGCGTGTTAAGCTTGGTTACCCGTTCGACCTGTTCTGCTATAACTCCCATGTAATTCAACTCAGGAACTATAACCGCTTTAGCATCCTTAACGGTTTCTTTAACTTTCTCGTCTGGAAAAGGCCAGATTGTTATAAGTCTAAAAATTCCAACCTTTATTCCTTCTTTCCGTGCTAAATCAACCGCACGATAACTAGTTCTAACAGGTAGACCATAAGCAATTATAATAATTTCAGCATCGTCCAATTTATATGATTCTGTTAGGGAAATTTTATCTAAATTGCTAGTTATTTTATCAATCATCATTTCTATAAATTTAAGTGGTTTAGGGGTCGGTAAACCTTCGTAATTGTGAGGTTGAGAAAGGAACATTCCTGGACAATAATCAGTACCCATAACCGGCGGTTTAGGGATAACATATTTCCCAAGATTCTCGTCTTTATAAGAAAACTTTTTGGTAATATCATTCGGTAATTCGCGGTCGATTACTCTCTTTAACACTTCTTCTTGCTTTGGTATATTAACTACTTCATGAAGGTGTCCTAAATAGGCGTCTGACATAATAAACACTGGGCAACGATATGTCTCAGCAAAGTTAAATGCTGTAATTGTTAAATCGTATAATTCTTGACAACTCATTGGTGCTAATGTTATAACTTGAAATTCACCATTTCCCGCAAAACGCATTAACCCTATATCATTATGATGCGGTTCTGTTACATATCCCGTCCCAGGACCATTACGCTGAACATCACAAAAAACAAAAGGGATTTCTAAATTTGCTGCCATAGAGATCGTTTCGGTCATTAAACAAAGACCAGGACCAGAAGTTGCTGTCATAGCCTTAGCTCCGACTAAAGAAGCTCCGATTACAGAATTAATAGATGCTATTTCGTCTTCCATTTGCATACAAACGCCTCCAATTTGTGGTAACCTAACAGAAAGATGTTCAATTACTTCGGTGCTTGGAGTGATAGGGTAGCCTCCAAAGAATCTCAGACCAGCAGCTATAGCGCCTTCGGACATCGCTATATTTCCCATCATTAGATGTTTACCTTCTGGTAAGAACCTTTTACTATTTTCTATATCCATTTTTTTTTCACCTTGTTATACTTTGGCTTTATTAGCCACATTTTCATTTTCAGTTTCTTGCAAAATGTATAAACACCAATCTGGGCATCCATATTCGCATCGCTTACACGCTGTACAATATTTTGCTTTCCCTTCTTTAACGCGTGGAATATAGGCAATTCTCATATTTAACTCGTCTCCCATCTCTAAAATACCCGTTGGGCACAAATAGACACAGACTTGACAACCGCCACACCTATTTTTATTAAGGAATAATGAAAAATTCTTCTCTTCGTTCTCTAACAATTTTGGAATTTTAGACCAACTCACTTTTTATCTGATATTTTACTTAAATATTTTTATCTTTATATATTTCAATTTAATTTATTTTAAGTCTTTCTACAATTATTCTTAAATAAAATAACATCAAATCTTAATTAAAACTAAAAAGTTAATTAAATTATGAGAAAGTTAATTTATTTAGGGTGTTTATCAAGCTCAAAATATAAAGAAACTTGCGAAAATGGAATAAAGATCATTAAATTCCTTGACGACGAATACGAAATCCTTGATGATGTCCCTTGTTGCGGCGCGTTATCTTATCACATTTCCAGTGACGAAGAATTAAAGAATCATGTAGAATTTGTAAATGATTGGTTCAAATCAAATGATGTTTCTAAAATTGTTACGATTTGCGCAGGTTGTTATAATTACTTAACTCGATATTATAAACAATATTTAGGCTCTGATTTCAACATCGAAGTTAAACACCTTTTACAATTTATGGCTACACCTGAAAATTTAAAGAAGTTGAATTTAAAGTATTCTGGAAAAAAATTAACTGTCAATTATTACGATGCTTGCCATCTACGAAATGCGATTCAACCAATTATCGAGGAACCAAGAGAAATTATCAACTCAATTGAAAATATAGAATTATTTGAAATGGAAAATACTAAAATTAATAGCATTTGTTGCGGGGCTGGCGGAGGTGTCTACGCCATTTTTAAAGAAAATAGTGATTATAACGCTAAATCTATTTTCAATCAAATGAGGAAAGGAAAAGCTTTGTTGACAGCTTGTCCATTTTGTTATACCGCATTAAAAAGAATACAAGAAGAAAATAATATTAGGAAACCTGTAATTAAGTTTGAGGATTTTATAATCAAAGTAATGAATCAAGAGGATCCACTAATATGAGTGAGAAAGGAAAAGAGCTATATGAAGAAGTAAAAGAAAAAATAGAACAATTAAACGATAAAGATTCAATCTACAGTAAGTTTGGAGACATTTGGAAGTTAGCAAGCTTAGGTAAGTATCGCTCCTTCGATTTACGATATCTTTACGAAGATACTAGTAGAGAATTTGTTGAAGAACACAAAGAACATCTTACCAAAATACGTGAAGATTTCGTTGAAAATATTGAGGAATATGTAAAAAAATGCATAGATGTGATGCGTAAGACTAATAAATTTAAGGTTTATTATGCCAAAACAAACGAAGAAGCTCAAAAAATCTTTATGGAAGAGTTAGGAGATAATAAAGTTTTATACAAATCAAAATCTTTGGAAGCAAAGGATATAGGAATAATTGATGTTTTAAAGAATAATAATATAGAAATTAAAGAAACGGATTTAGGCGATGTTCTTTGTCAACTATTTGATTACAAATATCCAAGTTTCACCTTAGCTCCTGGAGTCCAATTTACTGAAAAAGAAATCGTCGCAAAAATGAAAGAAAAGTATGGAATAGATGTAGAGGAGAAAGCAGAAGCGATAGTAGCCTATTACCGGAAGAATTATCGTCCTGAATTACTTAACGATGTAAAAGTTTCTCTTACATCAGCTAATGTAATTGCTGCAAATGATGGTTCTATCGTTCTAATTGAGAACGAAGGAAATATTAGTCTCTTAACTAGGGCGACTGAGAAACACATCGTTGTAGTAGGAATACAAAAAATCGTTCCAAATGTTTTTGATGCTCTAATTGTAGCTAAAATACATGAGAGAATAAATAGTGTAGATGGAGCTTACATTAGTTTTATATCTGCGGCATCAAATACTTCCGATATTCAAGGAAAACGCGTATTTGGTATGTATGGTGCGAAAGAAGTAGTTGTAATATTTGTAGATGACTGGAGAATTAAAGCGGCAAAAGAAAATCTATTTTATAAAGATATTTTAAAATGTATCGCATGCAAAAGTTGTGATTATGTATGCACAGCTTCTCGAGCATTTGGTAATATCTATGCGTCAAAATACGGTATTGGAGCAATAAATATCGTTCGAGATTATATTCATAATGGAATCGAAGCTGCTGTTAAAGATGGTTTATTCTTATGTACAAGCTGCGAAAATTGTACTAACTGGTGTCCTGTGGGAGTTGAGTTAGCAGAAATCATGAAAACACTTAAAAAAGAAGCTACAGAAAAAGAGCTTTGTCCTCCTTCGTTAAAAGAATATAAAGAAAAAATATTCAGAGATAAGAATCCATTCATTTAATTTTAGAATAAGATTATTGGCTTGATTTAATAATCCTATATTGTAATATAACGAATAGCTAATTACCATATTAGTTTGACTATTGTTAGAACAAGTACATAAATGGCAAATAATATGGAATAAGTTCCTAATTTCTCTTTCTTTTCTAATTTACTGCCCGATTCTTTATTACTCAAGATAATGCCAGCTCCTAATACTGTACTAAAAATTGCGCCTGAAGTAAAAATTCCAAGAATAGATCCAAAATCAATAATATTTAACAAGTAAAGTTCTAATACTAAAATAACTACGAGTGGCAAGAATACTATTTGAATCACAAATATTGTTGATTTTAATTTTTCTAACACTAGCTGAAGTTTATTGAAACTATGAATATCCTCCTTTTCCTTGACTTTAACTATAAGTTGCAAACAAATTTCACCGATTTCATTTAATATATATTTTCCATTAACATCTTTTTTAATCAGTAAATCGTCCATTTCTCTTAAGTGATAGTTTAAAATACTACTTTCCGGAATATTAAGATTTTTCAAAATCTGTGAGTAAGCTTGTGGACTTTTAGATAGTTGTTTAAGAATCCCTCTCCGCAATGGATGTTTTAACAAGTTAAAAATTAGTGAAAGTTCTTTTTCTGAGATATATTTATTTATTATTATCAAAATCACCAAATAATCAGAAAAAAGATATTGTTATAAACTTTTTTGGAAAATTTTCTTTACAAAAAAAAACTTACTTAGTTTCGACTGGAAAATCGTAGATCATAAAAATCTAAATGCATTTTATGTTAAATTCAAAAAGGGTTATTAGTTTTGCGTAAAATCTATAGCTGATACATTGTTGAAAGGATTGTATTTGCTCTCAAAATTGCCAAATCTTCAAAACCTAGAATTTCAGCGAAAGTTCTTTCCCCGTTACAAGTTGATTTTAGTTTAGTCCATAGTACTTGAGCAATATTCTCAACATTTTTATTTTCCGTAAAAATCTTACTCGCGTCAATATCGATATTTCCTGCCATCCATTCACAACTTCGTTTATTCCCACAAACTTTAATTACAGGGGCAACTGGATTCCCACATGGACTTCCTCGACCTGTTGTCATAATAATTACCTGTGCTCCCGCAGCAGCAAGCCCCGTCATTGATTCTATATCTAATCCAGGTTCAATCATTAACCACAAACCCCTTCCTTTTACCCCCTCCGAATATTCTAATAATCCTTGGATAGGTGCCTTTCCTGCTTTGGCGATAGTACCTAATGATTTTTCCTCAATTGTAGTTAATCCACCCTTTATATTTCCAGGTGTTGGTTGAATTCCTCGGAAATCTATTCCGAGTCTTCTAGTTCCTTCTAGAAATCGATTTAAAGTGGAATGGATTTTTTCAGCTACATCTTTATTTACTGCTCTTTCAATTAACAAATGTTCTGTACCTATCCATTCTGTAAATTCAGGAAGAATAGATGTGCCTCCTAATTTTACGACCTTATCTGAAATCATTCCCAAAGAAGGATTTGCAGATATTCCAGAAATTGAGTCAGAACTCCCACATTCTAAACCTAATACTAAGTGAAAGAAGTCGAACGGTTCTCGTTTTAATTCTTTTGCAGCTTCTGACATGTTTTTTCCAATTTTGATGCCTTTTTCTATTGCTGCGGTTGTTCCTCCTTGAATGTCTTGGACATCAAAGAATTCCACTGGTTTTTTTGATTGTTTAATTTTTCTTGCCAATAATTTACTGGTGATATTCTCACAACCTAAACCAACCACAATAACCCCATAAATATTTGGGTTTATTCCTAAACCAGATAAAGTTCGAACTGTATAATTAAAGTCTGGACCAAATTGACCACAACCTAGAGGGTGCGTTATAGCTACCGCATTTTCAATTTGTTTCGCAATTTGTTGTGTGACGTGATTAACGCATACTACTGAAGATATAACAGCTACTTTGTTACGAATGCCTACTTTTCCTTTAGGTCTTTGGTAACCAAAGAATTCTTCGGTTATTATTTAGCCACCTCCAAATAGTAACTTTTTAGATTGTGTGTGTGAATCCAATCACCCGTTTTTATATCTTGAGTAGTTATACCAATAATTTGACCGTATTTTTTTATTAATTCTCCTTTATTAATATCTTTCAGTGAGAATTTATGCCCCATCGGAATATTTTGATTTATTCTTATGAAAATTTCGTTTGTTCTTAATTCAGTGTCTTTAGAAATATCTATTAAAGCCGTAGCGCAATTATCATCCAAATGCATAATAATGAATTTCTTTTTTAAATCAGACATCTCAGATTAAAAATTTTCAAATTCTGTTTTATAATGTTTTTAAACTTTCTTAGCATTTATTATATTTAATAATTGTATATGAATTTATTACAAATTTTTAAAAAGAGTTAATAAGAATGCCAAATGGTTATATGGGAAAAGTATTATGGGTAAATCTTACTGATGGGACTTTTAAGGAAGAAGATGTACAAGAAGAGTTATATCGACAATATTTAGGCGGTATTGGGTTGGCAGCCAAACTCATTTATGAAAATGTACCTCCAAAAACAGATGCTCTCAGTCCAGAATCTGTATTTGGATTTTTTCCTGGACTATTAACTGGAACAGTAGCGCCTTTAACAGGACGCTTCATGGTTGCGGGTAAATCACCGCTAACAAAAACTTGGGGCGACTCAAATTGTGGAGGTTATTTTGGTCCAGAAATTAAGAAATGTGGGTATGATGCAATTTTAATTAAAGGTATGGCTAACAGTCCAAAATACATAACAATTTTGGAAGATGATAAGCAAATTTTAGATGCTTCAGATTTATGGGGTTTAGATGTTGTGCAAACCGAAGATAAACTAAAAGAAAAGCATGGAAGCGTTCAAATTGCTAGTATTGGTCAGGCAGGAGAAAATTTAAGTTTAATATCTGGAATTGTTAATGATAAAGCTAGGGTTGCAGGGAGATCTGGATTTGGAGCTGTTATGGGTTCCAAAAAACTTAAAGCAATTGTTCTTAAGGGAGGAAAAAAAATTACTGTCTCCGATAAAGATGCTCTTATTCAACATACAAAAGATTATAATAATGGAATTAATACTTCTACAGCAGCTGGAATTTTAGGGTATAAAACATTAGGAACTACAATGGGAAATGAAATTTTATTTAAAATAGGGGATACTCCTTGCAAAAATTGGGGAGGTACTAAAGAAGATTTTCCAGATGATAAATTGACTAAAATTTCTGGTAATGAAATAGATAAATATAAAGAAAAACCCTACGGATGCTTCTCATGCCCAGTGCAGTGTGGTGCGATAATGAAAGTTCCGGAAGTAGATTTAGAAGAGACTCATCGTCCTGAATATGAGACTTGTTCCAGTTTTGGGCACTTATTGCTTAACGACGATCTCATGTCAATTTTTAAAGCTAACGACATATGTAATCGAGCTGGAATAGATACAATTTCTGCTGGGGCGACGATTGCATTTGCAATCGAATGTTACGAAAACAATTTAATTTCTAAGGATGATACAGATGGACTCGAATTGACTTAGGGAAATTCAGAATCTATAATTACGCTACTAAATAAAATGATAAATAGGGAAGGAATTGGTGATTTACTGGCAGATGGTTCTAAAATAGCAGCAGAAAAATTAGGGAGAGGATCGGAATACGCTATGCACTCCTTAGGCCAAGAATTAGGTATGCATTCACCAAAATATTATAAAAACATGGGTACTACTTTCGCTTACGATCCAACGCCAGGTAGACATACTACAGCAAGTTTGGATTTTTTTGTAATGGGGCCGATAGTTAAACCAAATGGATTATTCGAAGGATTAACATTACCAAGAAAATTTAAGCGTCCTGGCGATGATAGAAGTGAAGCTGAAAAGCTTTTTACTGCGATAATGCAATATACTAATAGTCTTGGACTATGTGAATTTGCATATATTTTTCAGAAATATCCTCTATTAGAATTAGTTAAAGCTGTTGTTGGATGGGAATTAGACATCGACGAAGCGATTAAAACAGGTCAAAGAATTCAAACTTTGAGACAAGCATTCACGCTACGAGAAGGAATAGATATCATTAAGAATAAATTACCTGAAAGAACAGTAACTGTAGATTATTTAGAGGATTACAAAGGATATTGTGAAAAGATGGGTTGGAATCCTGAAACGGGTTATCCTCTCAAAGAAACATTAACAGATCTCAATTTAGATTTTGTTATTAAGGATTTATATTAAGTCAATTTCAATTTTTTTTCTTTTTTTTCTTAAATCTTTAAGATTTCTCAAGAAAATCTTTTGCCATAACCTCTATAGGTTTTATAAGTGTCAATTATTTCACCATTCTTATAAATATAAACTTGATTAAAATGCCCTAAAGGCTCCCCTGCTTTACCAAATCTACAAAATATCGGGTCTCCAAGATCTAAATCTAATTGTTTCGGGTTAAAAGTAAAGGGCGTTTGCACTTCTCCGAACTCTTCGTCTTTAGATGTTATTATTTTCTTTGGGAGAACAGGGATGGGTAATGCTCTTACGCTTCCAGAACTTACATATCCTCCTGAAAAAGCAGTTGCAATATTTTCTTTTGGTTTTCTAACAATTTGAATAACGAAAAAAAGAGATGGTAAAAACTCGTTCAAAGAATTAATTGTATCGAAAATATGCGATTTAAAAAGCAAAGACCCTATACCAATTTCTGTTATAGAGGGTTCAGCAGCAGTTTCTTGAAAACACCCAGATCCTCCACCGTTAACAACTTCAGGTTGAAACCCGGCCTTTGTAAGGGCGTCTACAAAGTTTTGACGCCAAATATTTACGTGTTTCCTAGATCTTTTTTTTGCAAATCTAAATAATGCTTTATCATCGCCTATACTAGCATTTTGAGCTTCGTAACCCATAATTCCCCTAAAATGCAAGTTATTTGCTTTACTTATTATTTGTGCTAGTTTCACTGCTGCTTCGGGGTCCCTTATTGGACTTCTATAAACGCCAACATTTCTTCCAAATAATTTGTCTGCAACATCTATTTCGATCAATGTATCAAATTCAATATTATTTTTAACTGCTAATTCTTCTAACAAATTTATATGTTTTACATCGTCAACCATAACTGTAATGCTTACACCGTCTATGCTAGCTGCTTTGCATAATTCATCAACATCCACCTTAGACATCGTAGGATAACCCAACAAAATATCTTTAATTTTATAATTTTCAGCGTAAAACAAAGCTTCAGCTGAATTATAAGTAAATATCCCGTTAACAAAGTCTTCCTTTTCAACTTTACTTACCAATTCAGGAACTCTAACTGATTTAGTGCATAATCTTAAACTTTTTTTCACTCTCCTTAAATAATTCCCAACCCTTTCTAAATTCTGATTGAAAGCATCGAGATCACAAATTACCATAGGAAATTTTTTATCTTTGACCAAATCCTTTAATTCCTCATAACTAGTGGATAATATCAATCTATTTTCAACCTATCAACTTTAATAATTAATTGATAATACATGAAAATTACTTTTTAGACTTTGTTAATAAGGAATTAGCTGTGACATGACCTAAAATTTGAAATAATATTTAAAAGGAAAAAAAAGATAATTAATTAATTTATAGCGCTACAATCGCACTTATTTCTATTAACATACTAGCAAGAGGTAAATTTGATACTTCCACTGTTGCTCTCGCAGGATAAAATTCAGAAACTCCGTTGTCATTAAAAAACCTTTTATAAACGCTGTTCATTTCGTTAAATTCTTTAATATTCTTTAAAAATACGGTTGTGTTGACAATGTTCGAAATTTTACCTCCAGCAGCTTCTACGATTTTTTTAATATTAGTTAGCGCAGCTAAAGTCTGTTCTTTAATATCAGTTGCCGGCTGAGCCGATCCTTGACCAGAAACAAATAGTAAATTACCTACCTTTATGCCCGGGCTATAAGGTCCTGCAACAGGGGTTCCAGGATTAATAATTTCAATACCTGACATAATTAATTTTAAGCTCAATTATTTTAATAGATTTTCTTCTCAAAACTTCCTAATTAGAAAAATCAAAAATAGAGTGTTTTAATCGAATAAAATCGAAAAAAATATTTGTAAATGATCGTTTTTTTAAATAACTCTAGCGTTAATTTAAGTGAATAATATTATGTCTAAGAAATTTTCAACAAAACCACTAAGAGGAATGAAAGATTATTATCCACCCGATTTACGGGAAATAAACTGGATAATTGATACAATTCGAGATGTTGCGGAACTATATAGTTATGAAGAATTTGAAAGTCCAAGATTAGAACCAATTGAGATTTTTGCTGCTAAATCTTCAGACGAGTTAGTAAATGAACAATCCTTCATTGTAGAGAAGAAAAAAGGAGAAAAGTTAATACTAATTCCAGAACTTACTCCATCGTTAGCACGAATGATCACGGCAAAAAGTCAAGAACTTAAAAAACCCATAAGGTGGTTTTCAGTACCTACATGTTATAGGTACGAGCGACCCCAGAAAGGTCGGAAAAGGGAATTTAAGCAGATTAACATGGACATCTTGGGAGAAAATGGTCTCTATGCAGAACTCGAAATATTTAATGCCGTAGTTGATATCTTTTTAGAATTTGGAGCCACATCAGATCAATTTCAAATTTTTTATAATAATCGACGATTTATCGATTCTGTGTTTGAACTGATACTAAAAGTACCTAAAGGGAAATCAAAGTTAATATATAAAGTATTAGATAAATTCGATAAATTAGAGGAATCGGAATTTGAGAGATTTGTTCTTGACTCTTTCCAAGACGAAACAATTGTACAAGGCATTTTTAAGCTAAAAGAGTCTACATCTTTAGAGGATTTATTAAATAAATTCGAGGATATCCCCGAAGAGTTTTACAATTCTCGCGGTTATGTTGAATTAGTAAATTTTAATTTATTACTTTCAGAAGCAAACATCACAGAATATTGTACATTTTCTTCAAGCGTTGTTAGAGGTCTAGATTATTATACTGGTATTGTATTCGAAGTATTGGATACCGGAAAAGATAACATCAGAAGCATTTTTGGAGGAGGACGTTACGACGACTTGTTATCTCTATTCTCAGACGAAAAAATATCAGGAATAGGGTTTGGAATGGGCGTGTTAATGTTTTCATTATTCTTAAAAACATATAATTTAATTCCTGAAGAAATTAAAGAAAAAGACTATACTGATACTATTTATATTGCCTCTATTAACGATAATGTGTCTAATTACGCGTTAAAATTAGCAAAAATGGTAAGAGATGAGGATTTTCCGTGCATAATAGATTACAGATTTAAAAATTTAAAAAACCAATTAAAAAAAGCTAATGAGCTTGGTGTTTTAATCGTATTGATAATAGGACCAAAAGAAGCTGAGAATGATAAAGTTTCTATTAAAAATATGAAAACAGAGGAACAAAGTACTATTGATATTGGAGATTTAATTGATAAAATCTATAACATTATTGAAGAATATGGAAGTTAAAAAAAAAAGAGATAACATTATTTGGATATAGAAGAGTTAAAAAAATTTGGAATTGATGGTCCTGATGAAGGTATATTTATAATTGTTTTATGTACTAAATGGTGTAGGTCTTGTAAATTACTCTCTACAACATTACAACAAATTAGAGATGAAGGTTTTATAAAGTTAAAAGAAATTGATATTGGTGACAATTCTAAGTTAGCTCGAGAATTGAATATCAATGTAGTACCCGCTTTAATATTTTTTAAGGATTGCAAGCTCTTAAATAAAAACATTAGAGTGTATGGGGAATTAATCGTAAATAAAGGAGTTACAATTGGATCTTTCAATGAACAGATTTTGAGAGAAATAATTAACCAAATTTAAATTTCTCTGAAATTTTTAGAAGTTAAAAAAATATGTTTTTTTAACTGTTTTTGATAATATTCTTATATTTAATATCTGTAGATACAGCTTACTCCTGTTTTTCAGGAGTATAAATCTTTTAAATAAAATTAATTAATTCTATTTTTTATTTTATTCTTTAAATTTTTTAGAAACCACTTCCTATATATATACAGATTTAAGATTATTGCTAAAAATTTCTAAAATTTTGATAATTCAATGCTAATGATTATTAAGTGTATTGCCAATATTATATAAAAAAATCACCAAAGTTAGATATGCATTTTATTGAACGATTAATTCAGTCTATAAAGGATAAGAAAAGCGTAGTTTGTATGGGACTTGATCCCAGGATGGATAAGCAAGGCGAAATTCCTAAGTATTTAATAGATGAGTTAAAAGAACCGAGTAAAATAATTCTAGAATTTAACAAAAATCTTATTGATCATGCATCTGATTTAATCCCCGTTGTAAAACCGCAGATCGCATTTTACGAGAAATATGAGGCGTTAGCAGCGTTGAAAGAAACGATAAAATACGCCCATAAAAAAGATTTACTTGTCATTTTAGATTCAAAGCGTAACGATATTGGTTCAACTTCGGAAGCGTACGCGTATTCCACGTTTAAAGTTTATAATGCTGACGCTTGTACAATAAACGCATACCTTGGATTTGATGGGATTAAACCCTATTTAAGTTATAAAGAGAAAGGTCTTTTTATTTTAGTAAAAACTTCAAACCCTAGTAGTAAAGATTTTCAAGATATCTTTAGCGCTAGGATCCTTAATGTTCCCGACTCTGATGTTGAAGTTATAGTAGATCATATAACCCTGGAAAGAAATTATATCCACATGGCAAAACTAGTTTCTATGTGGGGACAAAACCTTGAACAAATTTCTAATTTTCATAATTTGGGAGTAGTAGTAGGAGCAACTTACCCACAAGAATTAAAAGCAATAAGGAAAATAGTCAAAAACTCCTACATACTAATACCGGGGTTTGGAGCTCAAGGTGCTCAGGCGAAAGAAATTAAACACGGTTTTAACGATAATGGATTGGGGGGAATTGTAAATTCGTCAAGAGGGATAATATATTCGTATGATAAAAAAGAATCATTCTCTCCTGATAAGTATGGTGAAGCTGCGAGAGACGAAATCATTGACATGAACAAGAAAATTAACAAAGAAATTAATTTGTGAAAATAAATTATTAAAATCCTGGGGGACCTGGGGGACCTGAGAGAACGGATCCTATATTAACCATAATAAAGACGATGGGAAGGATTATTATCGATACTACGATTAACGAACGTTTAAGGCCAACTTGATGTATGACATTAATTACGTTTAAGTCAATAAAAGTACAAAGTATTATTATTGGGATGATTACTTCAGGTTCTCCTTTGAACGCCCCTGCGAATCCTAACAAAAACATGGGAGAACTAATAATAAGAATTACTCCGAATTGAATTAGAAAACTTACCGCTACCCATTTCATACTAGTTCTTTTTTGAGCTTTAGTTATTGTTAACCCGAGCTTTAATAACAAGATATCTCCACCCGCAAAAGCAGCCATAAGGATTAGACCCATAGTCTCCTCATTTAGAGGACCTCCCATTTGTAATAAATTTAATAACATCTCTATCTCAATAACCGTAGAAGTTCTATTTAAATTTGATTTAATTGAACTTTTTTTTATTCAATTACTTAATTACTTAAAAAATACATAAAAGATTTTTGATTTAAAGTTAATTTTTTTTAATCAGATATTTTAAATTAGAATAAAATATTTAGATTCATAATAACAATAATTACAAATTATTGGAGGAAACTAACAAAAAGGAACAAAAGGAATGATATGCAATGGTAGAAACTAAAATTACAAATGATGAACCAAGAATCTTCGTGGCAGTATGCCAATGAGGTATTAATATTGCCGAAATAATTGATACAAAAGCTCTATCAGAATATTCAAAAACGCTTCCAAATGTAGTTGAAGCTTTAGATTATATATCAATGTGTACACAACCTGGGGCTGAGTTCATTAAAGAAAAAATGCTCGAGAACAACGCTAATAGGTTAGTTATGGCATCTTGCACCCCCAAAACTCACGAACCGGTTTTTAAAAGCGTACTAGAATCTATGGGTTTGGACCCTTCTTACTTGGAATTCGTGAACATACGAGAACACGCGAGTTATGTCCACAGACAAGATAAACCAGGGGCACAAAGAACCGCTGAGGATGTTATTCGGTCTGGTGTTGCTAGGGCTAGTGTTTTAGAAAAAATCTTAGTCAAAGAGGTAGATATCACTAAGAAAGCCTTAATTATTGGCGGTGGCGTAGCAGGATTATCAGCAGGAATAGATTTGGCTGAAGAGGGTTTTGAAGTCCATTTGGTTGAGAAAAATCCGACAACAGGTGGAAAAATGGCTATGTTAGATCGAACATTTCCCACTGACGATTGCAGTATATGAATCCTTGGCCCTGTTATGCTCGAAGCATCAAGAACTCCAGGGTTAAATGTATATACTTATAGTGAAGTGGAAGATGTTTCTGGATTTGTTGGAAACTTCAATGTTAAAATCCGAAAAAGGGCAAGGTATGTTAATAACGACTGCAATGGTTGCGGTGCTTGCTTTGAAGTGTGTCCCGCTTACGGATACGACGAATTTAACGAAGGAATGAACCCGAGAAAAGCAATTTACGTTTCCTTTGCTCAAGCAGTACCCTCGATAGCCCAAATTGATATGACGAGATGCATTAAATGTGAATTATGCAAAGGTGTTTGTGAATTTAAAGCAATTGATTTTGATCAAGAAGATGAAATTGTAGATGTTGAAGTTGGCTCAATAATAGTAGCTACAGGATGGGACGAGTACGAACCAGAAACGGGTTATTTAGGTTACAACGTTTATCCAAATGTAATAACCCAAATGAAGTTAGAAAGGATGCTTGCACCTAACGGACCAACCGTTGGACATCTAGTTCGCCCTTCTGACGGAAAAAAACCTGAAAAAATACTATTTATTCAATGTGTCGGATCGAGAGATTTGAACATGAATACTTATTGCAGTGCCGGAGTATGTTGTATGATTTCAATTAAAAATACTAAACTTATAAAACAACATTATCCTGAAATGGAAATCTCTGTTGCCTACATAGATATTCGAGCCGCTGGAAAAGATTATGAAGAGTATTACACCGCATCACGAAAAGAAGGTATAAGATACATTAGAACTAATGTCTCAAAAATTCAAGAAGACCCAGAAACTCAAAATCTTAAAATAATTATCCAAAACACACTTAGTAGCACAAGATTAAAAGAACTTGAGTACGATATGGTTGTTCTATCGTGCGCTATGGTACCCGCAAAGGGAGTAGGGAAAATTGGAAGAATCTTAAAGCTTGAAACGAGCCGAGATGGATTCTTCAAGGAATTTCACTCTCGTTTAAATCCAATTGACACAAAAATTCCGGGTATCGTACTTGCAGGAGCTTCTCAAAGCCCTAAATCTATAGCTGAATCAATAGCTCAAGGGAGAGCAGCAGCATCTTCTTTAGCACGATTGATGTGGAAGGATAAATATAGGATTTTATTAATTCGAGCTACTGTAGATAAAGATAGATGTGCGAAATGTGGACTGTGTGAATTAAATTGTCCTTACGATGCGATTAAGACTTTAGCTGACGGAGCAGAAGTAAACGAGATATTATGCCGTGGATGCGGTTCGTGCTTAGCCAATTGTCCTTCTGAGGCGATTACGCTAAGATACTACCGTGAACCTCAATATGAAAAACAAATCGATGCTATTTTAGAAGAGATATAGAGAGGTGTAAAAAGTGACGACAAACGATAAAGACCAAATAAAGATTTTAGCATTTATGTGCTGGAAATGAGGTTATGGTGCTGGAGATATGGCTGGTACGATACGAGCTCAATACCCTTCTACGATTAGACCTATAAGAATCAACTGTACTGGACGCGTAACGCCTTCACTAATGATGCGCGCGATTGGAAAGGGTGCCGATGGAGTTATTGTTGCTGGATGATACGAAGGAGAATGCGATTATGAAACGGGTAATTTAGTAGCAGCAAGAAACGTGAAGTATACGAGAGAAATTTTAAAAACTACAGGTGTTTCCCCCGATAGAATCCAAATGTTCCATTGTAGCGCGGCTGAAGGCCAAAAATTTCAAGAAGAAGTCACCAGAGTCTCAGAAATAATCGAAAATTTAGGCAGCAATCCAATTAAAGAATCTCTGCGTTCCGAAAAGAGCAAAAAAGATTCAAAAAAAGAACAAAAGAAAAATTAAACCGAAGGAATGACTTTTGCGAGAAAATATTAGTCGCAAGATGACAAAACATTAGCTATGGTTTCGGAAATTATTATTTATTCTAAATTAATAGAATTTGAAGTTTAAAACAATTAAAAATCTTTTTTTTTTAAAGGTTTTATTCTATGTAATATTATAATAGAAAATTCAGACTATTCACTTAATTTTTAATTTCACAATGAATTTATAATAATAATAGTGATTTTTAATGGGAAAGAAGGATCAAAGATTAGTTGCCGAAAATCAATTTTTAAGAGCTGAGCAACTGTTTAAGGCTAGACAATTTAAAAAAGCTGGTAATAAATACCATGTAGCGGGAAATTCTTATCTTAAATTAAATGAATTTGAAAAAGCAAAAGTTTGTTTCATTAATGGTGCAAAAGCGTTTATAATATTAGAGAAATTTGATACTAGTATCGAGTTATTAAGACAATCTGGAGAGGCTTGTTTACATGATAGTAAATTTTTAGAAGCTAACCAAATTTATAAAGAGGTCATTAACTATATTCCTAAATTGAAAAATAGCAGCGATAGGAATTCAAATTTCGTAATATTTCCGGTATTATCGTATTTATGCTCGTTTGTTAAAGGTTCTCCTGATGAGGGTTTAGATTTTATAAAAAGAACTAAAAAAAGAGTTGATAAAGAATATTTTAAAGAACATTCTCTAATAAAGCTCGTTTCTGAACTAACAATAGCACTAAGAGATGAGGATCTAAAATATCTCGATAAAATTAAAAACAATATTGGGCGTTATAAATTCAGAGATGCTGAATTAAAATTGTTAAAGAACGTTTTACTATTAACAAAATTTAAGCTTTTAATAAACATCACATTTAAATTAGATAAAGAAACATACACGACTAAAGAAATTATAAATTTGAATTTGGGTTTTGATACTTCAAACCTCTTACAAGTTTTAAAAGACTCTTTTTTACATTATGAATTAGACGAATTCAACATAACAAAAATATTAGTAAATCTCTCAGATAATTTGTCTATTAGTAAAAAATCAAAAGTTCCTTTCCGAATTGAAGTTGGAAAACAATCGCACTTAGAGTTCACATTTAAACCACATTTTCAAGTCGATAATCCAAGAATAGGTCCTATGTTTTTAACGTGCGAGTTAAACAATAATTTGATATTTATTTATAAAACTCAATCGATAGAACCACATCTAATTTCTCCTCCTACCACATTAAATGCATCGATTAAGAATTTAAGACCTCCTCTTATTGGTCAAACGTTTCCCTTAGAAATTGTGGTTGAGAATGAAGGCGAAGGAGAAGCGTTAGATGTAAAAATTGATGTTGAATTTCCCGAAGATTTGAAAGTTATGAGGGGTACCACGAATAAACAAATCTTTTCATTGAAGACGAAGGAAGATTTAAAATGGGAAATTAGTCTTAAACCCATTGAAGCAGGAGACTACATAATTAAAATAATTATAAAATTTATGGACTCTGATCAAAACAAAATAGAAGAAACAAAAGATTTTCCAATCTCTATAAAATTATAACGCTTTTCTTTTAATTATATTTGAATTGGTTCTTTTGAGAGAAAAGTAACTTGCTCGCATTCATTTTTACCAATTATTATATCGTCTTCTAATCTTATTCCCCACTTACCTAACCAGTATAAACCTGGTTCGTTAGTGTATACCATATTTTCTTTAAGTTTATATTTGTCAGGCATTTTCCAACTTATTCTTCCTCCAATGTCATGCGCTTCAAAACCTAACGAATGCCCTAATCCATGGAAAAATAGTTTTTCATGATCGTACCCCTCTTCTGATAAATATTCGCGACATTTTTTAGCGGACATATTGTTTGGGGTGCCATCAGTAAAGTATTTATTTGCCACTTGTTTAGAATCATAAAGAGCGTGATACGCGCGAATAAACTCTTCCGTAGGATGTTTCCCGACCCAAAATGTCCAAGTTATGTCAGAACACATCTCATCAATTTGTAGTCCAGTATCTATTAATAAAACTCCTTGTTCAATTTTTTTCATGGATGTGTTGTGGTGAGGATCGGCTGAATGAGCTCCGGTTGCAACAATCGCTCCAAATGATGGTTTTCCTAACTTCATATATTCGTATTCTATTTTTGCTTTGATTTCTTTTTCTGTCATACCAACTTTAACCCAATCCGGTATCGTATCTAAGATTTCTATAGTTGCTTTACACACGTTCCGTAAGTCATTTAATTCCTCTGAAGATTTAACGCTCCTTAAATTATCTATTATTGGTGCTGCTGAAATAAACTCCGTTTGAGGAGCCAACTTTTTCAACGAAAAATAATCTCCAGCACGAATATAGTCCGCATATGCCGTACTTTCCGCGCTTAAAATACTTTCCCCAAAATTCAGAGCTATTCGTGGTTTATTAATTATTGAAGTTAACGATGAAACTAAATCCTTTATAGATCTATAGGCTATTACATCAACATCAATTCCTCTGCTTTTTAAAGAACGCTCGATCATAGGTGCTTCCATTTCGACGGCAAGGACTTTATGTTTCCCATCTTTTGCCACATAGATGTAGTGTCGGGCGTGAGATTCAACACCTATTAGAAATCGAGAATTAACATCGCTATCTTCGTTGCAAACAATTAACCAACCATCGCTCTTCAGTTCGTGGAGTACTTTTTGAGCTTTTTCGAACTTATTCATATATCAAATCATTTAATGGTTTTTAATTAATTTTATTAAAATGAATAAATAAAATAATCGAAAAAACTAATACAATTGTAATAATTTCAATTAAATTTATTTAATCAAGCTCTCTAATTAATAATTAATTACACAAAATTTTGATATTATGAAGCTAAAAGTAAAAGAAATAAAATTTGAAACTGGGAATACTAAAGATGTTGTTCTTAATATTAAAGACGCTCAAGAATTAGGACAGAAAGCCGGCGAACGTATAATCGTAAAAAATACTCAATCAAAATCTCTTGAAGATAAATATTGGGTGGCAATACTACAAATTGATTATTCTAATTCTTTGGTTCACCCTGGAGAGATCGGAATTTTTTTAGATATCCTTAAAGAGAAACAGGATTTAGTTGATAATGTGATAATATCAGTTAAACCGGCTGATCCGCCTGATTCTTTTAAATATATTCAGAAAAAAATCAGAGGCGTAAAACTAACAACTGAAGAAATCAATAGTATAATTCACGATACAGTTTCTGGTTCTTTATCAAGAATCGACTTAGCAGCATTTATAACGGCAGTGTCTATAAATGGCATGGATAACGAAGAGATGACAGCATTGACTTATGCTGAAGCAAGAAGTGGAGAGCTTTTCGACTTCGGACCGGAAGTTTATGACAAGCATTCGACAGGTGGTGTGCCAGGAAATAAAGTTACGCTTATTATTGTTCCAATTGTCGCAGCTGCTGGGCTAACAATTCCAAAATCATCAACAAGAGCTATAACTTCTCCCTCTGGAACTGCTGATTCTATGGAAGTTCTGGCTCCTATTGCTTTTAACGCTGAAAAATTGAAAAGCATTGTATCGAAAGAAAAAGCGTGCATTATATGGGGTGGAGCTCTAAATACTTCTCCAGCAGATAATATATTGATCGAAATTGAACGGCCACTCCACATGGATCCAGTAGGACTTATGATTCCATCTATACTCACTAAAAAGCTTTCTCTAGGAGTTAGGAAGCTCGTACTAGATATACCCGTTGGCAAGGGAACAAAATTTCCTACTCATGATAATGGAAAGCAGTTTGCATATTTATTTAAAGAAATTGCAAAAAATGTGGGGATTGAAGCGGTGTGTGCCCTAACTCTTGCTCATCAACCAATTGGGCATGCAATTGGTCCAGGATTAGAAGCTAAAGAAGCGTTAACTTTGCTTATGGATTATTCTGCAGGTCCGAATTCTTTGATTGAAAAATCAACCGATTTAGCGGGTATATTGCTCGAAATGGGTGGAAAAGCTCAGAAAGGAGAGGGACAAAGCTTAGCCAAAGAGATATTGCGTTCTGGTAAGGCTTATGAGAAAATGAAAAGAATAATCGAAGTTCAGGGAGGAAATCCAGAATTAAAACCCAAAGATATTAAAATAGGTCCCCATTCTAAAGAATTTTTTGCTACTAAAGCAGGACATATAACTGGAGTAAATAACGCAATTATTAACAGTATAGCTAAAGCTACTGGTTGCCCCCATTCAAAATATTCTGGTGTTGAGATTTTTAAAAAGCAAGGAGCAAGAATAAAGGAAGGAGATTTAATCTTTAGAATTCATTCTGATAGTCAAAACAAATTAAAAAAAGCCGAGAAAATATATAATTCGACTGGTGGACCCATCATTTTAGGAGGTATGATGATAGAAAGGATATAATTTTTATTTTAACATCATACTTAAAAAGCTATATATATTAAAAACTCAAATTATTACACATTAAGTATAGTGAACCTAATAAAATTTACAAGTTAGTAATAGTACTTTAAAGATTTGATTTATTTTGGCAAAATCTAAATTAATTGAGATAATTATACACGAGGAAAGATGCACAGGATGTAGAATCTGTCAATTAATCTGTTCTTCCATATATAAGAATAAATATTCCCCTACTGAAGCCTTTATTCAAATTGTTGATGTCTACGAATTAATCCCAAAAATCTCGTTCTTAGATGGATGTACTCACTGCGGGCAATGCGCAAATTATTGTCTGTATGGAGCTTTAGAACTCAAGGAGGGTGAGAAATAACGGATTGGTTTGGTTACACTGGAAATATACTTGACATTGATTTAACGGAAAATAGAGTGTCAGTTGTTAAAGAAGATGTCAGAGACCTTAAAAAGTTCATTGGTGGATTCGGGATGAATTGTAAACTTTTTGCTGATCGATTCAAACCGTTAACGGATCCATTTTCATCAAAAAATTTAATAATATTTGGAACTGGCCCCTTAGTAGGAACTATTGTACCTGGTTCTTCTCGAACCGTTGCAATTTCAAAATTTCCGGCGACCGAAGCCGTTGCTAATTCTTGCGGGAGTATGAGTTTTGCGTTTAACTTAAAGCAAGCGGGATTTGATCATATAATTATAACTGGAAAATCAGAAAAACCCGTATATTTACTCATATCTGACGATCATGTTGAATTATGTAAAGCTAAAGTAATATGGGGTAAAGATATCGTTGAAACAACTAATTTTTTAAAGAGGAAACATGGTTCAAGTGGAGTAATTGCTATTGGACAAGCGGGAGAAAATCTTGTTAAATCTTCGATGACGCTAATAGATAAAACCTCGACTTTAGGACGTGGTGGACTTGGAGCAATTATGGGGTCGAAAAACCTTAAAGCTATTTTGACTCAAGGGACAAAAGGGATTCCAATAGCAGAACCAAAAAAGTTTAATAAATTGTATAAAAGTTTTATTGAACGCATTCGCAAATATCCTCATAGAGATTCGTGGATTGAACTGGGTATGTTAAGAAGTTTGCCAGTTGGCATGTTCTTAACCGCAAAAGGTCAAAAGAAAAAAGCTCGCCAATGTAGCGATAGGATGTACTTAAAAAAAATGAAAAAAAGACGTATTGCTTGTCCATCTTGTCCTATGGCTGATAAAGATATCCTTGAAATACGTGAAGGAGAATTTAGCGGTTTGATTAATTACACCTCCTCAATAATTAACCCCTTAATGATGTTTACCGTAGATGGGTTAGACACATACGACCAAGCAATAAAAGCGTTTGATCTAATAAGTAGATATGGATTGGATTCATTAACTATGACCGCACTATTTGAATTTATAAGTAAAATGAATGAACGAGATCTTCTCACTAATGAAAAACTAGGTTTCGAGTGGAAGCAGGATTTTAAGACTTTTCAGCACCTTATCGACATAATCACTAAAAGGGAAGGGTTTGGAGATATATTAGCAGATGGATGGAAAAAATTAGCTGGGGAAGATAAAACTTTTTCAAACGAAATGCTTACGGTGAAAGGATTAGATGTTATATTCGAACCTAGGTTTTTACGATTAGGAACAATGGAATTCGAACAAGTAGTAAATCCTAAAGGCGCTCATGTTGCTTCAGGCGGATCACCGACATATGTTGGCGCTGGTGGAACTCCAGATAAAATGAAAAGCCATTTTAATCGGATGGGTATCCCCGATACTGCTTTCTCTAGAATATTTACTCCACCCAAAAAAGAAATGGGCGTAAATGTTGGACGACTAACCAGATACTCTGAAGATTGGTACACTGTTCTAACATCTCTAGGATTGTGTGCTAGAGCTCAAATGAATAGATTTTATAGTTTAGAATTAGTTACCCAAATATACAATTTAATTACTGGATTTAATTTGCATCAAGAAGAATTGAGACTATCAGCTGAACGTTCTTGGAATTTATTGAAGTTAATGAATTTAAAGGAAGGTTTTTCTCGAAAGGACGATAAATTTCCTAAAGGATGGTTTAAACCCTTAAATATTGGGGAAAATGTGCTTAAATTCCAAGACTTTTACGGAGAAGTAGTTATTACTCAAGACATTGCCAATCAATTATTGGACGATTATTACGACGAACGAGGTTGGGATAAACAAAATAGTTACCCCACAATAAGTAAAATTAAAGCGCTGGCTTTAGAGAAATATTTTTAGAATTATAATAATTTGGACATATATCCCAGATCTCTACTAAACGCCTCACCAATTTCATTTGATATTTTTTGAATTAAATATATAACCTAACCTTAAAAGAAAATACACAATTTTCTTAAAATGAATATTTGATAGTCCTTTTTTAATAATATTATAAATATATATTTCATTTTAATTTTGATAAGCAAGTATATATTAAATTTTGATGATCCAAATAACTTTTAATCGATTTGAGTTAAAATATATCATTTCATTGATGGAAAGAGATAAAATTTTAAAAGAAATAACGCCATTTATGGAACTTGATAAATATGTCAAAAATAACCATAGTTATGAAGTAAGAAGTTTATATTTTGACTCTCCTTTTGGAAAATCTTATTATAGAAAGAAAAATGGTATAAATATTAGAGTAAAATTTAGAATTCGGTACTATCCAGATTTTTTTGATAATATGGAGGAGGACTATGTTTATATTGAACTTAAAAAAAGAGTAAATGAAAGCTTTTCAAAAAAACGAATTAAAGTACCTTTGAATAATGTTTTTAAAATTATTAATAATAAAACTCAAGAAGCAAGAAATTTTTCTAGAAGTCTTTCACCTCAAAATAAAAAAGTTCTAGATGAGGTATGGTTTAATTATAACAGATTTCATTTAAGACCAGTTAATTTTATCTGCTATAAAAGGCAAGCTTTTAATACTGAATTCGTATCGAAATTTAGAATTACATTTGATACAAATTTAAGGGTTCGAAATTATAATTTTAATTTCCATGATGGTGGAGGCTTGCATTATATTAAATCTCCAAATGTATGTATTATGGAATTAAAATTCAATAAATATATCCCAAAATGGGCCATCAATATTATACAAAGAAACAATATGGTTAGAGAAAAGATGTCCAAATTTGTTAGTGGAGTTGAAAAATTAGATATCAAATACCTACTTTCCCGGCAAAAGAAGTTATTTAATGTTATGATTAGATGAATTTGCTTTATATAAAATTTTCAATTATCTAAACAGATTGATTTTGAATTGATTAGATTTTTATGATTAATTGTACAACCAGTAGAAAAAAGATATATTTTAATCTAAATCTTATCTTTTGTTAGTTATTTTTAAATAAACTTTATTTTAGATAATTTATTAAAAGAAAATAATGGCGATTGACGATTTTATTAAGAGATTTTTAGAAGACTCATTTATAATTATTGGAGCTGAATTTGATATTATAGATGTTATGATGGTTCTATTTTGGAGTATTGTATTATCCTTTATAATAGCAATAACATATAGGGGGACTCATACAAGTGTATCATATTCACATAATTTTACTCAAACTTTAGTGCTATTAGGAATAATTGTCAGTATAATAATGTTAATAATTGGATCAAATATAGCACGAGCTTTTACATTGATAGGTGCTTTATCTATTGTCAGATTTCGGAGTGCTATAAAAGATGCTCGAGATTTAGGTTTTATTTTCTTTATTATGGCAATGGGCATGGCATGTGGAATCAGATTTTATCCTATAGCAATGTTGTTAACCATTACAGGCTGTCTAATAATGTATCTCATGAATATTACAAAATTTGGACAAAAATATTTAGCTCAAGATCTTTTAGAAATGAATTTTCCTAAATCAAAAGATTATTTTGAATTCTTAAGTACTATTTTTACTCAACATTTAAAGTATTACTCTCTTTTAAGTGTTAGTTCTATTGATGATGAAAACAATCGATTAAGTTTTATTATAACATTTAAAAGCCCTAAATTATCGTTAATAAAAAAAAAAAGAGAAATTTTTAAAGATTCGATGAAAATTAAATCATCACTACTCTCAAAAATTCAAGAGAAGGAATTTATTTCTGATATCAAATTAATCGAAGGAAATTCTGCTGAAGAATTATAGTAGATTTAATACAAAATGTGAGGTTTTGTTGAATAAAATTAATAAATCCCCAAAAAATAGAAAAAGGAGAGATTTTTTACTTTTTTCTATTTTCTTTTTAATCATAACTCCAACTTTAGTTATCATTCAGCGTAATAGCACACCAGAGAAAGAGACTGAAAAAGAGACTTCAGAATTGCCTGAAATATACATAAGGTATGATCAAGAAATCAAAGGTAACTATTATATACCAGCAGTCGTAGAGTTAAATAAATGCATTTTCTTATCCAATATAAAGTATAGGGGAAGAACAAGTGTTGTACTTCCCAAGAAAAGTTATCGATTAGAACTAAAAGGTAGACACTCTTTATATGGAATGAGGATAGATGATGATTGGCAGTTATTTGGAAATTATTTTGATCATACACGAATGAGAACTAAGTTAGCTTTTGATTTATGGCGTAGTCTCTTTCCATCAAATCCTACAGCAATCCTACCTGAATCTATGTTCGTAAAATTGTTTATTAACAACGAATTCCAAGGACTTTATTTACTTGCAGAAAGAACAGATAGAAGGTTATTTGGGCTTGATGATGCTCAAAACAATTTGAATACCAGTCTACTCCTTCAAACTCCAAGTCACCATTATAATTTTTATGTAATAGTACATTGGGAGCAAGAATATCCTAATGAGGAAGATGGAATTTATATTGCTGATCAGATAATTGAGGATTTGGTACTTTTTATAAATAATACCTCCAACGTGGAATTTTTTAATGAAACTACGGGGATTTTTTCAAAATTTGATAAAAAGAATTTAATAGATTTCTATCTTTTCAACTTCTTTATTTTGCATAAGGATTTTTGGAGTAAAAATTATTATCTTGTACGAAATTCTATACCGAGTAAATTTTTTTTAATTCCATGGGATTTTGATGGTTCATTTGGGCAACTGGGTTGGAAAAAGTACGATTCGAATTCAGAAGTTTATTTTCAAAGACGTAATTTATTATATTTGCGATTATCCCTTAATAAGGAATTTATGCAAGAAGTAAAAATTCGTTGGGCAGAATTAAGAGCCGATTTATGGACAAAAGAATATATTTTTGATTTAATTACAAAAATGTATAATCAAATTCAGAAAGTATTAGAAATCGATCTTGAAATGTGGAAGCCTATAACTGTTGAAGGAGATATTCAACCTAAATGGCCAGACCAATATCTTTACAGTAATGATGAATTTGATTTGAATGAAGCAGTTCAATTTCTCTATGATTGGATCGAAGAACGCTTACAATTTTGTGATTTATATTTTAGACTATAAAATCAAAATTTTATACAAAGTTAATCTGGTTTAATTTTTAAAGAAATTTCGAGGAACACAGTGAGAAGCATCTGTGAATTTTTTTAAATGAAAAGTAATTAAAACTAATCTCAACTTATAATTCTCTTAAAAAAATTCTAATAATTATATTACTGTCGATGTTTCAAGATCATCATTAAAAGAAAAATAAAAATCATTATGAAAAGTTAACTACTTTAATACAACACAAAAAATTTAAAAAACTAAACCAAATTTGGAAGATTAATGGAATTATCTCAAAAATTAATTAAAAAAAATTATAAGAGCAAAAAATTAGATAAATTTTCAGTAATAAATCAATTAATATCGATTATAGATAATAGCGATAATCTAAATAAAAGAATCGAAAGCATTAATACGCTATCTCAGATTGATGCTAAATCTAAGGATGTTTTCAAACTATTAGAAAATTTACTTATTTCAGATTCCCAAGAGGGTATAAGATATGCCGCTGCTAATGTCATAGATAAATTATTTTTAGATATTGCCTTTGAGCCGATGGTATGGTCTTTTAAACATGAAGAATCCTTAAAATGTTTGTTAGCAATCTCAAATATATTAGGAAAAATTGATACTCCTCAATCAAAATCCTTGTTAATTAATAAAATAAAAAAAATAAGAAACGAGAAAATAATTGAAAATTTAAATCTCTTATTCAAAAAAAGAGATATTGAAAGTTTCTCGAGTTTTGAACTTTCACAAATTATCGAGAATTATTTTATTGTGGCCGATCTGGAAAAAAGATTTGGTCAAATTAATTTTAAGGTAAGAGAGGGTCTAATTTTTGAATTAGATTTATCCGATGTTAGTAGTCATGTTTTTGGATGGACAATTTTGAACAAATTTCCTGATTTTATGGAATTTTTAACATCATTAGAAATTCTAGATTTAAAGTTTAATAGACTTACTATGATACCTAAAACTATTAGCTTTTTATCTTCAATGATTCACTTAGATTTGAGTTATAATAAAATTAAATCAATTCCTCATTCTATTGGTTTATTAACGGCCTTAAATGTGTTAAATTTGAGATATAATAAACTAAAAAGTTTACCACTTTCTATTGGCTCTTTAAAATCGTTGAAACATCTAGATTTAAGAGCTAATGAATTAACTTCTTTACCAAAAACAATAAAGAATATAGCAACCTTAGAAGTCTTAGATTTGCACGGAAACAATCTAAGCAAATTAAAGGGTTCTTTCAAGCGAATGACTTCTCTTAAGAAATTAGATTTGGGATTGAACAATATAGAAAGACTTCCTAAATGGGTAAAACCTCTTAAATTTCTTAAAAAATTGGGTTTGGGAGGAAATAAATTGACATCACTTCCTTCTTGGCTTGGGTCGTTGCAATCATTAGAAATATTACAATTATTTGATAATAAGTTAATTGAACTTCCTGAATCAATTGGTAAAATTTCTACGCTTAAAGAATTAACTCTATGGAATAATAATTTAACTTCTTTACCTAAGTCGTTTAGCTCGTTAATTAATTTAAAAGATTTAAATTTAAGTTGGAATCGTTTTGAAATTTTACCCGATTGTGTGGGTTATCTTAAATCTCTTGAGACATTGAGTTTATGGGGGAATAAATTGAAAAAACTTCCCGAATCTCTTGAGAATCTTAAATCATTGAAAATTATAGATTTAAACTTTAATAATATTGAAGAAACACCCGATTTTTTGGGTAAATTAGAAAAAAATGGCTTAATAATTTATAAATAGTTGAGGGATTTACATTACGAGACGCACACCGACTAAGATTTTTGACGAATTTAATAAAAAAATAATAGATGTATCGTCAGCAGTTAAGCAACTAATCACATTAATAGAAAATAGTACAAAAGTTAAAGACCGCTACGAGAGCCTTCAAATTTTAAGAAGTATTGGGGATAATTTTGAAAATACTGGCGTAAAAAAGGAGGAGCTTTTTAGTTTCTTTGAAAATTTACTTATTTCGGACTCAGATGAAAAAATCAGAAACGAAGCCACTCTTATTTTACGGTATAATTTTAAAGATAAAGCTTTGAACCCACTAAGATGGGCTCTTCATCACGAAGAATCTCAAACTTGTTTGTATACAATTTTTGATTCATTAATAGCTATAATTAACAACTTAGAAAAAAGAAACGAACCCATTATAAAACTAATCTTGATTCACGAGATAAAACAAATCGATGATAAAGATTTTAAAATTGGCTTTGAGACTTTAAGCTTTGCCAAGGGCTCGAAATTATTTACTCGTATGGAATTAGCTGACATTTTAATTAATTATTTCACATTGATTTACTTGAAAAAGACTTATTGGAGATTGAAATATACTATTAACCGTTGTAAAATCGTGGAGTTAGATTTTATATTTAAAGGTTTAACAAAATTACCTATTGCTATTAAATACCTTACTTCTCTCAAAAAATTGACTTTAAGATATAATCAAATAACAGAACTTCCAGGGTGGATTAGTACTTTAATTTCGTTAGAATACCTTAATTTAAATGTAAATAATTTAAATAATCTTCCTGAGAATATTGGTTTGCTTTCAAAGCTTAAAGAATTATTACTTTGGAAGAATGAACTCCAAAATCTTCCAAACTCAATCTGTTCCTTAATCTCATTAGAACAATTAAATTTAAGGCTAAACCAGCTTACACTATTACCTAACTATTTTGGAAATTTAATTAACCTAAAAGATTTAAATCTTCACGACAATAAACTAACAAAAATTCCGGATTCTATTTTATCCCTAAAATCATTAATAACCTTGAATTTGAGTTGGAATTTATTGACTAGCATTCCTTCCTCATTAAATAATCTATCATCTCTAAAATCTTTAGATCTTGAAAGAAACGAGTTAGTAAACGTTCCATTGTCAATAGGCTCACTTAATTCCTTAGAAATATTAAATTTAGGCGATAATCAATTAGAAACGATTCCAAGTACAATTGGAAATTTAAAAAATTTAAAAATTTTAAACTTGTCTAGGAATAAATTAACTAAACTTCCAGATACCCTTAATTCTCTTGATTTTTTAGAAGAATTATATTTAACAGAAAATAACCTTAAAATTTACCCCTCTTTTTTGAAAAAATTAGAAGAAAAGGGGCTTCAGGTTTATATTTAAAAAATAAATTTTTTTCTTTACTGAGAATTATAAAGCTTTTTAATTTCATCAACTGTAGTTATATCCTCTGGACCTTTATCTGGTCGAAATCTCTGGAAAACAGGGAATCTCAGGGAGTATCCTAAAGTAGAAAACTTCTCGCTAACAGTGATCTCGTCACCAATAATTTCAACTACAACTTCTGGATTAAACCAAATCTCTGGAATATCTTCACAAATAACATTATTAGGTTTTTTTTTTTCCTTATATTGCTCCATATCTTTTGTTAAGGATTCTGATAATTCGTCAGTTAACCCTGAGAAGAATCGAGTAAAAGCAATATATTTATTATCCACAGGATCAAATACAGCGCCTATATATGTTCCATAAACGCCTGTTCTTCGACCCTTGCCATGGAAAGCACCAACTAATACTACATCTATAGAATCTTTTAATTTGCCTCCTTCCAATCCCTTTAATTTAATCCAGAGAAAACCACGGTTCCCTGCTTGATATACAGACTCCACTTTAATAGATTTTGCTATAATTCCTTCCGTTCCATTATTTCGTGCTTCATTAAAAAATTCTAATAATTCTTGTGTTGTATTTATTAAAACGGATTTAACTAAATGTATTTCATCTCTTTCCTTCACAATTTCTTCTAATTTTTTTCGTCGTTCAAGGAATGGTTTTTCTATATAGGATTCGTCTTCAATTTTTAGCAAATCAAATAAAAATAAGCTGACAGGAACTTCTTTTGAAACATCTTCGATGTCATATTTTCTCCTTCTTTTACTTAAAACTTGAAATGGGAGCATTTTTTCGTAAAAGGCATCCATAGCAACAACTTCACCTTCAATAATAACATTACTTACTTTCACATTTTCACGTACAATTTGACAAACATCTGGAAACTGTTTAGATATCTCAAGTAATCGCCGTGAAAAGAGCAAAACATTATCTCCTTGCTTGTGAATTTGTAATCTCTCTCCGTCTAATTTATATTCTGCTATTAAAGGTGAACCTATTTTTTCAATAATTTCTGCATAAGGAACCCGAGAGGCAAGCATACTTCGAATTGGAATGCCATAACTAATATTAATCTTTTTTACTTCTTCTATACCGTTTTCTGCTAAAATTATTGTAATATTTCCCATATCAGGATGCAAATTATAGGCTTTTTCGATAAATTCTCTATTCTTTTTAACGCCGGTAAACCCTAAAGCTAACCCATCAATAATAGTTAATGTTGATACACCTACTCTTAGAGTTGATGTAATTATGCGTAATAGATACTTAGTCTCTAAAGGAGAACTTTTACTCATTAAACCTCTTAAAATTCCTAGTTTCACATCCTGCGATCCTGCTCCTTCACTTAAGGCAATTTTTTGTAAAGCAGAATATAATTCAGAAATCTCTAATAAAGATTCCATTTCACTAGGTTTATCTTCAAAATCAAATAGAGATTTTTGCTTTTTCTTTTTTGTTAATACTAATTCGGCAGTAGCCCCAATATCTCCAATTTTTATTAGAACTTCTTTTATTTTATTTTTTTCGATCCCAGAATGTAAAGAAAGCGCCTCAATTATCATTTTTTCTGCAAGACCGATTTTTGGAAATTGTTTTATATTCGAAACTAATTTACCTTGCAACAAATAGATTATTTTATCTAAATCCTTAAAATCTATATTCTTTTTTATATTTCTAAAAAACATCGACAAGATATCGATCATTTCGAGCCTTTTTGGGGTGGCCTCTAAATCAGAAAATAAAACTGCTAATGTTTTGAATTTCATAATTTTACAAAATTATTTTTTTAAAAATAATAACTATAACATTAAGAATCGAAACTATTATTCTTAATAATAATAAAGAAAAAAGCTTAAAATTTAAATTCCAATATATAAAAAATTAGGAAAAAAAGAATTACATTAGTTTTGATAGTTCTACAAATTTCTTTTGTATTTCAGTTTTAATCTTTGTAGAGATGCCTGAAAAAGAATCTACTGTAAATTTAATCTTACCTTCGACAATTGAGAATTCACATACTCTTCCATCCATGTGCTCAACGGAATATCTCTTATCTTCTTTTATTGAAATCCAAATATCATCATAATGTTCTAAAATTCCTACTAACACAAATCCTATTTTAGCTTGGATGGAAAGATCTAACGCAGGTTTAGACGCAACTTTGGGTTCTGGTGTAGAACCTTTTGTAGTAGATATTGATGGCTTTTCGGTTGGTTTACTTTCTAAAACAAGATCTGGCTTAATGTCATATTCAGAAGCAAATTTCATTTCTGTTTTTACAACTTTAGGAGTTTCTTGCTCGATTACTGGTTCGGGTTTAGGTACAATCTTAGGTTCAGGTTTAGGTATTACTTTTTCAACGAGTTTTACAATTTCTTTTAATTCAAAGGTTATAACAAAATTATCTAATTCCTTATACTCTTTATTTAATAAAGTTTGAAGATCCTCATTTATTTCATCGGTTTCAAGAACCCTACCAATTTTCCTTTGATCAATTTCTTTTAAATCTTTAATATCTCTCCCGACTATACTTTTACCGACAGTAAATCCATGTCCTCTTAGTGATTGTGCTTGTCTAAGTGCAGTTCTTCTTGAAACTAACCCTTGTTTTGACCCATACCATAAAAAAAGAGAGGAAGATCCCTCATCTAAGATGATAATATTGTTTTCAGCTGTGAGACTGTCTTTATTCCATTTTATAGGTTCACTTACTCCGCCTTCGAAAACTTGAAACATAATAGCGTATTGCATTTTAATATTCACTTTATCTCTATCTTCTATAAATAATATTATAAAATTAATAGATTTCATACATTTAAAAATTGAGTTTTTTGACTTGCTTTTTTAAATAGTGATTTATTTTAATTTCAGTGAATGAGAGGTTAAAAGACAAAAAATAAATGTTATAAAGTAGTTATATAAAATATTAAATTATTAAGAAATTGCTACCAAATAGTCTATTTTAAAAAAAAGGTAATCGAGATGGAATTAGAAAAGTTATTTAGAGAAAATCTTCGAAAATATAGCGCTTATGAACCAGAAGAACAACCGGAAGGAGATGGTTGGGTAAAATTAAATACAACTGAAAACGCATATCCCCCAATCCAAGAAATACTAGATGATTTAAAATTAGCTATAGAAAATAAAGATTTATTACGAAAATACCCCGATTCGTTAGCTCTTGAGGTTCGTAAAGCGGTTCTAAATCAACTATTGAGAAATAAAGATACATTAACTAATAGAAATACTGTTTTTGTAGGAAATGGTTCCAGCGATATTTTGGATGTAATTTTCAAAGTATTTGTTAATCTTGGAGATGAAGTTATTATATTTTATCCCACTTTTGGATTATATAAAGTTTTAGCTAATCTTTATGGCGCAAAAATCACCGAGATTAAATTAGATGACAATTTTGCTATACCAGAAAGTGCTTATAACCAAAAAGGAAAATTACTCTTTATAAATTCACCAAACGATCCTAACGGGAAGTCATTTGATAATGATACTATTCTTAAAATTTGCCACAATTTTCCTGGAATTGTCGTAGTGGACGAAGCCTACGCTGATTTCTCAGAATATACGTGTTTACCATTACTGAAAGATGTAAAAAATTTAATCGTTTGCAGATCTTTTTCAAAAGCTTTCTCGCTTGCTTCCTTAAGAATTGGATACGCTTTAGCTGATGCTTCCATCGTTAAAGAAATGAATAGAGTTAAATTGCCTTTTAATACAAATTCTATCGCACAACATGCAGCATTATCTTGTATAAAACATAGAAATAAAGTATACGATCAAAATAAGAATATAATCACAGAAAGAAAAAGATTGTCAGAAATACTTAATAAGTATGCAGGTATCAGCGTGCTACCCTCAGATGCGAATTTTATTTTTATTAAATTTGATGATAAATCAACTACTTTAAAATTTTTATGGGATTTAAAAGATATCAAAATCTTAGTACGACACTTCAGTAAGCCGGACCTTTATAACTATCTTAGAATAACTATTGGAACAAAAGAAGAAAATAATAAGTTCTTACAAGCATTTAAAACTGTTGCTGAGAAATATTTATAATCTTTACTAAGATTTACAAACTTTTTTATTTCCAAACATTAATTATTATTTATTAGTTTTTATTATCTATCCTAATTTTTTTGGCGGAGTTGGTAAAACATTTTTAGAGGAGTCAATAGTAAAACCCTAAAGTGCAAAGATTGTGGTTATACAATTGTAAAACCATATCCAGAAGACCAACTTTGCCCCAGATGTAGAAAATTCTTAGCAAATTTGTTTGAATATTTGGATCCCGAAAATAATGAGTCGAAAAAGCTTTCCCCTCAACAATTTAGACCCAAAACTATAACAGCTTCCTCAAAATTAAAAGGTAAAGTCAGAGTAAAGCAAGTAGCATCTAAATTTTCTTTAGACGACGAAAAGATTATATTAAAAGGGGGAGGAAATGGGGGGGACGGAGAATACATACAATTCTGTGGAATAACCTCGGTAGAGAGAACCCCCTTATTTGCAAGTAATGATAGATTACATTATTTATTAGAATTATCAAATAACTTAGATTTCATAGCTACTAGTATTTTAGGTGGAGACCTTGACAAAATGCTCCTCAAATCCGAAAATAACGAAGATGTAAAATGCCAATTCTTCGAAAAGAATAATATCATATATTTAATCTATGGAGTTTTTCCCGATAAAAAGGGAAAGTGGTTTCTCGAACAAATGGCGAAGTATTATTCAGAACTAGTACGAGGTAAAGATATTAACAATTTAACAAAAATAGAAAAATTTGAAATTGATAATAAGTTTAAGGGTTATCTTATTTTTATCTTAAAGGAATATTTACAATTACAGGATGTATTTTCAGACCAAGAAATTCCATATTTAGAGGATTGGATAAGAATTGATTACATTGGATTGTCATCAATGTCGATTGGTGTAATTTCGCTCTTACTTGATAAAGAAGGTCAATTGAACGTAGAAGTACCGGGAGAATTTGAGAATCTAGAGGAAGAGATGGAAATGAAAGAATCGCTACTAACTGCCAAAATCGAGGCAATTGCTGCTAATACATTAGGAAACACTGGCGCGTATCCACGGTGGATTGCTGTTAAATTGGGGTTTCAAAAGTATCGATTTTTAACTTTTAGAAAATATCAAAATGACTATTTTCTTTCTTGCTTATCTGAAGGAAATTTAAGGAAGATCGAAAATGTAGAAGCCCAGATAGAACCAATTTTATATCATGGCATCGGTACGCCCTTTTCGGGAAATTTAAGACCATTCAATAAACTCAAAGCAACCATTAAAGATTTGTTTAAACAAATTTCTGAACGCAAATTTACTTAAATTTTTATTTTTAGATCATCTTTAATTAATAAATCAGTGTACAAACATTTAATTATAAATATTATCGCATAATGGAGTTAAATCCTCAAACTATATTTGAAGAGTATTGTAATAAACTCTTAGATAAATCTTCTGCCACTAATTTGTTGATTTCTATCATTGAGAACTACGAGGAAGATATAATTAGAGCAGATTCTATTAATATCTTAGGTAAAATAAATTTAAAAGATGAGAAATTATTCAATTTCTTCGAAAACCTATTACTTTCTGATTCAAGTGAGATTGTAAGGAACGCTTCTGCTAATTATATTGGTAAAAATTATCTAAATAATACTTTAATTCTATTTAAATGGGCAATTCAGCACGAAACTTCTTATAATTGCTTAATTACTGTAATAAAAAATTTAGTAAAAATGAATTCTCGTGATTCTAAATTAATTTTAATCGAGCAATTGAAGAAAATTAAAAAGATTCAATTTTTGAGTGTTGAAAAAGGTTTTGAGAATAAAAAGTATAAAAAATCTCTAAAAGCCCTACTCAAAACAAATAGAATTAAAAGTTTTACCACTACACAACTAGCCGAAATTTTAATTAATTATTTAACTGTAAAACACCTAATAGAAAAAATTCCGAATGTATATTTTGAACTAGAACCTAATACATTATTGGTTGAAAAATTAGATTTATCAGATTATCTTGAATTTGAAGTTAAAGGCACTCCATGGGGTTGGAAAAACAACATTCGGGAAATTTCTGAGATATCAGGTTTACACAATTTAAATCATTTAAAAAGATTGGATCTTTCAAATAATCAAATTAAAAACATAAAAGGATTGATTAAACTAAAATATTTGACCCATCTAATATTATCAAACAATAAAATTAGCGATTCAGTGAATCTAAAAGACCTCAAACAATTACCAAAACTCCAGTATTTAGATTTATGTGGCAATTCTATTGTGGAGGTTGTAAAAAATGATGATTTTAATCCCAATATACGAGTTTTATTAAAAAGATACATAGAATAAAGTTTGAAAATAAAACAAAAAATAAAATAAAAAAGAAGTTACATTTTATTCGATCAAAGCAGTCTTTCCAGTACCCCACACTCCAAGGGCTACTCCCAATTCCTTGTGTTCTTTAGCGTACTCCTTTACACTTATCCCTTGCATTACAGCATGAATTGCTTGCCTAAATGCTTTTGCACCTGATATTGGACCATCTGGGTGGCTATGAATTCCCCCTCCACTTCCAATTAAAATATCTGTACCTGCTTCTTTCATGGTTTTTTCGACCATTCCTTGCGTGATTCCTCCACTTGGCATTGGAAGAGTAGGTTTAATGTGTTGGAACGGATATCTGAGAGCTTTTAAATTTTGTTCGTACCTTTCATCTAATATCTCTGCCTTACCATACGGTGCAGGAATGACAACTGTATCAGCCCCACACATTCTTGGAAATTTAGCAAGAGTTAGCATGCTTGTTAATCCTGTCCAATGACCACCAAAATATGCGCCTGCAAAATCCATGTGTCCTAAGATTGGTACTTTTATTGAAGGATCTTCAGCTATAGCTCTTAATGCTTCGAAACCAGCTGTGAGATAATTTATCATTAAAGCGTTTGCGCCCATTTCGATCATTTTATCAGCGTATTCAAACATTTCTGGGAATTTACTAGTGATATTTATCGTATATAGCGTCTTCTCTCCTTTTTCTGAATCTGCTCTATCGATACTTTCCATAACTGCGCTAATTCTGTCTTCTAAAGTGTTAAACGATGGGTTTGAAATTAACTCGTCATCTTTTACGACATCACAGCCTCCAACTGCAGCTTTATATACTAAGTCCGCAGCGACGTCACATGTATGTCCCGTACATGGTTTTACCATATTATTTAACAATGGCCTTTCGGGCACTTTCAAGAGTTTTCTGAGCCCATCAATTCCAAATTTTGGACCTTTGAAATCTTTTAAATATTCTTTTGGAAACGCGAGATCAACTAATTTCAGTCCATGTGTAATACTAATATTGCCAATAACTGAAGTAAGAAGCATTGGAATTCCATCTCCCTTAATATTTATTATTGGGAAACCAATCTGAACGAAATATAATCGCTCCTTAACATCCTTTGGAATCACATATTCGTAATGTGGTATTTCATAGACACCTAATACCCGAGCCACATGATTTTTTCTCACTTCTTCAGTTTCAGCCGGTACTCGAACCCAAGTTCCTGTCGATTGTTCAATTGCCGCAAATCGGGATAAATAATTCACATTCATTCCTTTTGGTCGCTTGATGATATAACTTGCGATAATATATTTCTCTAAATCAATACCATCTAAACCTATTGCTTCTGGCGTATCTAAATATTTTTCTGTACTATCCATAATACATCAAAAATAATAATTGATTAAGATTGAAAAATTTTTTTATTTAGTAATGGAAATAAAAATATGATCAGTAATAAGAAGATATAACTAATTCAATAACACTCCATAACTAAAAAAAGATAAGATTTAAAAAAAAAGTTAAAAATAAAATTTATTCTTCGATTTTAACTGCTGATTTTAAGTTAACATATGTATTCTCAAGAACTGTTAAATATTCTAATAAAACTTGATCGGCTTTTGATTTCTTCTCGTATTCAGCTTTAATGATGTTCAACAAGTACTTCGGAAATATCTTATCTACGTAAAAATCTGATATTAAAGCGTAATATTCGTTATTTCTATCGTCTTGGAACACTTGAATCATTTGGCATTCCCATAGCATTTTCAAAACATCGTCAATGTCTTCAACGCCTTTCTTCTTTAGCTTCTCAAGGTCGTTCTTGGTTACAATTGCAGTTCTTAACAATCGTAATGTCTCGTAAACTTGGGGATTGATGATAATTTCGATAACTCTTAGGTTGTCTTGCTCGGAAGGACGATAGTTTTGGAAGTATTTTTTAATCTCAGTTCTATAGTCTGTGGCTAATTGAGAAGGTAACCCTTTATCGGAAGGGTCTTTAAGTAATTGAACTGGAGGGACTCGCAACATCAAAATGTCATTAGTAAGAAAAATCAATTCAGAGGGCATACCCTTTACTGAAGTTTCTTTTATGATTTCTCTTTTAATCAATTCAATTAATACGCCTTCTAAATCGACAAATCCTTGCTTATATCTGTCTTTTAGCCAAACCATTAACTCTGATTTTGAGACCGTACCTTCTTCCCTTAGTCGGTTGATGATCATCCTTTTAATTTCGTCTTGATACGTCATTGCTAATCGCTGCTCTTCGTTTAAGGTCGGATACACCGACAATCTCCTGAATAAAGAAGGAACAAACTGTACATACGTGTCGTCTTCAAGGTTTTGTAAGATTATCCTTGATGCGTCCGCTAACCCTCCTTCATACGCGTCGGGGTCGTCGTCCAGATTTAAAAGTAAGAGTATATAATACCCCTTTTCGGGTCCAGTATAATAGGAAGCTATGTTTAACGAGCCAACCATTAAGCTTATCATCCCAGATTCTCCGCTATACTCGTGAGTGCTGTACACTTGCATAAGCGTTTTGTCAGTGATTACTATCTCTTCGGGATATTTTGCTAAGATTTCTGTACCAACTCGTTCGTCCCATCTCATAACTACTAAACCTACTGGCATTATTCAGCACCTCCCTTGATTTTTTTCGCTTCGGTCAATTTCATTTCCTTCTTTGCGTCGATCCCTAAGATTTCTTCTAACGATAAACCAAGCATTTCCCATTTGTCTCCTAGTATTTTAACCATGTACTCTTCTTTGGATGGGTATAAAAGCGCGTCCGAAATAAATTTCCTTCCTTTTATGTTCTTGCTCATTTCTCTTACTTTTTTAACAAAAGTAGGAATTCTCGCCTGTTGAATCATTCTATAAGCAACAAGACTTCCAACAACAGCAACTATAGCACCCACAATCATAATAAAGTAAAACATCGGTATACCTGGAAATATTTCACTCATTTTAACTACAATAGTTATCGATGATGATTCAGTAGTATAATCTACTTTTTCAATATTGACATATCCTATATATGTTTCAGGCATGAAGAATGGATCTGATACTTCTGGTATACTAACTGAATAAGTTCCATCTCCATTATCTGTAAAATCATATCTCGTACCCGAAATAATTATATATACATTTGCTCCTATAATTGGAACCGAGTTATTATTAGGATCAGTTAGCGTTATTTGAAATTGCAAAGCGTTTCCAGCACCAATTTCTATCAAGCTCTCTATAGAGAACGTTGTACTAAATTGTCTCTTATTAACTGTTAATGAGACAATAGAAACTCTAAAAGCATGATTTCTCTTGTTTAGTGTTATTACAATAGAATACTCTCCATGCTCTAAATTTTCTGTGTTAAGGTCTAAAATGTATTTATGATCTACTGTTTCAATTAAATCTCCTGTAATAGTCTCACCAGTAATAGGAACTCCGTTTTCATCAAGTTTTTGTAAAACAAAGCTTAATTCATCAGCATTGGCTAAAAGTTGTGAAGTTATAATATCAATATATTCAAATGTAAAGTTGTAAGCATCTCTTAAGTAAAGGTTATGAGATAGATACAAAACTCCCGTGTCTGCATTTAAACTAGTTGGTCTGTTAATAATCTCTATGATTAAATTTTGACTTGGAATACCATTAGAGAAATTTACCTTCACTGCTAATAAATCAATACTAAAAGCACCAACTTCAGTAGTATTACCGGTATCAAATAGAAATGAATAATATCCAGCCCCTTTAGATATATCAGGCAATATTTGTCCTGAACCATATGCCCAATCAAAAGTGACATAAGCTACTGATATAGGAGCACCTGTACCTTGTTCTACAAATTGTAATGTTAGATTTAACGCCACATTCCAATATTCTGAGATCCTATAAGAAGAAAGCTCAACATTAGTCGTGTAATCAACCACTTTAAGAATTACTGGTACACTATTCACTTTAAAAGGTATTACTAATGGATCTGGAAGAGTATAATCTGTCTTTCCTGCTGTTATTAATAGATCGTAAGAATTACCACCTATTAAACCATATTCAGATGTTTTGAATGAAAATGTATATTCTCCTATAACTGTTTTATATCCAAGTAAATTAATTGGATTTCCGATAGGAATCAAATTATCATCACGAATTTGTAAATAGACGCTATCAGGATCGTCTAAAACTTCCCCCTCTGATTGATATTCAGTAGTGAAATGAAATGTTATCGTAATATTATCTCTCCAATATACATCAGTTTGAAGGTCCACAGGATCACTAGAAACTAAATTCAAATATGTTTTATAATCAATAACTCTATAGGTTATAGTGAGAACAATTGTAGCTTCTTGGGTGGTGTAATTATCTTTATCTAATTTAACCGAGATGGTATAAGTGCCATTTAATTTATTCTCTGTATCTAAGTCTAAAATATATTCTTGATTTAATGAATCATAAAATAATGTTCCTAGTCCGCTTGAGTCAGCAGGGTTTGTACTTGTATAACTATAAGATTGATTATCTAAGTTTTCTAATACATTACCCGTTTGAAAATCTTTGTATGAAAACGTATAGTTTTTAGCTATATACATATCAATGGAATCGAAAACTGTACCAAATGATGCTGTGTCATTAATTAAAGTTGGACGCTCTTGGATAATCAGAGATATAATCCCCGTTCTTATTTCATAACTATTCTTTTCAAGAGTAATGTAAACAAAATATTCTCCAAGTGACATTAGTTCTGTATGAAGATTCAATATATACCTATGAGTTATTGTTTCAATTAAGTTTCCTGAACCTGTTTCTCCTGGAATTGGGTTTTTATTTTCATCGAGTTTTTGCCAGAAATAACTTAATTCATCTGCATTTGCTATGGCATTACCAGTTAAATTGTCCACATAATCATATGTAAAATTTTGAGAATTTAAAGCATAAATATTTTTACTAAAATAAACAACAGATTTGCTACCATTTAATGTAGTAGGTCTTTCTAATATAAATAAATCTATCGTGAAATCCTCGATTTTAGTATGATTCTCGAGTGAAGCAGTTACCTTGAATTTGTAAAGTCCAACATTAGTTGCTAAGGAAGTGTCAAGTTCAAATGTATAATATCCAGGATTTATTGGATCAGCATTAATTGAACCAGAACCATAATCCCATTCATATGTAACTATTTCAGCAGTTAAAGCATTTTTAGTAATATTATCATAATATTCAACCGTTATATTGATAAGTTCATTAAAGTATTGTGAAACTGAATATGACGGTAATTCCGCAAGTGTAGTATAATTATGAACGCTTATACCTGTCGATAAAGAATTTATCTGGATTATAAAAGCCTCATTTGGAGGATTATTATAAAATAATTTTCTCCCAGATATTACAGCGATATATGATTTCCCATAATCTCCTGCCGAAAATTGACTTGAATTAATTTTGATCGAATAATTTCCATCGCCTATAAATGTCATTGAGCTCTCAAAAAGTGTTGGATTCCCAAATTCTGTGCTTTTTATAGTACAAGTCATAGTACTACCATCTCCATCATCACCCACCCAGATAACACCTCCATCCAATGAAGTCGTAAAATTAATAGAAAAGCTCATGTTTTGACCCCATAATACATCTACATCTGCAAATAAAGTTCCATTTTTAAATTCAGAAATTCTATTTTGATAATTCAAATCTAACTCAAAAATAAGGGAAGACGCTGAATTGAGTGAATAATTATAATAATCAAGAAAGACTAAATTGCTAGGATTAAAATACTGATCAGAATAATTTACTCTAAAAGTGCGTTGTTGTGAAACGATCCATAATGAGAAATTATACGTCCAACCCGTTTTATACCAGAACACTAAATCATCATTAATTTGCCCGTAAGCTTCACCATTATCATCGGTCTTTAGTTCAGCAACGAGTTCTTTTGTCTCATTATTTTCTATTCTTACCGTTATACCTTCCACTGGAACTGTTTCTGTGTCGTCTATAATTGTAATATTTAACTTAGACATTTGCGTTGTTATGTTCTGGTTATATGCATATGTAAGAGACACTTCAACAACACCATTGCAAGTAGTTGAATTTTCACCATCAATCTCTAATCTAAGTCCGTATACATCATATGTTTCTTCTTCTTTGGGATGATATACAAATGTATCAGCAGTAGCTAAACCACTATAGTCTTTTAATTCTTTAAATCTATGACCTGTGTCATCTAAATACCAAATTCTCACTTGAGTCATATTATCCATGTTAGTTAAATTAACAGAAGCATCAATTACTGTAATATCACCTGGATTAGCATAACTCGAACCTGAAAGGAAGGTATCTACATTAACGGAATATGTTGATGCGCTTGAGTCATCAGTATTTTCTTCATATATTAAATATGTAGTTTTAGTATCTTTACGAGTTATTGTGCTCCAATTTAGGAGAGTAGGATTGTAAGTTGAGTAATCTGCATTATCGTAATAAAGCATGTAATTATAACCAGAACTGCTATTCAACCACCGGAATGTTGCTTTTCCATCGAAATCAAGCGTAAGCTTTTCAATTACTTGTCCACTTTCATTAATGTTAATATATCCATAATTTAATGGATCTCCGTCCCAATCATCAACTTCAAAATCGATTGTCCATAGATTTACATAAATAGTGTGAGTTATTATTAATCCTTTAAATTCCACTTCCCCATCTATTAATGTTCTACTATCATACACATATTCTTCTTTGTAAGTAACAGAGTTTAATGTATAGTTAGTAGTAATGTTGTATTTTCCAAACGGTACACCATTGAAAACTACAGTTCCGTCTGCTGAACTATTTTGTGTAAAGGCCCCTATATCGGGAATATTTAATATGTGTGTTAAATTTTCCCATAAGGAGACTTCAGCTCCTGGAACGCGTCTTCCGTCAATGTCCTTTACTATAATTGTTACTGTCGCAGCTCTTTCTGTTACAGCCAGCAAATCTGTTGTTAAGGGATAATAATTAGCTAACCATTTAATTTCATTTGGTGAAACCGCATAGTCAAAATATCTAACTTCGTCCATTTCTCCATCGTAATAATAATTATTTCTTCCTCCATTATCGGTTGAGGCTTCAGAGCCGTCACCAATAAATCCATATCTTGTAGTGCCGGTACCAAAAGCTCTTCCTCCCATTGCGTTTTCCCATATAGAATCCATAACTCCGTTATCTCTATATATCATTTTATCTGTTCCATCGTAAACGATACAAGCAAAATGCCATTCTCCGTCGTTTAAGTCCAGAGTTTGTCCATAAAAATCATTTTGACCACTATATCCTGTAGCAGCACTGGAAAATCCAATCCTCCCATCATCACCTCTTATATAAAAATTAAAGTATTCAGATCGGTCGAAATCAACAAAAGCCCAATTAGAAGAATAGCTCGAACCTGTAAAATCCGTCTTGAACCATACGCTAACGGTTATTTCGTCTATTATATTTGAATCTTCGAAGACTTTATCATTGATAGATATGTAATCACTTGTACCATCGAAATCAAGGTTCCAATCTCCTATAGCAGGATCAGTGCTTTCGTAAGTTGGAAGACCTCCTCGAAAAGTTCCATTATAATTCCCTAAAGAATCAATAGCGGTTGTACCTGAACCTTCCTCAAATTTCCACCAAGATGTTCCAGCAGGATGATTGCTCATGTAATAATTAGTGGCACGCCCTACTGTATCATTACCAAAATAAAGATAAGTATCATATTCAGATAAACCTGCAGTAGAATTTGTTTCGAACCAGACGGTTGCCGTATTGATTGAAGGATAATCTATAACAATATAGTACTTTCTTAAAACACCGTTTTCTGCAATTCTCACATCATCTAAATCAGATTGCATCTTACCTTCAGCAACTAATGTCGCATAATCAAAAGATATGCTAATAAAATTGTCTGTTAGATTGTATCCACCAGGATTAGTAATGTTTATGCACTGTCTCCACTGAAAAGATGCATTATTCCAAGGATCTTCCCCAACATCATTACTTAATGTTAAAGATTCAAAATCCAATTGATCTTCTATTGTTGTAGAAGCATTGTTTGAATTCAAATAATTTGTTGGGAAATACAAAGGAATATTTATTACCATTAACATTAAAAGAAGAGCTAGTATTCGTCGTTTTGTATTTCGCGTTAATTTCATTGTCATAATATTTCTACCATTTCTTTTTGTATTTTTTTTTATTTGATTTTTTTATTAAAGATTAAAAAAAAAGTATTTTTAACAATATAGAAACCAATTTTCATATTTAACTTTTGACTAAAATAAAACAATATGCATTATTATTATTATTGTGGGTAAAAAAATGATAAACAATCTTGTTTCACAATTTTTCTTTAAAAACCTTTTGTCGTCAATAAATATATTTTTCTTTTTCTTGGATTATTTGGATTATCAATTATAAATTTCCCTTTAAACTGAGTGTTTTGGGTAATAATTTTACCAATTTCATCCATAATTTCTTTACTTTTTGGATAAAATTGAAAAACGGCTTTCCCGTTAGGCTTCAGAATACTATAAAACGATTTAAAAAGACCAATCAAATCTAAACGCTTTTTTTCTAAATTTGAATCTTTGTAGATCCATTGCAAAGCAGAAATGGAAATTATTGCGTCAAAAATGCTTGGTTGAAATGGAGGATAACACATATCAGCAAGAATGGGATTTAAACCTTTAATATCGTAAAAATTGAGAAAATCTGAAATGATGTCAAGTGCTATTGTCTTGTGTCCTAATTCATTCAGGTAAATCGCCACAAATCCAGGGCCACAACCAGCATCAAGTATTAAACAATGATTCTCTTTAAGTTCCATTATTTCTAATGCTCTCAATGTAATTTTTCTTTGTGTACGCATTATGGATTTAGACTTGGCATAACTAGAAAGAGTATCATTCTTAAAATATTCTAATGCGCTCTCGTATAATTCCTCTGGTCTTTTTCTTTTAATATTAAAATTATATTTATCGTTCAAATTAGAATGGCCTAAGATTTTAATCAATTAAATTGGTTTGGATAAAGAGTTTTAAATTTATAGAATAAATCAAAAATTTTATTAGAATTTAAATATTTAATATTTTAATTAGCTTTAATTTTTGACATTTCAATTTCTTAAGGTGATACTATTGTCTGAAAAGGAAGAAAAGTTAGTGGTCAGAAAAGCAACTTTAAATTTACGTAGAAAATACGGAAGATCAAAACAAATCACTATTGTAGAAAGAGATGCTTTTATACCTAATTCAATAGAAAAGGAAATTAGAGAATCACTTTCGAAACGGAAATCTATATTGGCGTCTGACTTAGCTCTAAAGTATGATTTAAGAATATCGACTGTAAATCTGCTATTAAAGCAATACGAAGAAGAAAGCTTAATAAAATTATTAGATCCTACGTTAAAATTAAAGATTTATGTTCCTAGATCTTAATTTCTGATTTATATTGTTTCCGCTATTAATTCTTTTAATTTACTTCACTTACTTTTATTCAATCCAAACTAAATGTTATTAGAAAATAATTTATATTTTTTAGGACTAATCCTAATAAAGCATATAATTTAAAGCAGATGTGGTCCAGTGGTAAGACGCCGGCTTCGAGAGTAATGTAATACACTATTACCATAAAAGCCGGTGCGCGTAAGCGTTCGGGGGTTCGAGTCCCTCCATCTGCGTTTATTATTTATTATTTATTAGGGTGAAAAACAAATTGAATAAGGGTATTGTTGTTTTAGGAGAATTACATCAAGATTTATACTACGAAAGCGATTTCTATTGGCAATTAGTTCAAAAAATAGTAACGAATATAATTGATTTTATCAAATTCAACCCAGATGATCTTAATAGAAAATTATTTGAAAAAATAGTTAAAAAAGGGTTCTCAGAAACACCCAAAAAAATAGTGGGGCATTGTTACTTTAAGAGAGGAGGGAATGGTAACAATTCAGCTGAATTTATCGCCAAGCTTGGGGTTTTCACTAAATTAATTAGTGTAATTGGAAGAGGAAGTGAATGGATGATTACAGAACTAAATGAACTAGGCATAAACACCGATGACATTTTTCAAATAGATGAAATTACACCAGTTAGTACTATTATAAAATCAGACTTTACAACAAAAATCCATTTAGCTCCTAATTTAAAAAATAAAATGAACTTCGAAGGAATAGAAATTGAAGATAATGCTTTTTTGAATGCTAAAATACTATATTCAACTCCTATTGCGAAAAAGTTTATAAAACTGTTTGAAAATGGTTCTAAATTGGGTTTAATAACCGCTTTTAATATAGAAACCCAAAAAGTTCAATCAATCGAACAACTTGATGGATTAATCAAGCAAAAGTTTGATTTATTTTTTTTAAACTTAAAGGATGCTTACTCTATATTAAATGGGACGTTTTCAATCGATCACGTCGATGAAAAATTTAAAAAGTACGCAAAAATTCGAATTTACACGGCTGGAAAAGGAGGTTCTTTTACAAGAACTGATAATTTTGAAGTCTTTTTTCCCGGAATAGAAGTTGAAGAAGTTGTTGATCGAACGGGGGCAGGAGATTGTTTTGCAGCGGGGTTTTTGACGAAATTATTTGAATTAATTAAAGATAAAGAAATGCTCGATCAATTAAATAAAAATAAGAATCGCGAAAAATTAAAAGCTATCTTAAGTAAATGCGTAGAATTTGCTACATATACGGCAATTTACAAAATTACTAATCAGTTAATTCCAACTCAGAAAGAGATGAAAGATTTTATTAAGGGATTTAAAATTAAATAAGTCTTTTTCTTTTACTGTATTAATTGGAGAATTATATTTTCCATTTGTGGTTTCGCGGCTTCTATTTTATTTAACACTTCTACAGTATCTCCTAAATTCTGTTCGTCCTCTTCAATAATGAATAGTAAATAGAAGTCCAAGTTCCCAAACTTTAATACTTCTACCAATCCAGAATATCTATCGCCATTTTCAAACTTGTCTGAGAATTCTAATAGCGTCCGGTTTTCTGCTATTATTTTTTTTTGAGCATCCATATATTTATTGTAAATCCGCATTTTTTCCAATAAATGTAAATGTGGCCGATAATACTCACCAATTGTGATCCCTTTAGAGTCAAATAATGCGATCATAATCGAATTGTAATTTTTACTCATCTCAGCAAATAATTGAGATACCATTTCCATTTTTTCAAATAATAACGATAACCCGCTTGAAAAAGCATCCATTACTGATTTAATATCGTATATTGAAGTCTCAAAGAAAAAGATATCAAAATCATTTGAATATCGGGTTAATGCTTGTTTAATAGTCAAAATTCTCTGGTTTATTACCTTTTCTTTAGTAAGTTGCGGATCGAATTTATGAAAAAGAATACACATTGGAGGGTAGTCTTGTTCTTCTTTTAGGAAGAGTAAAACTTGGTCAAGGTAATCTATTGTCTCAACATATCTATCGTAATCCTGAGCATCGATAACATAAAATATTAAGTCGGTTCCGCTAATATATTTAGTTGGGTTCTTCAAATATTCTTCTCTGTATTGTAATTGCCCCCCAAAATCCATTCTTATGAATTCAACGCCTAAGAATTTGAAAGCATCACGCGCGATTTTTCTTGTAGGCATCAATTTCGAAATCTCTTCTTCGAAACCGAATCTTTTAGTAATTACAGTGATAATACTAGTCTTACCTGCATTATCAAGTCCTATAAAGCTTATTTTTTTCATAATAATCGTTCAATGGGCATTTTATTGAAAATGTCGGAAGTAACTCTACAAAATATTTATAGCAGAAGGAACTAATAAATACTTACTTTTTTCATTGTAAAAATTAGAAGTTTGATTTAGAAAATTACCCTCCCGAAATTGGGAACGATATGTAAAGTTGGTCTCCTTCTTTGAGTTTCGTTTTATAATTCTTCATGTAAGTGATGTTTCTGCCGTTGAGTAAAATGACCATTAGTGGATTTAGTTTCTTCTTATTCTTGGATAGGATGCTATCATCTAATAGGTTTTTATGCTCTTTAAGAAATTGAGTTATAATATCGCCAACGGTGTGTCCTTCGTATTGAATAGTATTTTTTTTAACCTTCAATACAAATATGTTCAATAAATTTAGATCAACTTTAACCAAGTTATTTTTAATTTCCTTTCATGAAATAAAAATTTTATTCTATTAAATTTTGTAATTACAAAACAGCAATAGAATACGGGTATAACCCTACACCCTCTATCCCATCAACCGATACGGCATTTGGGACTACTTTCTTAATTATATTATACCCCGCGTTGACATCGGCGTTAATGACAATTCCTTTCTTGCTTCGAAATAGCCCTCTATTAACTCGCTTTCCGGCATAGTTTTTGTGTTTTTGAATCGATTCGTTATCTAAAAAACTGCATTTAGAGGTATAAGATTCCTTTTCTAAAATAACTTCGATTCCTACTAATTTGGATTTGTATTGAATTTGAGAAATCAATTTGAAGTAGGGTAGCTGAACGAATCTTTGGTTATTTCTCCGCCCCATATTAACTTTTTGTTTCCAGAATCGATTATACCCAATAATTATCGTTCCAAGATTATTATCGACGCATAATTAATAATTCTTCTTGAAATTTTGTGAAATTGGTCGCTAATTTTGTTATTTCGCTTTTTAGTTAGCTTTTGAATTCTTCTCGTTTCAAACATGATCCTATGCTTGTCTTTAACGCTTTTATATCTTGCTAGT
>JAHLWS010000041.1 GCA_019057795.1 Promethearchaeota archaeon | reverse complement strand
TCTCGTATTCTTCAGAATTTGTTTTATATCTCATATTATTAGATAGGATAAACGCGTATTTTAAGGTTATGGTCATTTTGTCGCCACCTACAAGCGTTTACAAGCTGGACTGAGATGAACTTGCAGCCTCATAAAAAAAAAACAAATAATATGAAATTAGATGAAAAATATGTCGTATAAAGATAAATTCTGGAAAAAATCCTGGGATGATTATGTAAAAGATTTAGATCCTAATGAATTTAATACAACTTATCCCGAGGCCATTCGAAGAACTATGGAAGACTTTCCAGAGAAGATGGCTTTTGATTATTTAGGAGTAACTTTCACCTATAAAGATTTAGACGAGGCTTCAAACCAATTCGCCAATATGTTAATTGAAAACGGTTTTAAAAAAGGTGATGTAGTCGGTATAAATTTACCAAATACACCTGAATATTTAATGGGCGTCATTGGTACTTTGAAGGTGGGCTGTATTGTTTCGGGTGTTTCACCTCTTCTTTCAGATATTCAAATGCAATATCAATTGAATGATTTAGGTACAGGAGGGAATAAAGTAGCATTATTAACTTTAGATGCAATCTTTGCTGGTAGATTAGTTAAAATAGTTTCAAAATTACCACAATTAAAATTAGTAATAACTACTAGCGTAGGAGGTTACCTGCCGAAAATAAAACAGGTATTGGGAAAATTAATTGGTAAGATTCCTAAGGGAAAAGTTACTCCCTTAGAAGGAATAACAGTAATTGATTTCCATAAAGATCTCTTGCCCACTTATTCAAAAGAATTACCAACAGTAAAAACAACCCCTGATGATTTAGCGTTTATACAATATACGGGTGGAACTACAGGACCTCCAAAAGGAGCAATGCTAACCCATAAGAATATCATGTCTGACATAGTTATATTTCAGAAATGGCTTAATTGGGAACGTGGGGAAGGTGTAGCTCTTTCAGGCTTTCCATTTTTCCATATCGCAGGAACTTTTACTACCCTTAATGTAGTCTATTTGGCTTGGAGTCAGATTTTAATACCAAACCCACGTGATTCAGACCACATTATAAAAGAATTGGCTAAATACAAACCATCGGTCTTAGCAAATGTGCCTTCTTTATATCAGATTTTGATGAAAAATCCAAAATTTAAAGAATTGGACCATTCGCAATTAAAATATTGCGTTTCTGCTGCAGCACCGTTTCCAGAAGAATCTCAAAGAGAATTCGAAGCAATAGTAGGGAAAGGTAAATTAATAGAAGCTTATGGGATGACTGAAACATCTCCACTCTCAGCAAGTAATCCATCTAGAGGAGTTAAAAAATTAGGAAGTATAGGTCTTCCTCTAAACAATACGGAAGTGAAATTAGTAGATCCAAGTACAGGGAAGGATGTACCTGTAGGCGAACCTGGAGAAATTTGCGTAAAAGGACCAATGGTAATGAAAGGATATTTCAATAAACCTGAGGAAACTAAGAACGCAATTGACTCTGATGGATTTATGCATACTGGAGATGTAGGAGTAATGGACGAAGATGGGTATATGAAAATCGTTGATAGAACTAAAGATATGATAATTGTCGGCGGTTTCAAAGTGTTTTCAGCCAAATTAGAAGACACATTAACTAAACATCTGGCTATAGGAATGGTTGCCACTGTAGGTGTAGATAACCCTGAAAGACCAGGTTCTGAAATCGTTAAAGCGTTTATACAATTAGATCCTGAATATGACTACGATGGAAATGAGGACGCTTTAAAGAAAAATATTACCGAATTTGCCAAAGAAAACTGTTCACCTTACGAAGTTCCTAAAATAATTGAAATTGTAAAAGAACTACCGCTAACTACTGTTGGTAAAGTCGATAAAAAGAGTCTGAGAAAATAATCTGGATGATCTCCAGAGCTTAAATATTTATTTTTTTTATTTATTAATCTTGTTTTATGTTAATATTGAGGAGATAAAAGTTTACTAATATAAAATTAATATCATTCTTCAATTTCATTTTTTACAATGTTTACGATACGAGGGAACACATCGCCGATTTTTTCGTGGATTACAACTTCCGCAAAAGAATCTACATCCGTTTCTTGAATGTTAATAATTGCAAGTTTAGCACCCAAAGAAAGTGCTTTTCGAGGATAAAATGCCACGGGATATACTAATAAAGAGCTTCCAAGAACTATTAACAAATCGCAATTATTAATCATGTCGTCTGCTCGACTCAATATTTCTGAACGCAAAGGTTCTCCAAAAAAAATCGCGTTTGGTTTCAATAGGCCATTACATGCTTGGCATGAAGGACGATTCTCACCCTTCATAACTTGATTTATCATGGTTGTAATGGGATAGATTTTATTACACGCCATACAAATTGCTTCGTGAGCTGTTCCATGTAACTCCACAATATTTTTACTATGGGCTTTTTGATGAAGCCCGTCAATATTTTGAGTGAGAATACCTTCCAATTTGCCAAGTTTTTGGAGTTTTGTTAACATTTTATGACCCTTGTTAGGTCTTGCTTTAAATATGTTCAATCCCATCTCAAGCATAAAATCTAAATTCTTTTTAGTATCAGACACATACGAATGGATGCTCGCAAACTCATCAGGATTCACTTTTTCCCATAAACCAGTACCCGGGCTTCTGAAGTCCGCAATTCCGCTCTCTGTGCTCATACCGGCCCCCGTTAATACTACGATGTTGTTGGAATCAAGGATAAGTTGAGCAAATTTTTGAATTTTTGCATTCAAATCATTCATATGAGAAATTCTCCAAATTTATTTTGAAATTTTGTTAAAAATAGACCAAATATTTAATATGATTATTTTTATTTATTGAATATAATATATTATTATAACTATTTTAATTATTGAATCTCCATGTCTGCTGCATATTCTAAATTTCAGAAGTCATTCATCTATAAAATTTGCGTCGTGGGCAACGGCGGCGTTGGGAAGACGTCTATGGTTCTTAGGTACTGTGAAAATGCGTTTAGAGAAAATTACCTAATGACTATTGGCTCAAATTTCAGTACAAAGACTGTAGAATTAGCTGACCATCCGCAATTTCAAGTAAAACTTCAACTATGGGACCTTGCTGGACAGAAACATTTCTCTTTCGTCCGTCCACCATTTTATCGAGGTGCAACGGGCATAATTTACGTGTTTGATTTGACTAGACGCTCTTCATTTGTCGACTTAATAGAGTGGCGGGATGAAGTTGAAAAAGTAATTACGCAGAGAGCAAGTATTTTAGTAGGAAATAAACTCGATTTAGCAAAAGAGGGGAAAAGAGAAGTATCAGAACAAGAGGGGAAAGCCCTCATGAGTGAATTACATGTATTTAAATATTTTGAGACCAGTGCTAAACATGGTGATTCAGTAGAAGATGTGTTTAAGCTTTTAACTTTAGAAATCCTTAAATCCTCGGGAAAAATTTAGTTTTTAATGTATAAACAATAAATTAAAATTGCTTATTTAATTTTTAACTAATAATAATTTATTACTTTATAAATTTCTCAAAACAAGTTAAGGAAATTGATGATTTAACCATGTTTGGTGGAGGACAGGTAAAATACGATAGGGCTCTTACAGTATTTTCGCCCGAAGGAAGATTATTTCAAGTAGAGTATGCATTAGAGGCTGTAAGGCGCGGTACTTTAGCTGTAGCTGTAAAATCAAAAGATGCTGTTTGTTTAGGAGCTCAAATTAAAATTCCTTCAAAATTAATGGATGCTGATTCCATTGATAAATTATTTCAGGTTGACGAGCACATTGGCGTTGCAATTGCAGGTTTACATGCAGATTCAAGGACTTTAATTAACTACGCTCGAGTTCAAGCACAATCTTTTCGTTTAACATATGATGAGCCTGTAAGGTTAAATATGCTTGTAAAATCCTTAGCAGATATAAAGCAGCAATACACCCAATATGGTGGTATAAGACCATTCGGTTGTGCTCTTTTCTTCGTTGCCGTTGATGCAAAAGGCACTCAAATTTACACCACATCTCCAAGTGGGATTTATCGGGCATTTAAAGCTTACGCTCTAGGAAGTGGCGAAGCAACTGCAAGAGAATATTTAAAAGAGAATTATAAGGAAGGAATGTCTTTCGATGAGATCATAAAATTAGCACTTAATACGCTTAAAGAATCTATTGATGAAGACCCCACCAAAGAGAACATCAGACTTGTTTATATTAAGGCTGAAGACAAAAAATATCACGAGTGCTCGAAGGACGAAGTAGAGCAATTTTTAACAACTTTATAAAGTTTCTTCTTCTAATTTTTATTTGCTTATTTCAAGTTACCTTATTTTTAAAAGAAAAAAATTAAAAAAAAAATTATTCATATATATATATTAAATTTTCTTGGGATTCGTAGATAATAGCACCATCGACAATCAAAGTCCATTTAAAGTAGATTATTACGCTTCCTTTTGTAGTGTTTAAAAATCCATTTAGGACTAAACCTTGACCAAAATACAATGTAGTATCTATTATTGTAAAGTTTACTCCTGTATAGACGCCGTCTATAAACGTAGTGTCTTCAATTGGATATCCTGGAGGTAAAATTAAGCTATAATCGACATTAAGAGAAGTTGAGCTATATACAGATAGATTAACTTTAACATCCAAACCAGGCGCAGAGAAGTTAGTATCGAAATTTTGAAGAGTTATTTCGAAGTTTGCTGGATTATTCGGATAAGTCATAGAAGTTTCCATCTCAAAATTATACGAGATTGAAACATCAGAAGTCGCTTCATCTTCCGTAAAGTTCAGATTGTTGTATGCATCTTGAGCGTTTTCACCATAACCAACATTTCTAATAAATGCTTCTACAAATCCGGCTAATTTTAGCTGTTGAAGGCTGCCAGCAGTGCTATATGTAGGGATATAATAATAGATTGATCCTCCAAGGGGGTATATTAAAGTATTTCCGTGTCTAGCACCTGAGATTAAAATAAGCTCTTGCGTTGCTTCAGATCCATAAGTTTCTCTCGCTATTTTAGGGCCAATTAAATTTTCATCGGAATCTCTTGTATAATAGAAAATTGCTTCACCAAAATGATCACCGTGCCTGACTACATATATTCCTGCGAGTAGTGTCGCTGTTTGACCTTTATATTCAACCAAATCTAAACCAATATATTCAATTCCTTCACCTAAATCAGTTTCTATGTAGAACAAATTACCATCTTCGGGTCTTTCGTGGAAATCATCGGCTCTTTTCCATGTTTGAGGATTTGTTACGTGATATTTGTAATTCGCTTCTAATTGTAACTCAAATAAATCTTCTGGATAGCGTAATTGTGCTTTTAACCAATCTGGGACTGTTTGCCAATCATATTTAGTCAAATAAATTTCCCAGAGAGGAGAAGTTGGGTCACCGCTAGGATCTAAACTCGGATTTTCATAAAAAGTCATCTCCCCATTTGTTACATCGATTAAACTAACGCCTAGAAATCTTAATATAGGATATTGAGCATACGAACCTACATTGATGTATGTATAAATCGAAACGGCATAATACATTTTACCTCGGGTCATATCAAATACTAAGTAGGGATCACTGTCAATTCTTAATTGAGGAAGGAGTATCTGATAAACTCTGTTTATGACATTTCTATTAATTAAATACTCATGTTCACTTTCAAAAGCGTAAGCAAAAAGTCCTATGTTTAAAGTTTTCCAAAATCCTTCCAGACCAGTTAAAACTCCATCCGGTTCTCCTTCATATGTATAATTATTTTTTTTTATACCTTTGGACCAATTAGTATTCAGTAATATATCGGAATCATAGGCACCTAGAGCCCCTGTTTCGTAATAACCTAAAGTTTGTTCGAGATATCGTGCACTTTCGCTTTCCCCAAAGAAAATCGGATAATTGTCAGTAATGTTGAAAGTTAAAGTCACATTTACTAAGTCACCCGTAAAGGTATCCATTGCTAAAAAACCCTCAACATGATCGTATAATTCAGTGTTAGTCTGAACAGCATCTCCAGCAATTTCTGAAAACCGTACAGTTTTAGGTGCAACCCAATATTCTTTATTATTTATATATACTATGTCTGAATCTGCTAAACCCTCGAATGTAGAACCGATTGAAGCAGCTAAATACTGAACAGCAAAACTTTGATCAAATTGTCTAACTTGGGATACCATTAAAGCGTCGGAAGTTGTAGAAGATTCGGTAAAGTTCGAAATTGGCCGTTCTTCAAACATATCTAAACCGGCACATGCCCAAGTCCATTCAATTTCTCTATTATATTTTTTTATCCATTGTTGTTCTGTCCACACTGCTGTGTCACTTAGGGTTAATGTTGGTCCAATACTGAATATTAATGGGGTAAGTGTGAAAGCTATTACGATTACTATGATAAAGACGATTTTTTTTTGTTTATGTCGCGAAAAAATGTAATTTGTCGAATCTTTTTCGAACAACATTTTTCCATAAAGGTGCATGAAGATTCCTAAAGATGTCATTGTGAAGAAACCCAAAATAACGGCCCATATTTGGATCATATTTATACCGTCTAAAGGGAGCGTTGCAAGGAAAAAGAATCCAAGTCCACATAGTAAACCAATTATTAAGAAAGCACTTGAGATCACATTATAGTCATTTTTACGTAAATATGTATTCTTCACTATGTTAAGAGCCAGTCTAAAAATTAATACTCCAAAAATAAAAGTCACTACAGGGAGAATTAGATTTGAGTAAATAAAAATCGTTACAAAATCCTTGTTATTCGAATCAAATAAAACAGCAAACGCGTCTAACATTATGTTTGGAGAAATTTGAATTTGACCGTTTTCAATCAAATAGATTGTCCAAGAAAAGCCGCCACTATTTACATCAAGTAGTAAACCTAATAAATAGAACATTCCAAATCCAATCGTCCACCAAAACGCTAATGCTTTTAACCTTGAGGGTTTTCCGAATCTTAGCTTGGTACCAATTATAGTTAACAAATTTCTTTCAGGTGGTAAACTCATTATAACAGATCCAATTAATGCCCCTATCAAGGCAGTCTTGTTAAATATAAAATTAGTAGACCACAGATTTAAGAAGTAAAAATCAAAGAAATCAATTCCACCAGCTTTATTTGAATATAATTGAGCCTGAAGATTAATATTCCCGAACCAAGAGGGCCACCACCAGAAAATGCCTATTAATGTAATTATCGCAACAATTACAATAGTCAGGAGAATTATTTTTATATACTGACCATCTTTTTTAAATAATTTGTAATTAAACCGATCATCTTTTACTATATTTGCATCTTGACAGTCTTGACAATAATAGTTGAAATTTTTATGTTTATCACACGATTTTTTTGCCATGTAAAATCAACAATTTTTTCTATTTTTTTTTTACTTAAAATTAAAAAGATAAAATTTTTTTAGATAATATAATACGTTAATATAAAAGATAATCACTAATATTAAGGATTTTCTTTTTTGAAATATGGGTACTTTCTAATGGCCAAAAAGAAAAAGATTCGAGAGGAATTTGATGTAATCTTCGCAAGCGGTAATGAAAAAGCGATTAAAAAAGCGCTAGATAAATATCCTTGGTTACTTGACGAAGTTTCAAACGAGATGAAAGGTACCATAGGAGTACAACAGCAAATGATCGCGGCGTTAGGCGTAATGGAGGATGAGCTTGGAGGACCGGTTCCTTTAGACGAGATAATTTTTAGTTTAAGAATAGATTTCAATATTCGTAAAACAGAAGAGGAAGTACACGAAATTTTAAGTAGCACAGAAGATCTAAGTTTAGTTAAGAGAGAGGCAGACGGTTGGACTTTAACGCTTGAAGGGGGCAAAGTTTGCGACGATTTTCTAAATAGAACTTTAGGAAAAATTGAATTTTAATTAGTTTTACCGTTACTAATATTGAAAATAGAGCAACTTATTTAACTTAAAAATGAATTTTAAAATTGCTATTGAAACAATTTATTTTACCTATAAGTTTTTTGTAATTTAAATGAAAGACTTTTAAATTTTCTCTAATTTGATGATTAAAATGGATAAGCGAGACGAAGAAAAGGATAATAATCAAAAATTTAACGATAACAATCCAGACCCAACAAAAGAAGCTTTCTTTTTTGATATGGGTAATATGGAAGAAGATTTAGCTTCTGAAGCAATCGAATTAGTAACACACGCATTATCGTTAATAGAGGGGCGCTTTTATGACGATGGCATTGAAATATTCCGTCAGGCAATTGGGTTATACGATCAAATTAATAGAATTGCAGAAGTTGACGCGTTAAATAATAAAATTTCTGAGATTTATTTATTAAAAGAACAATCGTTTAGAGAAAGTGAATTAGAAACAGATACTATAATTGAAGATTCTCAAAAAGGAGCTCTTTTAGAACAGAACGAAGAGGAATTGTATAACCAAGCAGATTCCTTAATTATAGAGGCATTACAACTTGTAACAAACGAAAAATTTGATGAGGCTCTTGATAAATATGACGAGGCAACAAAAATTCTCCAAAAATTAAGTAAAGAGCTTGAATTAAAAAAGCTAAGTGAATTAATTGAGGATTGTTTTAATAAAAAAGCAGAGTATGTACAAATACATAAGAAAGCGTCTACTGGGGAGATTATTACCGTAGAGCAAGATAATGAAGGGCTAATATCGAAATCAGAAATAAAGGCACAACAAGTTAGAGCGTTTGAAGAATTTAAAAGGAAAGAAAATCAAATATCTAACCAAGCATATGAATTAATTGGAAAAGCAACAGAATTAAAAAAAATACGACAATATGATGAAGCAATAAGGTTATACGACGAGGGGCTTGCTTTATTTCAAGAAATCAATTGGAACAATGAAGTTAAAAAAATTAAAAACATGATAGAGCAAGTTGAAAGAGAGAAACAAAGATTTTTGGAAGAGTTTCAAAAAATCAAAGCAGAAGAAGAGCGAGCGGAAGAAACCAAAAAACAAAAAGAAGCGGCTTTAATAGAAAGTGCGCAAATTCAAGAGCAATTGAAATATCAAGCTCAAGCAGAAAAGTTGAGGGCACAATCTGAGAGAAAACAAGAAGAAACGACATTTCAAAATGAAATCGCTGAGATAATAGATTATGCTGAAAAATTAGCAAGAGATTATGATCTAAGAGTTAAAAAGGCGATTAAAAGAGGAAACTTAATTGAAGAATGCGTTTTTCCTAAGGTAATTAAGATTTACGAAGAAGTAAGGAAAAAAGTAAAAGATAGAGGTTGGAAAGACCAAGCAGAATTGTATGCTAACCAAATTAGACATTATCACACACTTTTAGAAAAAGATAAGAAGCTTCGCCAAATAGAATTTCAGAAACTACAAAAACAAAAAGAATATGACGAAGCTTTAAAAATTAAAACAGATTCGACAATTGTTGAAGTAGATGTCGCACAAAAAGAAATGTTTGAAGAACAAAGAGAACAAGAAGCTGAAGTTAAACATTTTAGAGAAACAATTGAAAAGTTGGTGAATAGAGCAGAAAAAATTGCACGAGAATATAAAACCGCTTTTAAAAAAGCTGTTAAAGAGGGTAATTTGAATATCGAATCAAAATATCCAAAAATAATTAAAATTTACACTAAAGCAAGAGATAGCGTTTTAGAGAAAGATTGGAACGAGGATGCTGCTATTCTTTCAAGTCACATTAGAAAATATTCTGAATTGTTAGAAAAAGAAAATAGAATAAGAGAAATAGAAGCTAAGAAAGACGAAGAAAAGAAAGCTTATGAAGAATTTCATAAAATTCAAAAAAAGGTAATTGACGCAGAGAAAATAAAAGAAATTGAAGCTCAAAAAGTAAAAGGATTTGAAGAGAAGAAATTTCAAAAAGAAATTACTGACTTGGTAGACAAAGCCGAGAGAATGGCGCGTGACTATGAAGTAGCCTTGAAAAAAGCAATAAGAGCGGGAAAACTCATAGAAAATTCACCATATAGTAGAATAATTGAAATATATCATCAGATTAGAGAAGGAGTTATTTCAAGAGAGTGGAAGGACCAAATATTAATGTATACGAACCAAATAAGAATTTACGAGGAAAAATTGAAAAGCGATAATAAGTTAAGAGAAATAGAGATTCATAAGATTCAAAAAAGAAAAGAATTTGAAGAATCTCTAAGAGTAAAAACGGAAAGTATACCCCTTGAAAAATTAAAAGAAATTGAAAGTAAAAAATCAAAAAAGCTAGAAGAACAAAATTTTCAAAAAGAAATTACTGGAATCGTTGACAAAGCAGAGAAATTAGCTAGAGAATATGAAATAGCTAAAAAACATGCTTTAAAAGAAGGAAAAGATTTAGGAGAAGTTCCTTATTTTGAAATTATTGAAATCTATACAAAGTTGCGAAATAAAGTTTTAACAAGAGGATGGACGGATCAAGCGTTAATATATGCTAAGCAAATTAAAATTTATCAAGAGAAATTAGAAAGAGATAAAAAATTACGTCAAATTGAACTAGACAAAATTCAAAAGCAAAAAGAGTTTAAAGAATCACTGAAAGTAAAAACGGAAGGGTTAACTGTTGATAAATTGAAAAATCTTGAAATTTTATCAAAACAAGAACAGGACGAGGAAAGATTTGAAAGGGAAATCGATGATTTGGTAGACAACGCTGAAAAGTTAGCCCGAGAGTATGATTTAGCTATTAAGAGAGGGCAATTTGAAAAAAAGTGTCCTTATTTGATAATAGCAGAATTATATAAAAAGATTAGAGAAAAAGTATATGCTCGAGGTTGGAAAGACGAGGCAGATATATATGGTAATCAAATTAATCATTACCGAGAAAAATATGAAAGAGATAAACGTTTACGTGAATTAGAGGTTAAAAAAGAAGAAAAACAAAAGGATTTTAAAGAATCATTAAAAATTACTAAAGAAGTTAAGAAACTTAAACTTCAAGAGATACAAGCAATCGAAAGTAAAGACAGAGAAGCAGATCGCTTTTTGAACGAAGCTATGGCCCATATTAATGAAGCTGAAAACGAGGTAAGAAGCTATGAGTTAAGTTTAAAAAAAGATGTTTTATATTATACAAGCCCATATGAAAAAGCAATTTCAAACTATGAAAAAGCTAGAAAATTATTCCAGAAAATAGGGTGGAAAGAAGAGGCACACCGATTAATAAGTACCATAACCTTTTATAAAGAAAAAAAAGTAAAAGATGATAATCTACGATTACTTGAACAACAAAAATTAGAAGCATATAAGGAAAAATTGAAATATAAACCGAAAGAAGAAGTTTTTGCTCATGAAAAGAAAATTATAGAATTTGAGAAGATAAAAAAAGCTAAAACAAAAGAATCTGAGGAAATTTTTAATATTATCAATCGCGCCGAAAAATTGGGTCAGGAGTATGAAATTAAAAAGAAAAAAGGAATTTTGAATATTGAACCGCCATACGAAGAAATAATTAATATGTACATGACGGCAAAAAAAGAATTTAAAAAGATCGGATGGAACGAACAAGCTAATCAAATAATCAACTCCATACACCACTATCAAGAGAAGTCGAAGGCTGATAAAAAACTAAGAGACTTGGAAACAGAAAAGATCTCAAAAGAAGAAGAAGAAATAAAGAAACGAAAAATCGAAACATCTTTAGCAAGAGAGGCAGAAGAAGAGTTATTAAAACAAAAAGCTCAAGCCCTTGAACTAAAAAGAAAACATGCGTTAGAATATGAATCCAAAAGAGAGCAAGCTTTTAACTTTATGGATCTGGCAAAAAAAGAGTTCAAACAAAAGAATTTCGATAAAGCTGTAAAATTTTATAAGGAGAGCGAGAAAATATTTGTCGAGATTAATTGGTCCGAAGGTCAGAAAATGATTAAAGAATCTATTAAAGTAATTAAACTAAAAAAGGAAAAAATTGAACAAGAACAAAAAGTTACCGAAAGGCAAAAAGCAGAGAAATTAAAACTTGAAGCTCAAATTGAAGATGAAATAATAAAAGCTAAGGATTTACAAAAAATGCAACAGGATCAAAGGAGACGAGAGTTTTTAGTTATACAGAAGGAAAAAGAAAGAGAGAAAGAAATTTCAGAAAACGCTTATCATTTTTTAGAAGAAGGAACTAAATTTAAAAACAAAAAGAAATTTGAAGAAGCTTTTGAAAAGTATATTATGGGGCGAGATTTATTTAAACAAATTGGATGGCAACATGAAGTTAGTCGAATTAACAACGATTTATTATTTATACTTAAAAAAGAAATGAAACAAACAGAAAAAATAAAAGCCATGCAACAGAAAAAAGTTGAAGAGAAAAAAGAGCTGGAAGTTTTATTACAAGAAGCAGAGAAAAAACGAATAGAGCTCGATCAAATAAGGAAAGAAGAAAAACGGAAACGGCGGGAGGAAATCGTTCAAAAAGAATTAGACGTAGCTAATGGCATTATTAAAACGCTTAGATATAACGAAGGAATATTAAAGTTAAAAAAAGTAATTAAGAAATTAGAAAAATTGAAACAAGACAAATTAGTAAAGCAAATGAATAAACAAATTGAAGTTTTAGAAAATGCCAGTCAAGTACCTATTATTACAATAAGTGAACTCGAAAGGGATGAAAATATTAATAAATTTGAATTAGCTTATCGAGCTTTAGACAACGCTCAAATCTCTCTATCAAATAACCTTTTCATGAGAGCTATTACGGAACTTAATGAAGCGATATTTAATCTAAGAGAGACAAAAATTGGTATTAAATATATATCCTTAATAGAAAATAAGGTAAACACTTATAAAAAGGAATTAGATATTAAAACAGTTCAAGAACAGAAAGTAGAGGTTCCAAAAGACGAAATTGACGATATACGAGTGAAAATTGCTGCTAGGCGAGCTGAAAGGAGGAAAAAAATAAAAGAATTAATGTCGAAATAAAAAAAAATCTCATTTTGAATTATTTTATAAATTTATAATCCACTTTCTATTATCAATTAGAATTTTAAAAAAGAAAAGAAAAAAAGAAAATAGTTTAATTTCTAAATTTCGCTTTCAATCTCAGTTTCTATTAAATTTTGACTAAATTTACTCCTCACTGACTGCTCTATAAGATACTCCGTCCTAATCAAGTCTCTAATTCCGACTCGTATTGCTTCGCTTCGATTTGGAAACTTGCCCTCCGAAACGAGCACTTCTAAAACCTTTAAATAATTTTCGGGTAAATTTACTGAAATTAACTTTATTTTAATCACCAAATTTTTGAGTTCTTTGTAAAAACTCTTCGTTTTTCTATACAATTATATATACGGAGGTGATATTTAAACTTTTTAATGGAAATCGACCCCAAGAAATCCGACGAAAAAAAATAGAGTCTCTATTGGGAGATTTAATCAGTTTGGGATTTCTCTCTGTTCAAATAAGACCTTGACCTTCAAATATTATATATCATAAATTTTATATTAGAAAATAATATATATCTTATGTCTTACATGTAACATATAAAATATAAATTTCAAATTAAAAAAGAAGTGATTGAATATGGCTGATATAGAAACTCAGTTAAGAAACCATCTAAAAAACGCAGCTGATTGGGAAAAAATGGAAGCTCCTGTACCTGGAGTTTTTGTAGTAAAGGTCCCTGCTACTAAAACTAGACCAGCATTACTATTCCTAGAAATTAATCCTCTAAAGGATGATGGTAAACCGATGAAAAGAAAGGGCTTATTTGTTGGATCTAAAGAAATGTTGGTAAAATTTGGAGAAGCTTTAAATGACGATAAGGTTTTTCAATTAATTGGTGAATTGGAAAAAGTTAATCCTGAAGTGGCTACAAGCGGAACCGTTAAAAAGTTAGAAATGTAATTTTATATCATTTTTTTTTCTCTTATAATTTAAATACTATTTATCGAAGCAATTTTAAATGTAAAAAACTTTAATTTTTTAAATATAAACTCTATTAACTATTTATAAAATTTGAAGTTAAAATTCTTAAAAAACATTTGAAGTGATTATATGGGAGAAGAATTTGATGGAAAACATTGTATTCAATGTGGTGGAGAGACCTTTCGATTAGTTAACGACGACTGGATGTCAAGGACATTTCGGTTCGTTGAAAAAGGGCAATTAAAGATGTGCGATGGCTGTGGAGCTAAATATTTGGTATGCCAGCAGTGTGGGTCGCTTTTTACGAGAGTTCATCCTGCATTAGAAGCATGGGAAGTAAACCAAAAATGTAGTGTGTGTGGATATGAGGATCCTGAAGTAAAAGCATGGGATGGCGTTTCAGCCCGCTAAATTTTCTTATTTTGTAAAAATTAATATAAATTCATTGAATAAAATTACATATTTTTCATGATTTTTATTAACTGTAATCAAGAAAATATAAATTTTGAAAAATTAATTAATAATTGATTGTTAATAATTATGATTTTCTCGTTGATTTAATATGAATAATATTAGAATTGAAAATGCTACACCAGATCAAATTGATTCTTTGCAAGCTTTAATGAAATTATTGATTTCAAGATTTGGAGATAAATTTGATCCCAAACGGTTTGATTGGGGCATCCGCAGACGGCTTTATGATCCTTTACAGAGACATGGTATTTTAATAGCGATAGATGAAGATAAAGATAACGAAGTTATCGGTATGATTATCGCGGAGTTGCGAATCGATCCATTTGGTGCTTCTGAGGGGTATATTAAACAAGTGTTTCTTAAAGAGGGATACAGGGGGCAAGGCATAGGCGAATTACTTGTTAGAAAAGCTATTGAACATTTACAGAAGATAAAAGTAGAAAAAATAAAAGTAAATATTAAAGAAAAAGCGAAGGAAGCGGCTAATCTTTACATAAAGATGCATTTTAAGAAAGTATACGAGGTTTTGGAACTAGATCTCTCGAAAGAAAACCTTGAAGATTAAAAGCAGAAATATAGAATGATTTGTACCTTGATCGATTTAGAAACTCCTTGGGTGGAAAAATATAGACCTAATTCGTTTGATGAAATTGTAAGCCAAAATATCGCTATTAATAACTTAAAAAATTTCGTAAAAAACGGTAATATGCCCCATATGATTTTTACTGGTCCTGCGGGCACGGGTAAAACAAGCACAGCATTAATTATTGCTAAAAATGTGATTAAAAAACAGAATTATTTTGCAAATGTTTTAGAGTTGAACGCATCAGACACCGTAAGAATGGACTACGTTAGAAACGCAATTAAAGGTTTTGTAAATCAAAATCTAGTTGTTGGGGATGATATGTTAAAAGTTATAATTCTTGACGAAGCGGACAATATACCCAAACAAGTTCAGCAAGCACTCAGGAGAATTATAGAAAAGGCATCAAGTAGCGTGAAATTTATATTAATATGCAATTATATCAATAGAATAATCGATCCAATTATTTCAAGGTGTGCAGTATTTAGGTTTGCTAAATTACCTAAGGAGAAAATAATAGAGCGATTAATGTTCATTTCAGAACAAGAAAAATTACAAATTCCCCAAACTCAAGTAAATGAATTTTATGAAGCGTTATTTTTTATCGCAGGAGGCGATTTAAGAAAAGCTATTAATACTTTACAAATGTCAGTTGCACTTGAGTTGTTAGACAATTTAGATTTAAACGAAATTTTAAAGATTTCCGGTTTTTTAGATGATTCAACGTTAGAAAAGTTAATTAAAACGCTTCATTCTAAAAATTTTGAGGGAGCGAGAAAAATTTTTCTTACAATTGAAAATTTAGACAGTAGAAATTTCCTAAGACAAATAATGGAAAGAATAGGTGGTCTAAATATAGAATCGAGCAATTATCACAAATTAGTTGCTTTTATCGGAGATATAGATTATAGAATTAGCCAAGGAGCAGATACGAAAATTCAATTGCTTGCTTTGATTGGTGAATTGATAAGAAATATCAAAATAGACACTTAATTTTTATAATCAGGGAGGAAAGGGGCTTGCTTTCAGAAATTCCTATATGGCGCATTAAATATTTGCCGATGATTTTGGATGGTGTATGTGGTAGAGAGGACATTAAAGAAAGATTAAAGGAATATATTAAAAGTAGAAACTTTCCACACCTGTTATTCATAGGAGCCAAAGGTATTGGAAAAACAACAATTGCGCGCCTTTTTTCGAGAGAATTCTTGGGGGGGTATTATAATACAAATTTTAAATTAGTTTACGCAAATGTTCCTTTAACAAGCGAAGAGATGAAACAAGCTCGCTCAAATGCACACATATCAACTAGTAGGTTAGGAAGTTTGGCAGGAAAAACAATATCTACTCCCGCATTTATACAGGTTAAAATTAAGCCGTTTGTTCAATTAAAAGTGTTAGGGGATGTTCCGTTTAAAATTCTAATTGTAAAAAATTTTGATTATTTAGGATCTAATCAACAAGCTTTTCGGAGATTAATGGAAATTTATGGCACTAATTGTAGAATGATATTAATTACGACTAAAATTTCAAAAATAATTGATCCAATAATGAGTCGATGCCAAATATTTTTAGTTTCACCAGTTAATTATAGCTCTTTTGAAAGCCTTATACTTGACATTGCTCAAAAAGAATCCCTAAAAATTAAACGCGAGGTTATAGAATTTCTTTACAAAACCACAGGAGGGAAACTCTCGCGTGCGATAGATTTGTTACAGCTTTGCTCTATAAGTGGAGATGTTATTGACTTAGACAAATTATACGAAAATTCAATAAATTCTCAAAAGGACATGATAAGAAGCCTTCTATTAATGTGTTTCAGAGGAGACTTTCCTAAAGCGCGAGAACTATCTCGAAAAATTCAAACAAATTATAAATTTAATTCTCAAGAAATGTTTAAAATTTTGCTAACCGAGCTTACAAAAATACCTTTAAGTAAGTACTCTAGAAGTAAATTGATAAATTTAATAGCGGAAGCTGACTTTAGAGCGATTGAAGGAAGAGATGTCGATATTCAAGTTTCGAATTTACTAGCAAAAATCTGTTATTTTTCAGAATTTATTTAGGTGGGTTATATGGCAATAACTACTAATTCAAATACTACATGGGTGGAAAAATACAGGCCAAAGTCAATTAAGGAGATGGCACCACCTACTGCTAAAGTTGGTGGCCACAAAGTTGATTTGACAGAAGAATTACACCGTTTTGTAGTAAACTTTTTTAAAGAAAAAAGAAAAATTAACGAAACAAATAAAAAAATTCGAGCATATAATCGAACTCACGAAGAAAAAGATCATAAAGAAGAGCTAAAATTAGCCTCTGACAAAGCAGCAGCCTTACTTGAGGGGCCTCCAGGAGTGGGGAAAACTACCATAGCATATGCTTTAGCAAATGATCTGAATATGGAGGTTGTGGAGACTAATGCCTCAGATACTCGAACTAGAAGTGATTTAGAAGCCAAATTAAGCGAAACTACAAAATCTCGAGGGATTATGGATTTTATAGTCGAAAGTAAAAAAAAATTGATTTTAATAGATGAAATTGACGGAATTTACGGAGTAACTGATAGAGGGGCAGTTCCAACGATATTAAAGCTTATAGAAGATACGCAATTTCCTATTATTATGTGTTCTAATGAATACAAACAAAACCTTCAGTCATTATACAAGAAAGTAAAAAAATTTGAAATATACCCATTATCTAACGAAGAAGTGTCGAAAATCGCGAGAAAAATAATTAAAAAAGAAAAGATTTCAAACTTGAGCGAAAAAGATTTAAGCTTAATTGTTGAAAAAAACCACGGAGATTTGCGCGGAGTTATTAACGATTTACAAGGCATAAGTCAAGGCTCTTTAGATAGGGACGCTAAAGAGTTGATTTTGAAGCTAAATAGGGATAGTACGGAAGAAATTTTTTCTTTAATTAGAGATTTATTTCAAAAAACTAACACATTAATTGAAGCTCGAAGTTTAACGGATAAATCAGATGTAGATTATAATTTATTATATAAATGGGTAAACGAAAGCCTTCCTACATTTATCAGAATTAACAAGGAAATCGCTCAGGCTTTAGAAAACTTATCTTTAGCAGACGAAATCTTTGGTAGAATCCGTAAAAACCAGTATTGGTCGTTACTACCTTACTTTTACGATCTTTTTGCTGGTGGCGTTGTTTTATCAAGAAAGCGGAGAAGGGAGGATGAAGGTTTTCGTAGAATAATGTTTCCAAGGTTCACATCTACTGGCTTTTTTTCTTTATCAACAAATGAAAAGTTATTAGTGGAAAAAATTCAAAAGAAGTACAAAATCTCAGATATTGAAGTGGTTCAAGATTTTATCCCATTCTTAAAAACATTATGTAATTCTTCAAGGAAACAGCTAAAAGACGTAGGTGATTGGTTTGAATTGGACGCTAAAGAAAAAAAGTTTTTGAAATGAATAATCTTGGAATGAAAATTATCTACTCTTTTTTGGGTAGAGAAAATATTCATTTAAACAGATGTTAGAGATAATATATAGCTAATATGGAAGTTTGAATACCATTTTCGGAAATCTATTAAAATATTTTCCAATAAAAACTAAATAAAATTAAGCTCATTTTTAATTAAATCCATAAATTTAACGAATAAGTCATTAAATAACTCTTTTAATTGAGAGTAAATTTCAATTCATAACAAATAATAATTTAATAAATTGAATTAAAATGGTTGACAAAACAGAAGAACAAATATCTGAAGAAAGAGAAACGCAGATGTCTAAATCATCTCAATTAGTCTTACAAATAGCCGGCGCTGCCTTATTTGGAGCTCTTTCTATAGTGTTCGCGGCATTTGTAACACCAATTGTTCCGAGAATTCCGGTATGGGGGATTGCTATTATAGATCCGGTGTCAATAATATGGGTAATGTGTTTTTTAATATTTGGGGCAAGATCTGGATTACTTTGTTGCGTTCTTGGAACATTTGGTTTAATGCCATTTGATCCGTTTGCACCAATTGGCCCTTTGATGAAATTATCGGCAACAGTTGCCCTTATCATAGTCCCTATTATGTTTTTAAAATTATATAAAACAAAAGAAAGAGCTAGAAACATACAAAAAATAAAAAATCTTAGAAATTACATTGTATACGGAATATTTGGAATAATCTTAAGAATAGGTATTATGATGTTATTCAATTATTTATTGTTCATAACATTGTTTGCAGACATGTTAGCATTTGTTGATTTAAGCTTTATGTGGTTACCTGATATATCCGGTTGGGCAGCGATAATTATTGGAGTGATCGTTATTAATGCAGAAACGAGTGTATGGGATTTATTAATACCTTATTTAGTTGTTTTTGGATTAAAAATTGATGAAAAATTCGCGATTTGGTAATTTCTTATTTTTTCTTTTCTTTTTTTGAGACTTTCAGCATTTTTATAATGATATGTAATTAAGGATCGTAAATTAATAAAAATAATAACAAATTTTAATTTTAAATGGTATTTTAATAAGACGATTATAATGGTTCAAAAAGATTTCAAGCACATAATATTTAAAATCGAGGATAATGTCGGAGTAATTACTTTAAATCGCCCGAAACGACTAAACGCTTTGAACTATCCCCTATTAATGGAAATCATTGATATTTTAGAATTAAATTCTAAAAACAAAATAATCCGTGCTTTTATTATTGAAGGTAATGAGCAATCCTTCAGCTCCGGTGACGATTTAAAGAGTATGGGTCCCGAAGGGCCAAGGTTTAAGCCATTAGCTGACGGGTCAAAACTTCCACATCAGAGAGTTATTCGATTAATAAGAGAAATTCAAAAACCGTTTATTGCGTTACTTCGAGGTTATTGTTTAGGTGCTGGATTGGAACTAGCACTCGCCTGTGATTTTCGTTTAGCAGGAGATAATCTGAAGATTGGAGATCATCGCGTTAATCGGGCTCATTGCGTTATGAGCGGAGCAAGTTGGCTTCTTCCGAGAATAGTAGGGTTCGCACGAGCAACAGATATAATTTTAACGGGACGTCAACTTGATGCCAAGGAAGCACTAGCGATTGGTTTAGTGAATAAAGTCTTTTCATTATCAGAATTTAGCAAAAAATCTAAGGAATTTATCCAATCTATAGCCAAACTACCCACTAGATGCTTAGGTTATAACAAGACTATGCTTAACTATTCTCAATATAACGAGTTATTTCCCTCGTTAAAACACGAATTTAAATTATACTGTAAAAACATCGCAACATACGATTTTGGAGAAGGAATGAAATCGTTTCAGGAAAATCGAGAACCAAAATTTAAAGGGAAATGATTAAATAAATTTTAATATTTTAACTCTTATTCTATTAATCTTACTTAATTAAATGGGATTATTTTGTTATCAGAAGAAATAAAAGAATTTTTACTAAAAGAAGCAATGGATAGATTTTTCAGATATGTTCAAATATGGACTACATCCGACGAAGATTCCCAATCTAATCCTTCAACTAAAAATCAATTTGATTTAGGTAAAGTATTAGTTGCTGAATTGAAAGAATTAAATCTAGAAAATATAATGCATGACGAGTATGGATATGTTTACGCTGACTTACCAGCAAGTAATGGGTTAGAAAAAGTTAAAGCAATTGGATTAATAGCCCATATGGATACTTCAGCAGCAGTGAGCGGGAAAAACGTTAAACCCGTTGTCCATAAAAATTACGATGGTAGGTCGATAAAATTCGTAAGCAATAAGGAAATTGAGCTTACAGTTGAAGATTCTCCATTTTTGAAGGAATATATTGGTTTAGATATCATTACTTCAGAAGGTGATACATTATTAGGTGCCGACGATAAAGCTGGAATCGCAGAAATTATGGCCGCTTGCGCCGCTTGGAAAAGTTTTCCAGAACTAAAACACGGACCTATTACTGTATGTTTTACACCCGATGAGGAAATAGGAAAAGGAACGCTAAAAATTGATAAAAAAAGGTTACCCGAATTCTGTTACACCATGGATGGATCAGAGATGGGGCAATTGGAATTTGAATGTTTTGACGCATGGAAGGCGTACATAACTTTTACAGGGCTTAGTGTGCATCCAGGCTACGCTAAAAATCTAATGGTAAACGCAATACACATAGCATGCCGGTTTCTTAGTGAAATCCCGGAACATGAATCACCAGAACACACGGAAGAACGAGAAGGATTTTATCATATGGGAGACTTGAGAGGAACAGAAGAAGAAGCTAAAACCAAAATAATAATCAGAGATCATAATGAAAAAAATAATAAAAAAAGGATGGAATTCCTTCAAAAATTGAAAGAGATCTATGAATTTCGATATCCTGGCTTAAAAATTGAGCTAAAATTTGAACACCAGTACAAAAATATGTTAAAATTTATTGAAAAGAAAATGAGAGTCGTAGACTTAGCAAAAGAAGCTATTAAAATGGCAGGGTTAGATGTAAAAATTGAAGCTATTAGAGGGGGTACCGATGGTTCTAAACTAAGCGAAATGGGAATTCCAACACCAAATATTTTTTCTGGGGGTCTTTTATTTCATTCTAGAAAAGAGCACATTCCCTCTTTGGCGTTACAAAAAGCTGCAGAAGTTATTATTCATTTAGGGCAATTGTGGGCTGATTCTTAATTCTATTTAAAAACTCGTCAATTTCTTAGGCTTCACTTTTTTTTATGATTTTAGAAAAGTCAGTAATCGTAAAAATAATAATACATACAACTAATAAAATTGATATATAAATAAACGCCCAAGTATACGAAAACACGCTATATATATATCCAAAAACTAAAGCTTCCACCATACTTATAAATCCGACTGACAAATAATAATATCCATAGGCTCGTCCTCTTTTTTCTTCACCTGCTAGGTCAGCTATAAATGCTCTTGAGATTGGATCCACAGAGGCTAGGTAAAAACCGTGCATGATGTAAATTACAATAATTAAAACTATTGAAAAAAGAGAGACTTCAATAGGAAAAGCTAAAATCACGCAAGATAGTAGTAATATCGATAATCCGATCACGATGATCGGTTTTCGGCCAATTTTATCGGACAAGGAGCCATTTATTGGAGAAAAAATTGTATAAACTACGTTCAAAATAAGATAAAAAACGGGTATAAGGTAAATTAAATTGGAAGGAATATAATCTATTGCTCTAATAATTAAAAATACGACATCTAAACTGGCAAATTCAATAACTCCAAGAATAACGATTAATTTTATAAAATTTTTATCAATCTTTTCACTCTTTTCTTTTCTAATTTTTTTTCCAAGTTTTTTATCTAACTCCTCTGGAGAAACATCTTTAACTGGAAGAATTAGGGCAATTGCAATTAATCCAGGAATTATTGAGAAAAATATTATTTGTGAAAAGCTCCACGCGTAAAGCAATAATAGAAATGCAAGTAATGAGCCAAGAACCGCTCCTAATGTATCCATAGCACGATGCAATCCAAATGCCTTTCCTTTTTTAGTAGCGTAAAAAGAAATAAGAGTGTCTCTCGAAGATGTTCTCAACCCTTTACCTACCCGATCTGTTGCTTTTAACCCTAAGACCATTTCCCATGAAGGGCTCAACCCTATTAATGGTTTTGAAAGGTTCGATAAGGAATAGCCAGCTACAATAAAAGGTTTTCTTTTGTTTATTTTATCACTCATCCAGCCGGTGATTCCCTTTAAAATGTTCGCAATAGCATTTGTAATTCCTGAAATTAGCCCTAAAATTAGCACACTTCCTCCAATTTCAAAAATAAATAAAGGTAATATGCTTTGAATACTTTCGCTAGAAATATCTGTAAACAATGATACTAATCCCATCAAAAATACTGGAATTGAAACTCCAAATATCATTCTTCGTTTTTTTATAGATTTACTAGTTGTTTGGTCATTTGTAGCCAGATTTATTCACCTTAAGATGAAGATAAAAATAATTTTTTAAAATTAGTATTACTAGTAATTACTAGTTCTTAATTAAAGATTTTGAATCTGAAACTAAAAGAAAATATAAGTTATATATTTACGAATAAATGGAGTGCTGCACCAATTCCTATGGCGTTTGAAATTACTGCAGCGAAGAAAAGCTGTATTATGTCAAACGAGCTTAATATCACGGTACTAAATCGTTTAGTATTTTCATAAATTAATGTATTTTGAATTATCGCGTATAAAAATATGAGATACATAAACATAACTGAAGGAAAGAATGCCCAAGTCCATGTTAATGTCATTAAATTGATTTGAACGTAAATTGCAATAAGAATTATCCAAAGAGATTTTTTTCGCTCATCTTTTAAGAAATTTAACTGGGGATATATAACTTTTCTATATAAAATTTCCATAGAGAAATATATTGGAAATGCTATCCATGCCGCTAGAAAAAAGTTTAAGAAATTGGAAGGCCACATAAAAGCAAAGGGGTAAGAAAAGCTTAATATTAAATATATTACTATAAAATAAACATTACTAAAAATAACATAGATAAAATATTTTAATTGAAATTCAGATTTAATTAACTCTTTAAATTGATGTATATCAAATTTTACTCTTTTTTCTTTTAAATCTTTTAGATAATAAATTAATTTAACTGTAAAATAAATAATGGATATATTGAGCGAAGCTAAAAAAATACCCCCAAAACCAAATAATCTTTCAAAAAACTCCCAATTAACCAGAAAAATTGTAGTATAGAATATTATTTTTAAAATTTGCTTTAATTTTTTAGCCTTAACCTTAATTTTTGATATGGGAACATCGTTTTTTACAGAATTTTTTTGTATAATATCTTCCTTATCCCTGAAAAATTTTGAAGTGTAAGATATCAAAGAAAGAACAATTAAAACTAATAATAATAAAGTGACAAAAAGGACAACGTAGTTTACAAGAAAAGTAATATTTATTGGTCCGTTTATAGTTTCAGATTTAAAGAAATAATTTTCGAACCATTTAATTGACTCGATTAAAACCAAATTGGAAAATAATTGGTGTCCACCACCTATCAAAGGTTCTGTTATAGGAATTACCGTACAATCTGTTATATCTTGAGCTACTAATGCTTGACTAGTAAAATCTAGTGCCTCATCATCCACATGCATTATAATTAATAAATTGTTTGTGTTGGTTTTATTCAATAGGTTTACCGGTATATACGGATCGTAATTATTAGTATTTACGATACCTAATTGTTGAGGATCAAAATTTACTAAAGGAGCCCAAGCAACTGTAATGTTAAAGCGTGGGTCTAACGCTTGATTCATAAGTACAACCATCCCTCCTAAAGAATGCCCTATCAAACCAATCTGAGAAGTATTGACATTTGAATAAAAAGGTAATGTTTCAAGTTTATCCAGTAGTTTAGAGCAATCTTGGGCTAAAGCCGGTATATTTGTAGTTGGATCAATATTTATAATATTACCCCCGCTTTCACCATGGCCTTGATAATCTAAAGCTACTATATAAAAACCCCTTTTAGTGAATTCGATTGGAATTCTTAGATCAAAATCTCGTTGACTTCCTATTCCATGACAATAAATAATTAAAGGTCTTTGCTCTTGAAATCCTAAATTTTTTGCGGGGTAATATAGATTCGCATAAAGAGTAGCTCCAGAAGATTGGTATTCGATCTTTTCGTAACGAGAGTAACTTATCGATTTATCATAAACTAAATAGGAAAGAGAGATCACCAATAAAACGATTAAAATCATTATTTTCTTAAAAAATTGGGCATCTTCCTTGTCAATAATACTCATTTTAGAAGTTCCAGTATTTTATTTAATTTCAGAAATACAAATGTTAATCAAATTTGTTATTGTTTTAATTTATTTTATGTTTAAATTATATATTTTAATTAAATTTATATTTATTAATTAAAAAACATATATTGTGATTTCTAATGTCAGAAAAAAAAACCTTAGACATAATTGATGGCACTCTTCGCTCTGTTTCCGAAAGCTTTAAAAAAGTTATAGAAGTTTTAGAAACTGCCAAAAACGAGCTAATTGTTTTAGAAAAGGATAAAGAAGAGCTTAGCCGGGAAAAAGAATTGCTTGAAGGAGAAAAAGATCAATTAGAAGAAGCTACGAAAATGTTAGAGGGCGATAAAAAACAATTAGAACTTGAAAAAACTAACTTAGAAAGTGAAAAGAAAAAACTGGAAGAAGCAACTAAACAGCTTGAAAAAGAAAAACAAGAAAGAGATCAGAAAATAGGTTCACTATCGGAAGAACAACATAGATTATTAAAAGAATACGCTAGCTTAAAAGTAGAATTGAGAAAATTTGCGAAAATAGCAGAAGAAAGTCAAGATGCGGAATTTGATTTTGGAAGAATTAAAGCTTTATTATCAATTACGATGTTACTTATTGAAGAAATATGGTCAGGCCAACCACACTACAGAATTTTATTGACGCTCCACGGTGACAAGGAAAAAATGTCGCGTGAACAAATCAAGAATACCACCGGGATTGCGGGTGCTATGGTTTTAAGAGCCGTTCATGAATTAGCTAAGATTGGTGTACTAGAATATGACGAAGATACAGCGATGGTAACATTAAAGAAGAGATTATTCTCTAAAAAATCTTTAGAAGAGAAAAAGCCAGAAAATTAACTCTATTTTGGAACTAATTTCTCAGGATCCTTTATTTCTAACCCCGCATTTACCCCTATATCGTCAATAATTAATTGGTTATCCTTTTTATTATACAATTTTAATTCAATTTTAGAATTAATGCTCTCTGCAATATGACCTAACATTTCTCCTGACGAAGGGGCTTTCAAATTACCAAAATCACTACCTTTTTTGAAAATTTTAAATTCAAGTCTATTCTTTTTATCTTCTATTTGAATTTGGATAGAATCTACTTCGATTTCTATTGAGCGAACTTTTGCTCTAGTATAAGTTGCAAATTTGTAAAATTTCCCCTCGTGCCAGAGAGCGGTAAGAAAACCATTAAATTGCATTCCCAAAAAGGGTATTATCGCTATTGAGAACATAAAAGAAAGGTTTGGGTTTGAAAAATGATTTGATTGCGTCCATATCCATGCGCTAGGAAAGGATTTTCCCCAATCCTTTTCCATATACCCTTTACCTCCATCAAAATTTACGGAGGCTCCATTAATTTCTAAAGTACCCCTAATGTTGTGGTTCATACTAACAATACCATGATAAGTTTCCATAAATGGCATATATGAAAACCAACCCATAACTCCTGGTTGTAAAAATTTTTTAGGCCACGAAATAGGATTTATATATTCGAGATCCCCTTTAATAATATGACCTTGTTGGTCTATTTCAATATGAATTCTGTCAAGTGAGAAGTAATTTTTTCCTATACGAATCTCATATTTCTTGCTGGAAAGATTTTCAAACTCTTCTAAGGGATATTTAAAATATTCAGCTGTTGCTTTAATGCCGTCTAAATATTGTATAAATGCGTGTGAAGTTTTTTCTTTTTTATTCAGCGCAATTGTAGGGATAATAGCATAAATATGCTCTGCTGTACTATCAACTAACTTATTATACCACCCTTCAAAATAAAATTTTTTTTTCAATGAACCTTGAAATGTTGTTGGATTTGATTTTTTTCCCATATTTAAAACCTTATTATTTACTCATTTTTCAATTAAAAATTCAATTTATTTCTATTTTAGTTTATAATGTTGAATATTTTTATTAATTATCTTAATTCAACAATGAGAATACTTTTAACAAAATAATTAATTTTCTGATACCTTTTATTTTCACCTTTCGCGTTAAAATTTTTTTTCCTAAGCCTATTATCGTAATTCGTTTCATGGATATCGCTAAAAATGTCTGAGTATCCATCTCTAAATAAGCGTCCCAACCAATTATTTTCTTTTTTAAACTTTCTTTCGGCTTATTTGGTATACTTTCGACTCTTAATTTGCCATAATCAATAATAATTAATGCTGCAAAATTTACATTAACAGCATTTAATAGGAATTGGAGATTTGTTCCACTAAATTTCTTTTTAAATTTCTCATTCTCGTTTAAAGGAGCTAGTGATTTTGCTATAATTCCTGCAAAACCTCTTATTTTTTTCTCCTCCAAATTTATAGCGTTCATATTTTATTTTCCTCGCTTTTCTAATTCGTTTTTATTTGGAGATATGTAAAATCCTGAATCAGCAATATTATTCGGATCAAATTCTTCTTTAATCTTTCTTAACCAAATATGATAATTCATCATATATGGTCCAAAAAGATCATGGTTTTTATCCCCTTCCACGAAGAATGGAGCACCAAGGTGTTTGAGCAAATCTAATTCATTGCTTTTTTCCATATATTCTGCCATTCCTTCAACACTATTCTTATTTGTTTGATCAAACATTGTAGGCGATTCCATATGGAAAAAATGTCCTGATTCATAAGAACTCATCCATGTACCTTCCCCAAAGTCATTTGCAATTACTCCCTTTTTTATGTATTTCTTCTTTAAACGTATATTTGACTTTGTGCTTCGAAGACACATTGCTGCGGTATCACATCCTCCTTTGGTACTCTGAAAACCTCCCGTTGTTATGAATCCGTGAAGCCCTAAGTTAGAACGTAAGGCTTCTGCGTAAAAAATCGGTTCGGGAATATATTTCGTTCCAATTATGTTAGTTAATTTTAATTCTTCTATTAGCATTTTCAAGACTTTTTGCTTATAATCAAATTCACGTTTAGTTCGAGCAGCTATTAAAATAATTATTGGAACTTTCATGATGCCAATTGATGATTTGTCCATGAGATTATCAATTGAATTTGCAAAAATTGCCATGGTAGCGAACCCAGATAAATGACTACAAATAAACGAGATTTCTTCTTCTTCCACTCGTAAAAAGACTTTTTCCAAATATTTAAAACTTCCGCAGTCTATGATATAAAGTCTCATGAAATCTGGAATGTCAAAATTATAGTTGGGAGAATTTCCTGTCACATTAAATTTTGTACTACAAGGGTATGGAAATAATTTTATTGCCACTTGGGTAAATATACCAATTCCTGATTTTGCTCCAGCCCATCCACGCATAATTCCTCTTAAACTAGGACCTGGGCCATCCCCATTATACCAATCAGGATTTTTTTTTAAGCCTAAAGATCCTAATCGTAATATATCTCCCGTTGGGAGTACCCATTCAACCGCTAAAACATTTCTTGCACTATGACCTGTGGAGGGGGATGTAAATCCGGGTCCATTCATAGAAGTAGCGCTAGCAAGAGGGGATACCTGTGGTCCTGCTCCAGGCATATGACAATTTAAACCGTATTTCATTATTTCTGTTTGCAATTGAGCTCCACTTACATAAGGTTCAATTACAGCATAAAGATTTTTTTCGTCGATCTTAATAATATTATTCATTCTTCGGAGATCAACTATTATACTATTATCGGTAGATGGCTGATTCCATGGACCCAACCCGGTACTTTGAGCTTTAAATGTTATACTATACTTATTACATAATTTCACAATCTTTTGTACTTCTTCAGTATTAGCTGGAAGAATCACGGCTTTAGGAGTGTCAGAAAAAGGAGAGGGCTCTTTTCCATTCATAAAATTAAAAATTTCCATGCACCAATTATAAGCATATACATTTGTTATTACTTCACCGTCATTTACATTGTCTGAACCAACGATAGCTTCAAATTGATTAAGAATATCTTTTTTTAAGGCCATTTAAGCAACCTCCAGTTTTCTATCTTTTAATCCATTCGGTTTTAATCCTAAAGCCATTATTAATAATTCATTAATATCATAAAATTTTAAACTTGAACCAGATTCTTCAATTCCATCTTGCAAATTAGTAGAACAAAATGGACAAGCAGAAGTTAAAGTGTCTGCTCCAGAATCTTCAGCTTCTATAATTCTTGTTCTTGCCGTTTTAAGAGCAAATTCTGGAAACGCTGATTTTACTCCTGCCCCAGCTCCACAGCAATAAGAATATTCTCGTATTCTTTCCATTTCAACAAATTTTAATCCTGGGATTTTCTTTAAAATATTTCTAGGTGGTTCATAAACCCCTTTTGATCCAGTTCTTTTTGGTTTAGGGGGGACATTAATAGATACTAAAGGCATTAAATCGACAACATCACCCCCCCATTCTTCATATCGTTCTGCATTTCTTCCTAAATGGCAAGGATCGTGATAGGTGACGGTTAATGGCACTTCATGTGTTAATTTTATTTGACCATTATCAATTAATTCATTAAAAAATTCTACGGTATGAAGCACTCGAAATTTATACGCCTTATATAATGGATAATCTACTTTGAATGTGTCATAACATCCCGCACAGGAAAAAACAACGGTTTCAATTCCTTTAGATTCTATAACATCGATGTTTTTATTGAGTAATTCCTCGAATGTTTTAGTATCGCCAGTCCTTAATACTGGGCTCCCGCAACAGAACTCTTTATCAATTAGTATGTTAAATGGAACGCTAGCAGCATTCAATATGCGCGCGGCGGCAACTGCCATTTCTCTTCTTCGATAAGAGGAAGTACATCCAACATAATACAAAATTTTTGCTTCCGAATCAATTTTAAGGTCATTAGGCAACCAATCTAATCTATTTCTATGAGATTCATTGTATGGATTATTATTAATTTTAACAGATTTAATATATTGTTGTTGTTCTGGCATAGGTCCATATCCGGCATCCACCAATTTCTCTCTAAGCTTCATTATTATTTCTAGCGGTTCCAGAGTGTTTAAAAATTTACATGATACATCACAAGAACCGCATGCAGTACATTTATAAACTATATCTCGAAGTTCTTCTGAGAATTTAATTCTGCCTGTTTCTAAAGCTAGCGCCAAAATGATCTTGCCTCCTCCACTATAAGGATGAAAATTATACATATCTATTGCAGGACAGGCTGTTGCGTATTTCTGACTTTTAATTTGGAGTTGCGGTATCCATTTGCATTTCACGGATAAGAGAGACATTCTTTTTATCTATCGAGCACCGTAGACACCGCTTAATCATGTTATTATACTCATCTTCACTAAGTGGGATTTAAATCACCTTAATTTATTCTTAATTTCTATACTAAATCTTCATACCATACTTCAAAAACATTTTTATTATACAACTTCAATTTTTTTTGTAAAAATCAGATTTTGATTTAATTTGGTTAAAAAATAACTTAAAACATCCGCCTAAATGAAAAGAGACTGAACATTAACGATCAATAATAATAAATCATCAAATTTCAAATCATTTTTTGTTTAAATATAAATGTCTATTTTAATAGATTAGCAGTTGTAATCTAAAAATAAAAATAAAAAATATTGACAATAAAATGAATTCGCTAATATATAATGATGATGATGATGATCTTAATTATTATGATGAGAATCTTGATCAAACTGAGAATAAAATAACTTTACTTTCTCGTCAGTTGAAAACTTATCTAAATTACAGGGAATCAACTATACTTGCAATATGTAGGGATTTTGAGAATCATCCTGTTATCTCAAAGAGTCACATAGTTCAAAAATTGGAAAAAGAACTAATCATGCTTTACTTGGAATATACTGGTTTTTTGGAAAAATATATTGGACCGAAGGAAAATATTAAGATGAAAGTCTTAATTTTAGCAAAAAAAACACTTTCTTTTCCAAATAGTCCAGAAGCAAGAGCCTTTAATAGATTTTTAAAAAGTAAAATAAGATTATGGGAATTATTTCATATTCTCTCAGGATTAGAAATTCACATGAGACCTCAATTATTAAAGCAGGTAATACAAATGCTAACAAAATTTTGTATTGTTGAAAACAAGATAAATGTAATTATACCAGATTTTTTTCAGCAACTTAAGTTCAATTATCAACAACTGGAGCGGGAGTATGACCAATTACTTTTAACAAAAAAAAATGAGCAGAATAAAAGTAAAAATAAAAAAAAGAAAGTGATGATTCGAGAATGATCGATACGAAGAATCAAGCTACTCGGAAAAGATTAAAAGGAGATCGAGTTGCGGTATGTCCTAAATTTGGATGCAATACGCTTGAAAGGTTAAAACCATTGAAACTTGGAATTTTTGGAATGTCCAAATATCCCAAATGCAGAGAACACAAAATTCCATTGGTTTTTGTAGATGAATTTATCGGAGATTTCCTTCAATCAGTAAACGCATGCTTGTTTGATAATTCAATAGCACCTCCTAAAGAATTAATGGAATTGGTTAAAGAAGAGAGCCCTAAGAATGTTTTATCTGTTTTTCATAAATGGATGTATTGTTCTTCCCTAGGGAGGGGGGCTAAGATAGTGCCGGGTTATTTGGATTCCTTATCAAAAGCCTATAAGAATTCATTAAATAAAAAACAGAAAAAATCTATTGATGACAATTCCTTCTTAAAAAAGAGGGATAAACTTATCACACTAGGATTTAAGAAAATTGAAATGGAGTATATTGAATTCTTAAAGAAGCTATATGATATGAATGAAAGACTTTGTAATAAAGAAGAAATAAAACCTTTTCCCCGATTAGTTAAAAAGTTAATTCAAGATCGGTTAAACGAGTGCTTAAAAATTATAAATAAAAAGTATTTAAAAAACCAACAAATTATTGACTCAGATTCAATTAGTCTGAAAAAAGCGGAATACGATAAAATCCTACAAGCAAGAACTTATATGATAATAATGGGAAGATCTCCCTCAGAAGTTCCAATAAAGATTTCTGCGTATGAGCTTTTCGCAGCTTATCGTATATTTTTAGAAAATGGTTTATGCCATGAATTTGTTCCAGAAGACAATGATTTAAAAATAAGAAGTAGAAAAGAGGAATTCTTACAGGATATAAACCATAGTAGCTCAAAAGTTAAATTTATCAAAGAGACTAATAGAAATACATCAGTTATATTACAAAATTGGAGAGCTTATTATGGCGTGATTTATATTTTGATAGATAATAATAAAGATAATTTTTTAAAATATAAAATGCTCTACATCGGGCAAACTATTCAAAAATTAAAGAAAAGGTTCTACAGTCATATAAATTACTCAGGCAATAAATATCTCAGAGAAAATTTCGGAAGGTATGGTAAAAAACTTTCCTTTATCAAAATTGGCAATGCAACTCTCCAGACTACAGGCGGGGAATTTACTATAAAAGTTATTAAGAAGTGTAAAGACCTAGATGATTTGAACAAGTCTGAAATATCTTTCATTAAAAAGTATAGAACATGTGTTTTGGACCATTATTTTATTGGAAAAGATGGTAAAAGAAGACCGTTGTATGGGTATAACATCTCTAGAGGTGGTGGCGGCTATCCTACAATAACTGGAGAGGAACATGGTAGTTTCATTCATGTAGACCAAGATTCTCTTAAAAATTTATTAAAGAGAGGTTTTTCTGCTGAGGAAATTGCTAGAGAATTTGAAATTTCAATCCCAACATTGATTAGTAAAGTAGAATATTATTGGAAACACTTGGGATTAGAAAACCTACGAGAAGCAAGGGCAAATTTTGGAGGAAACCAAGCTTTTCTCGATAGGTTCGGAACTGCCGCTAAGTCAGTTGTAGGTGTTGAGTTAGATATCCCCAAACTCATAGATCTTATTGAACATGGATTATTTTTAAGTGAGCTAGAAGAAGAGTTAGAGACTTCATTTTCAACAATTACAAAACATTTACAAAAAATAGGTTTTAATAATCTTACAGATGCGAGGATAAGATTAGGCGCAATGGAAACCTTTAGAAAAAAATGGATTCGAAAAAAAGCATCTGCTACATTACGGGGGAGCGATCATCAAGATTATATTCAAATTGATAAAGGGGAAATCATAAAACTCATAAAATTGGGTAGGTCAATTGAAGAAATAGCAGGTTATTTTGGCGTGACAAGACCTACAATACTATCTCGTTTAAATGAATATTGGGGAGTAAATTTCTATGAAGCTCAACGACTTTTTAAAATCTACCCGAAAATAAATAAAATACTTGAAGAAAATACAATATCGAACATTAATGAATGTGCTATGATTGACATTGATATATTGCATTTACAATCATTAATTTATGCAGGGTTTAATATGGCACAACTTGCCTTAATTTATGAGAGAGGCGTAAAATGGATGCGTGAATTTATGACAGAAATTCTGAATATTAATTTTACACCCCATATGTATTTTCAGTCTGCGAAAGATTTATTTTATTGGAAACCGCATATAATCAATGCTATTATGGCTGATTATAAAATATCTGATATTTTGAGGGACATGCATGTCACTACATATTTTCGGGAATTAGGTCGAATTTGGAGAAAAGAGTATGATGAATTTAATCATAATAATGAGAAGTTATATAAATTTCTGAAGAGGTTTTATCTCTTTTATCCATTTATAGACAATGAATTATTAATTAACTTAATAACTCAAAACAAAAGTTCCACTGAAATGGATGAGGAATATAAAAGAAAATTGGGAGCATATGGTTATACAGATTCAGAATATCATAAATTTCTAAGAAGATGTATATTTGGTTATAACAAAATAGATAATGACTATCTTAATCAATTATTAATCAAATCTACATCAGCAAGAGATATCGACAATGCGTTTTTAAAAACTCTCCTTAGAAATACATCCACTATGCAAGAAATTGCCGAAAAATTACAAATGGGAATAGTTCAAGCAAGGCAATTCTTAAGAAATATTTTAGGAATTGATTATACAGAAGCGGTGAGGGAATATGTTTGGAAACCCAAATTATTTTCTTATATGAAAAAATATGATTCTATTTCAGATATTGCACATAATGAGGATTACAACCTCTCTACGCTTAGACATAGGTTTAGAGTAATCTGGGCAGATGAATTAAAAAAATTAGGCTCTTTAAAGAAAGTGTATAGGCATCTAAAAGAAAAATTGAAATAAGATTAGAAATATATTAAGATTTTATTTATATACTCCTATTGTTTTTTTCATCATCATCAAAACATAATACTCCTGGATTTAGAACATTATTTGGGTCAAAAATCTTTTTTACTTTTTTTAGAGCCATTATAATTGAGTCGTCGAGACTTTTATACACATCTTCAGCCCAATCACCATATGGCCGATTGAAAAAAGCACCTAAGCTTATTAAATCTTTACTGGTATCTATAAATAATTCTTTAAGACGTTTTACTCCCATACCATCTTGAGGGTCATAAAAAAGATCAAACTCACAGTGATAAGAAGTACCTTGATTTATAGGTTGAATATAAATTCCTAAATTTTTAGAAATCTTAGTTTCAACTAAAGAAATAAACTCTGAAATTCTCTCAAAACTAGTTAAAAAGAAAATTTCTTGATAACTACCTTTTAACTTCATTTTCCAAGGCTTTAAAGCGGGTTCACTTAAGACTCTAATAATTTCCTGATCTTCAACATTATTTTCACTCGTTAAATTACTAAGATCTAGTTTATTTTTTATCTCGTTAATATCTCCTTCAAGGTAAGAGATTTTTTCATTCGCTAGCATACCTCTTCCAGTTATTATAAATATTAAATTCCATTTCTTTAACGAGTTTGAGAGTTCATATATGTCTTGTTCAGTGCTTTTAATTAGACAGGCTAAATTAAGGTTATTTAAAATTAACAACTCGTCACACAATCGATTTTTTAACAATTCGAATTGAAAATCTAATAGCTCTTGAAGGTTCTGAGATTGAAGATGGAAAACCTTTTGAATAGAAGGTAGTAATTCGAGTTTTACTGTAGCCCAAGTTACAACACCTATACTCCCTTGGGCTCCTTGAATTACTCTAAATGGACTAAATTGGGTTGGTCCCATGGGGTTAATTTGGTTTTGTCCTGACCTTTTCTGTTGCTTTAACGTTCCAGGCCCCGCAGCTGTGCCAGTTCGAAACAAATCTCCAGTTCCGAAAATCACTTCTGTACATAACAGAGGATCAGAACTGTCCCAATGATATCGTGGTATTGTTATTGGTTCTCTTTCGAGCGCTGATGATAGCACTGATTTATTAGATGTGGGATGTAAAGGGATAAGCAACCTAACGCCTTTTTTTTTAAGTTTTGGTATTAGGACCTCGAAAGTAACTCCGGGTTCAACCATTACTACGCGATTTTTTCTACTTATAGAAAGGATTCTACTCATTTTAGAGAGGTTTAGTATTATGCTGTTATTTTTTTTAGGGATAGTATCTCCATGATGTCTGTATATAGAACTAGAACTTACAGGAATAACTGAAAAGTTAAAACTATTCGCTAATTTCAAAATCGCTTCTACATGATGAGCTTTTGAAGGCCAAACTATAAGATTGGGGCGTTTGCCACTAACAAAACTCATATCCTCAGAGTATTTTTCTAATTCTTTCGTATCATTAGAAACATTTTTAGAACCGCAAATTTTTGCTAGCTTATTATACAATATATCTTTAGTCATACCCATTTAATTCCTCATTAAACAATTACTCAATACAATAATTTACTTAATAAAGATTTTTGGTTTCAATACAACCAAGAGAATTTTCAATTATTAAATTTATACTAAAAAGGTTGCTAATTTTAAAGCACAATAGAGTAAATTATAGATTTTATAAACAATATTATTTTTATTTTATTAAGATAGTTCTATAATAAGAACTAAACACATACTAGATTTCGAGATAGTTTTAAAATGATATGTCCAGATTGTAATAAAGAATATTCTGATCCTAATCAGCAGATCTGTGAGTATTGTGGAACGGAATTAAGTAGAACTGAAGAAATAACACCAAAAGTATCACCAACAAAAACTAAGTTGAAGCAATTTATAGAAGATACAGGGCTAAAAGAGATTTATAAAAAGATAAAAGATAGTTTAAAGAATGTGTAAATTTAATCTTATTAAGAATTAACAAAATTCATTATAAAAGTTTTAAAAAATGACAATAAAATTTACTTGGTTTGGAACTGCAAGCTATATTTTAGATTTAGATGGAACAAGATTATTATTTGATCCTTTTTTTTATCGTAACTCCCAAGCAACACCAAAGTTAAAGACTAAAAAAGAACATTTATCAAATATTGAGGCTATATTTATCTCACATGGGCATTTTGATCATGTAACTGACGCAGGATGGTTTGCAGAAAATCTAAATATTCCTGTTTATTGTTCTGAAGTTGCTAAAGAAAATATGATTAATTGGGCTGAAGGTAAAATACTTGAAGACGAATCCTATCCAATTTCAAATAATGGTAAGGATAACATAAAACCTTGCGAATATTTTGATAAAATCCAAGTTTCAGAAAATGTTGAGGTCGAGTTGATAAAATCAGAACACATTAAATTCGATTTTAATACTATCGCAAGTAGGTTATTTTCGTGGAAAGTCTGGAAACAAATTGGGAAAATATCTAAATACGGAAAGGGATTCCCCATGGGAAATGTATTTGGATTTTGTACTCATTATAACGGAAGAAGTATAGTTGCATTTGGAAGTTTGTGGCATGAATACGAAGATATTTTAAAGAAATATGAGAATTGCGATGTATTTATCGCCCCTCTCGCAGGGAATAGCAAAAAAAACATTGCCAAGAAAGGAGGAAAAATGGTTAACATACTTAAACCTAAAATAGTTATCCCAGTTCATTGGGACAATTTTTTCCCTCCAATCAGCCGAACAGAAGATTTGAGTCCATTTTTTAATTATATGGAAATAAACCATCCAAACATTGAAATTATTGTTCCTGAAATTGATAACGAGATTACATGTAAGTTTGAATAAATTGCATTTAAGCTTTAAACTTTTAATTTGCTACTAATGCTGCTAATATTAAGGTATAGTGTTGAAATAAATTAATAGAAATTTTATGACTTTTATTATTAAGCTTTTTTTTAATATTGATTTAAATAAATGTTAATTCAACCAATTTAATTTCCCACAACTTACTCTTACATTTTATTTTTTTCCCAATCTCCTTTTGTTGTCTCTATGAAGCAATTTTTAGCACCACAAACTTCACAATATTCTCTGGTCATATTAGATAGCGAACCACACTTGGTACAAATAGTTGGAAAAGATTTTTTAAAATCTTTCCATTTAACATCCATCTTATCGATCACTTCCTATGTCTTTTTTTTTTTATTATTTAAAACTAAATTCCTAATTTTATATTAAAAATAAAACTCATTATTTTATTATATCTTTTTGTTAATGTTCAAAATATTGATCTATAGTTTTAAAACATCTGAGATTTTTTTACCTTTTTCAAAAATTTCGTTGGCTTTTTCCATAATTTCAGGAATCTTTATCTGTTGTGGGCATTTACCAAGACATTCCCCGCATTGAATACATAAAGAAGCAGCTCCGTCAAATTCCTCGCCTTCAGATTTTCTTTTTTCAATATCCGCTTGTGTTTTTGCCATCCTATTATAAAAAAAGTCAATTCTAGGTTTACCACTTTCCCCCCAATATGCGAGATCATTTATTATTCTAAGGATAAAAGGGATTGAAACACTATTAGGACATGGCATGCAATATCTACAGCTCGTGCAAGGTATCAATATGTATTTACTATATGCTTCGCGCAATTTTGAAATTGTCAGCAACTCGTCTTCAGATAGAGTATTGACACCTGAACTGTTTGCAGATTCCAGATTCTCCTCAACGTGCTGCATAGTACTCATCCCGCTTAATACAACTGAAACTTCGGGGTGGTTCCATACAAACTGTAGTGCCCAATCTGGCATGGTCCTCTTAATTTTTGAATTATCAAGAGCCATCTTAATTTCTGGCTTTGAATCTAATTTTTCCTCGGGAATAGCTAATTGTCCGCCTCGGATTGGCTCCATAATGATTACTGCGATATTTTTGCTACCAGCATATTTTAACCCTTCAGTACCAGCTTGGTAATTGATATCAAGATAATTAAACTGTATCTGACAACAATCCCAGTGATAAAAATCAATTATCTCTTTAAAGACTTCAATATTATCGTGAAACGAGAATCCTATGTATTTAAATAAACCTTTAGCTTTTGCTTGCTCCATTTTTTCGATTAAATTAAGAATTTTAATCTTTTCTAACCGTTGCTTGTTTAGTCCGTGGAATAAGTAGATATCGGGATTAATTTGTAATCTTTCAATCTGTTGTTTGAGAAATAAGTCAAAATCCTCTGTTTTTTTAACCATCCACATTGGTAATTTCGTAGTGAGGTGAACTTTTTCGCGATATCCGTCTTTTAACGCTTTTCCTACAAGCACTTCGCTTTCACCATCGTGGTAGGGATAAGCAGTGTCAATGTAATTTACTTCGTTATCAATTGCATAACGAATCATTTTTATTGCTTCTTTCTCGTCTATAATAGACTTCATTTTCTGAGTATTTTCATCCTTTACCTGTATTATTGGCAACCTCATAGTCCCAAAACCTAAAACAGACACTTCCCAACCCAGAAAACCCATTTTTCTATACTTCATGATAACCTTACCAAATATTCCTTTTATTAGTGTGTTGGTTAAGAAATATTAATTTTTCGTTTAAATTACATAATAAACTAGAACAAGGTTCTTTTGAAGAAATCAACTTATAATTTTTAAATTAAAAAGTAAAAAAAAAATAATTATTTGATTTGCATTAAATTTAGTCTCTAAAACCGTAATAAACATTGATAAGCAGTAATAAAGATTCCCTCAGTGAAACTGTAAACAACGTTAAAATTTGGAAAGTATAATCCCAATTGAATGTAAAAAGCAATAAGGAAGTAATAACAGTTGTTAAGGTTAATAGTGAAAGAAAATTACTACTCTTTTGTTTCAACCAGGTTGGCTCTTGGTCAATGAGTTTTTCAATTATTTCGTATTTTGAAAGAGATTGATAATTCTCTATTTCTTCTATTTGCTTTTTAAGTCGCTTTTTCTCTTTGGATACGCTAATATTTCTGAAAAATACACCTACTATATATGAACTAATTATTATTAAAATATCAAGCAATGTATTGGTTGATTCAAAGCTAACATTAGGACCAAAATAATTAATGATGATAATTGCTGATAAAATAACTACTAATGAGATTCTAACCGTAAATTTCGGTAAATATAGGGGATGTTTTTGGGGTTCTTCTTCTCTATCAAGTAATTCTGGGTTTTTTACATATTTAACAATACGCTTCAGTTTTTCTTTTCCACTTTTTCTTGTCTGAAAATAAAAAGCCATTAAAATAAAAATCGCGTTTGTTATCATACCGGGAATTTCTTGACCTAAAAGCAAATAATTGAAAGGAATAGTGACAATTAGAAGGTATTTAGAGCTCTGATTGTTCCGCGTGGCATGCCAAGAGGTTCTCCTTTAATCTTGCCCTCTTTGCCATATCGTTTTATAATCACCCAAATAATTAAGATTATGCCTAAAATCCAAGTAATCATAATAAGAATAAATAATTTCTATTGAATATAATTCTATTTTTAAATTACCTTTTTTTTTAAATTCTAAATTATATAATAAATTAAAAAACTCTCAAGATTTAACTATTAGAAAGGCTCTACTGCTTATTTTTTAAAATCGATACCTTTAAATAGGTCAATTAATATAAGTATATTAATGATTGTCAATCGATTGTTGACAAAAAAGAATTGATGACAAAATTTTGGATGAAAAAATGGTATTTGAAGATTATTACGATGAATATTTTAACGCTCAAAGGTCATTAGAAGACCCTTACCGAAAGGTAACGATTTCAAAAGAGAAGTATAAAAAGCTTATGGAGATCGCAGAAAAATACGAAATGTTGCTAAGAAAATTTGATCAGGTAGATGCGAAAAAAACTGAGTTACATAAGCAGCTTGAAAACTTAAAAGAAGATGGAAGGCAATTAAAGGATTTAGAAGAAAAAACTGAGAAATACTTAAATTCATTGGTACGAGTTCAAGCAGATTTTGAGAATTATAAAAAGGCAAATTATCGCGAGAACGAACGGTATAGGCTTCGAGTAAAAGAGGAAATGTTGAAAAAGTTAATTAAGCACTACGAAGATTTACATAGGGCGTTGAAAGTATTGGATTCGTTAAAAAAGGGAGAATCGGTAAAAAAAGGTTTTAAAATGATTGTTGAGAATTTTGAAAAATTTTTAGAAGATGAAGGGGTGAAACCTATGCATTCAGAGGGCGAGGAATTTGACCCTTACAAACACGAATGTCTATTAGTGGAAGATAACGAAGATCTCCCTGAAAATACTATTTTAGAAGAGATAGATCAAGGTTATTATTTAAATAACAAGGTATTGAAACCCGCTGGGGTTAAAATATCAAAATCAAAATCAAAATTATAAAATTAAAAAAATTAAAAAAAAGATGTGAAAAAAAAATGGCAAAAATAATTGGTATAGATTTAGGAACTTCCAATTCAGCTGCTGCCGTATTAGTTGGTGGCAAGCCTACAATTATTCCTAGTGCAGAAGGCAATACATTAGGGGGGAAAGCTTTTCCTTCGGTGGTTGCATTTACTAAGGACGGGCAAAGACTAGTAGGAGAACCAGCGAGAAGACAGGCAATTTCAAATCCAGATCGCACGATTACTGCGATAAAGCGAAAAATGGGAACGTCCTATATAGTAAACATTGAAAACAAAGAATACAAGCCACAGGAAATTTCTGCAATGATCTTGAGAAAAATCAAGGAAGACGCAAGCGCTTACTTAGGAGAGGAAGTAACAGAAGTAATCATTACAGTACCGGCATATTTTAACGATAATCAAAGGCAAGCTACGAAAGATGCGGGAAAGATCGCGGGATTGAATGTAAAACGTTTAATTAACGAACCTACTGCTGCAGCCTTAGCATATGGACTAGACAAGAAGGATGTCAGTTTAAAAATCGCGGTATTAGATCTTGGTGGTGGTACATTTGATGTTACTGTAATGGAAATGGATAACCAAGTTTTTGAGGTAATCTCAACAGCGGGAGATACTCAATTAGGCGGTACGGATATGGATAGAATTCTTGTGAATTATTTTATCGAAGAATTTAAGAAGAATGAGGGAGTCGATTTAAAGAATGATTCCATGGCAATGCAGAGAGTAAAAGAAGCTGTTGAAAAAGCTAAAATTGAATTATCAACTTCAATTTCGACAGATATTAATTTACCGTACATTACAGCAACAGATTCTGGTCCAAAACACCTTACTATGAATATTACAAGAGCTAAATTAGAACAGTTGATAGAACCTATCTTAAAGAGATTAGAAGCTCCAATAATTAAAGCCTTAAAAGACGCAGGGTTAAACAAAGGGGAAGTTGATAAAGTCATATTAGTTGGCGGACCAACAAGAATGCCTAGCGTTCAGAAGATATTCGAAGACTTTTTAGGGAAAAAACCAGAAAGGAGTATAGATCCTATGGAATGCGTTGCGATGGGTGCTGCGATTCAAGGTGGTGTTTTAACGGGAGAAGTAGAAGATCTGTTGTTATTAGATGTCACTCCATTATCATTAGGAATTGAGACCTTGGGAGGCGTGTTTACAAAGCTAATAGAGCGAAATTCAACGATTCCAACGGAAAAGAAACAAATATTTAGCACTGCTGCCGATAATCAACCGGCGGTGGAGATTCATGTATTACAAGGAGAACGACCAAAAGCTGTTGATAACATAACTTTAGGAAAGTTTCATTTAACAGGAATTCCACCAGCTCCTAGAGGTTTACCTCAAATTGAAGTAACTTTTGATATCGACCAAAACGGCATTATAAGTGTTTCTGCAGAAGACAAAGGAACCGGTAAGAGTCAATCAATAACGATCACTGCATCGAATAAGATGAGTGAAGACGAAATCGCACAAAAAGTAAGAGAAGCTGAAAAAAATGCTGAAGAGGATAAAAAATTCAAAGAATTAATTGAAGCAAAGAATCAGGCTGAGGCATTAATCTATCAAACTGAGAAATTGTTAAAAGAAAACGAAGCGATAATAGGAGATTTGAAATCGAATATTCTTGAAAAAATATCTGATCTAAAGAGTGCGATGGAATCTGAAGACGTTGTTAGCATAAAAAACTCAACGGAAGTCTTACAAAATTCTTTACACGAAGTTTCATCTCGAATGTATGGACAACAGCAAGGTTCATCTCAGGGTGCGTATCAAGGAACTCCACCTGGAGGTATGGGTGGCACTTCATATGAAGGTAAAACCCAAGATGAAATAGAACAAGAACAATTCCGTAAAGCGACTGGGCAAGACGAAGGCGTAGTTGATGCTGAATATGAGTAAGTTTAAATAAAGTTTTTTTTATTTATTTTTTTTATATATTTTTTATTATTTTTAAATTAAGAAGGGGTTGAAAAATTTGGCAAAAGATTATTATAAAATATTAGGATTACAGAAAAACGCTTCAAAAGAAGAAATTAAAAGAGCGTTTCGAAAATTAGCTCGAAAGTATCATCCAGATGTGAATCCCGATGAGGCAAAAACAGGAGACAAATTCAAAGAGATTAATGAAGCTTATGGTTTATTAAGTGACGATAAAAAACGAGAAATGTACGATAAGTTTGGAGTTGTAGAAGGAGATTCGTCTACATATCAACAAGGGAGGGGATCACCTGGAGGTAGAAGGGTGCATCGAAGCCCAGATGGAACTACATATTATTATTCAACCTCTGGTTCACCAGGAAATTTTGATTTTAGCGAGATATTCGGCAATGCTGGAAGTTCTCGAAAAAGACAAACATCAGGAGGTTATGATTTTTTTAACGACTTAGGAGATATTTTTGATGTTTTCTCTAATATGGGAGGGAGCACGAGGGCAAGATCTACTAGTTCAAGAAATATCCCTAGAGAAGGCGATGACTTAAGATATGACATGGAAATTAAATTTATGGACGCATTTCTTGGAGGAAAGAGAAAGGTCCAATACAAAGACCCTATTACGGGAGCAAATAAAACGCTAACAGTTACAATTCCTCGAGGAGTTAAGGACGAACAAAAATTGCGTCTTAAAGGAAAAGGGATGCCCGGTGAAAATGGAGGTTCTCCAGGTGATTTGTATATAGCGATCCATGTAAAGAATCATAAAATATTTGAAAGAGAGGGTGATGATATTTATCTAGATCAGGAAATTCCATTTACCACGGCCACGCTTGGTGGTAAAGTTCAAGTTCCAGGTTTGGAAAAATCTCTAAACGTTACTATTCCTGCCGGAACAAAGGATTCGACGATTTTACGATTAAAAAATAAAGGGTTTTATAAAATGACCTCTGAAGAAAGAGGGAATCAATTAGTAAGAGTAAAAATTAAAATTCCTAAGAGAACCAATAAGAAGCAAAAGGAATTATTAGAACAATTAAAAGAAACAGGATTATAAAAAGGTGATTAAATGAATGTTGTATCAGACTTAAATATTATATCAGATTTATGCCCTGAATGTGGAGGTAGTATAGTTTCAATTAGACAAATAGGAGAAACTGTATGTTCTCAGTGTGGACTAGTAGTAGCCGAAAGAAGCGTTGATTTATCTCATAGCGATAAAAGAGCTTATACTTCCCAAGAAAAGCAATTAAGGGAACATACAGGTGCCCCTATATCTAGTCTACTTCCAGACATCGGCTTGACGACTGTAATTAACAAAAAGAACATCAAAGATCCAGACTTAAAAAGAGCTGTAAAATGGAATACTCGAATGACATGGGAAAAAAGGAATATTCTTATCGCAACAACGGAATTAAAAAGAATTTGCAGTAATTTAGACCTTCCTAATCATGTGAAGGTTGAAGCGATCCGTTTGTATAAAGAAGCGTTTAAAAAGAAATTACTTAGGGGAAGATCTATTAATTCAATGATAGCTGCAAGCATATATCTTGCGATTAGATTAAAAAGAATACCACGAACCTTCCAAGAGATCTTAGATGAATCGTCCGAAAATTCGAAAGATATTAGAAGATGTTATCGAGTCTTAATCAGGGAATTAAATTTAAAGGCACCAAATACTGAACCAAGCGCTTTAATTCCGAAATATATGGCTAAATTAAATTTGAATCAAGAAATTGAGAGAACTACATCAAAAATTGTAAATACTTTTTCTTCTAATTTTTCTACCAGCGGCAAAGACCCAAAAGGAATAGTAGCAGGGGCAATATATTTAGCAAGTAAGATAAAGGGCTTAGAATTAACACAGAAAGAAATTGCCGATCAAGTAGGAGTAACTGAAGTTACACTTCGCTCCAGATATAAAGAACTTTCAAAAAAATTAAATATTAGTATATGATTTTTTTTAATCGGTTTAATATTATAAAAAGAAAATAAAAAGAATTTAATTGAGTTATTTTTGAGTTATTTTTATTCCTCAGTCCATTCATATGGCTTAGGACCAACAAACAAGAGCATAACAGCAGGAATTAAAACTGCATATCCGGCCCAACTCCACCATCCAAAATAGAGTAAAAGAATCCCCCAAATCAACATCCATGGGATATTAAAACCACCTAAATTTAATACCCAGCCATACAATGTATCCCAATCTTTTTCTCCGCATGGTTTCGAGAATTTAGGTTTTATAACTAGAAACGATATGACAATTCCAATTATAATTAAAATTATATTCCATATTTGAGATCCCAAATAAAATGGAATCCACCAATAAATGATTGAGAGCACAACATAATATAATATTCCTATAACTCCATTAAGAATTCCAATGATCCACGCCCATTTTCCTAAAGTAGATACCCATGAAGCATGTTGCCATTCACTTTCTCCCATATTTTTTCTACCTCTATCCTTAATATAGATTTATGTTTATTTTATTGAAAATTAATCTAAAATTACTATATTATTCTTATTCTTCAAATTTAAAATTGATCATAATAATTTAATAAGTTTGTATGTAAGAATTACATAGTTTAATGAAACTTAGGAAAATGAAAAATGAATATTAAATGCTTTTTGAACTTGAATTATTGATTGGTATCTGGTTCAAGTATCTCGCCAACATAGTAAAGACCGACAAGGTTACCCCGTCTTTGGAATTTTCTCGAGACTAATAAAATAATAACATGCTCATTCTCGTCGATGTGACCCGTTTTAACGCCATATCTTACTGATTGTTCGATTAAACTCTCAACATCTAAATTAAAAAAGTCAATTTTTTCTATATGGATGGGTTGTACGCCCCAAATTAGGTTTAATTCCCTTGCGGTTTTTTTAAATGGAGTCATCGCGATAATAGGTAAGGGTGGGCGAAATTTCGAAATCATTTTAGCCCCGTAACCTTTTCTCGTAATAACTACAATTTTACCTCTAAAATTTAATTCTTCCATTTCGTACGCAAGAGCATGTATTGCGTGTCCAAGAGTTTGTGTGTGTGTTAATCGATCAGAATCGTAATCGTCTGGAGACCTCAATGGCGCGTGTAAACTTGCAGTTGAAGCAATCTTGTTCATAAATTCGACAGAATTTACGGGGTATTTTCCGACTGCTGTTTCAGCAGAAAGCATTACGGCGTCAGTACCATCAATAACTGCGTTATATATATCGTTTGCTTCTGCTCTAGTTGGAACTGGCGTGTTAATCATTGATTCCAGCATTTGGGTTGCTACAATAACGGGTTTTCCTTCTCGATTGCACTTATAAATTAATTCTTTTTGCACAATTGGTACTTGATCTGGAGAAATTTCAACACCCAAATCACCTCTCGCAACCATTATACCATCGGACACTTCTAAAATTTGATCAAAATTATCTAATGCTATAGGTCGTTCGATCTTTGAAATTAATTTTATTTCGTTATTTCCGTAATTTTCAAGGAGTTTTTTAACTGTAAGGACATCATCTCCTCTGGATACAAAAGAAATTGCTACGAATTCGGGGTTTAGATTAGCAATAAATTCAAGGTCTTTAATATCTTTCTCTGTGGGAACTGATTGTTTTAATTCTCCACTGGGGATATTTACGCCTTTATTGTTGCTTATTAGTCCACCGGCAATTACTTCTCCTATCAAATTATTCTTTTCTTTACTTTTAACTTGAATTTTAATAATTCCGTCGTTAACATAGAACACATCTCCTTTTTTCATTGATTTCAAAAATCCTACTAAGGGGATGGAAAATTGAGTTTGGTCTCCACCTCCAGGGATTTCACTTTCGTAGACATCTACTTGTTGTCCAACATTTAATATATATGCCTCGTCATTCTTAAACTTACCAACCCTTATTTTAGGTCCTTGAATATCTGCCATAATTCCAACATAGTCATCTACGCTTCTAATTCTATCAACCAGTTCACCCTTTTCATCGTGTGTTCCATGAGAAAAATTCAATCGAAAAATATCAACGCCGGCATCAATTAGACGCTTAATCATCTGTTTTGAACTCGAAGCGGGACCAAGAGTACTTATAATTTTAACAGTATTTTCTCTAAATGACATTTTACATCAAAATTAGATTTTTGATTCAAATTCTATTATAGAATAATTAATATTAATATTGTATCCTATGTTAAAAATTATACATTTTTAATTAAATTTTTAAGGTTATCTAACTCTTTTCTATATTTGTTTCTGAATTCTTTTAATAAATTGATTGATTCTGATAAGTTATCTGTACTGTTTAATTCTTTTAAAGAAAACAAACTAACTCTAAAGTGTTGAGGATATATTGAGAATTGGATTAATTTTAAATTATGTTCTTTACTGAATCCTTTTGCTAAGCTAACTAATAGGTCGGAACTTTGAGAAGCTAACAATATTGCCAAAAAAAACCTATATCTTGGCTTTTTAGAGTAATTTTTTACTGTAATAAGATAAAGATTTTTAAGATTTTCTTTTAACTCGTAAATCTTCTTAATTTTTAATGATTTAGGAACTCCTTTAATTTTTTCTGAAATCGGGGGATACTTGTTTTTTAACCTCTTTGCATCGTTTAATAGCTCCCTTTTAAGATAAGAATTTAAATTCTCTTTATCATTTGAAATATTGTTCTTAGAATTCATTGGAATAAAATAATTCTATTTAATTAGCCTTATAGGTAATTAAAGTTGTATATTTAATATAAATCTTTAATTACGAATTCAAGCTCTAAATCTTTTAAAGTCTCTTTTAATGGATAGCCATTTTCAGGATTCCATCCCATTCTGTTGCAAAATTCTTTATAAAATTCCTTATACTCTACTGTCTTACCTTTTAACGGCCCTTTTTCAGCAGGTGGTAGTCCGATTATTCTATCGGGCAATTCGTTTTGCGCTATGTTAATACCTTCTCGTATTGTGAAAGCTTGACGTAAAGTTTGGATTCTTATTCCAGTTTTGATATAATCTTCAATATTAGTATTCCAGCCCGTTAAAGAATTCAAAAGATCAATAAAAGGATAAGGACCAAAGGAAGGCGAGAACATGCACATACCGGCACAGTTTAAGATTTGATGGAAGCCCGTATTGATAACCTGTGCCTCTAACTTCTTTTTTTCGTTTTTTTTCCACTTTTTGGGGAGATTTAAGCTTTTCTCAAATTTATCAAATGGCCCAATTTCAGAAAAATCGATGCTAGCCGCTGTATGCCTTCCAGGGGTCGGATCAAACGCGTATGTAAAAGCTAAGGATTTAAAATAGCGAGGGTCGTGCATCGGAATTTCAGAGCCTAATGAAGTTATGGCGTATTGTTTACTATTTTTCCCTATTTTTTCAGAAGCGATTTTTGCTCCATCAGCTAATATATCACCTATACCCTCTCTTAATATAATTTTGCGGACCAATTCTACTATAGATTTGCTATTACCCCACATTAAATCTAATCCGCCGGTATCGTCTAAATTTAAAAGATTATTTTCAAAACATTCAATTGCAAAAGCAACTGTTGCACCAGTGGAAATAGTATCGATTGCTGCTCGATTACAGAGGTCATTTATTTTAAATATAGAAAGCAAGTCGTTGTTGAGTAAAAGAGAACCAAAAGAGCAGCAAGTTTCGTATTCCGGACTGTGCATTTCTTTAATGTCCAATTCAGGGACTTTTAAAATAGCCCCGCATTGAACAGGACAGCTAAAACATCCGTATTCTTTTACTTTATATTTGTTTATATTAATGGAAGACAATAACTTTGATTTTTCGTAAGGAAAATCATACATTCCTATTCCAGACCAATTTTTAATGGGAGAATCTCCAGTTTCAGCACCAATTATGTTTCCAATAGTAGTACCAAAATAGCGATAAATTGTTCTCATAAGATTTGGTGAAGCAACCATTCCAATTTTAAGTCTACGGATGGTTTTTACCATTCCAAACATCTTCCCTAAGAGAGCCTTTTTCACAGAAGTTATTGGTTTAACCTTCGTTACTTTATAATAATCCTTTATTGAACTCAAAAAGTTCTCGCGGTTACAGATTACAACTTTCTTATTTCCCTTAAGAACTATCATTTTTAGTTTTTTCGAACCCATAACGGCTCCTAAACCAGAGCGGGCGGCAATTCTTCCTTTATCATTCGCAATTCCAGATATTTTTGATAAATTTTCTCCTGCTTGTCCAATACCTGCTGTTTTTATTAATTTTCCATGTTTTTTTTTTAATATCTTCTCTGTTTCTATAACATCATTCCCCCAAATATCAGAAGCATCTAAGATTTCAGCTTTGCCATCAATTATAGATATATATTTTGGGTTTTTAGTAGCACCTTTAACCAAAATTCCATCATAACCACATTTTTTTATGGCAGGTCCAAAAGTACCTCCACTATTTGCATCACCCCATGTTCCCGTTAGCGGGGATTTTCCTACAACCATAAATCTGCCTGAGAAGGGAGCTGCAGTACCAGTTAGTAGGCCAGGAAAAAATCCTATAATTGACTCGGGGCTTAAGGGTTTTACTTTTGAGTCCATTCTTTCATATAATAATCTACACCCTAACCCATATCCTCCCATGAATTGACGGTACATGTTTTCAGGAAGCTCATCCTCCTCAAAACTATCGTTTGTTAAGTCAACCCATAAAACTTTTCCAAAAAAACCGTAACCCATAATTTACATCAAATTCGCATTTACACAATAACTTGGATAAGTATATAGAAGGAAACTTATATTAATATTTTGATTAATTATTCTTTTAAGTAAAACTTCGAAACAGGTTATTTTTAATTTCCTTACATGGAATTAAAATTTCATTCTATTGAGTTCTATAGCTATGAAATAGCAATAGAATATGGATATAACCCTATACCCTCTATCCCATCAACCATTACGGCATTTGGGATTACTTTCTTAATTATATTATACCCGGCATTGACATCGGCGTTTAAGATAATTCCTTTCTTACTTCGAAATAGCCCTCTGTTAATTCGCTTTCCGGCATA
>JAHLWS010000040.1 GCA_019057795.1 Promethearchaeota archaeon | reverse complement strand
CCTTTTACGCTTTTTAACGCGGTTTTTATTTTAGGAAAACCTAAGTTCTCCATCTTTTGCGTGAGTAGTACGTGTCCATCCTTTAGCCTACATTGTAAGGAAGTGAAATAGACTAAATTATGGGCGTTCTTACGCTTGTAACGAGGAAGTTTTGGCATTCCTTTAAATTTAAACCGTTCGCTTTTCCAAACTTTGATTGCTTTAAAGAAACTCTTGAAATTTCTATCTACTTGTTTTAAAACTTGCTGTGGCGGATGAGATCCGCACGATTCTTGTAGTTTTTTATACGATTCGTGAGATTTTAGCAATTTCCACAACTCGTTATATCGAATCCAATGACGGTCCTTGAAAAATCGTTGTCGCACGGTATATGTCGCCACATTAAACAGGTTTTTTGAAAGAAAAGTTATCTCATCCAAAAGATTTGATCGTTTGAATTGAACTTGTTGAACGAGTTGCATTAATTATAGCACGGATTATTTCGTATTTAAAGAAAGAGAGGTATAATTTTTACTGATTAAGGCAAAATTCATCACACCCCTAAAGGGATGTGTTTTCTTTTGCGAAAGTGATAAATTTTTAATTTTTTTATCTCGTTTTTAACGAGATAAAAATTTGCTCAGAAAACAAATAAAGAGCCTAAAGATTTCAAAATTACTTCTTATCTTAACGCATTACAGCAATATTGCAATTACAATAAGGTTTCTAATCCAAGCGAATTACTTAAGGAGAATATTGATAGGAGAAATAAACGAGTAGTTGATTATTTAAATCATTTGATAAAAGTAGAGAAAAGGAACGAAGTAAGCGTAAAAAATGCTTATCAATCAAGAATCAAATCTTTTTATTCGGCTCGTGGCTCTCCTATAACAGACGGTTTAGAAACCGAGCAAAACGGTATAAATGAGAATGAAATGAACTTAGACCGAGAAAAAATCCAAGTTATTCTTAATTTGATTAATAACAGTAATTATAAATCCAGGCTCTTTTAGGCTTAAGAATAGGTGATACTTTAAAAGGACTTACAAGTGGAAAGTATAAGATTCGAAAGCATAAAGAACACTATTATATTAAAGATTTTTTAACCATAAAGGAAAATGTGAAAATTAAATATCTTTTTTTTCCAAACGAGTTAACAAAACTCATTCAATCAATTTATAGGATAGAAGACTTAAGAGAGTTAGATTTAAAAACAATTCTACTAACTAGAAAGGATAAAACTATATTAGGAAGCGAATATTCAAGAAAATTAGTAAGTGTGGCTAAAGAAATTTACCCAAATGAGAAAATGAGAACTCATTCTTTTAGAAAATATTTTGCTACTCAAATTAGTAGAGTTAATTTAACAAAAATCAGATACGACATAGGCTCAAATGTAGAGAACGATTTTAAAGAACATTTACTCGGACATAAAATTCATTATAGCTCAAATGTTTACAATCAAATATTAAACGATATAAATCAATTCTATGAATTATGGAAACCATTAGAAGCTAGTTTATGTATTGATTGCGAAATCGTTAACACTACTAATGAAGATATATTGAAGCTAATGGAAGATAAGGCAGAATTAGAAGAGCAATTAAAAACAGTTCAATTAGATAATCGAGAAGTGAAACGAGTTTTATTAGAGCTATTCGTTAAAGTGTATGAAATTGAAGATTTAAACGATTTAGAAGATTTAAAAGTTAATAGAGGTTATGATTCAGATAAAACCGAGAAGGAACTTAAAGCATATAACGAAAGAGAGAATAAAACTATTCAATATTTACTTCAAATCAAGAGAGATTTGGAATAAAGCCTTAAAACCTTTTTTTATACTACTTTTTTTATTTTGGCAAATCAAGAGATTGAAACTAATATTTATTAAATTATGAAACAAATATTGTTAACATTTTAAGTAAAGATTTATATTATAACTATAGAAAATAATAATTAGTTATATTAGACTGAAAGATTTTATAATAAAGAAGGAGTAAAAAAATGTCAAGTAATAATATCAAGAAAACCAATACTGAGATTATAGCTTTCTTTAATTCAGGAAAAGGTAAAGAGATTCTAAGAAAAAATGAAGAAAAGCTAAAAGAAGAATTTAGAACAAAAACAGGTTGGTTTTCCCCAGAGGAAGATAAAGCGTGGGCTCATTTAAACAAGGAGATATAGTTGTTGCTAAAATATCATTTACTAATCTTTCTGATTTTAAAGTAAGACCTATCTTAATTATTGTTAAAAGATTGAAATATGATGATTTTATTGTATTAAAGATTTCATCGGAAAAAGGAACTGATGAATATTCATTTCTATTACAGAAAAAAGATATTGTAAAGGGTTTCATAAAAATATTTCCTTCTTATGTTATAATAGATTATCCTATTACAATTCACAGAAAGAATATTCGTTTTAAAGTTGCAGATCTTAAAGAAGAAAAAATGGAACAAATAAAAGAGAAAACTCGTTCTCTATATCAGTAAAATATCTAACTTATTTTTCATATCTGGGTTAATAAAACAAACAAAATCAAAAAGCTCCAAAAACCATTTTAACTTAACTTTAAAGCTATTTTAAGCATGTTTTATAATTTAAAAACTTAAATTCTAAAAAGAAAAAAGGCTCTTAAAACGACTTAAAAGATATGTATTTTTGCCAAAAGGTATTAACTTTTTTTTGATTCGGCGATAAATTTTTTTCGAATTATCGCCGCAGGAGGGGGGATATTTTATTCAATAATAATTGAATCATTATATTCTCGAAAATAGTCTTCTATTTGCTTTAAAATTAAAATATCCAAGACCAAAACTTTATCTCTTTTTCGATAAATGTTTGCCAATTCAATATTTTCAATTGTCATTAACAATAGATTGATTTAACACATATATAAATGAGATTGAGATAATCAGAAATTTCTTTTTGAAATTCAGATTTGAGTTATTTTAGTATAATACATATAAATATCTTCTTGTTTGAAAGTCTTTTTCAAATCCTCTTTGAGTTCTTTTAGAGTTTCATAAATTTCAGGAGATTCTTCTACAAGGATTTCAAATCTTCTGCATTCATCGGAATATTTTATATGTGTCTTTGGGTTTATCCATATACCTTCTGTAGGAACAGGACTATAAGTAACAGCACCAAATAAATCTACTACTTTTTTTCTAATATCAAGAAGTTTTTTTATATCCACATCTGTTCCATCATTATATTTAAGAGGTATTAGAAATTCAACTTTTAATCTTTGTATCATTATTTTTTATTCTAAATTTGATACCCTCTTTTTCTAATTCGCTCAAAACATATTTTGGAACGAGATATCTATGATTAGGCAAACAAACACCAGTGCCATTATTTAATAAAACATAAAAACCTTTAGCTTCATCTTCGGGTTTAATCTTAATTTCTTCCATACCTAATGGCTTTTCCATAATAATAACCTCTTTTTTGTTTACAAGTAAAATATGGTAATTCTATAATTTAACCTTTGTTATATTATCTTATTGTATTTTCAATATTTTAGCTTATAATTTTCCAAAAAGTTTGAAATATATTCCTAAGCAATTCCTAAGATTGCCTATAGTCAACTTAGGCTCGTATCTATGATAAACAGTTTTACCGAAATACCTAAATCGTTTATCTCGTACATATCCCTTCCAAAAGTGGCAGTTGCGTTTCTAAAGCGTGTTATATCGGGCTTCGAGGCGGTTATATAAAAAGGTTGTATTTCATTATCTACTTTTATTATAGGTTCATTTCTCTCAAAAGGCAATAAAGAGTCTAAATCTCGTATAAAATCGTCAATGGTTCTATTCTTTCTATTGATATATTCAATCTCGTATTCGGGAATAGAAGGTTACTCTTCCTTTTTATTTGTTACATTTTAGGATTTTTTTTATAAGAGTCTATCCAGTAATCAAACATTTCTTTTAGCGTTTCTTTAATTGTTTTTTTGGGTTCCCAGCCTAATTCAGATTTAATCTTTGAATTATCCCCAATCATCATATCTTCGTCAGTTTTTCTTAGTTTATAATCAACATTTTCAATTACATCAATTTTTTTTGTAGTAAAACTTAAGGCAATATCTAAAATTTCTCTAATCTGGACTTTTTTGTTTGTACAAACGTGATACGTCTCTCCGGCTGTTCCTTTCGTAGCGGTTAACCAAATAGCATTGACTGCATCTCCCACTCCTAATATATCTCTATAAGGATTTAGATTTCCTACTTCTATAACGGGTTCTTTCAAGCCTAATTCAATCTGAGCGATTTTTCTTATAAAATCCGAGGAGGCATCGTTAGTTCGCCTTATGCCTGTCAGATTGAAAAATCTCAAGTTAATTGTTTCTATTCCGAAGTTAATGTAATATTGTCGAGAAAGAAGCTCAGCCGCAATTTTACTAATTCCGTAAGGATGAATTGCCATTAATGGATCAGATTCTTTCAAGGGGCGTCCTATGTTAGTAGTCGTACCAAATTCAGTAGCAGAACAAGCTAAGATAACGCGAGTTTTTAAGCTGTATTTTTTAATCGGTTCAAACACATTTATAGTACCAATTACATTAGTTTCAATTGTATTAACTGGATCTTCCCACGATGGGATTATATATGGTTGCGCTCCAAAGTGAAACAATAGCTTTGGTTTTATTTCTTCGATTATTTTCTCTAATAACGACCGATTTTTTACATCGCATTCTAAAAAGATTAGTTTCTCGCGATTACTAGCAATTTGAATTTTTTTTCCAAGAAATTTTTTCCTATGTTTATTAGAAAAGAATTCGATTCCATTGGTATAGCGCGTTAAATTTCTAAAAGATGAAGATGGTCGATCTAACCCATAAATTTTAAAATCTTTTTTAATACATAAATCGATTAAATGTGATCCTAAAAAACCATTTGAGCCTGTTATTAAAATATTCTTCATTATACTTTCTATTCTTAAGTTTAATTATTTTAATAGTCCCTTCTCTTTCAATTCATCTAATGCATTTTGGGATTTATCTTTAATTTGAAATTCTTTGTTTCTTATCCAATTGATTAAATCGTCAATTCCTTCTTTAAAGTTTATGTTTGGTTTATATCCTAATTTATTTTTAATTTTTGATATATCAGCAACGCAGTGTCGAATATCACCAATTCTGTATTGATGTGTGAATATTGGGTTTAAACTTGGATTGATTTTTTCAGTAATTATCTCAGCAACTTCTTTTATAGTTGTGGGCGTCCCAGTCCCTACATTAAATATTTCTCCGTTAGCAGAGTCATTTTCCATGGCAAGAACTAATGCCTGGCAAATATCGCTAACATGAACAAAATCTCTGGATTGCAAACCATCTTCAAAAATAATTGCCGGTTTTGCATTTAATAGACGAGTACTAAATATTGAGCAAACTCCAGTATATGGGTTTGAGGGAGCTTGTCTTGGACCATAAACTAAGAAAAACCTTAAAACCGTCGTGTTTATCCCATAGGTTTTTCCAATTAATAATCCCATTTGTTCTTGAGACTGTTTACTTAGCGCGTAAATCGAGCTAGAATTAAAAGGATTATTTTCATCTGTTAACACCGGTTTAATTTCTATACCACAATCAGGGCACTTAACCTCCCATTCTTTATTAAATAATTGATTTTCATCCCTTAATAAAGGATAAACAAACCCACAATGACTACATTTTGCTTTTCCTTCTCCGTAAACCGTGTTAGAAGAGGCAATGATGAGTTTTTCGACAGAATGCTCGCAATTTACAAGTATATCCAGTAAATTTGCCGTGCCAAGAATATTATTCTCAACATATTTCCGGATTTGATACATAGATTGTCCAACTCCGACAACAGCACCCAAATGAAAAATTATTTCACATTCTTTAACCAAATCTTTAAGAGCGTTATAATTAACTACCGAATTCTTAACAAATTTTGCTTCTTTATGTAAATATTTTGGAGGATTGTTTGATTTTCCATGTATTTGTTCTTCTAAATTATCGAGAATAAATACTTCATGTTTTTTCTCTTCAATTAGTTTATCAACTAAATGAGAGCCAATAAATCCAGCTCCACCAGTGACTAATATCTTTTTATTCATTACGAATGACCCTCTAAAATAGTTTTCTATAATCTTGTATTATTTGCTCCAACAAAAATTCATTCACTACTCTTTGATGACCTATTTCCCCCATTCTATTTCTCAAACTCTCGTTCTCGTAAATCACTAAGATTTTCTCAACTAATTCATTTAAATCATTTTGTTCATTTCAAAACCATTTTTTCAAAAACATTTAGAAATCCTGATAATAAAAAGTATGCAAAATTAATTAATATTATAATTTTAATTAATAACCTCTTTATAGTAGTAATTAGAAAATAGCGATAATAATAGTTATAAGAATACTACAATAGTAATTACTGATATTTAGAATGTATAATTAAAATAAATTTAAGCCAATATTATTAAGCTACGCTAGTAAATAACCAAAATACCTTCTTTTTGAAACCTTTTTTATTCTTATTCTCCTAATATATATCATGAGTGATTCTAAAAACGACCCTAATTCCCGCCCGTTTCGCTCGAAAAAATGTAAAAATTTTGAGTTTATTGCCTTTTGGTCGAAAAAAATCACCGATTTTTTTAATCTAACGAAAAAACGGGATCTAATGCTCATGTGACTCATCATGATCTGCTCGTCAAATTCGTTAACAAAGAATACCTGAGCGATGCGGGTGAAATGGATCATAAAAAGCGGGAAAAAGGTTCGAAACACGACGACCTAACCACACCTTCAGATGTTATAGAATTTAAATTCCGTTCAAACGCATTGGAATCATTACCCGGCGTTTTAAGAAGAGCCGAGGAGATTTTCAAGCGCAACGATTTAATCCATTTTGCGTACTTTCGAAAAAGGCTCAAGAGAGACAAAACAAAAATTATAAAAACCCGAGGTTGCATATATTACTTAATAATCATAATGTTTCCGAAAGATGTCGAGCGTCTAAATTTAAAAGCTCTTTTGAAGGAAGTTAGAAAGGAGGAGATGGACTTTACCAAGGAAGTAGCTAAACAAAGCGGCATTGATATGGACGACGAAGAATTATACGCCGTCGGCAACATGATTAATGAGATTAAGCTTGAACGAGAGCT
>JAHLWS010000039.1 GCA_019057795.1 Promethearchaeota archaeon | reverse complement strand
TTCTTTCTCGTATACAATCTCTACAATGTAATAAAATCCCTTAGGAACGAGCCTTACTTGATGTAATTGGCTTTCAATACGCGTTTTTATAGGACATATGGCCACTTTTTCAGGAAAATGTAAGTAGCCCTCCTTGATTCGGCATTGTTGATTAGTGAAAATAAGCACGAATTCTCCGTTTTTCTTCTTATACTTTGGCGGTCTGGGGCGTCCTTGATACTTTATTGGTTGTGCTCTCCATTTTTTAAGGGAATTAAAAAAAGATTTCCAATTCTTATCAACCAACCTTAATATCTGTTGTGCTGTTTGCGAGGGAAGCTTCTGATACGCTTCTTTATCTTTTTGCATATACCATAAATCGTAGTATCTTAGCCAGTTTTCTAAATAAAAAAATTCTTGCCTTATGTAGTAATTTGCCAAATTATAGAGGTTTTTGGATAAATGGCATAAGCACGAGAGGTTTGCAGTCTTTTTTATTTGGATTTGTTCGGTCAGTCTCATTCCTATGTGTTTTAACAGCCATTTACACTAATAATAAAGGAGAGGGAGTAGATTTATAGATAAATTAGAGATATTTTAAGGAATTTATAGATGAAGGGAAATTAAAATTAATAGCTTAATCATAATGAAAAATAATAGGTTCAAAAATTCAAAACCTTTTGTTTTTGGCAATTTAAAAATTTTTAATTTCTACAATTTTTTCAACGCTTTCTTCAAGAATTTTATCAAAATTTAAATTATCGTATATTTTATTTAATTTCTCAGCATCAAATTCTTGATCTTTTGGTTTAAATGGGCAATACTCAATAGGTTTAAACTTTTTTGATATTTTAAAAGCGAGATTTTGAATACTGTCTCTTCCAAAACCTATTAACGGCGTAAAAATAGGAAATTTAGAAATATGGTGATTGAGCGCTATGGAATCTAAATCTACTGAATCAGAACAATTGCTCGAGCAGCTCAAACTAACTCCGTCTGTTATTGCCCTAATTTTTCCGTAAAAAGAAAAGTTGGAAACTTTAAGAACTCTTGATAATAAATCAAATCTAATTAATCTACATATACCGCAAAAGTACTGAATATCGCTTAATTCTGAGCTAAGTTTTTTTAAAATGTTATATAAATTAACTTTTCTTAACCTGAACTGGTTAAATGGTATGTAATCCATTACTTTTTTCCAATTCGATATCCAAATATCGTTCAGCGCTTTATTTTCTGTAATATCAAATAACACAGGATAAATTTCAGAGCCTCTTCTCATTAATAAAAAACCAGCTATTAAATCGTTTAACCTGCCGACATCCATTACTAATATCTTTTTTACAGGTTCAATTGGCAAGCCCCCCCATTTGCTCTTAATTACTTGAGAAAATATGTACGAAAAGTCTTGCCTTACTTCAATAAAAATTTCTTTCTTTGGGTGAGTTAGATTTACTTTTAAGTTGTGATTTGAGAGATTATCAATGACGGCTTTACCCACGATTTTAGCCACTTCCATTGAGGTATAGTCATGTTTTCCAGATCTTCTAACTCTGAGCGCAAAAGAATCGCCCTTTTCCAAAATTTCTTTAGCTAATTCTATCGTTCTTTCAGTAATGTTTTTAAGACTATTCGAAGTTCTAATTGCCGGACTGAGAGAATGCACTCCAAAAGCGTTTTTTATTACCTCGATCGCATTAGGAATATCTTTATTGTTAAAAAAGAAAAATACTCTGGAGGAATCCTTGCTTAATTGATACTTATTAAAGTGAATTCCTTTTCTCTTGAGCATATTTTTTATATTATTCATTAAGAATTTGAGCATACGGATTTTTACTTTTTGCGATTTCAACCAAATCTCAGCGTATCTTATTAGTATTAAGTTATACTGCTCTAGAATAAGGTTTTTTTCCATGATATTACTAATTCTCTTTTAGATTAAAATAGATAGGTAATAGTTTCCAATAACCTTTATCAATCCCGTTCGTAAATTATGTTCTTTCAATACAACTAGTCCTTTCTTATAAATTTCAATTTCAATGAAAACCTCCTCAAAATATTTACCCTCAAGATTTCCACCATTTGAAAAGACTGTATTCTCGATTTTAACGTTAAATGAAATGCTCGGCGAGGAATTTAATACTAAATCAATTTGTGATCTGGCAAATTGAGAAAGAACATCTCCAGAATCAATTAATTCCGTCCTCCACACGCTTAAAGGAGTAGGTATTAAGTTGTGAAAACAACAAACTCCAAAAATTTTCTGATGACTAAGCGATAACACTTTTTCGATGAACCTATTCAATTTTTTTCGACCAATATATCCTTCTTTCGAATCTAAAGTAGTAGAGTTCATACCCTGAAAGTATATATTGTCATTTTCGTACAGTGGATCAAATTCTCCAAAGTAATGTTTCCAGTATTCCCAAGCAAGAGGTTTTGAATCAGTATATCCCGGAACAGCCAAATAAGGATGCTTTAATTGATTGAGTTTGTCCTTAGCAATTTGAAACTCTTCTTTAAAGCTATTCTTAGTAAGATTACCTGCATGAACAACTAAATCAACTTCGCTAATTTTATTAATTTTTTCAATTGCTTTATCAAAATAATTGAAATTACTCTCAAATCGTTCTGAAACTAACGAATTTGATAATTGAATAAATCTAGCAATAGGTTTTTGTTTTTTATCTATCTGTAATGGAATGTAATAATTAACTTCGCGTAGAATTTCTCGTTGAGAGTTTGAATCTAATACTGGAATTATTTTAAAATTAAGGTTGTTACCATCAATATCTATGATTGAATAAGTAAATAATTCACGATACCTCGTTTTGTTACAGCAAAATGTTCCTGCATTAAAAATAAATAAATCTTTCTCACTACTACTCACAGTATATAAATTAGAAAAATGTCGATGGCCATTTAAAACTAAGTCTGCCTTCGCCTCTAAAAGCATCTTAAGCATATCTCCTGAATCATCTATTGCTGATCGTTCTTTTCCTGTGTAAGGTATCGGTATTAATTGATGATGAAAACATACAACCTTGAATTTATTTTCTCTTTCAGGTTTCTCTAACTTTTTTCTAACTGATTCGATTATACTATGATGAATTATTCCACCAGGTAAATCGGGCTTTGTACTATCTATCCCATATATATAAATATCGTCATCTTCATATGTATAATGTCTGGTTCCGACCATCTCTTCAAATAACAAATACCCTACATTCATTGCGTCGTGGTTTCCTATTAAAAATATCATTTTTGGACTTTTGGATAAAGGTTCGAACTTTTTAAATTGCTCTAACGCATACTCGAAATCAAGCAAAGTACCAAAAGCTGTGATATCTCCTAAATGTAAGTAAACAGACGCGTCTTTTATCTTATTCACTTTTTCCATTCCAACATTAAAGGCGTGAAGGTTAAATGCTCCCCCATAACGCGAAATGTGTGTATCAGATATGATTACAAGTCTTTTTTTCGACTCTAACTTCTCCTTTGGGTTAATTTTAAAGCTTTTTTCGGAGATCATATTTTTAAGTAGTTTTTAATTTTGCTGGATGACCTAAATAAATTGAATTTTCTCTTAGAACCTGGTCGTAACTTGTATACGAATGAGCTGAAAGTTTCGAGTTTTGTTCCATAACCGTACCAGGCAGAAGAACGCATTTGGCTCCGATAAGAGCACCGCTTTCCACTCTTATTTTTCTTAAAATGAAATTATCTTGTTCAATACCAAAACTCAAGATCGTAGAATTCATTCCTATTATAACATTCGCACCAATTGATACGAATTCTGAAGAAATCCAACTATTATCGCAAATTGTTTTTTTCCCGATTTTTACACCAAAAAACCATAGAGTGAACCGATTTTTAAACCATGGAAACGGATTTGAAGCCGTAACATATAATGGACACTTTTTAACAATATTCCGGATATTCCAAAAAAGATAATCCCGATCTTCTAAAGATCGCTTGAAATCTCCCTCCTTTGGAACATGTAGTAGGTTAACTATTTTTAAAATTAAAACTGATATTAAAATCGCACTAAATTGAACTATATAGATCGCAGCTAAAACATTAAAGGGTAATAATATAAAGAATAACCAATAACCCGTCTTACTCCAAAAATAAACAACATACGAATATTCAAAAATAGAGAAGGGAACAAGGCTAAGAATAATTATTCCAATATATAAAATTAGGTATTTACCTCTGATTCTCTCATCTATAGGTGATGGTGAATCTCCCTTTAAGCTAACTGGTTGAAACAATTTTTAGCCCTCTTTTAAATTTAGATCGTTTTCAATTTGATTCACTTCAGCATTTGAAGGCTTTAGTTTAACTTTTTCCGCTTTTTTTTGAGAGTCTTCGACTGATTGAATCGGTAATGTTAAACTCACTGGAGTACCTATGTGAATTAAATTACCTTCTAATTCTTGTTCAATTGAAGTATAACTATTTACGCCCAATACGGCGAAATCGTGCATGATTGTACCCGGCGAAACTATTGTGTGAGGTCCTACAACGCAGGCCTTTCCAATCTTTACTTTTTTAATTAAGATTTTATCTTGATAGATTAAATGTGAAAAAATACAAATGTTTAATGAAGTCATCGTAAAATCACCAATCTCTATAAATAAAGGATCTACATAGCCTTCATATAAAACTACGCTTTTTCCAACCCGAGTACCGAAAAATCGATAAACGACAATATCAACCCAAGGCAATGGTAAAGCTCTTGCCAACCAAATCGGGAAATATGCCACCCAGAACCTTCTATGCATGTACTTCCAGTCCTTACTCCCTCTCTCAAAAATTCCCTCTCGAGGTGGAGAAAGTTTGTTCAGTAGCTTAAAAATCCCGGCAGAAAATAATATGATTGTAAATGTGAATAGTAAAATATTACCATATATATTTAGAGGGAGCAATAACCAATAATACCACTCAGCCTTTAACCCAAAAGAATAAAATTCGCTTCCAGTTAAAAGATAATATAAGCTATTAATAAACCATAAGTTCAACAAAAATAAAACTATACCCCCTATAAACAATTGTACAATTATAATCAATGAAAAAGGGGTTTTGTAAACTCCAGATGTAGATATACAATCCATTTCAAATTTGGAATAATTGTTTCTCTCCATTTTGTTCAATTCTAATCTGATAAGTTATTATTATTATTGATTAATTTTAATTTCCCTTCATTTATAAATTCCTTAAAATATCTTTATTTTATCTGTAAATTTACGCACTCTCGTTTTATATTAGTATAAATGTCTATTGAAACATATAGGAATGAGACTGACCGAACAAATCCAGATAAAAAAGACGGTAAGCCTCTCGTGCTTATGCCATTTATCAAAAAACATCTATAATGTGGCAAATTATTATGTTAGGCAAGAATTTTTTTATTTAGGAAACTGGCTAAGATACTATGATTTATGGTATATGTTAAAAGATAAAAAGGCGTATCAGAAACTTCCCTCACAAACAGCCCAACAGATATTAAGATTAGTTGATAAGAATTGGAAATCTT
>JAHLWS010000038.1 GCA_019057795.1 Promethearchaeota archaeon | reverse complement strand
TTTTTTTTACTTATTCGCCTTCCAGCGATCCATACTAAAGTGTATTTGGCGGGACGGTCAGATGGGTCTACGAGACAGCCGCCGTGGTCGCGTTCCAGCGCTTATAAAATATATCCGGATCCGTTCCCGAACCGCCATAATCCGTATAATCTTCCCACGCAATGTGCACGTTTCCGGAATCGTCCACTGATATTGTTGAAAACTCAGAATCACCCGTGCTTTCCGTGGAGACCACCTCGGTCGTGTTTAAAAGCCAAGCAGAAATTTTTAATTCTTCTGAAAAGTTCTCTAAATCTTCGACAACACTATCCTTCAATAAATTGGTGTTATTATAGAGATAAATCGCTGTGAAGCCACTAAAAAAAATGGTCAAAGAGAGCAATAGAGCTAATTTAAATTTATTTCGTTTCATGGTTTCTTACCCCCATAAAAAATTTTCATTGGATATTTGAATATATCCTTTTTTTAATTTATAAATTTTTGTCAAATAAGCATTATGGTTATTTTTAATTTTTCTAGAAATTTGTGGAATATGCGGTGATATCCCTAAGTTTAGAACATTATCAAAGCATAAGTGATGTAATATATTTTTCTTAGAAATAAAAATAAGGGTTGAGGGTTGTAACTTCGAGATCACTAGAAGATTACATGAAGCTAGAAGGTATAGATAACTCAAAAGGAACTATAGATGTGGCCGGCGTAAAAATAGAATAAAATTAATTCTTTAAATAGCCTTTATTATTCCAATTAATAATGATTATCAGCTGTACCTCGTGCTTTTTAAGATTAATTCATCTTTTATAGATCGCTAGTATTAACCTTCTATGATGATTTTTTAACTAACTTTATATATGAGCAAGGAGAAATATACTTTAAACACTAATTAATTTTAAAACGTATTTAAATAATAAAAGGAGGAATAAAAAATGGCTAAAAAACCAGTTGAAATCCTATTTGTAAAAAGTAAAGTTCGAGAGTACATTAAGTCAAAAGAATGCAACACTAGTGGGGATGTTATTGATGGTCCTGCTCTTAATGAAGCAATTATAAGCATTCTCGATGCAGCGATTGGCCGCGCTAAAGCAAATGGACGAAAAACTGTTCAAGAAAAAGATCTATAAATGATTTTATAAAAAGAATTTAATTTTTTTTTTAAAATTTTATTATTATTTTATTTGAAATTAACCTCTCTTAATAGACAATAGATTCCAAATATCGATTAAATTTAATATAAAAATTAATAATTTTTCACTCTATTTTACTTTTTAATTAGAAAAAAGTATATTATTTCTAACACACACAATTAACACGACCTAAAGGAATAAAAAATACTTCAATAATCGCCTTATCCTTTTTCTTTTCATATTTGAAGGAAATTTTTTATTCTTATCTCTTCCTTTTAAAATTTTAGGATAAATAAAATTACATGTCTAATATTTATTTAAATTCCTTATCAATGATGAAAAAATCAATCGATATTACACTTTTTAACCTTTGTAGCGCTTCTTTTAAACTTTTGACTCGATTATATGGTCCTGAAACAGCGATAATTTCTAGACATTTTTCAAACTCTAAATGAATGTGCATAGTTGAGATAATTATGTCATAAAAATGGTGTTGAATGTCATTTTTTAGTATTTCATCTGTTTGCTGAACTGAAGCATAAACCGGTCTAGAATCATATTTGTGGTTGTGGTAGTCGTGATCATGATTAACTCCATGCGAATGCTCGTGAGAGTCTTCTTTTTCGGACTTTCCAATAAAATGTTCGTGCAACATAATAATAGGAATGCATCCTACAACGTTTACCGAAGCAACAGGAATACTTTCTTCACTAACCATTAAAGAATGCATAGCTTTTCTTATACTATCTGATCTAGAGATACCAATTTTGTTTCTAAATGCCTCGAATTTATCGTACAAATCTTTTGGAAGAGACACTGTAAAGCGTTTGTATTCCTCCATCTTAAACATCTTTAATCTTTTTTTTTAATAGTAAAAAATTATTTTTTTATTAAAATGGCTATTGGAACGCTTGCCTCTCGCCATTGGGCAATTTTACCAGAGTATTCCAAATTTAGTTTCACTCTACCATGATCTCCTAAGATTATCATCAAGGAATTATTTCTAAGCTGTTTGTAATTGCCTAAAATCCACTTATCAGTACGCAAAATCAGTTTATCAATTAAATCCTCAGGAGTTCTTTGTTTAAGTGCTTGTTGTTGTTTATGGAGGTTTTCAAAATCCAAATAATGCATCCAAGAAAGCTCAAAATTATTAATTATTTTTGCAGATTCCACCCATGTACTCATGTCAGTTTCTTTTGCGACTGAATGAGTCCCACCATCGTACCTTTCTATATCTTTTTTTCTTCCGACAAAACAAGTCTTTTTTCCGTGCTCATTTAGATATCTTAACAAATGAAAACCGTTGGGTTCAGGATCAAAACCACCGTACATAATTTGATGTAAAACACCTAAAGTGTAAGGATTTTTAGTAGATAGAAGTAACATCGCTTGAGAATTAGTAATCATAAATTGTGGTTTATGATATGTGAGTTCGAATAAGCCAAAATTATCAATGATGTTTATACTGATCCTTTCAACACCTTGATAGAGATCGATAACAGATTGGACAGGTCCTGGAATAGTACCGAGCGGAGGAGCAATTCCTAATAATTTTAGAAGTGTTGCTGGTAACTGATTTAAGTAACACTTTATAGTTTGAAGTTCACTCATAATTAAATAATAAAAATTTATTCTTAAATTTATAATTATTAAATTGAAATTGATTACAATTTATTATAAAATAATGACGGTTTATTATTTTTAGTATAGTAAATATTTTTAAAATATTAGATTTAAATTTACCTACTTTTAAAAGTAAGAGAAAACATGAAATGAAATCTTTATATATTGATACAGCAAATTCAGGAATCTCGGGAGATATGTTCTTGGCATCCCTATTAAGCTTAGTATCCGATTCAAACGAAATTATAGCTGATTTAAAAGAATTAAAGCACTTTCTAAAAGGAGTTTCCCATATCGAACTGGAACTAACAAAAGTTAAACGAATGGGAGTCGATGTTAATCAACTTAAATTAGCTATCAAAGAATCTAAAAACCATAGAACCTCTGATGCACTTTACAACGCATTGGAACGATTTCTACTTGAAAAAAGCTTCTCTGAGCCAGCAAAAATATACGCTAAAAAAGTATTAAACACATTATTCGAAGCAGAAGCAGAAGTTCACGGAGATTTAGTTGAAAATATTCATTTACACGAATTAAGCTCTGTAGACACTTTAATTGATATTTTAGGAGTAACTAAAGCATTAGATAAATTAGGTGGTTTTAACGAAAGTTTTGTATATTATTATGGTAAGGTTCCGCTTGGAGGGGGTAGTATAAAAACTGCACACGGAATTTTGCCTATACCAGCTCCAGCAACAGCTAAAATTTTTGAACTCTCCGAACTAGTAGTATTCGGGGGTCCCATCGAAAATGAACTCGTAACTCCTACTGGTGCTGCGCTTTTGGTTAATTTAAATCCAAAATTTGCTCGATTTACGAACCAGATGAAAATATTAAGAGTAACATATAGTACTGGGCAAAAAGAGTTTAAAAACTTCTCAAATGTTCTTCGGTTAATATATGGCGAGAGCGAAGAGACAATTAGCACCCCAAATATGCACCCATTACAAAAATATGTTGAAGATATATCTGTTTTAGAAACGGATGTTGATGATGTATCAGGAGAGATGCTAGGAAACTTCATCAATATTATGGAAAATGAAAAAATACTTGATATTCAAGTTTTTCCGAGTGTAACTAAAAAAAATAGACCTAGTCACGTTATTAAAATATTATGTCATCCTCAAAACAGGTTTGAGATAATGGATAAAATAATTAACGAATTAGGCACATTAGGTATAAGGTTTTATACAATTAAGCGAGTATGCGTTGATCGTAAATTTGAAAAGAGTAAAATTGATATAAATAGTAAAACTTACGAGTTAAATTTTAAAATATCTTACGTTAAAATGAATGAAGAAATCAATGTAATTAATGTAAAACCTGAATTTGAAGATCTGAAGAGAATTAGTAAAGAAAGTACTTTATCAATCAAAGAAATATTATTTTATTGTCAATCTGAGATAAAAAAGCATTTTGAAAGCAGTAAAAAACGAAATAATTAGTAATTAGTAAAAATAAAATAATAAATAATAAAGAAAAAAAAATAATTTTTTATTTAAATGGCTATACCATTCTTATTTTAATATTTATCTACTTGGTATTTGTTTAAGAAATACTCATCTTCAACCATTTGCTTAGAAAAGTCTTTTAAGCGTTCGATTTCTATTTTCATAGCGTCTTCCTTCTCTAGTTCCCCTAATTCATGGAAAATCTCCGCAGCCTCATTAAATGTTTTTATAACTTCTTCATAGTTTCCAGAAACTTCAAGGTCCTCAGCCAAAAATACTAAACTTTCGGCTACATCTAACTTCTTTCCTAACTTCTTTTGAATTTTTAATGCTTGATACGAATATTTTAAACCTTTTACATAGTCTCTAAACTTAGTATGTGTTCTTCCTAAAGTCCTTATAACCATAGCTTCTTCGTTTTGCAGATTATTATCCTGGCAATATTGTAAAAGATCATTCAAAAATTGAATTAATTCTTTCTTTCTATTGCCTTTCGCGCTGTCGTAATGCTCAATGGCTTCATTGAAACTTATTAAAGTATTAATGATATCACCACTTTCAAAAAATTCTTTAGACTTCTGAAAATTTTCGGTTGTTGCGACCATTTAAAGTCTCAACTACATTGTAATTTTTTTTATTTTTTTTTTTAGATTTTTAAGAATTAGTAATTTCAATATTAATTATATTTCACTATCTATATATATCTTTAGGTTCGAAGAAAAAGATGTAAGAATATTAAAAAACTAATAGAGTTTTAACAATCTCAATTTGGATAACACTCGATTTTGGTAATTGATTTGGGTAAAAAACTAATTTAATGATATTCGATACACTCATTAAAAAATTGTTCAAATAGATGTCTATATAAATAAATAAGGATAGTAAATAAAAGATTGAGTAATTGCGTTTGAATTAATTGTTAAAACATCTACAATTTTCTATTAAAAAAAAAATATGTTTATTAAACTCATTAAAATATTCCTAATGGTCCGAGTAATGGTCCGAAAATGCATAAAAGTATTATGCCAACTCCATAAATAATCCCAACTACTTTAATCTTATCCTTTAATTCTGGTAGATCGTAGACGTAAAAAGCGCCAACGAAGAAATGGAAATATCCAATTAAGAAAATTAAAACGGGATTATACCAATTCCACCAGACATATTCCCAAATTAAGTAATTTCCCCAATTTAGAAAGATCTCGACAGCTACACAAAATAATGAAAATCCAATAGCCATAGCCCATCGATTAGGAAGTCCTAGGATCTTCTTGTTTTTATCATCAGGTAAAAATTTAGCAAAGGTTATGCCTGCTATAGAAAACATAAAAGCGATTTCTAAGTTCCAACCTATTAAAATAATATAGGCACTTGCACTTGGCGTAGTCCAAAATGCAGAATAATTAGTAAAAGCAAAAACTAAAGCGTTCCAAATCTCGTTAATTAAATCTAAGCCTAATACAGTCAAGCCAGCAAATATTGTGTTCCAGTTTTTCGTTTCTCTCGCATTTTTAATTTCAACGCCATAAATATATAGAACTATTGCTAAAATCGGGATTATATACCATCCAGTTTCGGGATTTAACTGTCTTAATTTTGACAAAGCTTCAAGAGAAGCGTCTGTAGGTGTCATCTTAATACACTTTTTTTTATTATAATTTTTTAAATTTTTATTTTAGTTATGCAAAATCTTTATTTTTGATATATATATACTTTTTTCGTTAAGAACTGATCTTTCTTAATTTTTTAAGGAATTCGTATAATAAAAAATAAAATTAAATTTCTATATTTAAAATTTTAATGGATACGTTCCATATTTTGAACCGGCATTTATTAATGCTTTAATATTTGATGATGGAGTTCCTGGAGCGATATCGCAAGCAGTACTAAGCATAAATTTACCCCCTTCTGCAGCCGCCTTAATACACATTTTCGCTTCTTCTTCGACCTGTTGAGCTGTTCCATATAGCATGGTTGCTGTAGAGACATTACCCATAAGTATTACGAATTTCTTTCCTAAAGCTTCTTTCGCTTTTTTTAAATCTACCATATCAACGCTAATTACTAGTATTTTAGGGACTCTCGTAAGAGGTTTTAATATGTTATAAACTTCTCCACATATATGTACCAAAAACGCAACAGTATTTACTTTTCTGGAAATTTTTTTATAATAGGGAAAAGCAAACTCTTGAAAAAATTGAGGGGATATGCAAGTACACGAAGCGCTTGGATCAGATAACACAGCTAAATCAGCACCTGTTTCCATTTGTTCGTTTAAAAAATCGATAATTGAATCTGTCGTTACCTCTAAAATTTTGTGAACGAGTTCTGGGTTATTGATCATATTTCTCATTAAGTTTTCCATACCCCACACTGAACCTGCGGCGGTAATTGGTCCTTCAACTCCAGCACCGATAATGTTTTCTGAGTTTTTAAATTTTTTAATGTAGGTTCTGCAAGTTTCAACGATTACTGGCATTCTACCGTCTTTGTGAGGATCTGCCGTTTCTAAAGCTTCGATGTCTTCTGCGGTTTTAACCGCTGCGATTTCGTGCATGGGTATTACATCGGGCATGTAAGTTAAAGTCGCACCTAAGGCTTCACCAACTACATTTAAATCAGAAAAACCCATAACAAAAGGCAAATTAAATTCTTTAGCAACGTGCAATTGAGCAGCGGCGTGTTTTTTACCATCTTTCATTATCTCATAGGCGGGTATTCCTGTATGCTTGTGATATGCCCATATAGAGTATCCTAATATAATTGGAAACGAAGGGACGCTAGTTCCTGATTTTCCTAGTATCCCCCGAAAATAATCAGTGTCAATTAGTTCCATTAGCTCTTTTCCTCCAATATTAGTTCATCTAATATTTTAGCCGCTTTTGAAGCATCGTCACAATGTATTACTCCGATCTTTCGAGCAAATTGTTCGCTCGTAGCAGCACCTCCAATAATTATTTTTAACTTTTCTTTTAGATTTTCTTCTTTTAATAGCTCGATTAAATTGGTAATACTCTCTAACGTTGGGTTCATTAAAGTAGATAAAGCTAATACATCTGCGTTGTTTTCTTTAATTGTTTTAATAAAGATATCTGGTTGTACATTCCTTCCGCAATCTATAACTTTATATCCAGAGGCTTCTAAAAAAAGTTTAGTTAAATTCTTGCCTATATCGTGCACATCGCCACGTACGACGCCAATTACGACAATTGCTTTACTTTTTGTATTTGTAAGCTCTAGATGTGGTTTGAAAACTTCCAAAGCTTCGTATAAAGCATCAGCAGAAATAATAATTTCAGGTAAAAAGTATTCTCGTTTAGCGTAAAGGTCGCTTACTAATCTCATCCCTTCGTTTAACCCCTTAAAAATCGCGTCGTTAATATCTACACCTTGGGAAATTATGTTTTTTGCGATTGATACGGCTAACTCTGAATTTCCTTCTATGACTGCGTTTGATAAATCTTTAATTAAATTCATAATAATAATTTTAAATTAACTTGTTATTAAAAATATACAAAATTACTAATCTTTTGCCGGTAGTAAGAAGAAATTCTTAAATGAAAAATCTATTTTGCGATTTTATTAGCTATTAAAGCTGCAGAAGCTCCTGCTCCAAACCCATTGTCAATGTTGACTACTAATAATCCTGGTGAGCACGACTGAAGCATCGTTGTTAAAGCACCAATACCTTTTTCCCCTAATCCATATCCACTAGATATGGGAACTCCTATTACAGGAATGTCAACGAGAGCTGCAACAATTCCAGGTAAGGTTCCTTCCATCCCTGCGCATACAATTACTACATGAATGTCTTCTTTAATCATTTCACTGAGAGGTTTAAATAGACGATGAATGCCAGCAATTCCTAAATCGTAACTAGTAAACATTTCACATCCCATTGATTCTGCAATTACTTTGGCTTCCTCAGCAATAGGGATATCTGAACTTCCAGCTGAAATTATGCCAATTCTTCCACCCTTCTTCTTAAATTTGAAATCTTTTTCTTTTACTATTACAATTTTAGCTAATTCGTTAAAAACTAACGATAATTCTTCTTTAACACCAAATTCTTTAGAAATTAAAACCCTTTGTTCATCTTTATACCTTGATACAATAGCAAATTTATTTTTCTTTAAAAATGTATAAATTATTTCTATAATCATTTGAGGTGTTTTGTTCTCCGCATAAATAACCTCAACAACGCCAGTGCGTAAGCTTCTGAAGACATCTAATTTAGCCAAATCTCCAACTTCTTCAATAGTGTTAGCCTTCAACATTATTTCTGCCTCTTCAATAGAACACTTCTTATCAAGCAGTTTATTTAAAATTTCTCTAATCTCATCCACACTCAATCACCAATTAAAAACATTTCAAACTTTCAGTTCATAATAATTTATATTATAAATAGAATCTTTTGGTCTTAATAAATTTAAAAACATAGCTCCAATGGATTTGTTTCAATATTTCATTACGATGATTTTATTTAAGTATAATAAAAAATTTTGTTTTTAAAAAACAATATTAACTAATCAAACTTTTTTTGATATTAATCAATACTATTATTATATCCATTAAAAGTGGTTTTAAATGTTTGATTATAAATCGTATAAAGATGTTGATTTAAAAGGAAAAAAAGTTTTGATGAGAGTCGATATCAACTCTAATATCGACATTGAAAACAATAGAATTCGCGAATCACCTCGTATTCATGCTTTAATTCCGTCATTAGAAGAATTAAAAGATAGTGCTGTAGTAATTATGGCTCACCAATCTCGCCCAGGAGCAAAAGATTTTACTTCTTTGGAAATGCATGCCAAAGAAATACGAAAACTATTAGATCGTCCTGTAATATATGTAGAAGATGTTTTTGGAGAAAAGGCAATTCATGCAATAAAAGATCTCAAAATAGGCGAAGTTCTAGTACTTAATAATGTGCGAACCTGGGAACTTGAAACTAAACAGTTTAAAGATTTCTCCGAAGCTGAAGAATTAGAAATGATTCAAACTCTTGCGCCATTATTCGATTATTTCATCGCAGATGCGTTTGGTGCGGCCCATAGAGCACAACCTTCGATAATTGGATGGCCTACCTTACTTGCAGGTCCTACGACAGTTAAAGAATTTAATTACATGAGTAAAATAATAGAAAACCCCGAAAAACCTATGGTCATGCTTATTGGAGGGGCGAAAGCAATAGATAAATTTAAAGCTATGAAATTTAATTTTGAAAACGACAAACTTGATTACGCACTTTGCTCCGGTTTAACGGCAATTTTAATTATGGAAGCTATAGGAATCGAAACTGGGGAACCTAATAAGGCGGCAATAGCAAAAGATTTAGAAAAAGCAAAAGAGGACATCAAGGAAACTTACGAAAAATTCAAAGATAAGATAATTTTACCAAAAGACTTGGTAATTGACGATAATGGCAACAGAAAAGCAATTAATATCGACGAATTAAAGAAATATAATGCCGTAACTGGTGATATTGGCCCTAAAACTACGGAAGAATTCAAAAGTATAATCATTAAAGCTAAAACTATCATCGCTAACGGTCCACCAGGAATATTTGAAAAAGAAGTGTTTAGAAAAGGAACCTTTGATATGGTTGAAGCAATGGCTGAAGCTGCTAAAATAGGGGGTGCGCTTGCCGTAATTGGAGGCGGCGAAATGGGAACTGCAGCAGAAATGTCAGGGTATGCAAAGGATGTTTCATTTATTTCTACTGGCGGAGGTGCATTGTTAGAAATATTATCTGGAAAGGATGTACCAATGGTTAGAGCTTTAAGAGAAAAAAAACCATAAAATATTTTATAAATATTTTTTTTTACTATTTTAATACCTTAAAAAGGAAATCTTCTCTAATATTTAATTAAAAATACTTAATATCAACAATTTTATCATATTAAGATGAAAAATCTAGAATATTTTATTTGGGATTTTGACGGAACTTTATTTAATACATATCCCGCAATTGCTTTAACAATAGTAAATCTGATAAAAAAAATTTATAATAAAGATTTAAATTTTAACAATGTCAAAGAATTGTGTCAAGATAGTCTTTATTCTTGTTTTAATCAAATATCAAAAGAGTTAAATATTGATAGAGAAAAACTTCAACAAGAATTTACTCGTGAATATTCAAATACTAAAGAAAGTGAAGAACCACCTTTTTCTGGTGCGATAGAAATTCTTAAATTTATTAAAAATAAAGGAGGAAAAAATTTTATTGTTACTCATCGAGGAAAAAAAACATTATATAAACTTTTAAAATATTACAAAATGAGACATCTTTTTGAAGATATCATAACACATGAACATGGATATCCCAAAAAACCGAACCCTACATCATTTCTTTATCTGATTGAGAAATATAAAATTCCTATAGAAAGTATACTCTCGATTGGTGATCGAGATATTGATATTCAGGCTGCTAGAAAAATTAACATAAATTCATGCTATTTTAATCCTAATGGGAAAATTAATCATTTAGCTGATTTAAACATAAGAAGTCTTATTGAGTTAAAAAAGAAAATCAAACCTTAATTGATTCTTGAATCTACAATTATTCAAATAAATTTAAATGTAACATAATTTCACAAGAAAACTAATAAAATATTTATTTTAGTTTACAAGCGTTTTACATTTTTCACACTTTTATGAATATTTGTTTTGAAATCTTTTTGATATAATATGGTTTTATATTATTTTCAATAAAAAGTATCAAAACTCATTGTTTTTGGAGTGTTTGATTTCTAAAAGTATAGATATAATAAAATGAAAGAATTATATTAACTCTATTAGAAAACTAACTGATTTGATTTTATAAAATTTTATAGCAGAACCTATGAAATCTCAACACATAATTTAAGATTTTTAGAATCCAGATAAATTTACATGAAAATTATTGATGTTCATAAAAGTTTGTTTTTTTTTGTCATGCGAAATTTTGGCTAAAAATGATATTAAAATCGATTTTTAAAACTATGCTTTTAATTCTGTAATGTATTTTGCGTGTGCTAACTGTTAGTATATTTGTTAGTTGTTAGAGCTTTTACTATCTAAAAGCTCCATACAATTTAAATCTTCTATAGTGCAAAGGATATTTTCTAAATACCATTCTATAGGAGGCATACCCACACTCCACCACCAGATAATTCTGTAAAGGTTTAATAAAGCCCATAATTTGTAATCATACCAACAATCATCCCAGCTATAGCCTTTTATACCTAATTTTAAAAGTTCGTTATGATAGCGTTTAATAAGATCTATTTCCATCAAATGTCTATAATCAGGATAGAAAAACAGCCCTATCATGTATGCTAGATCTTGACATCCTACACCAATACCCCACGTCTGCCAATCAAATAATATGGCTTTAGATTTTTTACTTGCCATATCATTAGGAAAAAAATAATTCCCTATGTGAGCATCAGCATGGATAACTGTTATATTCTCTTTTTTGATTCGTTCATAGGCTACTTGAGGATATAATGAGAATACAGATTTAATTAACTCTTTTCTGTTATTACTTATTCTATCTCCTAAGAATTTTAAAAATCGACTTAGTGTCCTTTTTTGATTTTTAAACCATTTAAAAATTACTTCTTCAGTAAAAGAATTTTCTTTAAAAGTGTAAAGTACATATGAGTGTTTAGAGAGTTCTTTTAGTTTGGGATGATCCCACCAAAAAGCATGTATTTCCGCCAAACAATCAATCGCTTTTTCACAATATCGTTTTGTAGGAGGATAGTTCCAATTTTCTACATATGTCTTGGATAAATCTTCAAGGATAATATGAGACCATCCCGATTCTTCAGAAAACACCGCATCATAACACGTCGGAATTGTTCCTTGATTCATGGTTTCAGCTATGATGCTATAAAATTTTGCTTCATGTATACCTAGATTTTTGACAATAGGTTTGGGGGTTTTTACAACGATATGAGGAATAGATGGTTCCGTTTGAGCATCATTAGAAAATTTTAACTTCAAGAAATGCATATTAGAAGTGATAGTTACTTCCGAATGTTTCAAAATTATTTTTGCTACCTTTCCTTTACTAAGGTAGCCTTTATTTTTGAAGATAGTCGTCAACCACTCTGGTGTTAACTGCTCTATATTAGTAATTACTTTATTCACTTTCATTTTCTACATCAAATGCTTTCTTTTTTTTAAGACTATTTTTCCTTATTAAACAATAAAAATGAAGATTTATGCATATAAATTATTCTTGTTTTGTAACAGTATTCAAAAGGATTCAAAATTCTATTGTTAAAAAAATATATTTAATAAATCTTAATTTTATACAATTTTTAAGTATGATTGGAATCGATTTTTAGCCTATATCGAATGATACTCAAGATTATACCAATCGTCAATCGGGAGTTTTGATAGCCTGATATGTTTTTTGAACATTGAAATAGTCTTTTGACAAAAGAAGCTTTCTATAACAATTTTATTAAATGATCTGAGATTTAAAGATGTAGGTTGAAAAAATTGAAAATAAATGTTTTACACTGTGAAACCAGTGGACTAATAAAATATTTATTTTTTAATAATATAAAATACATATCTCAAAGTTTAGTATTTTTTATACTGAAATTAAACACGGGCCAATGGTCTAGTCGTATGACGTCCGCTTGACGTGCGGAAGGTCGGGAGTTCAATCCTCCCTTGGCCCACCAAAACACAGAAAAGAATTAGATTAAAATGCCAATAAAATTTCGCTGGTCATCTAAGGAATATATATCGATTGCTTTTATGCTATTCGGTGCTTGTGGGCTTTTCCAGGTATTTTTTATATTTGTAGCTCAATACCTTTTAAACGTAGGTAATCATCTGGTTGTAATTCTAATCCCTATTGGAGCAACAGTAGCCTTATTTTTTGGCGTAGTTATTATTTTTGAATCATTTGCTCAAGTCGAAAGAAAGAAAAAATTAAAAAGTCAATTTAGTAAATCGCGACAAAAGACTTCGAAAATTCAAAAATTCTTGCACTTTCCAATTGTGAGACCTTTAATTATAACTTTCCCTATTTTTACTATTCTGTTTTTTAGTACATATGGAATATGTTATACTTTCCTAAACAATATCATGTCATTTTTAATTGCGGAGAATTTAGCGACATTAGTTTCCTTACTAATAGCTAATTTTATTGAAAAAAAATACGCAAAAATCCAAAGAATATAGAAAAATTAGAGAAATTAAACAAAACTGTATATAAATTAACGATTTCAATTAATTAACTCAGTTAACATTTAAATATTAAAGTAATTAAAAATTAATTACAGTTCGTATTTAATCGGAACTTTTAAATTATATTACTTTCATTAAGATTTTTGAATATGAAGAAAATAGAAGTTCGTTGCCCCTCATGTGCAGCTAGAGGCTTTATTGAAGTTTCTGAAGGCGAGGTAGAAAAAGCTAAAAGAGGGGTGTTTGCAGTAAATGTGTCGGAAGGATTTATTTGCGAGCATTCTTTCGTTGCTTACATAGATAAGAACTTCTCAGTGAGAGACACATTTACGACAGATTTCCAATTAGAACTTCCTGAGATAATTCCGAAAAAAAGCATAGAACCTAAGGACTCCGCTCAACTTGATTCAATTAATGTAAGTTTAATCAAACTTAATTTGTCTGCTTCTTTAATCGCTTACATACTTAGAGCTATATTATGTAAGAGAAAGATCGTTTTAATTTTTGACCAGATATTTATGTTGGATGATGTTCGAAGGTTTTTTGATTATATAACAATAAATTCTTTTAAAACTGAGCTTGTTGTCATTTCAAAAGATCAATATAATAACGAAAGTTATAACGATTATATTGTCTTTAACCGTAAGGATGTTATAAAGGACGACGATGGTATTATTGATGTAAAAAAATTAGGTGTAGAAAGATCCTTAGTTCAGAAATTTTTAGAGGAATATGAGCCAGGAGCCAGTTTAATATATCTACAAAATGGACTTCAAAAAGCTTACGAATTATCTGAAACGATAGCAGACATAGTTAAAGGTTTAAAAAAGAAAGAGAAGGTTTACTCGAAAAAAATAATTGGAGATTTATCTAGAATTCACAATGTAAAAATCCAACTAGCATATCTCGATTTTCTTTTTGAAATCGTTGAGAATTATTTCAAGGTTGAGGTTCCTAAATCTTCAAAGGTTTCAAATTTTCTTGGAACTCTGTAAGTAAGATTTTTTTTATTTTAATTATTTGAAAATACACCCGCTTCTAAATTAAAAACTTTCCCGAAACACGATTCTAATGCCTTTTTTTCTAATTCTGAAAAATCCTCAGGTTTCCTAAAGCAATGACTAACAAAATAATCATCAACTAATCCATCATCTCGATGAAATATAACTTTTGCAAGTTTATTTCCATCCCAATAGTCTTTAAGTGCTAAACCAAACGGTTTCATCGCTTTTAGAATTAAAAATCACCCTATAGTAGATGATTTTATCACACTTATATATTTCAGTATCTTAATGAATTATGTTATCTTCATTTATTAAAAAAAAAAAGAAAAAAGAAAATGTTAAAAGTTGTTAATAGAAACATACTCTATACTATTTTACTCCCTATCTTGCTATTATTTTTCGGATTGGTTCTGAGTTTTCAGTTTCTTCTGTTACTTCCCGGTGATCCAGTTATTGTATATCTACAAGGTCAAGGTGTTCATCATCCTTCAGCAGCAGAATATAATGCAGCGTATCAACTATTAGGTTTTGATCAACCTTTGATTGTCCAGTTCTTTAGGTATCTTTCTGAGCTCTTTTCAGGAAATCTAGGGATTTCTGTTTATATTGCGCAAGGTATGCCTATAATTGAACTTTTGATTCCGAGGATTCTAGCAAGTTTACGTTTTACAATATTACCGATTGTTTTAGGTTTAATTGTAGGTATTTTTCTAGGTATATTATCAGTTAAAGTTAGATATAAATCAGTTAAAGTGTTTATTCAAATCCTTGTTATTTTAGGTATTTCGATGCCAATGTTTTTTGTAGGGATGTGGTTCCAATACATTTTAGCTTATCAAATGGGACTTTTTCCAACAGAGGGAGATCCATTTTTACCGGCTTGTATCTTATTTCTGTTAACTTTATTTCTCACGACAAGACAAGTTCGTTCTAATTATTTGAAGAAATCAGAGGAAAAACATATTTTATCCAATAACTTGCAGATAATTATAAATTTAAGCGTTCTAATTGCAAGTATTCTCCTTCTCGAAGTTATCTTTGAATTAAATGGATTTTTTAGTCTTTTTATAAATGTTAATCTATGCTATGACTATTGGTTATACAGAGTATACTTATTTATCCTAATCTTACTTCCCGCAATTATTCTATTCCTATCGAATATAGGATACACAATTTACAATTTTATCTCAGAGGAAAGCCAATCACCAATTTTTACTAAGTATTTTGGGAAATCCGAGCGAATCATTGAAGAAGGTACTCAATATATTATCGATTCAGACCAAAAATTTAAAGATTTTATTTTTTATCGGCTAAAATCTCCATTAACAATAATAGGAATAGCTGTAGTGGTATTCACAATAATAGTATCTGTATTTCCACAGATATTAACGCCATTGACTTTAGAAGAAGCAATTGACGTTTATCCAGGTGCTTGGGCTCCGCCATCTGAGGCTCACCCCTTAGGACAATCTACATCTGGACGCGATGTACTTGCATTATTGGTATATGGTGTATCAACATTGATGAAAGTTTGTATCCTGCCTGTTCTCATAGGAATTACGATTGGAATATTATTTGGTTATTTATCTAAAGTTCATAGGTGGGTAAAAGGATTTGTATTGGGATTCATGGTAATCCTTTTCATAATACCCAGCGTACTAGGTTTAATAAGGTTATTTTGTACTTGGGGAGTAGGAAATATCTCAGTGATAACAAATATTATGGCAATGTTTACGATACCTTGGGTCACTTTAATAATCAGTAAGGGAAATTACAGCTTAAAGTTAACCGCAAAGAAATTAATTGTATATTTCCCGTTATTCATGGCATTCAATATTTTGTTATTCGAAGCAATAGGTTTCCTTGGATTTTCCGATCCTTTGCTAGTACAATTAGGATCTAATGTCAATTCTGAAAGAACATATTTATACACTGCTCCATGGGCTTCTCTTTGGCCAGGTTTAGCAATTTATGCATCAGTCATGGGATTTTTAGCACTTCATTATGGTTTGAAAGAACCGATACCAATAATTAATAGATAATAAAAATTTTAACTTTTTTTTTTATTTTTAGAATTCAAGTGATACAGATCGTGAAACAGTCCTTTCACGAAAATTTGTAAAATCGTAAAAGTCTAGTTATTCGGTTTTCGACAGCGAACAATCAAAAAATAGGGTATAATTGTGCTATCATGCTCTCCTGGATAATTTTTTAAAACATCATCATCAGGATAAGGTTCGCAAAATTCCTCTAAAATAAAACCTTTTGCAATCAGTAAATTGAGCCATTCTGATAGTATCATATTAAATCGGGGAATTCTAAATTTTCTCATTTTATCGGTCATATCTTTTGGAGCCGCTCCAAAGATCCATTCTTTAATCTCACCATTATATTTTTTAAAATAATCCCCTACAATTAATCCAGTCCTTCTACCTTCTTTATCCTTGACCCATTCCCATCTAGGAGTTGCAAAACAAGGATGAGAAATTGAAAATTGGAAGAAACCACCAGGTTTTATAACTCTATAGGCTTCAGGCTATTGCTTCTTCGGTTTCTGCGATATCCATCAGACTCATAGTAGCTATTGCAAAATCAAAATTGTTATCTGGATATGGAAGCTTTGTTGCACTTGAAACTTTATATATAATTCCTAATGGTTCTTGCTGTTCTTTTTCTTTTGCGTATTTGATAAACACTTTAGAAATATCAATTGCCGTTAATTTTGCTCCTTTTTTTGTAGCAATTCTGGTGTTGTATCCTTCTCCACAACCAATGTCTAAACCTATTAAGTTTGAAATATCGGGCAAAATTTTGAAAAAGGCAGGTGAATTAATTAGATCTCTACATCGATCATATCCCATTCTGGCCAGTCTTGTCCAATTTTCTGCGTTCTCATCCCAATGTTTGCCAACTTCTTTATCATCCATCTGGAATTACCTTGAAAAATCCCTTACTCTATCAAATATAAACAATATTAAATTATTTCTAAATGATCAATTTATAAATATGCCACCCGGGAATCGAACCAGGGTCGCCAAGTGATTGCGGAAAGAAATTGTTAACTAAGGTTATCCTATTCTTCTAAATTGTTCTCCATCAAATTTAATAATTTTTCTAGATCTTTTCCTATATCTAACGCACGCTTGGATAAATCCTGAAGTATTTCATGGTCATTTTCATCCTTTTCCAGTTCAAAAAGAGCGTTTTGAAGTTGTTGAAGTGCTATAATATAATTCCACATACTCTGATCCGGTTTATTTTTAAATCTCTCAATCATTTTATTAGATAAAGTCATATTGTATCAACCTTTGCTTTTAATAAATAATAATTCATATGAGATAAGAAGTTCTCTTTTTCTTTCTTCCAATGCGATACGGAAAGTGATTGGGGATTGTTCTTTATTTTTTCTTGTTGTATATTATATTGATGTTGATAACTTATGGCATGTTGCAGCAACTTTTTTCGAGACTTCTTCTTTTTCTTTCCCATAATATTTCTTAACAAATTGTCTATTTATAATTAACTGATTTGACTTGAAATAAAACTATCTGTTAAGAGAAGTGCGCCGCCCGGGAATCGAACCCGGGTCACCAAGTTGGCAACCTGTTTTACCCATATTGCTTTGCAACATTGGTGTATACTGACCAATCTACATTCTATTAAGACGTTTAATAGAATCTATACTAGCAGCGCTTTTTAGTATAAGTCGTTTAACGATATAAAAAATATATTAAGAAATTAAAATTTATTGCTTTAATATGAGTTGATATAAAGAAGGTAACAAGGTTTAATTTCTTAATTCAGAATTCACTTCTACATTAGATGTAACATTTATTATACTTACTTTTTTCCTTATATATCTTATTCTATGTTCTGTGTTCTTTTAGCTAATCATTCAATTAAACAATCTGTGAAACTTTTTGTTTTATCTCATTATTAGCGATAAAGTCTTCTAATTCACGTAAGCTATTAGGTAAGCCCTCTCGAACCCCGACTTCTCTGCTTTCTAAATAAGACATTGCTGTTGCCATCTTTGACGATTTCTCGAGACTAAACTCGTTTAGTTGGGACATTAGAAGCCCGCTTAGAAAAGCGTCTCCTGCTCCTGTGGTGTCTTCTACCGGTCCCTCGTAAATTGAACTGTTCACAATATGTTTACCATCAGATATAATTGAGCCATTAGGACCATCGGTAATTGAAATTAATTTTATACCAAGATCTAAAAAAGTATGAATCATATGAACTATATCTGTCTCGCTTGTAAACTCTTGAGCCTCTTCTTTATTTAATGAAACTACATTTGAGTTTGAAATAAGAATTTTTGCCCATTTTGGGTTGTTTTTTATAATTGACATGCTAGGTGCAGCAAATACTTGACCACCATTTTCTAATGTGAGCGTCAGTGCTTTCTCAATTGCTCTACAACCATTTTCGGTTGTTAACGATGTCCAAGCAAACGCTTTAATATTATGAAACAAATCGTCTTTCACATCCTCAGGTTTTAACATGTTATTTGCGCCTTTATACGCAAGAATACTTCTGTCTTTTCCCCACTCGGTTTTTAAAATTACTGAGAACGCCGTACAATCGTCATCAGTTTGAATGACACTTGAAAGATCTACTCCTCTTTTTTTCATATCTTCTAGACAAATACTTGCCGAAAAATCGTTCCCTATTACTCCGATATATGTGCTTTTTAACCCCAACATCGCACAATTTGACGCTATGTTAGCAGCAGAACCTCCAGGAACAAATAAAACGCCCTCAATATTCAGTTTACGACTGTATTCAATTGCAGTGTATTTTTTAACAATTTCTTTATCAAACAATTCAAATCTAAGGATATCTTTAACTTGTAGCATACAATCAAGAGTACAACTACCAATCGTTATTAATTCTGGATTCATTTTTAACACTTTTAAATATTGAATTAGAGAATAAATTAAAAATAGAGTTTTAGCTTAAATAATTTTGCTTGGTAGTTAAAAAGGGAAACTTAGAAAAAAAAAATCTAATCTCGCGACTTCAATTTGTTTAATTCATCTTCTAATTCTTTTACCTTTCCATCGGGATCAACCGAAGGTAATGCTCCACCTACTTCAACTTGTATCTCAGCATCGATTTCGCCTAATATTTCCTTAACTTGGTTATCGGTAACTGCTGTATCGAGCGTCATATCATCGATTCCGTCAGATGTTATTTCTTCAACCACAGAAAAATCTTCCATATCAATACCAATTGTGGTCATCAAGTCAGTAAGCTGAGGAACCGATAACTGATTTTTTAACGCACCTAAACTAGTGGCAATACCACTCATGATAACGGAAATATCTTTAACAGCGTTAGCCTGTTCCAATTTAAATACCATTCCTTCTAAGTTAGTTCTGAAATGGTCAATCGCTCTAGCTTGTTTTTTAACTTGTAGATAATTTCGCGCGTGAAATTCTGAACCGTCCATATCACCCGCTTTTCGAAGTCTTACGGCTTTATCTCTCGCTAATTTAGACGACATCTCCATTTTCCTCACCTGGCGAGCCAATCTTTTGTTGAACACTTTTAACCTGACGGTAGCAGAACGAACAGAATCAGTTTTTTGGCCACCCGAGAGCCATTTTGACATATCCTTTAAAAAACCCATTACTTAAATCATCACTTTTTTCGTTATTACTATATAATAATATTAAAAACTCGAGATTATATAATTTTTTGTTGTAGACCAATGTTTACAGTACAATTTTAAAGAGAAAATTTGATATATTTGGATGTATTAATAAATAAAATAAGTATCGAACTAGATTATCTATAAATATTAATAATTTTTTAAGATAAACAAGATAAATAATTAATTTAAAAAGGTTATTATAAATTTGAGTAGTGTCGACAGTAAACTTTATCAATACGCTGTTCAAGAAGCGCAAGCTGCAGTTGCATTAGACGAAAAGGGCCAATATAGACAAGCGCTAAATAAATATCAAAGAGCCGCAGAAATCCTAATTCAATTCGTAAAATTTAATAAAAACCCAATAATGATTAGAAAATGTCGCGATCAAATTGAACAGTATATTAATCGTGCTAACGTACTTAAAGCACATTTAAGTGGCCCTCGTGCTCGAAAAGGAAGACCCTCTATGGGTACAAGTGAAGCCAAAGATAGCGAGGGAAAAGGAGAGGAAGGACAATATTCTGCTGAAGAACAAGAAATTATAGATTCGATTTCAGGCACAATATTAACAGAATCTCCTAATGTAAGGTGGAACGATATTGCGGGCTTAAAGTCGTCTAAACAAGCTTTAAGAGAAGCGATAGTGTTGCCAATTATGAAACCCCAACTTTTTACGGGAGCAAGAAAACCATGGTCAGGCATATTATTGTTTGGTCCACCTGGATGTGGAAAAACCCTATTAGCGAGAGCTGCTGCTACGGAATGTGAAGCGACATTTTTTAGTGTTTCATCCGCAGATTTATTAAGCAAATGGTTAGGCGAAAGTGAGAAGTTAATTAGCTCGCTTTTTAAAGTTGCTCGAATTAAAGCTCCAAGTTTAATTTTTATGGATGAAATTGACTCGGTGGCAACTAAAAGAGGCGAGGGGCACGAAGGAGGAGGCGAAAGACGGGTAAAAACGCAATTGTTAAGCGAAATTCAGGGCGTTAGATCGGGTTCTAAAAAACCATTATTAGTTTTAGGCGCTACTAATCGACCTTGGGACATTGACGCTGCTATGCTTAGTAGATTTGAAAAGAAAGTATATGTACCGCTTCCAGATCTAACAGCCAGAATTGGAATCTTTAAAATTCATACCGCAGGTATTAATATGTCGTTAACTGAAGAAGATTTCGTCGAATTAGGAGTTAGATCTGAAGGATATTCTGGAAGAGATATTTCTAATGTGTGTCGCGAAGTTATTATGCTTCCAATTAGAGAATTAGATATGAGTGGACTTTTAGAAAACAACGATCAAGAAGTAATTGTAAGGGATATTAATTTAAAAGATTTTACTAAAACATTAAAAAAAGTTAAGCCAATGACAACTAGCGCTGCTCTAAAGCAATATGAACAATGGGCAAAAGATTTTGGAGAATATTAAATAAAAATTTAAGTTGCGAAATATGGAAAGGCAAAAAGAAAAACCGAAAGAAGTTCCTAAAGAAGTCAAAGAAAAAGCAGATAAGGAACTTGAAGACTTAAGGAAAGAATTAGCTCGGTTAAAAGAACTAAGAAGCCAAAAAACGATAGAAAAGCAAGAATCGATACAAGAAGGGAGTACAGAAGAAATTGTTGAGGAAGAAACAATCGAAAAATTACCAAGTGAAGAAATAGAAGCGCGTTTAGATAAAATTGAAGACTTTCTCACATCAAAACTAGGAGAAATCGATCAAAAAGCTTATAAACAAAATGCCGCTCAAATCGAGAAAGAGCTTCAAGAGATTGAATTAGAAATAATAAGAGAGAGGGGTGTTGTTGCCAGAGAAATTTCAACTTACGAGTTGTTATTGAACGATTACCCTTGGCTCGAAGAAAAAAGATATGTTTTCATGTTTTCTCTTCCTAATAAAAAAACAGACCTTAAGGATTACGAATCCTGGAAAGATGAGTGGTCCAAAGTTTTTTTTGACTATGCTCGGTACGCGATTCTTCATATATTATATCTAAGAAAGTTAGAGTTCGAGAAACCCTTTTCCAAATTTGATAATCGCAATTCAGCTTTAAAGGAAATCGCTGAAGAACTAGTAAATCAAGAACAAGCTGAATGGTTATCAAAAAGTAAAGAGAAATTAAGAGTTTATTGGAAAAGTTTGGATAATTGGGCCGAAGAAGTCTACGATTGGGCAATGGAAATTTCACCATTAGAACCAATATTAATATTTGAAATAAGAGAATCTAACAAGGATTTTAACACGCTTCCCCACAAAGATATTATAAAAATATTTAAAATATTGGAAAAAGATAAGAGAGGGAAGATTATAAAACTAGATGACGGTCAGCTTTCTTTTAAAATCAAAATAGAATAAATCTCTTATATTGAAGGGAAATACCACTGCTTTCCTTTTAAAAGAGATTCCCTAAATTTAGCGACTCCACTATCTTCTAACGATTTTAGGGTTTGTAGGGCGCGATCTTGAGACCATGTTAGAGCAACACAAACATCTTCAAGCGAGATATAACCTTTTTCTTTTGCGATTCCGATAATTTTCACTTGATCGTTAGTGTACTGAACAGGAAAGAACCTCACCATTACGGAACTGCCCCTTAATTTTTGTAGTTCCTCTATGACGCGATCCTTTTTCAGAATCTTTAATGCTTTGAGTAAATCCTTTATATTTAATACTTCTTTTAAAATACCTGTATTTACTAAGTTATAAACTTCAGAAATAGGCATCAATCCAACTCCAATTTCTTCTTTTTGCATCAAAACTCTTTGATAGGCAAGCATTCCTAACTTTTCGTGATCGATTTTAGAAAACTTCTTCAAAACATCGTTTTCCGTGATTTGTTCTGTTATAATTTTTGAAGATGGTATGTTATACTTTTTTTGCAAGTCTCTAACCTGATCCTTCAATTCAGGAGTTAAAGCTAATATAACACCATGTTTTTTCGCTAATTCCCTAAGTCTTTCTTTTGTAAAGTTTTCTGTAGAAGCTTTCGCTTGAATGTCTTTTATTTTTAACTCTGCTGCCTTCCTTTTCATAGCTTCTCGTAAATCAATTTCATCTTCAATCTTTCGAATGCCCATTTTTCAATATCACTATTATTTAATACCTTATTTGATTAATAATAATAAAATTACTTATTTCTTTTTATTTTATTCGAGAATGAGAGATTTTAAAACTTTTAGGCTTGTTAATATAATTGAAACAACGATGATTTACGACTCCCTTATAAAATTATCCCCCAATATATTACCCTTTTTCGAGAAAAACGACTATAGATTATATATTTCCTTAAATAGGTTGGAAGCTGAAACCAAGTTTCCCTCAATCTATTTAATTTCCCGTGATCAAGGTAATCTTTTGGAAAAAATCCTTAAAGTAGAAATCGTATGTTCAGCAGGTGTTTATTTTGGTTTCATTAAGAAGGGAATTTTCTTTTTAAGTTTAGAAGGAGCTGAATTTATCCATAACCATGATAAAATTCCAAAAAGTAAACAGATCATCGTAAATAAAGAAGGAGAGAAATCAATTCTTTATGGAAATAATATTTTAAAAAAGATGGTAAGAATGATGCCATTAGAGTCAAAAAAAAACGACTTTCTTGCTGTTTTTAATCAAAACAATGAGATTATTGCTATATCAAGAGCTCGAATAGATTCTAGTTCATTTAAAAAAATGGACCCAAATAATATAGCTGCTTTTAATTTATTAGATAAAGGATATTATTTAAGGAGAAAACAATTAAAAAAATGAATATTTATAGCTTAGGTTTTTTCGTTTTCGAGAGTAAAGATCAATTTATCCTACTCCTAAATTCATTAAAAGGGAGGATTCCGCCCAAATCTCTCAAATATCCTAATATATCCCAAAAATCATTATATGTTTTATCAATATAAAATCACTAGGACCAAATTTATACGTAAATATTATAAAAAAACTTCTAAAAAAAAAGAGAATAATCAAATTTAATGCTTTAACCCGTAATACTATTGATTGTTTCTGTCGTAATTTTCATCTAAAAATTTCATTTCTTCATCTGAGATTTTTTCAATCTCATCTTTTAACTCGTTATAAAGCTTGGTGAATCCAGAAGTAAACGAGAGGGGTGATTTTATCAATTCAGTTTTAATAGCTTCATATTCTTCTTCATCTGGAAATATTTTTCGAAGTTTGTTTTCTAGTTCTAATGGAATTTTTACGTATTTTCCTGTTAGAAGGAGGGGTTGTTTTTTGCTTTTAATAATCTTATATGGAAAGTTTGAAAAATACTTTTCAATCAATTCGAATGCTGCATCGTATTGAGCCATATCCTTAACCGATCTTTTTAATTCTCGTTCAAATTTCTTCTCAAAATCATCAGTGAACTTAATTACAGAATCTCTTAACAATTTTGAAGTTTTTGAGGCGACTAAACCTACAGTTATATTTTTAGATTCTTTTAATATCAAAATACCTTCTTCTAGATTAATATCTAAAAGACCTCCAATATTCATTACTTCTTCACTCATAAGTTGTACTGCATTTAAAAAGCCTGTGAAAATTGCTTCACTTATATTTGTTTCAGACCAATCATGATCATATAAGGGATGACCGTTCCTGTCTTTAACAACAATTCTATGGATTGAAAAGGGTAATATATATAATAGTTTAGGTTCCCTTAAAACAGTGAATATTAGGATTATAGCACCTATAAGTATAGAAAAATCACTAAATATAATATAAATTGGGTCAAAAAAGTACAAGATATAAAAGATAAAACCACAAGGGCAAACGAAAAAAACTCCGATAAAAAATATAGATGCTTCTTTTTTAATCAAAAATGGTGCATTTATCCACGTCTTTATACCCCAATAAAATAAATAAAACAACGAGATACCAGTTAATATCGTTCCCAAAGTACTAAATAACCCTATCCACCTTATTCCTAGATATCCCGCTTGTGGTCCTATTTCCACAGCACCGGGTTGGATTCCAATATATATGAATAACACAGTTAAGCCAAAAGTGATAAGAAATCCAAAGGAATAAAAGTGGTCTTTGATTGTATAATTTACACCAATTATTATAAATAATGCTGCTGGAATAAGAAGAAATCCACTAAGAACACCTAGATATTCATTTAAAAATAGAATTGACAGCCCATCTAATAATATAAAGATCCAAAAAGAGATAAAGCCTAATCTAATAAAAAATAGCGATTTAATCTTTTTAGCTCTTGGAGTATAGTATGAAACTATTGTAAGAATGAAAGTAAGCGCAAAGCACAAAAAATCAACAATAACCTCAATATTCCAATTTAAAACCATTCTCTTTCCTCTTCTCTAACGATTAATTATGTTTTTTTAATAAAAGATTTTGTTGTATCTATAATTTTAATGATATCTTCCCTTAAATCATGGTTTATACACATTTCTTTGTCCAAATCTTGGTTTAAAGTAATTATACCATGTTCTAATAAATTATTGATGCGATAATATACATCCGCTCTCTTTTCATTAATTTTTTTATATATATCCGATTTGATGAAAGTTTCATTCTCAATAAGGAGATGAATTATTTTGTCATTTATTCGATCTCTTAAGATGAAGAGGATTTTCCCAACATTCTCATCAAGTTCATATGGAAGAAAAACAGTGTAATGCCCAACTTTTATCTTTTTAATGTAATTAAATTTTAGAAGCATCTCCAAATGCCATACTAATTGTCCAGAACTCCCCGTTTCTTCTAATAAAGCTTTTTTTCTTAGAATTGAAAAGTGTGCTCCAGGATTTATTGTTATATATCTATAAATCCTATTTCTAATATAATTTGAAAGAACTGTTTCCCTTGAGAATTTTGAACCCTCAATCAATATTTTTTTATTTATTAAAAATTGTATTATAAATAAGAGACCATTTCTAGGTATTTTTAATCTTTTTTTTGCCACCTTGTATAAAATTTCCACATTCATTACTTTATTTTTACTCAAAATCTCTTCAGCGATCTCTATAACTCTCTTTACAGTCTGATGTTCTAATCCGATTGCTTTAGTTAAAATCTGAGTTTTCATATTAGAGATAAACAATTGTATAAGTAAATCTAAATGGGATACTTGATATACAAATTTATATAATTCTTCTTCTAATTCGTTAAAAAATCTTAAAAGATCTGTAATTGTTCCTTTAGGAGCTTTCAGAATTTCAAGTTTTATTAATTTCTTAAAAATGGTGTCCTTTATACTTCTGTTAAGAATTCTATAAAGATTGTTTCTTAATAAATATAAGTATAACTTATCTTGGGAAACAAATAATCTGGGATCTAGAGTATTAGAATTAGTCTTAAGATCATCTCTTAAATAATTCAACATAATAAGGAGGATTCCACAGAATAATACAAATTATATGAAAAAATAATTGACTTAATCATATAAAATCATATAGACCAAAATTCTACAAAAAAAAATCAATCCACTTTTTTTATAAGACAGAAGTAAAATCCTATAGTATCATGAATATGAGGATATAACCGTTGTGAGAATTTCAAATCATCTAATAAGTTAATTCCAAAAACTTCAGTTAATCCTTTCACACCATAATCTCTAGAAATCTTAACAATGGAACAATTATTTAAATCATTTAAAACATGATTTACAACTAACTCATTTTCTTCAGGAGCAATAGAACATGTACAATATAACATCTTTCCTCCGGTTTTTAGTCCCTTTAATCCTGCTTTTAATAATTTCTTTTGAATTACAGCCATTTTTTCAAGATCTCTCATTTTTTTGCTTTTCTTTCTACTTTTATCTTGTCGTATCAATCCTTCTCCAGTACACGGGGCATCTAACAGAATTTTATCACCCTTGGTATTTAAATTTGATAAATATATAGCATCCATATTAAGTACTATAGAGTTTATAATCCCCATTCTACGCAGATTAATTTCTAAAGCAGGAATTCGATTTTTATTTTTATCAATTAGAATAAGTGTGCCTTCATTTTCCATTAGTTGAGCTAAATGGGTTGCCTTACTTCCGGGAGCTGCGCACATATCAATAACAGTATCATTTGGCTTAGGGTCGAGAATAATAGCTGAAAGCATTGAAGCAATGTTTTGTAAATAATAATAACCTTGTAGAAATTCATGAGAAGAGCCTAAATTAAAACTTTCTTTAACAATATTAAATCCATAAGGAATCCATTCAATTGGTTCTAACTCATTTCCTTTCTTTTCTATTCGTTTTTTTATTTCTGAAATAGAAATTTTAAGAGTATTAATACGTATTGAGGGTAATAATGGCCGCTCATTTGCCTCTAATAATTTTAATGTTTCATCTAATCCTAAGAATTGAATATATCTTTCAATCATATAAGGGAGATATCCGTACTTTTCTGCGAGTTTATGAGCAGTTTTAAAGTTCTGGGAAATTAATTATCAACTCTAAGTGAAACTATTATTACTTAATAAAAATTAATTTTATATATTTGTTATTAATATAGAAAAGAGTAGCATTATGATTGAAGTCGAAATTAAAGTTAAAATTTCTGATCCTAATCAAGTGAGGAAAAGATTTGAAGAGAACAAAGGGGTTTACAAAATTTCTTTACACCATGAAGACACATATTTTAATATGCCTAAAGGATTAAGGGATTTTAAACAAACTGACGAAGCACTAAGATTAAGAAAATCCATTGAATTTAATAAGGATAATTCAGAAAAAACTCAGAAAATTAACTATTTTATAACCTATAAAGGTAAAAAAATTGATATAACAACCAAAACAAGAGAAGAGATCGAGGTAAAAATAAATGAAATTGAAGATATGAAAAATCTTCTCAAACTATTAGGATTTAGAGAAGTGTTTACCGTCGTTAAAGAAAGAGAATTATATGAATTTTTATTTAAAGATGTGAGAATCGAAGCTTTAATCGATTATTTACCTATTTTAAAGCAACATTTCGTAGAAGTTGAATTAATGACCGAATCGTACGAAGATATAAAGAAAAGTAGAAAGATTCTTTTTCAATTTTTAGAGAAATTTGGAATTAAAAAGGAAGAATCAATTAGAAAATCTTATTTGGAATTAATTGCAGGAAAATTAGACAAAATATAAAAAAAATATCAATTATTTAAAAGTTTAAATTAAAAAAAAAGGATTTAAAAGATAAGTAGGTATTCTACTTAATTATTAATTTATCGAGTTCTGCTATTTCTTTCTCTAATTTTTTTCGATATAGACTCAAATCATAATTCTGATAGACTTTTCTTATTAAATCTTTCTGTATAGATTGCGATTTTCTCGATATTTCGTGAATGACACTCAAAAATTCATAATATTCAACATTAATTTCTACTAATTCATTCATTATGTTTCAATTCTCCATTTTAAGTTATTTTTATTTTTATACAATTACAAAATAGCATTATATAATTAAAAATAATCTGGAGTTCAGTCTTTGTGGTTTCAGAATTCTGAGTAATACTAAATAATGTGATTCTGTAACACTTTAAAACATTAAATGGGAGGACGATCCCATTTTTAAAACGGTTTATATCTTCAGATCTTCATCTATTCTTCTTTTTTTTCTGAAATTAAGTCGAATGAACTACATTGGATGTAATTCTGAAGACTTTAAATTCTGATAAGCGATTAAATGAATTGCTTTTGAAATTGTATAAATTTATATGTAGATTATGAGTATTTTTTCAAAAATGAAACAATTTTACACTGATTTTTTCTTTAATTCGATATATTCTCCATCTATTATTTGGGAGATGTATTTTCTTCCTTTAATTATCCACATAATTTTATGGCCCTCTCGAGCTTTTTTCCCCCATTCTGATTTTTTGTTGCGATTTTGTTCGATAAAGCGGTACCCAAATAAATCAACAAATTTAATTCCGCTTGAAAATTTTTTAATGGTGTATTCAATCTCATCAATTTCAACATTTTTAGCTCCTTGAAACATTGCGTTATATATTTTTAAACCTTTTTCCTTCAAATCTTCCATATTACATGCTCCATATGATTTTATGAGTTTTCTCTCGGATTATTCTGTAAATAGTTTTTTAATTTTAATTTTTGTTTGCAAACTCTATAACCCAGCTAGGTAAATTGTCTAACTGATTGTTGCTGAAAACTAATTTCTTAAGTGACAAAAGATTTGGGCAAGGATCTGGATATTTTTCTAGTTTACAATAAGATATTTCTAAGGATTCTAATTTTGATAGCTTACAAATCGACGATGGAATTTCTTTAAGGTCTTTGAGAGACAAACTTAATATGAAGCCTTTTTTGGCAGCTCTAACGCAACCTAGTCCTTTATACCCTATTTCGGTATTTTCTTTAATTAGTACTTGTTTAGCTTCGTCTGATAACTCAAACTTTTGTAAAAAATTCTTTAATTCGCTCCTAAATTTCATATAATCTAAGTAATCGATATCGAGAATAAATTTTGAGTCTGCTGAATTTAAGTTATAATAAGTTCTAATTTTTTTTAAAGCTTTTTCTCGAATTTCTTCAAATTGAGGATACTCGCCTGTTTCAAATAAATCTAATAGTTTTTTAAAGAAATATATAGATTTTTCATTTTGGATCGCCCATAATAAAGGTTCGTGTTCCCGTGCTGGAAAGTTCTGGATCAATACTTTAGCCGCTTCAAATCTAACTAAAGTAGACTCATCAGAAATTAAGCAATTCTCAATTATGTTAAAGGTTAGTTCGTCTTCAATCGATAATTTACCGATATATTCTAAGCTTGAATATCTAATATCCTCGTTATCACTTTTATTTATTAACGATTCGAATAGCTTTAAGGCGTCCTTCTTTCCTACTTCGTTATTAAGTACTTTGAAATAAATTTTTTCAGGTGCTAATTGATCGCTCATTTTTACTTTAAACTTTCTTTTACTACTTCGTGATGACATACCGTCAATGAGATTGTTTTAGGGGCAATTAATTCGAGGTTTTTCGAAACTTGTACATATGAGGCTAAAATTATTAAATTTTCGTTATTACCTTTCAATTTTACATTTTCTTGGATATTACAATTATCAGCGATGATAGCTTTTTCGATTTGAACATTACTTGAGATATGTGTCTTGTTAAAGATTAGACACTCCTTAAGTTCGGAATGGTTATTAATAGATACATTGTCGCCGATTATTACATTCGGACCAACTTTACAATTACCTCGAATTACAACGCTTTCACCAATTGTACAAGGAGGATAAATTTTTACGCTTGGATGGATGTCTGTAGAAGGTTCTATTAAATTTTTTACATTTCCTTTCTGATTTTTTATTAAGTCGTTCATTAATAGAACATTTCCTTGCAATAAATCGTAAGGATTACCAACATCGCTCCATATTCCACTAATTGGGTAATGATAGAGCTTATTTTTATCGGAAACTTTAGGAAATACGCCCCTTTCAATAGAAACTTTTTTATTTGGTTCGATAAAGGAAAATATTTCAGGTTCTAGGATATACACACCAGCATTAATAGGCATAGGAACATATTTGCCGTCTGGAGGAGTGTATTCGTCCTTTTCAAGAAAATTTAGTAGTTGGTGTGTTTCATTATTTACTATCAATACGCCATATCTTGAGGGATCTTCTACGGTTTTACTGGCTATTGTTCCAATACCTTTACACTTTTCGTGAAATTTAAGCATATCGCTAAAGTCATAATTCAAAATTACATCTCCATTTAACATGAAAAAGTTATCATTTTCGAGGTAAGATTCTGCTAATTTAATTGCTCCCGCAGTTCCCATTGGATGTTTTTCGTTTGTATAATGGATTTTTATTCCTAACATTCTACCTTCCTTGAAATAGCTTTTAACAATATCATCCATCACACTTACGGCTAAAACTACTTCTTTAACTCCAGCTGCTTTTAATAAGAGCATCTGCCGCTCAATAACTGGTTTATTCACGATTGGAATTAATGTTTTGGGTATAGTACATGTCAAAGGGCGTAAACGAGTACCCCATCCACCCGATAAAATTATTGCTTTCGTCATTTTTTTTTAATATAAAGTTTTAATGGGATGTATAAAATAATTAAAAAGCTATTTTTTAAAAACTATTTTGGTAATTAATATTTTCATCCAATTCATATTCATACACTTTATCGTAATCATTATTTCTAACATTTGAAAAAATCCAAACACATATTATAAAAATAAAATTTAGCACGGCGCATATAACAAAAAGGGTCGTAATACCAATCAGTTCTGCTATCGGTCCTGATATTATCATTGCTACTGGAGAAACTAAAGTTACAATAGTAATTACATTAGACATAACTCGTCCTTGTTTATCTGGAGGTATGACGGTTTGTAGAATCGTTAAAAACATGGTGTTAACAAAAGGAACAATAAACGCAAACATGAAGCCACCAATACTAATCATAAGAAAATTTTGTGGAGGTGCCATGGCTAATATTAAGTGTCCGATCTCACCTATTAAAATTCCAGCAAAGATAATTAAGGGTTTTTTATTCCAAACCTTTTTAGTAACTACGATCATAGCTCCAACAAACATCCCAGCTTGAATTGATGCTAGAACAATAGCTAGATTGCTATCGGTCCCGACATGAGTCACTTTTATATAATATATTATTAAAGTGTTAAAGGGATTCCCTAAAAAGTTTAAAATAGTCGCTACAAAGAGTAAGGTTAGAAGCCCTGGAACAATTTTAATTGCTTTAAACCCTATTTTAAATTCTTTCAAATACGATTTTTCATGTTTAGTAATAGGTTTCTTCGGTAAAGGAGGTATTTTTATTAATAATAGTGGAGTTATCGCAATCAAAAAAGTAAGTATGTCAACCCATAATATTTGATCAATTGGAAGTAATAGTAATAAACTGATAGCTATAATTGGTCCCATTGTATTAACTAAACCGGTAAAAAAATAATTAATACCATTCATTCTGCTTAAATGTTTCTTTGGTATCATTAAGGGAATTATTGCGTTTACAACTGGCCAATGAAATGCTTGAAATACCCCTCTAATACTATTAATCAAAATTATTAACCATACTTGCTGAATATTAAAAAAAAATAATAAAACTAAACTAAAAGTTGTAAGTGCTTGAAAAAAATCAGAAAGACCTATTAACAATTTTCTGTTCCATCTATCAGTAAATACGCCCGCGAGAGGTCCAAGAATAAATTGTGGTAGAAAGGAGAAAAAAGCGGCTATTGATATTATCGTCAAACTTTCGGTTTCAATTGTTATCCAATATATTATTACAATTTGAACTATAGATGAGCCTAACAAGGAAAATAATTGACCAGCCCAAAAAAATATATAGCTTCTAAAAGTTTGTACCGTAACAGTTGTTTCCATCTTTTCCAACAATTGAATTAAATTTTAAACTAAATAAGAAGTATTTTTCTTAATATCTTAATATTGTTATATGTCGTTGGTTATTTTCTGTGAATATAAAAACTTACCTGGTTCAATTCCTTTTTTTTCTGCCATCTTGTAAAATAGTAATTGAAGAATTATTATTTCCATTATCGGTGCTAAATGAGGGTCTTTTATATTATGCTTATAAGTTATAATCTTAGGATTATCGTGTAATTTCTTTGTTTTTTCGTCAAATTCTTGATTTGTGATATGTAGAATTTTCCCACAAGCCCATTTGTTAACTAATTTATCTATGAATTGAATGTTAAAAGCGAAATTCTCTTTATCGGATGAAAGAATTATAAGTTTAGTACTCTCTTTTAAGCATTCAATACCACCGTGTCTAAAAGTTGATATAGAACTTGCTTCCGAATAAGATTTTACGATTTCTTTAAAATTTAATGCCGCTTGATGCGCAGTAGTTAAAGAAGAACTTAGTGCGAGAATTTCTAAAAAATCAATATCGTATCCAAATGAAGATAGAAGCTTCTTCCATATCTTATTAATCTGTTTCTGATCTTGTAAAAATCTTCGAACTTCCCCTAAGAAGGCTTCTACATTTTGAATTTCGGTTTCATTTGTAAAGAATTCGCCTATTATTGTTTTTGCCATAACATACAGCAATAGCAGCGTACAAACATAACTTTTCGTAGTAACTGAAACCTCTTCGTCAAAATTCATATAAACTTGTAATTCTGTCATGTAAGCTAAATAACTATCAGGATTATTCGTAATACCAATTGTTAACGGCTTATCATTAAGATCTATTGCATTTATTTTCCTTAATAGTTCTCTAATTTCCCCAGATTCTCCAGATTGTGAAATAATTATAATTCCTATGTCTTTAAAGCAATTCTGCTTAACGTTAGGAAATGTATTAAACAAGAATTCTCCTGCTTCTCGAATTTCAACAGCGATTCCATACTGATTTAAAATATAGTAAGGTAAGAAAGAGCTGATAAAACTTGAACCCATACCCGTAAAAATAAGTTTAGTAATACCACCTTTTTTTATAAAGTCTCTTATTTTTAAAAATTGAGGTTTACCTTCTCCTACAATGTAGTTAAACGTGTCTTTAAGAGCTTCTGGTTGAGATTTTATTTCTTCTAAAAAATCATTCATATATAATCCCCTAAAAAAGCATTCATAATTAATTATAATTAATTATAATAAAAAATATAAGATAAAATTAATTTAAACAATTCAGATTTAAATAAATATTGAAGTGATATTTTTTGCCTTGTATACACGGTCTTGATATTATCAATTGTCCAATTTGCCGAATGACGAAATCTACAGTTCCTCGAAGTCCAATTAACATTAAGGCGGCAAAAATCGAAAATTTAAGACCAGAAAATCCGTTTTTTAAGAATTATATTAATAATAAAAATAGAACTGAAGAATATTTAGTTAAAAGTAATAAATTATTACAACCAAATTTGATAAACCGATTACCAACGCCAAACCTCATAAATCAAATTCCTAATTTTGAAAGCAAGGAATTAATTAATAAGTTAAACGAGTTAGATATTGATAAATGGGATAATTACGGTATTTCTAAAAAGGTTTCTCTTGAAAATCCTGAATTGAAACTTGATTCTGATTAGACTTATTTTAAAATTATTTATATATTCATTTTAACATAAGAATTTAAAATAAGAATTTTAAAACTAATATATATATATTTATATTATTAATTTCTTAAGAAACTCAAAACTCAATAATGAAGTGTTGAATAATGGAAATTAACAATGATTTGAAAAATAGTACGCAAGTTGCCTATATCAGCATGGAGATTGCAATTGATTCGAATATTCCAACTTATAGCGGTGGTTTAGGGGTTTTATCTGGAGATACTGTAAGAGCAGCGGCAGATTTAGAGCTTCCTATGGTTGGATTGTGTTTATGTTATAGTTCAGGTTATTTTTATCAATTTTTTAACGAATTTGGCGATCAAAAAGAACGCGCCATCGGCTGGAATTTTTTTTACGAGTTTGAAAAAGTTGAAAAACCAATTAAAATAAAAATAGAAAATAAAGAAGTGTTAGTTTCTGCATGGCTTTATCGCGTTATAGGTCAATCCGGTCACATTTTACCAATTTATTTGTTAACTACTGACATTGAGGGAAACGAAGATTGGATGAAAAAAATGACAGGTTCTCTCTATGATTCCACATCTCGATGGAACAGAATCGTACAAGAAATGATATTAGGCATTGGTGGCGTAAAACTCTTAAATTCATTGGGTTTTAATAACATTAAAACATACCATCTAAACGAAGGACACGGCTCTTTCTCAATAGTAGAGCTTTACAATATGTTAAGTGGCGATCTTGATAAGGTTAGAGAAAAAGTTGTGTTTACTACTCACACACCAGTTCCGGCAGGTCACGATCGATTTAATCAAGATTTAGTTAATAAGGTATTTAAAGATAGAATGCCTTCTGAAATTCGAAAAATTGCTGACGATAAGGGTCAATTTAATATGACATTTCTAGGAATGGAGCTTTCTAGATATAGAAATGGAGTTGCCAAAAAACACGGCCAAATTTCACGGAAAATGTTTCCTCAATACGAGGTTGATTCAATTACTAATGGTATACATTTACCTTTTTGGGTTAGCCAGCCATTTCGCCAGATATTTGACAAAAAATGGCCAAATTGGAAGGCAAAACCTTCGATACTTCAAAACGCAATTGAATTAGACGATTTAGATATTTTTGATGCGCACATTGAAAATAAGTTCAATCTAATTAGTTATCAGAAAGGTCATAGTTGGAACTTACTGGATGAAGAATTAATTACAATTGGTTTCGCTAGAAGATTTGCTACGTACAAAAGGGCTACTTTAATCTTCCACGATATCGAGCGGTTAGGTAAAATCTGCCAAGATAAGATTCAATTCATTTTTGCAGGAAAAGCTCACCCTAAGGACACGATGGGAAAAGATTATATCAAAAAAATCCACGAAAAAGGCGAATACCTTTACGACAATTATGGTGTTAAAATTGTAATGATGGAAAATTATAACATGGATTTAGCTCATATGATGGTATCTGGGTGTGATATTTGGCTCAATACGCCCGAAAGATATCGCGAAGCAAGTGGTACAAGCGGCATGAAAGCCGCATTGAATGGCGTTTTAAACTTTAGCGTTCAAGATGGTTGGTGGTTGGAAGGATTTCGCATGAACTCTATGGCCGGATGGTCAATTGGCCCTAACGATTCAAATCCCGACGATCCAGGAGTCTCAAATAGTTGGGAGATTGATTCAAACGCATTATATGAAACGCTAGAGAACGAAATTATACCAACTTATTTGAACCATGACGAGTGGTTGTTCAAAAGTAAAAACGCTATTTCTCTCGCAGCTTTCTTTAACACTAATAGGATGATGCAAGAGTACGCGAAAAAGAGCTACAAACTTAAAAAACAAAAACCTTGGAAATTTATAAGTTAAAAATATCTTTTTTTTTCTAATGTCTGAGAGAGCTTAACAAATTTTAATATAAAAATGAGAAGAGATTAGGTTATTTAATACAATTGAAGAGGTTAAACGGTCTAATTTTTAAATATTCGTCAAAATTCTTTTGTTCGAAATAAATTTCAAATGTTTGAGAAAAAATTTCTTCCATTGTATCTACGCCAAATGATAACCCTTCCATATCCTTTGCTAATAAAAGCATTGATTCCGAGTTAGATTCAAGATAGAAGCATCCTGGACTGAGTTCGAGATTTTTGTGCGGTTCAAGAATTAGATCGGCTTGTTTTATAATTTGATTTGTAGTAAAAATAACTAGTAGAAAGTTTTCTGAATACTCTTCTTTTAAATAAGAATCCCTTATTCCCGAAGCTTGGAGCGCGATTTTAGCAAAATCTTTAAAAAAGTTTTGAAGTCGAGTTAATTCTTTCCTGAATTTAATTTTATTATGAAAAAAGCTGAATTCTTTGCTTAATTTTAAGGGTTCACCGTCAATGTATGTAATTTCTTTTGGTTTTGACTTGAAGACATATTTTTTAATATTTTTTGACATGATAAATTTTTTCACTCTAAAAAGATTTTAAAATATAATAGAAATTGATCTAAATAAGATAAAATGAAGTTTTTTAAAAATTTCTTGGTTATTGAATATAAAAGTTTAATAAAAAATAATTTACTTGAAAATGAAATTAGGAACGCTTGTTTTAGAAAATAACCTTTTATTGGCACCACTGCAAGAAGTGACTACGGCACCGTACAGGCAGTTTTGTAGAAAATTTGGTAAAATAGGATTAGTAAGTGTTCCAATGCTTTACACCAAAAGAATTCAAAATAATCCTCGCTCCATATTAAGTAATTTATACAAAATTGAGAAGGAGAGGCCTATAAGCGTGCAGTTAATTGGTTCCGATCCAATAGCTTTAAGAGAATCAATTGATTTTCTTGAGAGCTATCAATTTGATGTTTTGGATATAAACGCGGGCTGTCCATCTAAAAGAGCAATTAAGGCAAAAGAAGGAGGATATCTACTTAATGACTTGAAAAAATTAAGTAGTTTAATTAAAGTTGCTACAAAATACTCCTCACATCTAGTTTCCTTAAAGGTTAGAACCGGGTTCAAAAATTCAGATAATATCGATAATTTAGCGAAGATTGTTAATAAATCGAGTATTGATTTCATCACAATTCATGGAAGAACGGTAAAAGATCGATTCGATGACACCGCTCTTAATTTAAAAGCCGTTAAAAAATTAAAAGATTTATTAAAAATACCTGTAGTTGGAAATGGAAGCATTAACAGTCCTCAATCTGCGAAAAGGTTTTTAGATTTTACAAAAGTTGATGCTATTATGATTGGGAGAGGAACTATGGGAAATCCTGAAATTTTTCATCAAATTCATAAATACTTAAAAGAAGGAGTAGAACTGGTTTTTAATAATAATTTAATTAAAATGAAAAAACATATTGATCTTTACGAACAATGCATAAATAACTATATAGAGGAGAATATCGAGTTTCCATATCCTATTGAAAGATATAAATTTATGGAATTAAAAAGAAATTCGATATGGCTAACTAAAAACATTCAAACCTCAACCAACATTAGGATAAAAATTTCTAAAGCAAAAACTTTGGATGAATTACGAGGTATTTTCGAACAGATTTTTGATAATTAAGAGACGAGAAAATTAGTTTTTTACGAGTAATATTAAAAATATAGCGACATACATAAAGATAATTACTCCATTAATCAGTATAATTAGTTGGAGAAGTTGAATAACCGCCCCTCCAAAAGAAGATGTTAACCTTTCAACTGTCCAATTAAAATCTCCTGAGAGTGCAGAAATGATTATGTAAATACTTATACAAAATAATTCTGTTACTGTAAAGAGAAACAACTTAAAAAGCGTATCTTTTTCGTTCTCATTAAGCTTCATTTTTATCAATATTACTAAATTTTTATAGCTCTTTAGTGTTTCTATAATGTTCTTAAAGTTAACTCTTATATTTTTTTAATAATTTTTCAGGCGTAAAAACGCCATCTTCTGTAATAATACCGGTTACTAATCTAAAGGGAGTGATGTCGAACGCGTAATTTAAGCACTCTACACCATCTGGGACGATTTGCACCTTCCCAAGTATGTTTTTTACTTCACTACTATCTCTTTGCTCAATAGTAACATCGTCAACGGTCTCATGCAGAGATAATGTGGAAGTTGGAGCCGCAACATAAAAAGGTATTTTATTATCGTACGCGGCTAAAGCGACCAAGTACGTTCCAATTTTATTAAAAACTGCGTCTGAAGTTACTCTATCCGTCCCTACAATTACTTTGTTTATTTTTCCAAGCCTCATTAATAGACCTGAAGATGTATCAGAAATCACTTTTACAGGAATTTTATCGTATTGAAGTTCATAAGCCGTTAATCTAGCTCCTTGTAATCTTGGTCTCGTTTCATCAGCAATCACGCTAATTTCTTTACCATTTTCGATTGCAGTTCTAATAGGTGCTAATGCCGTACCATATTGAACCGTAGCCAAAGAACCTGCATTGCAATGTGTTAAAACAACATCGCCATCTTCTAATAAAGCAGCACCGTTTTTACCAATATTTTTGTTAACGTTAACATCTTCCTGAGCCATTAATTTAGCTTCTTCGATGACAAGTTCCGAAATATTTGAAGGGTTGTCTGGAAAAGAACTTAATATTTCCCAAATTCTATTTACTGCCCAAAAAAGGTTAGATGCTGTAGGTCTTGTACTGCGTAATACATCAGCAGCTTCTTCCATTTTTTTAAGGAATGTATCTTTAGGAAACGCTTTATATTCTATTGTAGCTAACGCCATTCCCATTGCTGCGGCAACTCCAATAGCGGGGGCGCCTCTAATGTTCATGACTTTAATAGATTTTGCCACATCTCTATAATCCTCAAACTCTAAAAACTCAAGTTTATGCGGTAATTGAGTTTGATCGATCATTTTCACTTTATTGTCATAAGTCCATTCAATAGACGGGATCATATTAATCTTAAATATTACAATGTTTAAAAAATTAAATTAGTATATTAAAGGAATATTAGATCTAGCATTATGAATCTTTTACTAATTCTTTATTAATATTGAAAGACAAATTAAAATCACTTATCCGTAGTATATTACTTTAATTATTAAAGTTTAATAAAAATGGAAGCATATTGGTTAGGAGTTTTGCTGGCAATATTTTCTGGGGTTTCACATTATACTGGTTTACTAATTGAAAAGTCTATTATAAACAAAATACCTCCTGATGTTAAATTAATGAAAAATTTAGTAAGAACTCCGCTGTGGTTATTTGCACTTTTTTTACGATTTGGTGTAGGTACAATATTTTATATGATAGCTCAGGTTTTAATCGGACCAGTGTTAATTCCTGGCTTAATAGCTTCTGGATTGGTAATTTTAGTATTAGGTTCCACTAAAATAATTGGGGAGAAACTAGCTACTTTAGAAATAATAGCAATTGCAATGATGATATTTGCCATAACCTTAATTGGATTAAGTGAACTCTCAATTGAGATTTCCGAAATTAACTTATTGAATTTAGAATTCATTATAAGAATGGCGATTTACACATGTGCCTTAGTTTTTCTTGCAATAGTCTTTCAAATATTCCAAAAAAAATATGGAGACATCAGAGGTATATTGTTTGCGCTAATATCTGGTTTGATGTTTTCACTCTCGAGCTTTTGGATAAGTCCATTAATGGCTGTAATAACACATATATTTAGTGGTACATTTAATATCGGAGAATTAATTTTATTCATAGTATCATCATTTATGCTTGTTCTTACGAACATTTTTGCTGTTACTAAAATGGCTGAAGCATTACACCATGGGCAAGCAAGTAATTTAGTCCCTATTCAAAATGTACCACAACAGATTACTCCTGCAATTGTCTATTTTTTAATTTTTTTTAAGATTCCACCAAGTATCTTTTCGATAATATTATTTATGATAGCAAGTATTCTAATCTTAATAAGTTCCTTTATTTTAGGAAAAAGGCAAGCTCACATCGAGGAAATTAAATAGAGATTTGACTTAGTATGGAAAAAAATTCTTTGATCAAAAACCTTCAAGATAAACTACCTTGGGAGAAGTTTCTAAATAATATGGAAAGAGATGGCTTTATTAAATTAAGTTCCATAATGGTCTCCAAAATATCAAAAAGTAATAAATATTACAAACTCTTTCAATCCGGTTATGTGATGCTTGTTGGAGATCCAATACAAGCTAGCGTTATTCGAGATACCTCACATCTGCACTTAAGACCTTACGTTCTGTTTAGACCTAAAGTAGAGACACAACTACGAGTTATAGTAAAAAATTCTCAGAAATTTAAGATTCCATTAACCTTTGCTGGAGGAAAGACGGGCCTTTCTGGAAGTTATGGAAATTTTGGTATTATTGTTGATATGGTTGATTTTAGCTCCTATAAGGAACCAATTAAACTCGATTTAAAAAAAAGTAGTGTTCGGTCTAATCAAAATGTTTTAGTATCAGATCTAATTAAATATACTCTATTTGAAAGCAAAAAGGAATTTATTTTTCCCGTTCAACCAGCAAGTGCTTTAAAGCTACCTGTAAGAGTAGGAGGATTAATTGCTACGAATGCAAGCGGGGTAACTTCAGGAAAATTGGGTTCAGTTGAAAATTGGGTCGAGAAAATTCGTGTCATGAGGCCAAACGGAACGATCGTTGAGATTGATAAAGATCATCCTCTTTTCATGAAGATTATCGCTGGAAACGGCTATTTTGGCGTAATATTGAGCGCTGTATTTCGATTATATCGTCCTGAAACTAATTTAAAACAAGCTATTATATATGGATATAATTTAAATTTAGCGTTTAAGGGTTTGCAATCAGTTTTAGATTCTAAGATTTTTCCCTTAGTTAGTGAATTTGTAATTTCAGATGAAAAACTTCCTGGAAAGTTTAGCGAACTTGGGGGAGAAAGCAAAAAGAATAAAAAGGTGAAATGGGCGGCCCTTATTGAAGGATCAAAGAATAGTGTTGATAAATTTATTGATGTAATGAAACGGCAGGCTGATTGTTCTTGGAAAATATTAACCGAAGAAGAATTTCAAGATTATCTCCAAGAACGTTCTTCCTTTGCTTTAATAATCCAAACTGAAGACAAATCTACCGATTATATCGCATTTCCAGGGTTTGAAGATATCTTAAGCGAACCAAAAAACTTACCAGATATTATTGAGACTATAAATGAACTATTTATAAAGCACGGGTTCCATAAAGTAATTTTTGGATACGGTCACATAAACTTTCGGAAGGGTCAAGGATTACTATTACATATGCGCTTACCAGTCCCGATTCAGTATTTCTACAAAGAAAAAGAAAAAAATTTGAAACTAATATGCGAAACTGTCTTTGATGTTATTATTAATCTTAAAAATAAATTCAACATAAAACATAAAGCAGAACATAGCCCTGGTCCTTTTAGAATCTGGCTAGATCCTGAATTTAGAAAACTGCTACGAAAAGAAACAAAAAACGGCGCGGTATTTTCAAATCCTCATATAATGATCTTTGATGAATTACTCTTCAGAAAGTTCAAAGTTTCACTTGATGGTTTGCAAAGCATAGATGAGCAATTATCTATGAACGAGAAAAATGATTTATTTGTTTCAGCAATGATTTTATATTTATCGGGGAAATAGCGCCTAATTTATCAAAAATTACTTATTCTAATACCCGTAATTTCATATGTTTTTCTATCAGTTTCATTATTAAAAAATCAATCAAAAGAAAATACCTTAAAGTTAAGAAAACTTATTTTTGTAATAATGCAAATAGGAACTTTGTCCTATCTGGTTGGAGTATTAATATAATTTCAGAGAAGTTAAGGATAGAATGGTTAAAAATTCAAATGATTTAATGAAAATTGTTAAATCTCCAATAATTTCTTGTTCTCGTAGAACAGATATTCCCGCTTTTTTAATGGATTGGGTAATCGATAGAATCCAGATCGGTTATGTGGATGTGGTTAATCCATTTAATCGAAAACAAATGTCTCGAGTTTCGTTGAAACCCAAGGATGTAAGATGTTGGGTGTGGTGGAGTAAAAATTTTGAAGGATGGATCAAAAACTATGAAAGAAACACTCAAGTTTTTAAATCTTATAGGGGACATTACTTTCAGTTTACGATTAATTCACCTTCTGAATTAGAGCAAAATCTGGGTATCTCCTTAGAAGAGAGATTTGACCAATTAAAATGGATAATCGATGAATTTGGTTTGACTTCTGTAAGTTTTAGATTTGATCCTATAATCATTTACAAAAAGAAGGATGAAAATAGAATAAAAAGTAACCTAGACAAATTTGAATATATAATAGAAAAAGTTTCTGCTCTTGGGTTGAAAGAAATGATATTTTCCTTCGCTACAATTTATACAAAAGTAAACAATCGAATGAAAGCAAGAGGATTTATCCCACTTGATCCCCCTTTTAGTAAAAAGAAAGAAATTCTCAATAAATTATTGAAAATTTGCAATAAACATGAAATGCAGATGAGAGCTTGTTGCCAACCGGGGTTACTTGAAATTAATGGCATAGAACAAGCTCACTGCGTTGACGCTAATAAAATCGAACAAATCATAGGGGAAAAAATTTCAAAAGTAAAAGATACAGGACAAAGAAAAGGTTGCGGGTGTTTTAAATCTAAAGATATCGGTGGATATACAGGTATTTTTCGGTGCAAACATAATTGTGATTATTGTTATGCATCACCAGCAAAAAAATAATACCTTGGATTATTCTGAAATTTCTAATCACTAAACTTGAATAATTTTAAATTAAGTATTGATGAAACATATATAGGTGGTAATTTATTATGTTAGAACAAAATATTAAAGATATGTTATTCGAGGGTGGAGCAAAAAAAGTCGGATTTGCTACTAAAGAAACAATGACAGGTGGACCAACAGGGGCCGATATCACTTATTTACTTCCCGAAGCTCAGTCAGCGATAAGTTTTTACTTGCCCTTTGATAAAGAGATGATTTTAAAATATTTAGGAAAAGAAGATCCGTCCATACGTGGAATTCACGAAGAAGAAAATTTAGAAATTCATTATATAATTTGGAGAGCGGCTCAACGCGTTAAACATTGGTTGATTGAGCAGGGCTATAAAGCAATATCCGTTATTCCGAATAACCACTATCGAACGGATATCCCGGGATGGCAAGTTACCTTACCCCCCGAGCTTTCGTTAAGATATCTGGCCGTTCGAACTGGAGTGGCATCGTTTGGTTGGTCAGGGAATGTTGGCACAAAGGAGCATGGAACTGCCATTATTCTAGGAGGAATCATTACTGATGCCAAACTTGAACCAACAGACCCTTTACCTGATTCAGAATCATTTTGTGATGAGTGTAAAATCTGCACAAAAGTCTGTGCTTATCAAATGTTCTCACCTACAGAAGAAACTACTGTAACAATAGGGGGTAATACATTTAGTTACTCCAAGAGGATGAATAAAATGCGCTGTTTTCTTACATGTGGCGGATCTAATGGATTACATCCGTCAGGTAAGTTTTCAACGTGGTCTCCTGGACGGTATGATTACCCCGAAAACGATAAAGAAGTAGCACGCCTTATGTCTCTCGCAATGTCAAGTCAAAGGAAAAGACCTCCCATTAAAGATTGCTCAAGCGGATATCAACCTGCATCTTATGGTGGAAAGAGTAATATTCAACTCACTTGTGCAAATTGCCAACTTGTTTGTGCCGGCAATCCAAAAGAAACAGCTCAACGATACAAAATATTGGTTAATTCTGGATGCGTCATTCAAAGAGAAGAGGGTAATCTTGAAGTGTTTCCTCCAGATAAAGCAACAGAAGAGTTTGAGAAGATGCCTATCAAACATCAACGTCTATATCATAAAGATTATAAGAGTAAAATGAAAAAATCAAGCTATAAAATTCAATAAAAAGACTAAATTGAATTCAATTTTCGGACTTTAAATTTAGATGCATCACCAGCAAAGGTCCCATTTGAGATTAATTAAAAATAACTATTCGAATTCTGGTTTGTTTTTATATTTCTGTATCAAAAATGCCACCCTTTGCTCTAAACTCTTAAAAAATATGGAGCGACTTTGTATTGAGATACAGAGACTAACAATGTTTCATCATTTTTTCTAAAATTTTACTGAAATCTCAGTAATATTTTTATATATATGATTAATATAATAAAATTGTCGTTTTTGTCAAAAAATGATGCGAATTTAATAAAATATTATTTATTTAAGGTGATATAGATGGTAATAGTTATGACTACAGTATGGATCCCCCATGCTAAAGCCTCTGAGGCAGGGAAACTGTTCATTGAAGCTTCGAAAAAATTTCCAGGAGATAGGTCTCTTTCTAAAGACCTCCTAAATAATGCTGTCGCTGCAACCAAAGAAGGATACAAAGTAGTAAGCGCGTCTGAAATTAAAGAAGGGAAACTTAATGCATTTATTGCCCAACTAAATAAAACCCTACTTTTTATCGCAAATGGTATTGAGGGCTATAAATATCAGGTCGAAGTTATGTCTTCAATTGTCGAAGCAATGGATATTCTAGGGCTCAAGCCACCAGAATAAATTCAAAAATAAACAAATCTTTTTTTTTTCTTTAATAAAAAAAAACCTATTTCCATGTTTTTTTAAAAACTTGTAATAAATTTGTATGTGAGATCTTTTCAATATCATGTTCACTATACCCATTTTCAAGAAGATAATCCCATAATCTGGGAAACCTAGAGCAATCTTTAACACAAGTTGGTGTAGCTGCACCATCAAAATCTGAACCTATAGCTACTATATCGATACTAGCAATTTCAACGAGATGGTCAATATGTTTTTTAATTGAATCAAAATTTAGGTTATAATTATACATACCTGGTTCTTTAGCATTTAGAAAACCCATTGCAAAATTAATCCCTATGGTTCCATGCTTTTCATGAATTGCTTTTATTTGCTCATCAGTTAAATTCCTTGGATGATTAACAATAGCACGAGCATTTGAATGTGAGGCAAAAATCGGTTTTTCAGTGATTTCATAAACATCCCAAAAAGAAGGTTCGTTTAAATGAGAAACATCTATGGCGATACCAAGAGCCTGTGCTTCAGCAACTAATTTTATTCCTTCTTTAGTTAGACCAGATTCTTTTTGAGGGTCGTTAAACATCACTCCCGTAGCAAATTTATTAAAATTTGACCAGCTTAAACCCATTGTTCGCAACCCAAGACGATATGCAATCCTTAAAAGGCGAAAAGTTTTATCAATCCCTCCAGCACCCTCAAAGTGTAGGATCGCTCCCCTTTTACCCAATGTTTGCATTTTTGTGAAATCATCTATTCTTTTTATTTGCATTAATTTATTAATTGGATTAAAGACAAATTTAAACCATAAGTCAAGACCTTTAAGAATGCGGTTTATCGACGAAGCGGGATAGATTGCAAAAATTGCAGCTTGTACATTTCCTTCTTCCATACGAGGTAAATCATAATGACCAATTTCAGAACGGATTGAAAAGTCAAGTTTGTCTCTTGAGCTTTTTTTAATTGTATCGATATGGCCATCAAGTACAGAAAAATTAAAATTATTAACCATGATTACAAAACCATTTTATTTAAAAAAAGTAGTATTATATAAAAAACTATAATGTACTTACCTTACTTACTTTAAATTTAGAAGCAATTAAGGCCAATTCTTCCTGATGGCTAAAAAGTGCACAAGGAGAGCCTTCAGTTTCCAATAAATGTTCATTTTCCCTTATATATTTAAAAAAATCACTAGCTAATCCTTCACGTAATGATGATTTAGTTAAATTATGCGTAGTCATACTAGAAACTGGGCAAGGTGTTAAAGCTCCAGATGGAGTAACATGGGCGAAACCTCTTCCCGCTGAAACACATCCGCCCATATATTCTTCATCTCCGGGTGAATGAATTAAATAAATTTTTTTATTCGCTCTATAATTTAATATTTGGTTTCGGAATGCTGTTCTTTCTTCTTCTGTCAACATTAAAGATTCTGTAATATCATGCTTGGTGGGAATATACTCTAAGAAGAATCCTATTCTTACACCTTTTTTAATAAGAAAGTCAATCATAGAAGGTTCCATCCATTGTTTATAATTCATTCCATTGATTGTCACTGATATACCATTTATTGTGCCAATTTTGTTAAGTCTATGAATAGTTTTTAATACCTTTTCATAAACCCCCGCTCCTCTTCTACTATCAGTCTCCTCTTTACCTCCTTCAATGCTAACGATGATCGCGATGTTTTTTAATTTTTTCAATTTCTCATAATCAGTTTCTTTGATTGCCGTTCCATTTGTAAAAATTATAAAACCTCTATCCTTGAACTCGCTACATAAATCGAGTAGGTTTGGAAACATGAATGGTTCTCCACCAGCAATTACATAGCAAAATACTCCTAATTCATTTCCTTCCTTTATAATCTTTCTCCAAGCATCGGTATTTAATTGCTTTTCAGTTTTGATGCTCAAGGTTCCAGCGGTAGCAGCATAACATCCTGCACAATGTAAATTACATTGTTTCGTAATACTCAGAATTAGAAAGGGTGGAACTTTTAAACCTTCTTCTTTAGCTTTTTTACATAATTCAACTGTATTTTTGAAGGATTTAATTAATTTTCTTGTTGTAATTAAATAAGAAGGATGTCTTAATACCCATGGAATGAAGACTTTTGCCATATTTGGGTCTACTAACTTAATATTTTTTCTTATACTCATTTTTCATGATTTAATATTAGTTTTCTAATATAGTGTAATAATTTACATAACTTTAAATTGCAGTAGACCAATATTTATGAACTTATTATAATCACGAAGAAAACCTATAAATAACATGTAAACAGATTTAATTACAATTAAAGTAAAAATTGGTGATAAAAATCGCAAAAATTTTAAGAATAGATTTAGAAACGAAAAACATTGACTATGAAGATTACAGTGATGAAGATGAAGTGTCATTAATCGGAGGAATGGGTTTAGCAACTGCGATCTTCACACGAGAAGTAGAACCCGAAATTGATCCGTTTGATGGAAATAATCTTTTGATCTTCTCAGTTGGTCCATTTTGCGGCACAGCTATTCCTTTCTGTGGTAGATACTTTATTACAGCAAAATCACCGCTAACTAAAATTCTCGGGGAAGCATCTTCAGGAGGTTTTTTTGGTAAGGAGCTTAAATCTGCAGGTTTTGATCTAGTAATCATTAAGGGTAAAAGTCAAAGCCCGGTTTATCTATGGATAAATGACGGGGTAGTAGAAATAAAGGACGCTTCTGAATTGTGGGGAAAAGGAACTCAAGAAACTGATGAAAAAATAAAAGATCTGCTTGGAAACGATAAAATAAAAGTAGCTACTATTGGCCCTGCTGGAGAAAATTTAGTCAAATATGCGTGTATAATCAATGATAAACATCACGCAGCTGGACGTTGCGGTATGGGAGCTGTAATGGGTAGCAAGAACTTAAAAGCTATTGCAGTCCTTGGTACGGGGAAAGTTCCCGTTCAAGATAAAGATAAAGTGAATGATGCAGCTAAAGAACTTAGAGAATTATTAAAGAAATCCGGATTAGGAATGGTAATAGCAGATTCAGGTACACCAGTCCACATAGACTCCATGGCTAGTGTAGGAGATATTATTATTAAGAACTATACTCAAGGAAGATGGACTGGGATTAAAAAAATTGGAGCAAAAGCATTAAATGCAAGAGGAGAAGTTAAAATGCATGGTTGTTTTAATTGTCCAACGGCTTGCAGAGGGTTCGTGGAATATGAGGGAGAATGGGTAACTCGCCCTGAATATGAAACACTAGGAATGCTAGGTTCTAATTTATTAGTTAACGACTTAGAAGCGTTAATCAAATGGAATTTAATAGTCAACGATCTTGGTCTGGACTCAATTAGTCTTGGGGCAATGATAGGATGTTTTCTTGAATCTATTGAAAGAAAGCTAATTGATGTTAATTTAGATGAATTTGGATTTACTGAGGAAAATATTTGGGGTGCTATTGGACCGATAGAAAAACTTTTCACTAAAATTGCTTATCGAGAAGGAATTGGTAATGATTTAGCTGAAGGAGTGAGATCTTTTTGTGAAGTAAAGGGATTACCAGAAGAACTCTCCATGCATGGAAAAGGACTCGAGGTTCCTGCTCATGAACCACGAGCAAATAATCTAACGGCATTAGATTATGCAACAACACCTCGAGGTGCATATCATTGTTATGAACCAATGCATTTATCTTCCTATATGAATCAAAAAGAAGAAATCGGTTTAACCGAACAAGTAGATCGTTTTGGAACGGGGGATGATGTTGCCAAAGCTGTAATAAAGATTCAAGATGCCAGTGAGGCGTATTCTGCCTGTGGTGGATGTATATTTGGATTCTGGTTCATCCACAAACTCACACCTTGGATAAATGGTCTTAATGGAATTACTGGAAGAGCATATACAGTTGATGATTTCATGAAAGTAGGACAAAAGATCATTAGAATGAAAAGAATTTTTAATGTAAATTGTGGGATCACTAAAGCAGACGATAATTTTGGGAAGAGATTTTATTCACCCCTTGAAAAAGGTGGAACTAAACATAATATTCCTCCATTAGAAGGATTATTAGAAAAGTATTACCAAATTAGAAAGTGGGATGCACAAGGTAAACCAATTTAAAAATCTTTAAATTCAAAATCTGAAAATATCTCTTTAATCTCTTTTTTTTTCTATTTAGTTAACCATTCAGAACTTGAGAACCAGCTTAATTATTAAATAAAGCTCTATTGAATTAAATCAGATAAAGGATTACCGATTAATTCTATAATTCTAATATAGGATGTAAAAATCATTTCATTGCTAATTGTTGAATCGAATGAAATCGATAAAACTAACGCTTTATGGTAATATATTATTAGAAGTTTTCCATCTTCTCCTTCGATATAAGAAAATTTGAATTTTCCTTTATTAGTTGCGACGCATGCTCTTTGCGCTAGACTAAATAGAGCAGTAGTCATTGCTGCATAACGAGATTCATTAGCTCCTTCCGGAAGTATACTGCTTATTGGTGCGCCATCAATAATACTTATAAGAATGACAGCTTTTACACCATCAAGCTTCTTTATAATTCTCATTATGAAAGATGCATTAAACAATTTGTCTGAAAGTTTATATATTTTATATCTTTCTGAAAACATACCTGTTTCTTGGACTATGGCTCTATCTTTTAATCTTTTAATAGTAGTTCTTATTTTTGGTTCTTCAATCCCTGTTATTTCACTTAATTGAAGAATTGTTAAAGCTTTTGTTTTTAATTCTTTTATTAATTTTTCTGCAATAGTTGTCATACAATACCACCTTTTTCAAAAAGTAATTGTTATACAAACATCTTTTCTAATTTTAAAGGATATGCTTATGTTATATATATAGGGATTTATCTATTTAAATGTTATGCTAGAGTTATTTTGATAATATTAAAATTAGAGATAATAAAAAAAATTGCTTAGCTAAAAATCGTTAAATTCAATCATCATCAACAACAATTAATAATTTTTGGAGTCTGATTGGATGCTTAGTCGTGCCAAACTCTTTAAATTCATTATATTCTTTAATTGTTTGATCTTTCAAGTAATTAGATTTCTCTTTTTCTGTAGCATCCTTTAATATCTGTATTGCTTTAGTTCTCATATATTCTATTCGGACTTATTAGTAATAAGTAAGGTTAACTAGATATTTTATTTCCTTCTCATTTAGGTTATTTATAGATTTTTCTTCCATAATTTTATGGTAAGTTCTGGATAAATTTTTTTCTGTAAACGATAAATAACTCTCAATTGGTTGAGGGAGTCTATTATCCCTGAAATAAAATTTATAGAAATAATGATGATGTTTATTAGTAGTTGATTTTTAATTTTCAAAGTTAATTTCTTACTAAAGGAATAATTGAATATTCAAAAAAGTATAAATTTTTAATGATAAAAAATTTATTGATAAAAAGTATAAAGATCTATTAAAGTAAAATAATAATTTTAAGTTTTTATTATGAAGAGAATAGTATATTTTGGAAAGAGAACATTAGATAATTTCATAATTAATTTAACCTATGAAAGATTGCTTCCGGGAATAAAACTTGAAAAAATAAATCCTTTTGCAGAAGCCATTCAAGCATATTACCCTACAAAACCACTCTTAGGATTACTCAAAAAGCGCTTTACAGAAATTAATATAGCTCCTCTTACTTTCTGGGATACAAACAAAAGAAATCGTGTAGAACTTGGGCAAGACTATCTTTTATTTACTTTTTCTGACTATCAAGAATGGGTTAGAGAATTGCCTAAAATATTGACTGTACTAAATGCTCTAGGTAAAATTTTAGACCTTCCTAAGATTAGTAAAATAGTATTAACATATATAGATATTTTTACTATTCCAAAGGAGGCGTTTTTGTATAATAAGTTTTTTACTATGCCGAATTTTAACTTTAAACACGAGTGGGAAATAAAATTCTATGACACAATCTTAGGATTTGTACCTTTTGAAGATGACCCTATCTCGGGAAAGAGAAAGATTGTCATAAGATTCAAATCTATCCCCAAAAATCACGATGAGGTAAACTACAATTTTAGATTAGAGACCGTAGGAAGTGTAGCTAATACTAGTATAGGCCCCGATACTGAAATTCTTGAAAGTCATTTAAATGAATGCCATGATAGAATTGAAGATTACTTCATAAATTTTTTGACAGATGAATATAGAGATGCTCTCGAACTTGAAGTAAAAGATTATTAAAAAGGGCTTGAAATGAGTTATAAGATTGAGGAAAGTTTCCAATCACCTGATTTAAAAAAGCTTGAACTTGAAATTCAAGATTGGATTATCGATAATGCGTCTATTATTATAAAATGGTTTTACGATGATGCAACATCTACTGAAAGTGAGGAAGAATCCGAAGAATCGGAAGAAGATCCACTAATAGAATTTATAGATAAAACAAAGGAAATTAAAATGAAAATTAAAAATCTAGTTAGCAAAGAGAGTTCTGAAATAATTCCACTCATTTTTCACCGATTAATCATCACATACCTTCGACTCTTAGGGGATCCTAAGATTAAGAATTCGAAATTCTTAAATTCTATAACGCTATTTTACCTTTCTATTATATATGAATTAAAAAAGAATGATCCGGATGCCTATTCACGTTTAGAACCTGAAGATCAATTTTCTCCAGATACCTTCTATTACATTTGTAATGAATTATCAAAAGATAATGATCTAGTTGAAATCATTGATGAAGAATTTTGGAAGGATGAAATTTTTAAGAAGATTACAAACAAGAAAGAAAATAAATTATTGAAACATTCCGTAAGATCTTTAATAGTGTATTCTAATTGTATTCAGAATAGAAAGGAAAGATTGAGGAATTTAAAATAAAATAATTGGATCTTAATCATGGAAAAAACAATTTATAAATACAAGGATATGATTAAGAATGAAGTTTTAATCTCGCAAGGAGATATTTTTTGCAATTTACCTTATTTAACGTATGACTCCTTAATTCGATCGAGTCCAGACATTCTAGATAAGTTTCAAAATGAAAAAGACGAGATTTTAACAAAAATATTAAAAAATGGAGGTCAAATGCAAGTGGAAGGGTTCATAGATGCTCACTGGGGCATTTTAGCTAGTCAAGATTGTGATATCCTTCCTAATAAAGACTTGATATTTTTTCCACTTGAATCTACAGAAATACTCCTTCCTTCGCATAATATTATTGAAGATATTAATACAAAAATAAAGGACACAACGAGAAGATTGTATATACCAAGAATTTCTCCTCCAGATGCTAGTAGATCATATGGTCCATTTGAAATTATTTTTCATAATCCATTTAATGTCCCTTATAATATAATAATTGAAAATTTGAAATATTGTTGGAAGGCAAGGATCATAGAACAAGCTCGTAAAATATTTATTGGAAAATTATCTCATTTCTATTCAAGAATCCCAATAGAGGAAATTATTTTTCTTGAAAATAAAGAGATAACAGAGTATTTTATTAAGGGTTGGACGAATTTTTGGAAGCATAAAAAGGATTCAGTAGAGGGATTTCAAGAAAGAATCACTAGAATAAAACAAGTTAGAGATATTCTGAGACTTGTCAAAAGAGAACAAGATTTGCAAAATATCTTTTATTACGATCTTGACTTACTAACTAATATAAAAAAATTTCTTGAATATATCCTCTGGTTCAAAAATGCTGAAGAATTAAAAACAAAATGTAAAAATGCTGAATTAAATATAAAAGAAAGACCAGATGTCGCAAACTCCATGTTTAAAGATATTATCAATCTATTTATTATTAAAGAGGATTCTTTTCTGGATAAATGGAAAGAATTTTTAAATACCAACTACTCTCAAATAAGAGAAATTAGATTGAATAAAGTTAAAATTTCAGGTATTTTTCCAGATGATTTATTAGAATCGCAACAAGATTTTGTAAATTGTGCTAATAATGCATTCAAAACGAAAGATTTAATCGATAAATTTCCTGATTACCTTAGAAGATATTCTGAATTATTTAACATTTTCTAGATATATTAATTATTTAATTCACCAATTGTCTGGCTTCTTTTTTTTGCATTTTTTTTGATATATAATATTTCTTTTTCTGTGAATCTTGTACCAAAATAACAGGTTTGAATGTCTGGTATTTGATTTGGGCTCTAATTATTTAGGAATTAACAATTTAGTATAAAAACAATAAATATTTTTTTAGATATTAATTAAAAGAAGCGATTATCATGATAAGCAGAGAAAGGTTGTTGTTCATAGAATTTGTAGAGTATACAGTCTAATGTATATGTCCAAAAAAGGGACAAGATGTCGCAGAAATTTTTAGAAAATAAAAATTAGAGATATTAAAATAAATTGCTTAGCTAAAAATCTTTAAATTCAAAATCAGAAAAAATTGATTTAATTCTCTCTTTATCTTTATTATCTAACCATTCAGAATAGTCATAGGATGGTTTAATTCCTATCTTTTCTGGTTTAGAGAGCCAGAGTGGATTATAAGGTAATAATCCTATTTTTTTTATATTTAAGGTTTTCAAATAATTAGCTAAGTTACTCAAATTATCGTCAGTATCAGTTATATTAGGAACAAGAGGAATCCTTGGTAATATTTCTATTGATTTGTTTTCAATGATATCTTCAAAATTTTTTAATATCCTCTCGTTTGAAACTTTACAATATCTAGCATGTAATTGTGGATTGTAAATTTTCAAATCAAAATAAATAAGGTCGATATATGGTAAAATAAATTCATAAAATTTGTCTCGATTATAATATCCACAGGTTTCAATGCATAAATGAATATCTTCTTTTTTGAGTTCTTTTACTAATTCCTTTATGTAATCTATATGAAAAAGTGGTTCTCCGCCAGAAAAGGTAACCCCTCCACCTGAATTTTTATAAAAAATTTTATCTTTTAATATAATTTCAAGTAAGTCTTTTATGCTATATTCTTGTCCTACAAATTCTAAGGCATAATTTGGGCATACTTCAATGCATTTACCACAGAGATTACATAAAGAGCGATCTATTCGATATTTATATGAAAAATCTATAGCTTCTTGATTACAAACTTTTAAACATGTTCCACATTCACTACAACTATCTTTATTAAAAGAAATTTCTTTAAATGGCGATTTGGCTTCAGGATTTTGGCACCATACACAAGAAAGTGGGCAACCTTTAAAAAATAGTAATGTTCTTATTCCTGGACCGTCATCTAAAGCGTTCCTTTTAATATCTACTAATAGAGTTTTATCTGTCATTGTTGAGAATATAATATCGTCAATAAAAGTAAAGATAAAAAAATTAAAAAGTTAGATAAAATGAATAAAAAAAATATCTTTCATTAGGTTTATCTTGATTTATATTCATGCCGCTCAATAAATTCTAATTGCATATTCTTATTTAATTTCGTGAAATATGCGTTATATCCTGAAACTCTAACTAAAAGCCAGCGGTAATCAATTGGATTTGCCATCGCATCTCTTAATGTATCAGTGGACACGACATTAAATTGCCACTGCATCCCATTCAAATCAAAAAAGCTTTGCACATAACTTGTAAAGAGATCTAATGTTTCTTTATGTGAATCTCCAGAATGAGGTATTAATTTTACATTATAAGATGCATTATTTGGCATTTTCAAGTAATCTAAGCTCGCAACACTTTGAATACTTGGTAATAGGATATCCGTTGTACCCGGGGCGGGAGTTAGTCCAGGTGTTAATGCTTTACCTTTCTTTCTACCTGAGGGCAAGGCGCCAGTAAGCATTCCAAACCCTGCGTGGTAACTAATAGACCAATATCCCACTAAGTATTTACCTCCTCTATAATTATCAATAGAATGATAAACATCGTAGCAAAAGTCAATTAAATCTTGAGCAAGTTCGAAAGTACCATTTTCGCCAGACCCAAATTTTGGAACTTGTTCTATATTGTGTAGAACTGATTCAAAACCATTCTCAAAGTTATTTTCAATGGCATCCATCAATGTAGCAAAGTTCAATTCTTTTTTCTTGTAGATGAGATCTCTTACAACTAATAAGCTATCAACCACATCTGTCAATGCCACTAAGGCAACTCCTGATGTATTATAAATAGCTCCTCCTTGAATAAGATCTTTGCCTTGTTCTAAAGGACCCTCAAAGAATCCAGATAATAATGGTGTAGGATGTATATACCGATGGGCTTCTCCTAAATAATTATTTATTTCAATTGATTTTTCTGCTAAATATTTGAGTTGAGTTTTATATGCATTAAGAAAGTCTTCGAATGTCGGGAAAGATGTTCGAACATCACCCGTTTCAGGACCCACTTTTTCTCCAGTTAAAGGTATGAAACCATTATTTAAAGTAATTTCTAATGGTGCGACTAAGTTTAAAAGCATACAATTCGTATGACCATAATGTTTACCTACAATTGTGGGCTCTACACAACCTGTAGCCGCCCAATCTCTTGCGTCTTCAATTGAGAATTCTTCATGGACCAACGCTTCAATCATAGTTCTATCGTTATGAATACTAGGCGAAGCGCCCATATTGATATTTACTTCACACAATCGTCTTAGATACTCCTTTGAATTAATACCAGAATAATATCTGGCATTCATATTAGGATCCTGAAAACCCAGCATTTCATTTGTTTTTAATATAATAAAACTCATATCGTTTACGGCATTTTTACCATCTCTATCTACACCTCCAATAGTTACTGTGTCGTCAGAAGAGCTCCCCCCGAATAATTTCCACCCTACATTCGGCATTACCGGATCGTGGTCATTTATCCTCAAAAATAACGATCCTACAAATTCTATAGCTTTTTTTACAATTTGATTTCTTTCTTCATCATTTGCAGCTTTTTCAATTTCTTTTAAAAAGAAAGGTTGTAACATTTGATCAAGCCGACCAATTGATAAAGCCGAATTTGCATTTTCACAGTGAAGACAAACAAAACTAGTCCAAATTGATTGAACTGCTTCATACATTGTTTCTGCTGGTTTAGCAGGGACTTTGGCACATATTCTAGAGAGTTCCTTCAATTCTTCAATGCGAGTAGCTTGTTCCGGATCATTTTGATCTAAATTATTAGCAGATCTAAGGGCTTCTTCACTTAAATGTTGAGAATACGCTAGAACCCCATCGATTGCAATTTGAATAGCCTTATAAAAATTTTGCTTTTCAGTTGTATCCGCTTTTATTTCCATTTTATTAGCTTTATTCTTCACGCTTTCTAACCCTTCATTAAGCACCATTGGAAAACCAGGAACAGTATGACTAATCGCGTTATTTTTCATCATGAAATAAAAAACCCACCCTTCTTCTAAATGCTGCGAGAATGGATCGTTGTTTTTTGTTCTACAATATTCTCTTACATTCCGCTCCATCCAATAGGGAAATACTTCCAAACTTAAGATATCCGCATCTTTATCTGAGATATCGTTAGGATTAAGCTCACGTTCACCAATAGTTTTTAGTTCAGGCCATATACCCGTCGCGATAAGTTCCGGATACAAGGGGATACCTACTTCTTTTGAAGTAGTTGAACCTGCTATAAGATGTTTATCATGAATTATTGGTTTTTTATTTGACATTATATGATTTACTGCTCTTGCCTGGCGCAATTCGGGATCAATCGGATTTCCTGAATTGTCTACTTCAAATCCATTCTCTCTATGATATTCTGTCAAATGTTTTGCTCTTTCAACACATATCACTGGTTTTAAGGCAAATCTTCTATTTTTCAAATATTTTAAGCGTGGAAAATCATCTAAAGTATATTTTGACAGATATGGATCTTCTAAAACTTGAACATTATCGATCTTACGATTTAAGCTCTCGTTCCTTAGTTTTCTGCTCTTTTTTCCCTTATCAATATCTTCGATAGGATATATTAATTGATTTTCTGGACCTTTATAAGCCCTTTTTTTAGGAGCCGTAACAAGTGAAGTAAGATAAGAGAATTTAGTAAGGTAAGACATGTTTCCTATATACCCCATTTCATTTGTCAAAAGATAATCAAGAGATTCTTCAGCACTTTTATTATAGAGATTAGCCAAAGTCTCTTTATCTTTATAATAAATTGTTATGTTTGGATCGTCAATTTTTCCCTCGCCGACTGTCATTTTTCCATCTTTAAATATTACGTTTACATTAACTTCATCATCTTTTGTAGTAAACTGATATCTAGCATTAAAGACAAATCCTGTTTTTTCGTTAGATATCTCTCTACGCATTTTTCTACGAGTATCGAATATCATCGCTAGTAAATTTAATTGCTCTTTAAAATTTTCAATCTCTTTATCAATTTCTAATTCATTCATATTAATTATCTCTTTAAATTCGAAAAATTTCTTATTTTAAATTGGTACTAATATAATTCTTTTCTTTTAATATTTTAATTGTTATTTTTTTTTATTAAAAATTATATCTCTTTGTCAAATAATTAAACATACTTTTTTTTTAAAGTTTGATCTTTCCACAATTAAATCAATATATTTTAAATATTGACTAAATAATAACAGAATAATATATTAATAGATGCAAAAATTTATTGAACTAATATTGTTTTTTTTTTGAAAAATGAGGAGAATTTAAAATGAGTAATGAGAGTATTGAACAAGCAATTAGCGAAACTTATGATGCTATAATAATTGGCGCCGGTAATGGCGGTCTAATAGCCGCCGCAGAATTAGCAATGAGAGGCGTTAAAATACTGCTTTTAGAACAACATAACTTACCTGGAGGATTTGCTTCCAGCTTTGTAAGGGGAAGGTTTGAGTTTGAGACTTCACTTCACGAACTTTATGATTATGGGCCTTCATCAGATAAGGGCGGTACTAGAAGATTATTAGAAAAATATAACCTAGATTCAGAGTTCGTAGAAGTTCCTGAGGCGTATAGGTTAATTTTAACGGACCCAGATGAAGGTGTTGATGTAGTAATGCCGTTTGGAATTGATTCTTATCTTGATACTATTGAAAAAGAGGTCCCGGGAAGTAGAGAATCGGTAAGTAAGTTTTTTGGCTTAGCAGAAGACATTAATAGGGCAACTGCCTATATAGGGCAATCAAAAGGAAACCCAGATCAAAATGTTTTACTAAAGGAGCATTCAAATTTTCTTAAAACTACAGCTTATTCTGTGGAGGATATTCAAAATGCCCTTAATATGCCAGAAAAAGCAAGGAGCATTCTTAACGCGTATTGGGTTTATTTAGGCCTTCCAACAAGTAGAGTAAATTTTACGATCTTTGCTTCTATGGTTTATGGTTATATTTTAAAAGGTGCTTATATTCCAAAATATCGATCTCACGACTACACTACTGCTCTAGATACAAGTATTAGAGAATTAGGGGGTAAAATCGAATATAACACGACAGTGGAAAAAATATTGGTTGAAAACGGTAAAGTTGTCGGAGTTGAAACTTCTAAAGGAGATAAGATTAAAACGAATCATGTTGTTTGCAACGCTTCGCCCACGCTTACTTATAACAAATTAATACATCCCAAATCAGAAGTTCCAGAAATTGCTTATAAGGAAATAAATGCGAGAAGGCATGGAGTTTCTACATTTGTTGTTTATTTGGGTTTAGATGCAACGGCCGATGAATTAGGACTCAAAGATTATAGTTATTTTATTTATAACAATAAGAATACTGATGTACTTTACGAATCTTTGAACAACCTTGAAACGCCTGGGGTTCAAGCAACAATTTGTTTAAATAATGCAATCCCAGATTGCTCACCTCCAGGTACATGTATTATTTCGATTACAACTGCTTTTCTACCGGGAGTATGGGACGATGTTAAACCCGAAGATTACTTTACATTAAAAAATAAAATCGCGGGAGACCTTATTAACACTTTGGAAAAAACTACTGGTGCTCCAATAAAGGAACATATTGAAGAAATTGAAGTTGCTACGCCTCAAACCATATCAAGATTTACCAGAAGTTATAATGGAGTAGTATATGGATACGAACCAGATTCTTGGGATTCATTTGTCCCACGCTTGATGACAATGAATGACGAAAAGCATATTGAGGGTCTTGAATTTTGTGGTGGTTTTGGCAAAAGATGTCACGGATATAGTAGTGCTTTAAAGGACGGAGAAACTGCTGCTTTACTAACTTTACAAGATTTACATAAAAAAGGTGAGCTAAAATGAGCGGAGAAAAAAAGAAATTTGATATAATTATCAAAAGCAACACAAGAGATTTATTTGCGTTTACAAAATTAGTCCCAAACCGAAAAAAGAGGTTCGAAAAGGCATCTAGTGAGCCGATAACAAAGGATCCAATGAATGAACTCGCTGTGCGACTTCATCCCATAAGACAATACTTAGTTATTAGTGAAATCAAAGACGAAACAAAATCCACTAAAACATTTAAGCTCACACCCGATCCTGATTCAAACACAAAAGAATTGGCCTATTTTAGAGCCGGTCAATATTTAAGTTTGAAGGTTCAAGTGAATGGAGTTGCTATCACAAGACCTTATTCAATAGCTTCTTCTCCTTCGGATGCTTTAAAAGGTTTCTATGAAATTACGATTAGAAAAGAAGAACCCGGATTTTTAACTGGATACATATGGGATAGTTGGAAAGTAGGAACTAAAATTGAAAGTTCTGGACCAGAAGGATTCTTTTTTTACGAACCTCTTAGGGATTTAAAACAGATAGTCGGTCTCGCAGGAGGGTCAGGAATTACACCTTTCCGATCCATCGCTAAAGAAATTGTTGAAGACAAATTAGATGCAAAATTAACTTTGCTGTATGGAAGTAGCGAAGAAGACGACATTATTTATTACGACGAATTTAAAGAGATTGAAAAGAAGTACCCAGAAAAAATTAAAGTTGTACATGTTTTAAGTTGTAAAGAAGTCACCCTTGAAGGATCTGAATTGGGTTTTTTAACTTCTGATATTATAGAAAAGTATTGCGACATAAACAATAGTTCATTTTTTATCTGTGGACCACAAGTTATGTATAATTTTGTTGAAAAAGAATTAGAAAAATTCAATTTACATCATAAACGCGTCCGTAGAGAAGCATTTGGTGAAATTAAAGATATTCTAAGTAATCCAGACTTCCCTCAAGATGTAGTTGATAAAGTATTTAAAATTAAGACTCACATTGGAAGTTTGATTAAAGACATACCAGCAAAGGCAACAGAATCAGTCCTTGTTGCTCTAGAACGGGCAAACTTAAATCCACCATCAAAATGCCGCTCTGGCGAATGTGGGTTCTGTCGTTCACTTCTTATTTCTGGTGATGTATATATAAATCCCGTTTCTGATTGGAGAAAAGCTGGGGATAAGAAATTTGATTATTTCCATCCATGCGCATCCTACCCAATTACAGATCTTGAAATAAAAATTCCAAGACACCTCTAAAAAAATTTTAAATATTTCTATTTTATTTCATTTTATTTTATTTAATTACCAAATATTTATTTCTCAGTATTTCTTTAAGTCTTTTAATCAACTTCTAAAGAAATAAAAGGAAAGTAATGGACATAAAAATTAAATTGGGAATTATTACTTTTTTCATAATCCTAATTCAGTCAGGTTTAAAACTACTAGGGGTAATCCTAACGGGAAGTCTTAGTTTTTTATCTGAAACTGTTGATACGCTTACTGATATTTTTTTTATTTTTCTAACAATTTATTCTCTGTATGTAAGTCAAAAACCCCCAGATTTCCAACATATGTACGGGCATTCTAAGATTGATTCAATAGGTGGATTAATTCAAGGAATTATATTGATAAATCTTTATTGTATTCTTATTTATTTAGCTGTTCAAACAATATTAACCAACGCGTATGGTATTATGAACCCTGATTTAGGGTTTCTACTGTTAATTATTTCATTCATTATTAATTTAACTTTTTCTATGATTTTAATATGGCAAGGAAAGAAATGGAGTAGCTTATCGCTTAAAATTATGGGTTTAAATCTATTCCAAGATTCTCTTAGAGCGATTATAGTTATGATTAATTTCATTTTAGCTCTCTTTTTCAGTATCCAATTTTTAGACCCGTTTTTTAGTATTGGTCTCTCTTTATGGATAATATTCACCGCACTTAAGCTTTCAAAAGAAGGTATTAAAGATTTAATTGATGAAAATCCCATAAGTTATCTTATTTTAGAAGAAATCAAAGAAAAAGTTTTTAACCTTGATCATGTTAATGATGTTGAAGAATTAAAAGTCAGAATTGGTGGAAACACATTATTTTTAGATGTTCGCTTATCTGTTGAAGATCATATATCTGTTATTCATGCAAATGTAATTACAAAAGCAATTCATACATTGAGTAAAAAATATTTTTCGTCTTATAATGTAGAATGTATAGTTGAGATGAATCCTTTAAGTGGTGAATCTTCAATGGGTGAAGAGATAATTAACTTACTTCATTCAATGAAAAGTGAATTTAATGAGATTTCAGATTTCAGGAATTTAAACGTTTTCAGAATAGAAAATAAATACTTTTTATCTGTAGCAATAGTAGTTGACGAGAATTTATTACTAGAAGAAGCTCACGAATTAAGTATTATGTTTGAAAATCAACTAAAGGAACAAGTTCCGTTTATATCACGAATAATTACTCATATAGAATCAGAAGCTACGATACGAAAATTAATAGCTGAACATTTAGTCTGTACTACTATTGAACCTCAAAAGAAAAGAGAAATCCAGATTACTTTAGAAAGCTTATTAAAAAGCAATCCAGAAGTTAAAGGATATCATGGTTTAGAATTTTGGGCAGCACTTGATTTTTGTACACTCGAACTCCATGTTTTTTTTGATGGATCCTTAAACATTTCGAAAGTTCATAATATAGTTTCAAATTTAGAGCAACAAATAGAAGAAACTCTGAAAATTGAAAACCTAACAGAAATTATTATCCATTCTGAACCTTTAGAAGGTCGAACAGATGGAATTTTTTTTTAATTTAAAATGGAAAATTATAGCTAAATAAACCCAGTTCTTCTTGCATTGTTTTAATATCTTCTTGTAAACTTTTATTAATTGGAATGCCTTGTTTTTTTCTAACTTTTTCAGAATAATATTCTTTTTCTCCAGCAGTATATATTCGATTTTTACCAGGTGCTTTCTTAGAGTTTCTAAGAGTTCTCATAATTGTCCCAGTAGTTCGTTTAAACATTTTTAAGGGTGTAAAGTGGTTTACATTTATTGCTAAAAAGAAGTGTCCAACTTTTAAGCGTTTTTGGTCTTCTTCGATAACTCCTGCTGTATCTTTAAGGAATACTCCGTTTTGTAATGCTGATGATAAAATTTCTACAAGTGTAGCATATCCAAAACCCTTATAACCTGATGTATTTTCACCTTCACCGCCTAGCGGTAAAAGAGCTGCAGTACTATCTTCTAAATTTTTTAATGTTTCTTGAGGATCGTTTTGGGTTCTTCCATTTCTGGTTATGATTACTCCTTCAGGAAGCGGTTTTTGCTCTCTATTATAAACTTCTATCTTACCCCTTTGAATAATTGAGGTCGCACAATCAATCATAAAAGGAAAATTTTCGTCTGTTGGTGCCCCCGCAGTCAAGGGATTTGTACCTAACATTGGTTCTACACCAAATGTTGGAGGAACAGCGGGTCTAGCGTTAGTGGTTGTAATCCCTATCATTCCTTCTTTTATAGCCATGAGAGAGTAATATCCCGCAATCCCAAAATGCGTAGAATTCCTAACTGCAACAGCTCCGAGTCCATACTTTTTGGCTTTTTGAATCGCTAATTTCATAGCATTATAACCTATAACCGGTCCTAACCCACATCCACCATCAATAACCGCAGTTGTAGGACCTTTTTTAACGATCTTTATCTTTGTTTTTGTGTTATAAATTCCTTTTTTAATCCTATCGTAATACATCTTACATCTCTGAATACCATGCGAATCTATTCCTCTTAGATCGGATGTCATTAATACATCTGCAATTATTTCAGAATCCACTTTATTTACCTTAAGACCAACGAACACATCTCTAATAAAATTCTTGAGAGTCTTAAAATCTATGTAAATAATATCACTAGATAAGGGTACTATGTCATTTTTTGTACTTGTCATATAGACCATCTTGAATGCAATAGAATTTTACTAGAATTCCTTCTATTTAATTAAAATCATATTGAATATAAGTTGAAAGTTAGTGTAACTCTAATTTTAATAATTTTTAGCGATTTTTTTGATAATTTTATAGAAAAAGAATTAGAAATTTATTGAAAAATAAAGGATACTTTTTTAAAAATTAAATTCGTATTTATCGAGATGAAGTTCCTTTCGCATAATTTTGATATCTTCTTGTAAACTTTTGTTAATCGGAATGCCCGTTTTTAATCTTTCTTGTTCGGCAATGAATTCCTTCTCTCCCGCAGTGTAAATCTTTTCCTCGCCTGGAGCCTTTTTTGACTCTCTCAATCCCTTCATGATATTTCCGGCTGTTTTTTTAAAAGAACCAATTGATAGGAAGCTTTCAATATTAATTGCTAAAAAGAAATGTCCCACCTTTAAACGCTTTTGCCCGTTTTCAACGATACCTATCGTATCTTTAAGATATATTCCATTTTGTAAAGCTGCAGATAATAATTCAACTAAGGTTGCGTAACCATAGCCTTTATAACCTGAAGTACTTTCTCCTTTGCCACCTAAGGGTAATAACGCAGCTTTCCCTTTACTCATACCCTCTAATATTTTAGCAGGATCAGTTTCTGTTTTACCATCGTCTGTTATTACCACCCCATCCGGTAAAGGTTTATTTATTCTATTGTATAATTCTACTTTACCTCTTTGAATGATTGTAGTGGCACAGTCAATTAAAAAGGGGAATTCTTCGTCTGTTGGAGCGCCTACAGTTAATGGATTTGTTCCTAACATTGGTTCAACTCCAAAAGTAGGGGGCATGGAGGGGCGAGCGTTAGTAACTGCGAAGCCAATCATCCCTTCCTTTGTAGCCATGAGAGAATAGTAACCCGCAATTCCAAAGTGGGTTGAATTTCGAACAGCAACAGAACCAAGTCCATACTTTTTAGCTTTTTCAATCGCAGTTTTCATCGCCTTATAAGCAATAACGTGCCCCATTCCGCAATTTCCGTCCCAAAGAGCTGTAGTTGGACCATCCTTAACGATGTCAATCTTTGTAATTACTTCGTACATTCCAGCTTTGATACGATCGAAATACATTTTACAACGTTGTATTCCATGCGTATCAATTCCTTTCATATCAGAAGCAATTAATACTTCAGCTATAATGTGGGCATCGTCTTTAGGAACCCCAAGCCCAATAAAAACATCTCTCATAAAACTTTCAAGTGTTTTTGCGTCGAGATATATAATATTTTCAGACATAGTAATCCATTAAAATTTACTCATATTTCATTATTTTATGATAATTGAACTATATTCTAGCTTATTTTTGGTTTTACATAAAGTTTATATTTTTTAATTATTAATCACATTTCATATTTAATTTGATTAATAATAAAACTAAGGAAGATCTACAATGCCAAAAGCGAATGTAAATAATATAGAGATTGAATATGAAACTATCGGAGCCCCGATTTCAAAACCGTTGTTATTGATAGCGGGATTGGGAAGCCAGATGCTTGCTTGGTCGGATGAGATGTGCGAAATTCTTGCAAATCGTGGCTTTTTTGTCATCAGATTCGACAACCGAGATATAGGTTTGTCAACAAAATTTGAAGATGCCGGTTTGCCGGACTTTTTGGAGATTAATGCGGCCTATTCTCGTGGAGATATACCCGAAGTATCATACACTTTAGAGGACATGGCTGATGATGCCGTTGGTGTCTTGGATGCTCTGAATATAGATAAAGCACATGTCTGCGGTGCTTCCATGGGTGGAATGATCGCACAAGTTATAGCATATAGACATCCATCTCGGGTGCTATCTCTCACATTAATCATGAGCACGACTGGAAACCCCGACCTACCGCAACCGAAGCCAGAAATCTTAGCGCAATTCTTTGCACCCGTTCCTTCCGAACGCGAGGATTTTATTGAAGAAATGGTCAAACGCGGTCGTCTCATTCACGGCACTTTTGCCTATGATGAGGATCAATCAAGAGAGTATAGAGCTAAAGAGTACGATCGCAGTTATTATCCCGAAGGGATAACTCGCCAATTAGCGGCAATGGCTGTTCCCGGTAATCTAAAACCCAAACTTGCTGCAATACGAGCGCCTACTCTTGTTATTCATGGGAGGGAAGATCCACTTAACCATGTTGAAGCGGGTAAAGACATCGCAGCAGCAATACCCGGAGCAGAATTATTGATTTTGGATGGAATGGGGCATAGTTTCCCTCGTGAAGCCATACCTCATATTGTAAACGCATTAGTTGCGAATAGCAACAAGAATGGCAATTAGAAAGTAATGAAAGAAAGCAACAGAGCCGGTCAAGTTCATACTTAAAAAGCTAAAAATTTAGCTTTAAACAAAAGACATTTTATCATAATAGGATTAGTCACTGTGTTTAGAATAAACGCCATGATGTGAGAAGTGAAAACCTAAGTGGGATTGGATTCAACCAGTTTACCAGTGGTTTTGTCGATTTCGCCTATATATCCTGTACCGCGTGGATAACCACCAATTCCAGGTTTGACCATAGGAGCGTGGAAGTGACTTTTAGCCCAAGGAGCGGGGAACTTTTGAAAAATGGTCGATGCGAGCAAAGCAAACGTTTGAATCGCTATGTATATGGCATAGTTGTTCCAAATAGTGAGAAAACCCAAACAAATAGCCACATTGGGTATGTGACAAACGGCAGTTTTGACGATAATCGACCTTGGAGTGTCGTGCTCGGGGCTAACATAGATGTCCCAAAAGTAATTTTGAATGAAATATTGCCATAAACCCATGGATGCGAAACCAAGTAAGTAATTAGCCCAACCTGGTACGCCGGTTAGGCTCCAAAGGTGATAAAACGAAAGAAGAAGACCTCCAGTGCTGAAACCCCAAATAACACCAAACACGATCTCAGAACCGAGATGGTATTTACGGTTGAAAGTGAGCGTCATGCGAGACCATAGAATCCAATATGCAATGAAAACATAGATAACACAGAAAGAAAAGTAGGCTATCCAAAAGGGGTTTGAAATTTGCGCCGTAGTGAATATGGGCTGGTTTAGTATCTGTTCGAGCGTGCCAGAAACAGCCGTAACAATATTGCAAAAAGAAAAATAGATTAATGCTCGAATCCAAGCTGCACCTGGTTTCCAAACATCGATGGGAAGTCTTTTGTACTTAGTTATATAAACCACTACCATAGCAATGCCAAATGTGATGACACAAACTATGAATATAGCTATAAATATGTTCCCAGACATATTAATCATCAATAGTTTTTTAAAAACTTTTATTAACACTTACTTAACTAAATCTAAGCTATCTTATTTTCGATTTTACAAAAAGTTTGATAAAATATTATTTCCATGTTATGTGATTTTTTGAATCCTTTTCAATATATTTTACTTATGATATTGAATGACATGAAAGTTAAAGTAGAAGGAAAATTTTTCAAAGAAGTAACTGTTGACGACGATGGTAGCAATATAACTTACGTTTTTCCTGATACAAGCGAATTTTTATCGATATTAAGGAGAAAGATAAATAAAGAGTTAACCTAAGAAAGATAAATCAATCAATAAATTTTTATTTTTCCCTTCATTATATTTTTATGGAGCGTTTGGGGTGCTCTGAAGTCCCTTTGCTGGATGGACCGCAAAGTCCTCATTAGCGGAAATTGCCTGGATTCAGGTTTCATGAGAATTATTATCCAATTTTATGTCCCAACGAAGCGATCCCCATGATGGTGGGTACCAGAGTAGTGCCTTTTGTAGGAAAGGCTTGAGCTCGTAATAACAAACCCGATCAGGCCAGGGATGGAGCAATCGTAAGTTTAGGCGTTCACGCTTTATGGTAAGGTCGTGGAGGAGCATATTATCTGGTCATAATAGTAAGATTGGAATCGAGATTCAGGTCTTTTATTCTATTCCTTCCTAAAAACCATTTCCTAAGATTAATACGATTTCTTCTTTACTTTCAGCTTATATTTACAGTGAGAATTACTATTATCAACAATACACTCCTTAATTTCAGTCTCAAATTGAAACTCAGGAAATAGACTCGTCAAAAAACTCCTCGTATAAGGAGAACATATGCTTTCTTGAATAGTTTTTGCGTTTGTTGGGTTCCTTTTTCCGCCAATTGGACAAAATTTCTTAGAATGTTTTAATTGAATAAAATATGTGTTCTCATCTATTTTTTTAATTGAAGTTGAGGCACCTAACGCTTTATAAGAAGTTTCTAAAGCAGTTGTTAAATCGTTAATACCTTTTTCTTTGTATAAAGCGGCTAATTTTGCTCCCAATTTTGTGCTAACGGCCCGTGGGAGGTTTTCTCCGCCAACTTCAATCATCTCGTTTACATATGCGTGAAAAAATTTTAAAGCATCTTTTACCATTTAAATCAACCCCTAATTGACTTTTCCTAATTTTTTACTAAAATTGTGGTCAAACAATCCTTAACTCTAGATAAAAAGTCAAATAAATCGTATATAAATTTAAGCATGTTTGTAACTATTAATCCTCATTCAAAATAAAACGCAAAAGTCTATCTTTATCTTCTTCAGCATAATCAATTCCAATTCTTTTTCTTAATAAAATTTGTTTATCATCGATCTTCTCTCCTTCGGTGAAAAAGAGTACTGAGTTTTCAGCGCAAGAATCTTTGCTATTAAACTTCTCCTTAGTTATTTTCATAGCCATACAAAGCTTGCTTGGACCATCCGCTAAATTTTTATAATTCTTGCCAACTTTGACGTTCCGATTATCTTTCATTAATTCAATCCCATCAATTGGATATAAATTTCTTATGAATATAGAACACGGAAACCCCTCTGGTTCAGTGATAACATTAAGGCAGAAATATGTGCCATAGATATAATAAACGTAAAGAGTACCGGGTTTCATATACATTATTTTTGTTTTCTCAGTTTTTTTATAATTATAGCAGTGACACGCTTTATCCTTTGGACCTAAATAGGCTTCTACCTCAACTACCTTTCCAATCATTCTTCCTTTTGCTGTTTTTCTAACGAGATATTTTCCTAAGAGGTCCTTGCCCACTAACACCGTTTCTCTCGAAAAAAATTCCCTTGTTAACCTTCTTAACTCGTTCAAATCGGAATCAGCTCTACAAATTTGTAAAATTAAACTTTTATATATTTTAAAGATTATGAATAATTAATAAAAGATTTTAATAAAATAGTATTAACTTAAGATAAAATGAACGCTCCAGAAAGAATTTTAAAAACGATTGAGCACGAAGAACCAGATAGGGTTCCCGCTTTTGAAAGTGCGTTTACAAATAACACAATCATAAAATATTATGGAATTGATCCAAGAAAATCTGGTGGTTACAAAGGTTCCTATGAATTTTCCTATAAAGCTGGTATAGATTTAGTCCTTAGTTATGTAAGTTTATTTCCCCGAAAAATGTTTAGGGGAGGATATATCGATGAATATGGTAGAGTAATGAAATACGAATATGCTGAAGACAAAACTATGATCTTAGCTTATCACGGAGGGCACTTTGAGTCGTTTGAGGACTACGAAAGCTGGGAACAGCCAGATCCGAACTTAAAAATGCGTTTAGCTCACTTTCTTAGCGGAAGAAAAATTCAAAAAGAAATGAACGATGTAGTTTTTTCTATTCCGGCTACAGGATCACTTATGGAATGTACTTGGGAGGGTTTTGGAATTGAAACCTTTTCAAGAATACTGGGGCGCGATAAGCAAATCAAAAGAATATTCGACGACCGAGGCTCGTTTACGCTCGAGGTAGTAAAAATCTTGGCTGAAAACGATGCACAAATTGTGTTACTTTGGGACGATTACGGATTTAAGAACGGTTTATTCATGAGCCCCCGTTTATACCGTAAATATATATTCCCATGGATAAAACAGATATGCGATGCTGCTCATAAGCTTGATTGTAAAATATTACTACACTCAGATGGAGATTTAATGGAGATTTTTGAGGACATTATAAAATGCGGAGTTGATGCGCTCAATCCCATCGAATCTACTACAGCTAACCCAGATTATGATATATTTAAATTAAACGAAAAATATGGCGATAAGATTACCTTTGTTGGCAATTTAAGTCCTATCTTGCTAGCAATGGGAGAGATTTCTGAAATTGAAGATTATGCCAAAAAATTAATACGGGAATTAGCACCAGGCGGTGGATATATCTTTAGTTCAGGACATAGCATAAACCCAGCAGTTACAGTTGACCGATTTGAAGCTATGCAAAATATTAAGAGAAAATACGGGACTTATCCTATAAATATTCCTGATTAATACATCTAAATAAGCTATTAATAATTGGAACTTAATCCTTTTTTCAAGAATGAAACTAACTTTTTATTTGAAGCTATGAAAGGGAATTTCAAATAAATAGATAAATCTCCTTCAATTTTACTACCATTAAGTGAAAAAGCTTCTCCTCCAGCTTCTTTTAGGATTAGAAATCCCGCTGCGACATCAACTAATCGATTTGTTTCTCTTAAGTTAACAAATGCTTCCATGCTACCTTTCGCAAGTTGGCACAACGTTAAAGCACTACTCCCTAATATTCGGATACGATAAAATCTTTTAAAAATTGGTTTTAAATTATCTATGTGTTTAAAAAAGTTTTTCATGGGAAGATTTAACTCAAAAAAGCAACTATCACTAATGTCTAAATCAGAAACATGAATTTCATTATTATTTAAGTAAGCACCCTCGCCTTTAATAGCCCAATAAATATCTTTCGTGTTTAAATCAAGAATCACTGCTTTCTTTATGTCATTAATCGTTCTTCCTATAGCATAGGCTATTGATATTGAACAGTATGGGATTCCTCTTACTGCGTTATTAGAACCGTCAACAGGATCGATAATTAAAACATTTTGGCTTTTAATTGCTTTTTCTTTATTTCCTATATATCGTTCGCCCAATTCTTCGCTAATTAACAATATATTTACATTCCCATTTTCTAAAGTGTCAATAACGATATTTTCCGCAATCAGGTCTATTTGCATTGAAACATCTCCACCTGCGCCCCTCTGAGATTTTTCTGCCGCCTTTTTAGTGCCTAAGATAGGATGTATAGCATCATATACATTTACAGCAATTTGCTTCAATAGATCGATACTTAGTTCCATAATAACCAATCAAAAGTTTGATTAAATAATAAAATACAATTAGGTAAATATCTTTTATTAAGAGGATTGAATATGTCTTTCTTGTTCCAAAATTTCTTTTATGCTACCTAATTCTGTTACAATCATTTGGACAAAGCCATTTTCCAAGAGTAAATGTGGACCCTTTTTCAACTTATTTTTTAAATAAAGCTTATCTATTTTTTCTAAAGGTAGCCATTCAGAAATTAGTATACCTTTTCTTTTTTCTTCGTTTGCAAACTTGTTTGGTAGAATGTTATAGTTCTTTAATTCAAGTAAGTTTTTTTCTTCTTGCATTTCCAAGATAGCAAAGAAAGGCGTTTCTCCAAAGTGCTCGGAGATTTTAGAACTTAAACCTTCGTTGTTCGCTAAAGGCACGGCGATCTTTATAACTTCTTTTGGTAGAGTTTGAGAAATAATAATGATTCTAAAGATTTGAGGGAATTCCGCTTGGATTTTATCTGACATCGCATTTTCCAACGACTGAATTTGATGCAAATTAAGTTCTTTATTTAAAATTACTACAACTTCCAGAAAAATATATCGCCCGTATGATCTAATTTCAAGGTATTCAATTTCTTTAACATTTGGAAAGTTTTTAATCAAATTATGAAGTTCGTTTCTTTGGTCAAAATCGATTATAGCGTCTAATAATATTTTAGTAGAAGTCAAGAAAATATCGTATCCTCCTTTAATAATTAGTAAAGCAATAATCAGACTAATTATTGAATCTAAAAAATTCACGCCGAATAAGGCACCTATAAAACCAATTATCACTGAAGACGAGATAAGGTTATCGTAGAATTTTTCGCTTGCTTGAGATTGAATTATAGGTGAGTTTGTTTGTTTTCCTATTACACTTAAATATAAGGTTGTTGAGAACGAAATAATTAATGAAATGATTAAGAAAATAAAAATTACGGGAGAAATTATTATTTGTTTTGGAAGTCCAACGAAGTGTGCGTAAATTTCGGAGAACGAAATAATAATTATATTATACGCTGTAAAAAATATGACTAGTGCTATAATTAAGCTGATTATATTTTCTATTTTGTAATATCCATAAGGAAATTGTTCATTTGGTTTTCTTTTTGCGTAAATGATTCCAACTAAAGCAGCAAATACCATAATTATATCTGTAAGATTATCAAAAGCATCCGCTCGAAGCGCCAAACTACCGCTTAAATCAGCAAAAATTAACTTAAAAATAAATAGACCTAAATTTACAACTAATAATACAGAATTCACGAAAATCGGTTTAGCGTAAAATCTTTTACTGTTATTAGAGTTAATCATTTGAGTATTTTATGTTTTTCAATTATCCATTTATCTATATTTATTAAAAATAAGAGTGTCTAACGATTTAAATCTGATTAAAATATTTAAAATTTAATTAAGAAAATTAAGCTCCAGTTTAGTAAAGATAATAGAAAAAAGAAGAAAGAAAGTTATTTAATAAAAATTATTAAATAGGAAAAAATAGTATAACTTTAATCATTTTCATAAAAAAATTATGTTCTTCATAAATTATGAAGAGAATTAAAAATATTGATGCTATTCGCGGATTTTGTATTTTCCTGATGATTCTGGGACATCTGCTCGATTGGTGGTTAAAATATGAAGATAAATGGTTGCAAGTAATACTTTTTGAACTTTTAGCACCATTAGCAGCTTCGGGATTTTTGTTTATTTCAGGATTCAGCACTACATTATCATATAAAAGTAGGGTTATAAAAGCTGAAAATTCAAATGAATTCACTATGCGTAAAATTAAAAATGAATACATTATTAGAGCTTTATTAATATTAATAATAGCTTTAATTTATAATACTTTAATAGCTTTTACGATAAATGATCTTACTTGGATTTGGTCTTGGAATGTTTTACAAACGATTGCTGTCTCTCTTCTTCTGATGTGGCCTCTACTTAAAACTTCAAAAACATTTAGGATTGTTCTTGGAATTGTTTTATTAGTTGCTGATCAATGTATCTTAATATTATTAACCTCATATATGGGTCAACCTAATATGTATGGGGTATTTTATCATATTTTATTCCATCCTTTAGATCAATATATTATCTTGTCTTTTTTTTCTGTATTTCTTATAGGAACTGTAGTAGGAGATGTTTTTTTTGAGATTAACAAAATTAGCGATCAAGAGGAAAGGAAACATGCGATAAAATATGAATTTATAAAATTTTCATTGTTAATTGGAATAATCTTAATGATATTTGGTGCAATTTTTTTCTTTCCTGATTTTTTATACCATGGAACGTTCTCTTCGATGTTATATTCAATAGGTACAGTTCTAGTTTTGCTTTCAATACTTTTATATATTGAAGAATTCGAAGTTGTTAAAACAAAAAAAAGTTATAGATTTTTCTATTATTTCTCTTTTTACTCTTTTACTATTTATTTGGCGCATAATCCATTGTATTTTATATTTTTTCGACAATTAAACGTTTTAAGTGTCTGGATAGCCATCGTAGGAGTATTTATTTTCTTGACGCTCTTACTCAAAGGAATTTATAAAAAATGGGGAAAAAATGCCTCTTTAAAAGTGTTAATAAGCATTTTAAGTTCAAAATTAGCGAATAAATTAGAAGAAAGATACTTATCTCGGGATTTAAATTCATATTAAAAATCTTAATTGAACAATTTTTGCAGTTTTAAAGCGTTCTGCAATGTTGAGCATTTTATATGTTTTCTTAGATCAATTCGGATTAATGTTTGTATGTGCCCACATTGTATACTAATCAATCGCTTGTATCTTTTTAGAATATTTTGCACATCTCTATTTCATATTTAATTAATTCTTATATTTATATGATGAACCTTCTTCTTTCGTTATTTCATTTACGGGTTTAACCATCCTAAAACAATACAAAAAGAATAAAGCAAAAAGAATAAAGGAAATTAATGTAGTAACGTCTTGAAGCATTATACCGATGTTTATAAAATCGGCATAAACCAACAATGGCCAAAATGGTGCTCCAAGAGGTATACTTATCATAAGAGGGAATATGATTTGTTTTCCTATAATTATATCGTGGAAAAATCCAGTTAAAACATAGATTATCCCAATTATGAAATAGGCAATTATTATGGATATCAATTTTTGTTTTTTAACTAACTGAATAAGATTTTCTAACTCTTTTTTCACTTGAATTTTTTCTTGATTTTTTAATTTATATTGAAATAATCTAATTATGTAAATAATTAATGCTCCCATGAAACACAAAACGCATATCGTGGTTTCCAATAATCCAGGAAAACTAGTACTTCGATAGAAAGGATTAAAAGCGAAAGGAAAAAAAGGTTGAATATCCGTGTAAATAGGGGAATCGAGTAAAATGTGAATATAAATTCCCGAAAGAGAGGCAACCAAGATTTTTTTAAACGATACATCTTGTTCTAACTTGAAAAACGACATTAAAGGGGAAAAATATTTTCTAATTCTGCTCATTACCACCGTCAAGAGAAGTGCAACAATAGTCCCTCCTAAAAAACTGTGGAAAAAACCATGAAGCGGATAATCTAAGTTAAAAAATAAGACTATAAAGGGTTCTATATCAACAATTATGCTAGCAATTAAGAATGTAGGAAAATCGATGAAATTAAGAAACAACAATCCTATCATTAAGCCTGGGCCTAAATGATATGATGTAAAAGGCATACAATTATAATTTATTTTTTTAATATTTAAATTCTTATGATGGAATATTTCTAGATTATAAAAAGAAGTTTGATTATATTAACTCAATTTCAACTAAAACTGTTTCTGGAATCTGGATCTTCATAATAAGATGCATCGAGCGCTCGTTCGCAATTATTTCAAAAAGGCGTTTGTGGATTCTCATTTCAAACTTCGCCCAAGTTGCAGTTCCTTGACCAGAAGGTGCTTTTAATACGGGTACGCGTAATCGCTTTGTAGGTAAGGGAATTGGTCCAAGTTTTCTAATGCCTTGATTTTTACACACGCTTTCTATTTGTTCGCATACGGCTTTTAGCGCTGGAAGTTTAGTAGAAGAAAGCCTAATCCTTGCTCTTTGCATTTTTTAAACATTTTATAGATTCAATAATTAGAATTAGAAATTATTAAAATTAAATAAATTTTATCATTCATACCTTAAAACAAGAAACTTAACTTTTATTGAAAAAAATGTTATTGTTAAATTAACTATTTTTACTTTCTTTTTGTTCTATTTTACTTAGTATTATTAAACTTAGGATGCTTAATTGAGTTTTTAAAGAGGCTTTTCTCCCCCATTTTTTATAAATGCCTTTGAGTATTAGCGTTATCAAAATTGTAGTTCCTACGAGGCCTATCCAAATAGTCAAAGCGTTTAATTGCCCAAAAAATATAAAATACAATGGATTATGCCCCAAATAAATAGTAAAAGAGTAAAAAGAGTAATAATAGAAAAATCTATAACTTTTTTTTGTTTTAACAATTTCAAATTCTTCAATATATAAAAGTATTGAAAGCAAAATTAGAAAAAAACCAATAGAAAAAACCAGCGAAGAAAGGGTTCTACGAAAAATAATATCAGGAAAACGAAAAATGAAACCAAAAGACACTAAAATTATCCCAATTAACAATAAAGGCGTTATAAATTCATATTTTATCGCATGTTTCCTTTCCTCTTGATCGCTAATTTTGTTAACCTCAGTAAACAAATCTCCCACTACAGTTCCAAGGAGAAATATAGAAAAATAAGACAAGATTGTAAATTGCTCTAAAGGATGGTATAAAATATAGAATAACAGCCCATAAATATTAGTTTGTCCCTCATAGGGTATCAAAAAGGGTGAAATAAATTGATTGACAACTAGTAATACAATTCCAACCAAAATCCTAAATGTTTTTGAAGTATTTAAGAAAAACCACCCCAATAAGAGCGAAATCGCGATTGTTTGTAAAACATTCCACGCCCAAATCCAAGTAGGATCATTAATACCAAAAGCTATTGCTGTATTATAGAGCAAGGCTACTATTAATAATAACAAAGCTCTAATAAGGTATATATTTTTAACTTTGCGCATAGTAAGTCCATTTGAATCTTCTATATTTGTAACTTTCCTTTTATAAGATAAAATTGCACTGAATCCTGAAATAAACATAAATCCTGTAGCAGCTATAGGCGCTAAAAATGCAAACAACATATATACTAACCATCTATCCTCGGGTCTAATCCACCAATCTAATAAGTGTCCAAGAATCATGAGAAGTATGCATAATCCGCGAATTGCATCAACACTCTTAATTCTTTTCATTCTTAAGCAACTTTTTTTTTAAAATTAATAATAAGCTTATCCTATTTTTCCTATTTAATAATTATTATGGAAAAAAGTTAATAACAGTTTCACAAGATCGTTAGAAAATATGTATTTTATCAAACCAATAAACGCTTTTAAAAAAAAATTAAGAAAGCCCTAAAAGAAATTTATTTCCTAAATTCACATTTTTAAGATATTTTTTAGCTATTTCTAAGCATTTTATTGCCTGTTTTCTTGGAGTTATTGGTAAATCCTTCATTTGATAGTCTCCGTGGAAAATTAGCAAGCTATAAGGAATCGTATCGTTAATTTCACTAATAAATTTTGCAATTAGTTCCACTTCTTCGTGGTTTACATAACCTGGAACTAATAATGTACATGCACTTAATTCATATGTTTTTTTTCGTGTTCCAAAGTAATTTTTCGCTAAAAAATTAAAGTTATCAAGGGTCCTTGTATTGCTGACTCCACATAAAGCTAAGTTTAATTTCTCGTTAAAACATTTTAAATCGAATTTAACGTTTCCTCCGGATGCTATGGCAATTTGCATGCATTTTTCAACTAAGTCTTGGTTCCCGCTACCATTCCATTCCCAACATACTCTAAATTTTCGATTTTTTCCTTCTTTTTTGATTTTTTCGAGAACCATCTCTGCTAAATTAATTGAAAAAGGTAGTTGTGCTTCAGGAGTCCCACCAAAATAACATATACATGTGATTTTTTTATTTTTATAGATTTGGTTGGCCAAAGTCTCGACATCAATCAAATAATTATTAGAAAAAGATTTATGGGATGCATTTTGGCAAAATAAGCAATTAAAAGTGCAACCATAAAGAAACGCAGCGTACGAGTATGTATCATATTCCGCACTACAAAACCATGCATTACAACAATTAGTTGGTATTCGATCAAGGTACCCGTGAATATAACCTCTTGATTTAGAAGGTAAGGGTAACTCACCACTTTGACTTTTCGGTATATTTCGCAACCCACAATAGCTTAAATCATTTTTAGAAAGAACACATTCGTTAATGCAAAGGTTACATTTTAATTTAGCATCCATATCATCTGCTTTTGGAGGTTTGGACGGTAAATCTACTAAATTTCTAACTTGTTTATGAACAGCTAAAATATGCAGTTCAACGACCTCCCAATTTTTATTTAGAATGCAATCTCGACATACTTGAAGCACATCAGAAATAAATATGCCTGTTTTTCCACAGAATATGCAAGTTCCTATATCTTCTCACCGCTTTTTTAATAATAAGTAAGTTTGACCCGCTTTTTGAGCAGGATTCTTTTTAATCATAAATCCATCAAAACCGTTATTATTAAAGGAAGAAGTAAATAATTCTAATTCATTATCTTCTTTTGGGTAAAATTCGATTATTATTCTTCCTTTTCGTTTTAAAACTTTTTTCAAATACATTGCTGTATTATTAACAGCTTTAAATTTGTCTCGAATTGTTTCTGTTCCATAAATTATAAAATTGTAAGCAGAAATTGAAATAATATGATTAATTGAAGCACTTCTTAAAGGTAAATAATTAATATCAGCTAATATTAGCTCTAGATTTTTTTTATTTTCTGAGATTTTTTTTTTAGTTTTTGCTTTCGAGAGCATATCGATTAGAATATCGATACCAATAACTCGATGGCCACTATCCACTAAGATTTCCGAAGAAAAGCCTGAACCACATCCCAAATCCACAATAATGTAACGATTACCATCTAAAACGTTGTAGTTACCGAGGTTATCCAACTTATCATCGCGTAAATATTGTAAACATAATAAAGTTGTCTTTTTTTGATTTCTTTCCATCCACGTTGAATTATCATATTCTACTGCTTTATCACCGATGTAGGACTCTGGAAATTTGGGCGTACTTTCACGATTTGACATAAATTTTCGATATATAAAAATGCTAAAAAGTATACATATAAATTATTAAATAAGTAGATAAAATATATATGTAGTCATAAGAATAAGTTAAATACCAAATAAAAAAAAATACTATTTTATTAAAAACAATTGAGGTTTAGCATGTCAGAAAAAAATACTATCCTAATTTGCGACGATGAGCCAGATATCGTCAATCTTACTGAAAGATTTTTAAAACTTGATAGTTTTAAGACACTTACTTGTAGCAACGGGAAAGAATGCTTAAAGGGCCTTGAAGAAAAACACGAGGAAGTCGCCCTAATACTCCTTGATTTAATGATGCCTGGACTCTCAGGATTTGAGGTTCTCCGATCCATAAGATCGAAGGAAGACTATAAGGATATCCCAGTTGTCCTTTTCACAGTTAAGAGTTTTAAAGAAGATATTGAAAAAGGTAAAGAATTAGGCGCAGATGGATACATTACCAAACCGTTTTCGGGTAATGAACTGCGTGATTACGTAAAAAAAGTTTTAAATAGATAAATCGTGTAACTAAAACTATTAAATTCTGATATAAGTTTGTAAATTACTTATTTCAAAAGTTCTAATCAACTTAAAATCAAATGATTTTTAAATAAATATTTATAAGTTAATTTTCTTGATACTATCAAGAAATTAGTTAAAATTATACACACTTTATAAATGACAAAATAAACAATTTATTTGTTAGAATTAAAAATTATATTAACATAAATTTGGGTTCTAAATGTCAGTAGCAAGAAAAATTCTCATAGTCGACGACGAAGAAGATATCGTCAATTTAACCGAAAAGTTTTTACAACTTGAGAATTACGAAACTCTTACTTGTAGTAATGGAAGTGAAGCGTTACAGATCGTGGAAGAAAAACACGAGGATATCGCACTAGTACTTTTAGATATTATGATGCCAAATCTTAATGGGTACGAGGTACTCAAATCCATAAAATCCAACGAAAAATTTAAGCATATCCTTGTAGTTCTTTTTACTGTGAAAAACTTTTTTGAAGATATTAAAAAAGGTAAAGAACTCGGTGCAGATGGTTATTTAGTTAAGGCAATTTCCGGAAACGAAATTATAAACTACATAAGAAATTTACTTGAAAAAAAAGAAAAAGAAACTAATTAGTTACTTCTTAATTGTTTCAAAATTATTCTCGAGAAATCTATACTTATTATATAAATAAGATTAAAATTGATGAATAATTTTCTTAAGTATTATAAGCCTTTAATTAGAGTTAGGGATTTATGGTTGATACATACACAGTCACATTGGGTATTATTTTAGTTTTAATCGCAACCCCTATGTTTAATTTAGCGCTAGTCTTCCAGAAGATGGGTTTACGAGAAGGTCCAGAAATCCGTTTTGATAAAGGATTTGTAGGAGTACTAAAAGCATTTAAAGAAATTGCAAAAAACAAGTGGTGGCTTTTGGGCGCTATTTTGGGTATAGTTGGTTGGTTTCCGTACATAATGTCAATAGGATTAGTTGGATTTATGGTCGCAGAGCCAATTAACAGTATGGGTATTATCATCGTAGTTATTGCCGCAAACCGTATTTTAGGTGAAAAAGTAACTTGGTATGAGTTTCTCGCAATAGCCTTATTAGCAATTTCCCCTATACTAATTGCTTTAGCAGGAATTTCAGAAGTCGCTATTGATTTATACGAAATGGTCATCCCATTAACAATTTTTTTGATAATAACTTTTTCTATAACTATTGGTAGCTTTGTTTTTTCTCAAAAGAAAAGAGGAACGAAATTTGAAGGTTTTTTTGTTATGTTAACCGGTTCTTTTTTTTTGGCGCTTGGAGGCGTCTTCACGAACATCCTAGCGCAAGCTATAGTGCAAGCAAACATACAACTTACTTGGTATTTTGGAATAGAAATATTTTTTGGAATATTTTGGTTTGATTACATTCATTTGTGGGTTTTTATTGGGTGGTGGGGCTTGGCGATTTGTAATTTAGCTAGTTTTGCGTTTTATCAAAGTGCTTTCCAAAAAAGTAGAATGGCTGTAGTATTTCCGATATTGGATTCAATTGGTTTATCAATACCGATAATTGCTGGAATCCTAGTCTTTAGACAAACATTCAATAATTATTTTCTATTTTTCTTAGCGATCGTTTTGATATTCATTGGAACATCAGCGCTCGGAAGATTTCAAGTAGATATTAAGACGATGGATGGTAAGAAATCCTCTACATCTATTAAAATAGGTGGGACTAGTGAACCAATATAATAAATCATCTTCAGACGATAAGATATTAATTAAAAAATATTAAATCTTTTAATTTTCATTCGTTTTATTTTTAGCTTCATAAAAAAACAATTTGTAAAAAAATTTAAAGAAATAACCACAAAAGTGGGACGATTACGATTAAAACAAGGCAAAAAGATTTTCTAACCATATGAGCAACATGAACGCGCGGTTTTCTTCCTTTTTTATCTAGTAATTTTGGAAATAATGTATGGTCGTGTGGTTCTCGTTGATACCAATAAGCCGTTGACGACCAATCGTCTTTACGATGGTTATCGTGCCCGTGTTCGATTGTGACCACTATTCTTTTATTGAAATAGATAGGGTCTTCAATATGATATCTATAATAGGATATTTTACCCCACCAGTTTATCCCACCAGTTGTAATTGTGCCGTGATAAGGAGCAAAGTACTTTTGGCGTTGCGCCCAGGCTTGGTTCACATAATCTTCTGTGCCCGTTCCGTGTAAAGTGGGTACGCCTTTTTCAACATCGTCGTCGATATATATCATGTCGTCTCCTTCGCCAGGCCAATTAATATACCAAGGCATAAATGTAATATTATCAATATCTAAATGGCATCCAACAAATTGACCCTTACCTTTTGCTTCAAGGATTTTATAATTGTCCATAAGAGGATTATCGACATTACACCCTTTATGACTGAATTTCTTTGGTCTCACCTTGTAAAACTTTTTTCCCGTTTCACTGTCTTTCTTTTTAGGAGCTGTATAATTTTCGCGGTGCCAGAGAGCGTGGAATCTTCCATAGTCCCTTTCATTTTCGAATCCATCCTCGTAGATTTCGTAATCTATGTAGAAAAAAAATCTCATTGGTTTAGAAGCATCGTTTTCTATAGTTATTTTAAAACCTTTTGAAAATGGCATTGGCCACCAACAATTGAATCCTTTTCCCGATTGTGGACTCATCTGGAGTGGCAATGAAACAAAATTCTTGTGTTTGGCGTGACCTAAGCCGAAAAAATCCCCAATCGGAACCTCTACGCTAGGTTTATCGTCTTGTTCATCGTCCCAATACAATCTAATTATAATGTTTCTTAAATAATAACGGTCTTTACATTTTATTGTACACCATAAATGGGTTATACACCCAGTACAATCTTCTTTTCCAATTATTACCTTTTCTCCAGGTTGAACATCGATCCAATCGTTATTTCCCCCAGTCTTGTCGTAACTTGAAATTCGCTTCCTCTTTACCGTATCAGGGTGGATTTTTGCAATACCACGTAAAGTAGATTCTCCTAATCGCATAGTACTTGTTATCCCTTTTTAATTTTTTATGTTTTTATTTCCAAATTTACTAATAATTATAGAAATTTATTAATTATCAAAAAAATTCTTAAATACTATTAAAATCTAACTCTACAAAAACACTTAAAACTTTATAAATATATAGGAAGTGTGAATTAAATTGGTATTCGAAGCGTCAAACGATAAAATTTCTTTTATGAAGCAATTTTTCTCGGTTATTATCTTAGTTGCTAATATTCTAGTTTTCATATGGCAAATATTGGATCCTACGGGACAGATGCACATTGAATATGCTTTTGTTCCAGCTGAATTTTTTGCTGGAGAAAAAGTATGGACGATATTTACCTCAATGTTTATGCACGGAGATATTATGCATATAATTATGAACATGTGGTTTTTCATTGTAATAACTGACAATTGTGAGCACGCAATGGGGCATACCTTCTACTTAATAACTTATCTTGTTTCTGGACTCGTCGGTTCGCTGGCACATGCAGTCAGCACAATGATTCCCATATGGGGTCCGATGTTATCTAGTATTCCCTCATTAGGTGCTTCTGGAGCGATATTTGGGCTTATGGCAGTTTATATGATACTATATCCTTCAAATAAATTCTTATTGTTAGGATCAACGAGAGCTGTCTCTGCGGGATACTTTATAGCAACTTATTTTATTGCCGAATTGACTTACGCATTTTTTGCGCTTGAAATGTCAGGAACGGCACATTTCGCGCATGTGGGAGGTTTCGTTGCTGGTGCCGTTTTAGCAATAATGTTTAAAGCCGTTAGAGGGTCATCATATATGAAAAAGAAAAAATAATCGTAATCCGAAATTATTTAATAATTTTTTTATTTTCTTATTTTTTTTTTTAATGAAAAGTATAAAATTTTTTCAATTATGGTTTATTTTTGAATTTAAGTTATAAATTTAATATCAAATTTTTTAATAAGCTTGAGTAATTAAAATGCCTACTAATATCGTTGTTGTTGGTATGGGATACGTTGGTATTCCCATGGCTACTCTGTTAGCTGATGTAGACGATTTCTATGTTACGGGTATTCAACGAAGGTCTCAAAGATCAAGTTGGAAAATTGATTGGCTTAATAAGGGTAAAAATCCTTTTGAAGGGGATGAGCCTGGCTTAGATGCATTAATTGAAAGGGTGGTAAAAAATGGAAAGTTTAAGGTTACTGATAATTATGATGATGTTGATGTTGCAGATTATATTTTAATTGATGTACAAACGCCTGTAGACGACCAGAGAGTCCCAAGGTATGAATCATTAAAGGAAGTTTCTCAACAGATTTCAAAACATATAAAAAAGGGTGTTACAGTCATACTTGAATCTACAGTAGCACCTGGAACGACAGATAATGTTGTACAAACTATTTTAGAAGAAGGAAGTGGTTTAAAGCGGGGTAAGGATTTCTATCTTGTTTTCTCGTTTGAGCGCGTAATGCCCGGTAAGTTATTGGAGTATATCATAAATTTTCCTAGGGTAATTGGTGGCGGTTGTAAAGAGGCAAACGATAAAGCTATGTATTTGTACGGGAAGGTCGTTAAAAAAGAACTTCAGATAACAGACACTCTTACGGCAGAGTTAACTAAATGCATAGAGAACGCATACCGAGACGTAAATATTGCATTTGCAAACGAAATGGCGTTATTAAGCGAAGATTTTAATCGAAATATATTCGAAATTATAGAATTAATAAATCAACGCCACGACAGAATGATGCATTCCCCCGGTTCAGGCGTAGGAGGACATTGCCTGACAAAAGATCCTTGGCTTCTATTGTACGGATTTAATAAATATACTGAAAAAATTAACGAATCTAAAATGAAGATAATTTCTAACTCAAGAAATTTGAACGATTATATGCCGTATCATATGGTCGAGTTAATGGAAAATGTATTCAGAGACGCCCATAGGTTAGTAGACAATATTAAGATAACCCTTTTAGGGGTCTCGTATAAAGCGAACACCGATGACACGCGAAATACCCCGACCGAAAATATCATTAGAGCTCTAAAAAGTAGATATCATTCTCATAATATCGTTTACATTGCTCACGACCCCCATGTAAAATCACGCGATTATAATCTTACTGAATTAACCAAAGATTTCAACAAAGCAGTAACCGATGCTGATGTATTGCTTTTCACTACAAATCACAGAGAATATTACAATATCGATCTTGCTGATTTAAAGAAGAGAGTAAGAACGCCGATTATTATAGATGGAAGGAACATATTTGAAAAGAAATTGGTTGAAGAAAAAGGTTTTATTTACAGAAAGATTGGAGAAGGGTCAAAAAAACCCTATTAACGTTTTTCTCTGTTTGTTTTTCAAATAAAAAAGTAAAAAGAAATTCTATCTCAAGTTCTTGCATAGAACTTATTGATTAAATCCAATCATTTAACGACTTAATCTTAGAGATTTTTATTATTTATGTTTTTTTCCATTTTTTCTTTAGTTTTTCGTGTTTTTAAAGCTCTTAAGTACCACATAGTAAGTAACGATCAACTAGTTTCGTAGCAATTGTTATCAAATCCAAAATCAAATCCGAAATCAAATCCAAAATCAAAGTCATCTTCTTCTGACATGTGTTTTTCTCACTATAAAATTATTAAATTTATTGTTAAGTTTATAAAAATCAGGAGTATTAAGGGTGAGGTTTATAAAAAATAAAGTTACTGGGCAATTATGTGATTTTTTATAATAATAAAAAGATCGATATTAAGTAAAAAGGTAAGAGTTAATCTCAAGTTCTTGCGGAACTAAGGAATAAAACCTAACGTTTTTGCTTTACTCCTCGAGATTTTGTTTATTTTTTACTTTTTTTTTCTTTGCGTTTTTTTTTTATATTAAATATACACGAAATGATTCCGTCAATGATGCCTCAGCCAGTACAAAATGCTTCTTCGGCTACGGGTTTTTTAATTTTGTATTTCCATTCAGACATTTTGATTAAGTTTTATTTTATTAGTTATTTTGAATATAATTAAGCAATCTTAAAAGAGTATTTGTTATAATTAATAATTATACGAGATTTATTGTCTATTTAAATAAAAACTTTAAGTACTTCATTCTTTATAAAATTACTAAAAAAATAAAACAAGTTAAGATTTGGATTGATAATGGGAATAAAAAAAGAGATTTCAGAAATGAGGGTTAGTATGGAAAAAATGACTTCAGAGTTACACGAGACAAATCTTGCTATTCGAGAATCTCTTAAATTGACTTCAGATACTATTAAAGAAATGAACGAAAGTTTTTCCAAAATGTTAGGAGAAACATTAAAAGCTATGCAAGATATGAAAGTTAAAATCGATATTAGTGATACTATTTTGAACCGTCTTGGGATTAATGGTTTAATTCCGGATATTTTTAAAAAAAAGATAAAGAAATGAACGAAACATTTCAAAGAAGTTTAGGAATTTATTTATTTTCTAAGTCAAAATTAATTAAACTATAATAAGTGCCTTTTTTTAAAAACAAAATATAAGATCGTAAGAGATATAGCATAAACAATAGAAAACATAAACCATAGAACGAATTCAGAGAAATTGTTATCAATAATAGCCGCTATAACCTTATATATAAAAAAAATTATAAAAAGCGAAAGCAATTGAACTCCCGATTTTAGTTTATCCATTTTGCTAATTTTGCTAAAAATAATTTTGTTAAATTTAATTAATAATAATCATAATAATGAATATTATAATAAATAAAAGAATTTAAAATATAACCTAGAAATGTCCAAAACCAAAAGCCCTCCTAATTGTTACATATGCGGGAAGAATTGTGATGATATATTAGATAAATGCCATTATTGCATATGCGATATCACTGTTTGCGATGTTTGCTTAAATTCTGTAAAAAAGAACGATACCACATGGATTTGTCCTAACTGCAAAGAGGAACGAGATGAAGAAAAGTCAAGAATTTTCCGAGATAATTAATATAGAAAAAAGTAGATTGTTTCGAGACAACTAATTTATGGAAAAAACTTGCTTCAAGCTCTTTTTATTAGTATTACTTACGATTTTTATTAAGTAATCTTAGAAGGCTTAGGTTAACTTTCTTGACTCTATTTTAGTATTATAAAAGAATATAAACTTTCGATGTATTAGAAAATCATACGAAATAGATATATGTGTGTTAATAATGGCTAAAATTACAAAAGTTTTAGAAATTGACAATTGCAATAAGGATATCCTTTCTCAGGTACTATACAAAGCAGAATTTTGGGATGCTATTAACCCGTCTAAGAAAATGGAAGCCAAATTTATAGCACCCAATGTGTTGTATACGAAAATTTACGACGAGATAGATGTAATTCACGTTCAAATTGAGATGGAAGGTGAATTAGTGCTTTCAGACAAAGGTGAAATTGAAGGAAAGGGGCGATTAGTCGAATTTAACGTTAGAAATAATAAAGATATCAAAAATTTAGAAGGTCGTTTGCGAATTAAGGCCTTATCTCCTACTAAAACTAAACTAGGAGTCTTTGTGGAGAAGTTTGCTTTAAGTGGCGATTTCATCAGTTTGATAGGCAGTGTTGCAAATCTTACACTTCAAAAAAAGATTACCGAAATGATGAGGAATATTGAGAAATATTGCAAAACAAAAGATCTGAAAGATTTCTTATAAAAGAAACGAGCGGAAACCAATAGATTTGAGTCTAAAATTTCTTAAAATAAAAAAGTAAAAGTTCGCAGTTCGTATAAAGATTTTTTGTAATACATTTAGAATTTTATGTAAAAAAAATAATTTATAAGCTCGTAATTTATAAGCTATATAGTTAGAGATAATTAGAGATAACCTCTAATAACACTGGGTTTTTGGAAAAATGAACGTATGGATTTTAGATTCTGAAAGCGGAATAACTTTATTATATAAACCGTATATGGATTTGGCTTTAGACGAAGACCTCATAAGTGGTCTTTTAGCCGCGTTAAATCAATTTACTACTTATGAATTTCAACAAGGTATAGAAAGTATTGAAATGGGAGGACTCCGATGGTCCTATTTAGAAGATAAAGAGTGTAAGTTGTTGTTTATTGCGGCATCTGAGAAAAATATAAGTTCAAATATGTTAAAAGCTCGGCTCAATGTTATCATGCAAACATTTATTGAGCAATATGTTTCTGGAGATAAAGAAAAGTGGGGCTCTATATGGAAAGGCGATACAGATCTTTTTAGCCCTTTTAAAGATGTTATCGATGAATACTATGCGCAGTGGTTAACAGCCGAAAATATCACAACAATCGCAGAATATTTTGATATTTTAGGTGTATTTCAACAGATATTAAATTTACTTACCAATCTAATTGAAGCTCATTTTCCAGCTGAAAAAAAAGAAATGATTAATTCTCAAATCGAATCTATGTTTGAACATTATTTAAGGAATGAATACGTGAAGAATCATTCTGAATTAAGCAAGTTTTCATTTAGCCGTTCTACTGGAATTAATATCATTAATATTGACCCTACTAAATGTGACATGCTGGTAGTTGAAAAGCAAATTATTAATTTAATAAGAAGGATTGTTGAAATGATAAAAACCCAAGAGGGATATTATGTAAGTCTACATTATTTTATAGAAGAGAATATTTTTGAATATTTGATTTCTAACATTTCTCTACTAAATGAACTAAATTTGTTCAAATTTCTTTTACAACTTTTTTTATTAAAATAATTTTATCTAGGAAATAGTCTATGCATTCTAAAAACCTTGAAAATGTACTTTAATTAGGTTTATTAAACAATTAAACAATATTAATATAAAACTAACATCTTACTTAATTTAGAGAAATGATTAATCTTCCTCTACTCATTTTTGTTTTTATTGTCTTTGCATTAATTATTGTAAGTTACTCTATGAAAGATGTAGATTTCGTAGCAATTAGCCTAATATGTATGTTCATAGCTGCATTTGTAACTGGTTTAGTATTGGAAGTCCCCTTAAATTTTGACAATTGGTTTGATAATTTTGTATTATCTATTGAATGGCAAGCAATAATAATTATAATGAGCATGAGTATTATATCTAAAATTGCTCAGGATTCAAATGTGTTAGAATATCTAGCCGTAAAGATTTTTAAAATCTCAAAAGGAAATCAACGATACTTTCTTTATCTACTTTGCGTTATTACTACATTATTAGCAGCTGTTATCAGTGATGTGGTCGTGGTTATTATTTTAGCACCTGTAGTCGTTCGCCTTTGTCATTTTTTAAAAATAAGAGCGGGTACTTACCTTCTAGGAATGACGATATGCATTAACATAGGAAGTATCATTACCCCCTTTTCAAGTGGTGAAAATATCATTATTTCTACTTGGTTTGGACTTGATACGGTCTTTTTTTTCCAATATTTCTGGGTTTTTTCTTTTGGATTGCTGTTTTTAACCATATTTTTGATAGATAAATTAATGCTTTCAAAAGAGCCGGAGATTGAAGCGCAACAGAGAGAGTACGTTTTAGAACTAATAAGTACGGATGTTATGATCAAAAATAAAACAATGTTTTACTTTAATAGCATCGCTATACTCGTTACAATTGTTTTATTTGTCGTATTACCTTTACTATATCTTACAGCTGCAATTTCAGCAGTAATTTTAGTTTTAGTAAATAGAAAATATACTAATAAACCAATGGGAAAAATCTTAAAAGATGTTGAATGGGAAATTATTTTCTTTTTCATCTCCATGTATGTGCTTATAAATTGCATGTTACAAGCTGGGTTTCGAGACATTATTGCTTTGATTCCTTTCGAATCTTTTGGTCCTATATTAACAGTATTTATAATCCTTATTCTTGTTTCCCTACTTTCTGGTTTTGTAGCAAATACGCCAATAGCACTGATCTTTTTACCAATAATTGAAGTTTTAATAGAGGAATTTGCCTTTCCAGCAGTACCTCTACTATTTGCCTTTATCGTTGCTGTAAATATTGGGGGAAACATTCTACCTTCTGGGGCTGCTGCAGACATGATGACTCTTAAAGTAGCCAAAGATAGTGGTGTAGAAAATCTAGGTTTCAAAAGGTTGTTGAAAACAGGAGCTATGTTTGCGTTTATTCATATCGTAATTTCATGCCTTTATTTATTAATCCTTATTCCCTTTACTTCATAAAAAGAAATTTTAATAAAAAAAAAGATTTAAGGGAAAATCCCTCTTAACTCAATTGCTTTCGCGATTCTTGATACCGCTATAATGTAGGCGGCTGTACGAAGCGAAATGTTTCTCGCTTTTGAGATTTTATACGTTTCTTCGAAAGCTTCAATTATTATTCTTTTAAGTTCTTCGTTAATACGATCTAGTTTCCAGAAGTACGAATTAATATCTTGGACATATTCGAAGTAAGAGACGCAAACTCCACCACTATTGGCGAGAATATCTGGTACAACATAAATTTCTTTCTTTAACAAAATTTTATCCGCTTCTGGTGTTGTAGGCCCATTTGCACCTTCTAAAACTATTTTGCAGTCTATTTTCTCCGCATTTTTTTCTGTTATTTGATTTTCTATGGCTGCTGGGATTAATACATCGCATTTTGATGTAAGTAGCTCGTCGTTACTAATAAGCTTATACTTATCATTTTTATAATCTTTTAATAAATTACCTTGTTTAGCCCAATCTAATAATTTTTCTACATCTAAGCCATCTTCGCAGTAAATGCCCGTTGATATATCTGAGACGGCAATAACTTTACATCCGTGTTTATAAAGTAGATCGGCAATCGTACCTCCTACATTGCCAAAACCTTGAACTACAATCTTTAAGGATTTTAAATCTAAACTTAGTTTTTCAACTAAAGCCTGAAGCACAAAATACAAGCCCATTCCGGTAGCATTTGCTCTACCAACAGAACCGCCAATTTCAATTGGTTTTCCAGTTACAACGCCAGGAATCGTCCGTCCTTTTTGCATACTGTAGGTATCCATAATCCATGCCATAATCTGTGCGTTAGTATTAACATCTGGAGCGGGAATATCAATATCTGGTCCTATGATATTAATAATTTCAGCAGTAAACCTTCTTGTAAGTTTTTCTAGCTCTTTTTTAGACAATTTAAAAGGATCAACGCATATACCACCTTTAGCGCCCCCTAAAGGCAAGTTTAATAGACTAGATTTCCATGTCATCCATGTTGCTAAAGCTTTTACTTCATCGAGATTAACGCCTAGAGAATATCGTAATCCGCCTTTCCCAGGTCCTCTGATTGTTGAATGATGAACCCTATAACCTTCAAAAACCTTTAAAGTACCATCATCCATCATAATTGGAATAGAAACTATTAAAGAACGTTCTACTCTTTTTAGAAACTTAAGAATATTTGGATCTAAATCCATCACTTCTGCTACAATATCAATCTGCTTTTTTGCCATTTCAAAAGGATTAATGACCATTATATTACACTTTCTTTTTTTTATTTTTTATTTTTTATAATAATTTCTGCTAAATCTAATAATTAATTATTCCACATAAACTAAAATACTCACATTTATGGAAATAAACCTCTCAATTCATGTGCTTTTGCTAATCGATTTGTGCTAATAGCATATGCTGCCGTTCTGAGTGATGAATCCGTTTTTTTTGAAAATTTAAATATTTCCTCAAATGTGTATAGAAGAATAGTTTTCATTTCTCTATTAACGCGATCTAACTTCCAGAAATAACTATGCATATCTTGAATATATTCAAAATAAGATACACATACGCCTCCACTATTTGCAAGAATATCTGGAACAACTATTATTTCTTTTTCCTCCAAGATTTTATCTGCTTGAGAAGTCGTTGGACTATTAGCTCCTTCTAATATTACTTTACAATCTATCTTATCTGCATTTCCGCTATAAATCAGATTTTCCATAGCTGCAGGGATCAAAACATCACATTTAGTGCTTAGTAATTCATCATTAGTTATTGGTCTTGTATTTTTGCCCTCATATTCTTTTAATAAATTACCTTGTTGTTTCCATTTAATTAATGTGTCTATATCTAAACCATCTGGCGAGTATATCCCTCCTTCTTCTTCAGAGATTGCAATAACATTGCAGGATATGTTGGACAATTGCTTTGCAACAACAGACCCCACTTTTCCAAAACCTTGAATTACAACACTCATTTTTTTTAAATTATAATTTAATTTTTGGCATAAATGTTCTAGTAAATAACACATTCCTGTACCAGGAGCTTCAATACTTCCTATAGTGCCTCCAATATCAATTGGTTTACCAGTTACTACTCCAGGAATAGATCGCCCTTTTTGCATGCTATATGTATCCATCATCCAAGCCATTATACGTGAGTCTGTATACATATCTTGTGCGGCAATATCTCTATCTGGTCCGATCATATTTATTATTTCCATTGTATATCTTCTCGTTAAAAGCTCTAATTCTCTGTTCGATAACTTTTTAGTATCGACTCTTATACCACCTTTAGAACCACCAAGAGGTAACCCTAATAAAGCAGTCTTAAACGTCATCAAAAGAGCTAAAGCCTTCATCTCGTCAAGAGTCACAAAGGGAGAATATCTTACTCCTCCTTTTGCTGGACCTCGTAAAGTAGAATGATGAACTCTGTATCCTTCAAAAATTTCGAGAGAACCATCATCCATCATTATTGGGATAGAAACAATGAGGGCTCTTTCCGTTTTTTTCAGATATTCCAAAGTATTCGGATGTAAATTAATTAATTCTGCTGCTATATCAATTTTTTTTTTAGCACTCTCATATGGGTTTATTATCATAATTCTAAATTCCAAATTATTAGTATTCTGATTACTAACAATTTTCTATTGCATTTAAAATTAAATTTTTTTTAATAAAACAATCTATTAGAAAATAAGAATCAGTTTTTTGTTCAGTAAGAACTAAAAAAAAGAAAAAAAGTTTTAAGATTAAAAATCAAGAAGTCTTTCAGCTTCTTCTTTATCGCAATCCATTACTAATGGAATTTCAGTTATTTCTTCAGCTTTATGTGTTAATGAAGCAATGTCATCTCGAGTAATATGTTCTAATGCGAATTTTCTTGCTCCGCACATCAATTGTTTAAGTCCTTGCTCAAGTCTAGTCATATATGTATATAACCCAATTGCACCTGAAGGTATTGAATCGAATTTATCTCCAAATTTACGCCGAAGCTCAGGGGCTGTTATAAAAATCTCTTCTTTTCTTCTTCCAAAACGCGAAATATATACAGGTAATTCACCATCATCTAAACAATTACCTATAGTTTTACCGACCATTGCTGCCGCTAGTGGTGCTCTAGCCATACCCGCTAGTTTAAAATAGGGAGCGCCTAATGCTAAACCCTTAAATATCTGATCTTCCATAGTAATACCACTGGCAATTGCAATATCAGGAATGTATTTTCCTTTCTTCGATAGAATATCAAGATATTTATAAAGAAGTGACCAAAGCTCAAAACGGGGCACACCCCATTCATTCATCATCCTCCATGGGCTCATTCCTGTCCCGCCTCCTGCCGCATCTACTGTTAATAAGTCAATCTTAGCCTCAGAGGCACATTTTACTGCAAGAGCCAAATCTTTAGGTCTATATGCTCCTGTTTTTAAGAAAACATATTTCGCTCCCAAAGATCTTAATTCTTCTACTCTTTTACAGAAACCCTCCTCACTTGCCATACCTAACCTTGAATGGCGCTCAAATTCATTAAAAACATGGTTTTCAAATGCCTTTATAACTGTTGGATCATAAGGATCTGGCAGTACGAAATAACCCCTATCTTTAAGCACTTGGGCGCGTTTTAAAGTTTTTAATTTTACCTCTCCACCGATATCTTTAGCTCCTTGCCCCCATTTAAGTTCTACTATTTCTACACCTAATTTATCTAATGCATATTCCTGCACACCAAGTTTTGTACCCTCGACATTTGCTTGAACTACAATTCCACCATAACCATCTTGCTGCCATTCTTTATAAAGTTTAACCCTATTTTCAAGATCTTCGGAATACACTATCTTTCCTTTTTCTAGTTTTGAATTAGGATCCATACCACACACATTTTCACCAATTGTAAGAATTATTCCTGAAAGCGCTGCTCCAATTGCAAGTCCGTCCCAATTATTTTTCGCTACAGCTGTTGAGCCAAGTCCTGGAATAATAAATGGAAGTTTTAACTTGATTTTTTTATCTCGCCCTATTCTTTGCTCTAAATTCACGTTCATGAATAATGCTTTATCAGAATCTGCTTCAATACCATATGCACCTCTACATGAGCCTAGTATTGTAAACTGAGAAAAATCCACCGGATAACTTTTTACACCTGCAGATGTTATCAAACCAAAGGGCTTTGGATATAATACTTCTGAACCCCTATATGCAGATTTTCCAACATCACACATACCGATACAACCATCTATGCAAGTAGCACACATTCCACTTTCAGGTACAATTGAATCCTCAGTTCTATTTTTCGTCAATGTGGCAGCCGAAGCATTTATTTTTAAGTTTACCATTTTTTATATCTCCCTTTTTTCATTTATTTTTTGATTAGTTGATGTAGTAACACAAATTCCACATTCTCCTTTTAACCCCATCCAACATGCGTAATTATCATAAACATCCAAGCACGTAGGTTGGAGTATATTATAACAGCCATTACATAACACACTTTCTGGATGGGCCCCGTCACATCTTATTGTGCATGCTGGGCAAATATACATACAACCACCACATCTTTGACAATCCTCCGAGTTTTTATCAAAGGGGGTAGTTATTTTTAGCTTATTTCCTCTATTAACAAATCCAATAGCCTTTGCCATCATCTGTTCTTCACACATCCTGATACATAAACCACAGTAAATACAGGTTTCCCATTTAGGTTTAAACCTGATTTTATTCAATCCTATTTTAGATGCAAGATCTTGTAATACTTTTGCAGTCGGATTTTGTGCAATTAAAAGCTCAAGTATCATTTTTCTTGATTTGATTACCTTTTTACTTGCAGTTCGGATGTAAAGACCTTCTTGAACAGGGAATGTACACGAGGAAACCATTTTTGTGTTTTTATCTTTCCCTATTTCAACAATACATAGACGACAACCACCCCACATTGAAAGACCCTCGTGATAACAAAGAGTGGGTATATTAATTCCAATAAATTTTGCAGCATCAAGAATTGTCCAATATTCCGGACAATTAACCTCAATTCCATCAATTTTTATTTTTGGCATATTAAATCAATTTTTCCAACATTTAATCATTTATTTTTTTCTATTATTTCTAAATCACATCGTAAACATCTAATAGCTTCATTTATTGCTTGCTCTTTTGATAAAGTTTTTCTAACTTCTTTAAAATTGGAAATTCTTTCTTTCACTGGAATTTCTATTTCCATAATTCTAGGAGAAATTTCAGATTCAAGAGGAATTTCGCCTTTATAATCAAAATCTTTGTATAATTCAGAAAAGTTATCATCACCTATTAGGAAAATATTTATATTTCGAGCTGCTTTCTTACCTTCTGACATAGAATTTACAACAGTAGTTGGCCCTGTTATAAAATCCCCTCCTGCAAATACTTTAGGATTACTAGACTGCAAAGTAGTCGGATTTATTTCCACAGTATCCTTGATACTAACATCCGTGCATTCTACAAAATTAATATTTATCCTTTCACCGATAGCTGTATATATTTTATCACAAGGGATGATAACTGTTTCACCAATAGGAATAGGTTTTCTTCTGCCAGATGGATCATATTCACCACCTTTCATTTTCATAAGTTCAATTCCTTTTAAATTATCATCGTTACTTACAATAGTATGAGGAGAAACCATGAACATAAATTCAATATTTTCTTTCATTGCCTCTTTTATTTCTTCTTCATTTGCAGGCATGTCTCTTAAAGTACGACGATAAGCAATAGTAACATCCCCTCCCAATCTCTTTAATGATCTTGCAACATCTAATGCAGTATTTCCGCCACCAATAATTACTATTTTATCTTTATTTTGACTAAATTCACTGTTTTTAATTTTCTCTAATTCTTCAATTCCTAAAAGTACACCGGGAGCATCATAATCAGGAATATTCAAAGGTATTATTTTTTGAGTACCAGTTGTAATATATATTGCATCATAATCTTCAATTAATTTATTTAAATGTATTTCTTTACCAATTTCTGTTTTTAAAATGAAATTTACTCCTAATTTTCTAATAATATCTATTTCATGTTCTAAAACATTTGTAGGGAGACGGTATTCAGGAATACTATATAATAATTTTCCTCCAGGTTTAGATTTTTTATCATATACATCTATTAAATGACCCAATCTAACTAAATAATAAGCTGCAGTTAAACCCGAAGGACCAGCTCCAATTATTGCAATTTTCTTTCCTGTTGTTGGTAATTTTTTACCTATAAACCTATTTATAATTTCTTCATCCTTTTTCATTTTATATATAGTGTCTGAAATATAGCGATGAAGAGATCTTGTATTGATAGTTTCATCTATATATACTCTTTTACACCGATTATTACAAGGTGCAAAACAAATTCGCCCTGTAGTTGCGGGAAGAGGATTATCAAGCATAATCAATTCATATGCTTCTTCAAGACGATTTTCTTTGAATAATTGTATAAATCCTGGAATATTTAGATGGACTGGGCAACTATTTTCGCATGGAGATTTTAAAAGGCTTGTACAAACCCCTGCTCTACAATAATGTTCTAAAATATGTTCCAAATACTCATTTCTGAAATATTTTAGTGTAGAAAGCACAGAATTCGGAGCAGTTTGGCCAAGTCCACATAAAGAAGTATCTTTTATTACATGACCAAGCTCTTCAAGCAGATCAATGGATTCAATATTTGCTTTACCTTCGGTTATATCTGTCAGTATTTCAAACATACGTTGAGTACCCTCTCTACATATTGAACATTTACCACAGGATTCATTCTGTAAGAAATTTGTGAAGTATTTTGCAAAATCAACCATACATGTATCTTCATCCAATACAATCATTCCACCTGAACCCATTATAGAACCTGCCTGCTTAAGTGATTCATAATCAATTGGCAGATTAAAAAGGTCTTGTGGAATACATCCACCAGATGGACCACCAGTCTGTATAGCTTTTATATTTTTACCAGTTGAGTTTCCAGCACCAATATCATATACTATCTCTTTTATAGTAATACCCATAGGTACTTCAACTAATCCAGTATTTTCAACTTTACCAACAAGTGAGAATATTTTTGTACCCTTACTCGTCTTGGTACCGATATTTGCATACCAGTCTGCACCTTTTTCAATAATTTTAGGCACATTAGCCCATGTTTCTACATTATTTATGTTTGTAGGTTTGCCAAAAAGTCCTTTTTGAGCTGGAAAAGGTGGTCGTTGACTTGGAATACCTCTCTTACCCTCTATAGAATGGATTAATGCCGTTTCTTCACCACAAACAAATGCACCTGCACCGCGTGTAATTTCTATATCAAAATCAAAACCAGTATTAAGTATATTTTTACCAAGAACGCCCATTTCTCTTGCTTTCTTAATGTTTATAGCGACATTTTCCACAGCAAGTGGATATTCATCGCGAACATAAACCCATCCCTTATTTGCACCTATTGAATAGGCACCAATTATCATACCTTCAATAATTAATTGCGGATTACCTTCAAGTAGGTTTCTATCCATGTAAGCCCCAGGATCACCTTCATCAGCATTACAAATTATGTATTTAACATCACTTTTTTGTTTACTCGCAATTTCCCATTTAATTCCTGTCGAAAATCCTGCTCCACCCCTACCCCTTAATCCGGATTTCTTTATTTCTTCAATAATATCTTTAGGATGCATACTTAAAGCTTTAGCAAGTGCTTTATAACCACCAATCGCTATATAATCTTCGATATTTGTAGGATCTATAAGGGGATTATCTCCTGTAAGTATACGCTTTTGGAGTTTATAAAAAGGAATATCATAAATATGGTCATATTTTATTCCATTCTCGCTAATAACCAAATTATCAATTATCTTTCCTTTTAATATAGATTGTATAATATTAGGTGCATCTTCTGGTTTTAAGTTTTTATAGAAAATTTTTTCAGGGAATATTATTATATTGGGTTCTGCCGCACAAAAACCGTGGCATCCTGTTAGTTTTAGGTCAATCTTATTTTCATATCCTTTAACTGCTTGTTTTAATGCCTCTCCAACCTTAATTGAACCACTTGCATAACCACATGTACCTGAAGATAAAGATATAATATGTTTTTTAGAATCATGACTTTCGATAATCTTTTTAGATAACACCTCAAATTCTTTAATAGAATGTAATTTATTCATTTTTTTCCATCTTCAGAGTTTTTATAAGTTTAATTACCTTTGGTGGTGTCATCTCCCCATAATATTCATCATCTATTAGAACCATAGGCCCTATAGCACAACAACCAAGACAATTAACCGTTTCAAGCGAGAATTTTTTATCTTTTGTAGTTTCTCCAGGTTTTATATTCAATTCTTTTGTAAGCACATCTACCATATTTGTTCCACCACGTATATAACATGCAGTTCCTAAACAAACAGTAATAATATGCTCGCCTTTAGGAATAAGACTAAATGACTGGTAAAATGTAGCCACCCCATACACCTCTATCAGTGGAATTTGCAATCTTTCTGCAATTATGATGAGGCACTCTTCAGGTAGATATCTATATTTTTCCTGTATATCTTGTAATATAGGAATAAGAAAATTACCATGCTTTTCTATAGATTTATCAAGAAAAGTTTCATCTATTATTATATTTACATCTTCTAAATTCTTTTCTGATTGTGTCATGGTTTATATCAATTTTTTATGGTTTTTTTTTGGAAAAACTATTTAATTTTATATTATGTTGATATGACTTTTTACTAAAGCAATGTTTTCATCTAGATGTCAAAAAATACCTCCTTATGCTTAACCTCGTAAAATAGAATGGTGAACTCGATAACCTTTAAATATTTTTACTGAACCATTATGCATCGTTATAGAAATAGAATTGATGAGCACTCTTTCCATCTTTTTTAGATATTCCAAAGTATTATTGTGCAAATCAATTAATTCTGCAGCTTTATTCATATTTTCTTTAGAACTCTCATTTGGGTTTAGTAACATAATTCTAAACTCCAAATTATATCTATTATGATATTAAAAATTTAATATAGTATTTAAAATTAAATTATTTTTAATAAAATGATCTATTAGTATATAGAAATTGTTGTTTGTTCATTAAAAAGTGAAAAAAAAAGAAAAGTTTTTCATTTTATGTTAAAAATTATAGAGTGATGTATGCCCTATAACCAACCACGTAATTTCATGGCATTTATCACCCTATCAATGGCTATTAAATATGCACCCATTCTATAATTAGAATTATGTTCTTTTGCTTTATGAACAACGGAAATGTATGCTTTAGTTATTATTTTATCCAATGCAGTAAATACTTCTGCCTCAGTCCAGAAATATTGATAATATCCTTGCACCATTTCGAAATAAGAAACAGTAACGCCTCCAGCATTACATAAAAAATCAGGAATAACAACAATGTCATTTTTGAATAAAATTTGATCTCCTGCAGGTGTTGTTGGTCCATTTGCGAGTTCTGCTATAATCTTACAATTTACATTTTGTGAATTTTTACGTGTAATTACATTTTCAAGCGCAGAAGGAACTAAAACATCGCATTCTAATTCTAATAATTCTTCATTTGTTATTTCTTGCGTTCCTTTCAACCCTACTACCGTGGAAGCTCTTTCTTTGTGTTCCGAAGCAGCATAAGCATCAATCCCATTTTTATTGTAAATGCCCCCTTTTGAATCGGAAACAGCAATTATCTTACAATTATAATCATCTTGCAAGATTTTAGCACCCCAAGAGCCAGCATTTCCATATCCCTGTATTACAACTCTTGCTCCATTTAAATCTAAACCAAGATCTTTTGCAGCTTCTCTGATGCAATATGATCCACCTTTTGCCGTTGCAATTGAACGCCCAGCACTACCTCCTAAGGGTAATGGTTTTCCAGTTATTACAGATGGCGCATGCTTACGTACAATTATTTCATATTCGTCCATCATCCAAGCCATAATTTGGGGGTTAGTATAGACATCAGGCGCAGGAACATCAATATTTGGTCCAATAAAATCTGCTAATTTCCTAATATAACTCCTTGCAAGCGTTTCTAGTTCTCTATTACTCATTTCTCTTGGATCACAAATGATACCACCTTTAGCACCCCCCAATGGAATATCTACACATGCACATTTCCATGTCATCCAAGCGCTCAATGCTTTTACAAGTGCAGCAGTTTCATCAGGATGCCACCTTATTCCTCCTTTCATTGGACCTCTCGCAGAATTGTATTGAGAACGAAAACCCTTAAAAGTTTTAAGAGAATTGTCGTCCATCTTTATTGTTAGCTTTATTTCAACGAATCTTTCAGGCTGACTTAAAGATTTATAAATTTCTCTATCACAACCTCGAATCTTACACGCATTATAAAGTTGTATTTGAGAGATCTGAAACGGATCTAGATTTTCTTTCATGATTTTTTCTTCTTTAGTTTAGTTTCTATGATTTAAAAAAAAAATATCATTAGTACAAGTACTGCTTTATGAATAAGCATTTAATTATTACTTCTTTAAATTATAAAAAAGACCAATAAATCAATTCAATTTGATTTTTTTATCCTTTTTTCTTTTACTTATTTATTTTTTTACGATGATAATCAATATATATTTTATATTGAAAAAGTTAATTAAAATATCAATTTAATAAATACTTAATCAACATTACAAAGTAGTTTATATTCTATGGATAAAATCTGCGTAATAGACATGGGTTCACAGTATACGCACCTTATAGCTAGACGTATTAGAGAATTAGGAGTGTATTCAGAAATTTTACCATACGATGTCTCTATTGGAGAATTAAAAAGGGTTGACCCAAAAGGGATTATTCTTTCTGGTGGCCCTAGTAGCGTCTACGAAGAGGATAGTCCACAACTAACAGAAAATTTCTTTAGTTTTGTAAAAAAGGAAAAAATACCTGTTTTGGGGATTTGCTATGGTTTACACTTGATAATTCATCAATTAGGTGGAAAAATAAAGCCATTTAATCGGAAAGAATACGGCAAAACGGAGTTAGAAATCCTTAAGCCTAAGAAACTATTCGAATCTTTAGATAAGAGGGAGACTGTGTGGATGTCTCACGGAGACCAAGTCGAATCTATGCCAGACGGTTTCGAAGTATTAGCAAAAACAATTACTTGCCCTATTGCGGCGTATGCAAATGAAAGTTTGAATTTATTCGGCGTTCAATTTCATCCTGAAGTTATCCATACGCAAAAGGGGATTACCGTTTTGAAAAACTTCGTTTTGAACATTGTAAAAGCGAAGAATGAATGGATGTTAGAAGATTGGATAGAAAACGCAATCGAAAAAATTAGAAGTGAAATTGGATCAACCGATAGAGTGATTTTAGGGCTAAGTGGAGGTGTTGATTCCTCTGTTGTGGCGATTTTGCTCCAAAGAGCGATAGGAAATCGGTTACATAGCATTTTTGTCAACAATGGAGTATTAAGAAAAAACGAAGAAATTGAGGTTCAAGAAACATTCAAACACGCGCTAAAATTAGAAAACTTCCATTACATTGACGCTGAAGACTTATTTTTAGAAAAGTTAAAAGACATTAAAGATCCTGAAGAAAAAAGAAGAATTATCGGTCATACTTTTATCGAAGTCTTCGAAAAAAAAACAATTGAGTTAGAAGAATCACATCCCAATATTAAATTTCTAGTTCAAGGAACAATCTATCCCGATCGTGTAGAAACTGCTGCGACAAGTAAAACTTCAGTAAAAATCAAGTCCCACCATAACTTGACTTTACCTGACGATATGAAGCTAAAAATTATTGAACCCTTGAAAGATTTATACAAAGATGAAGTTAGAAAAATAGGTCTAAAACTAGGATTACCAGAAGACATTATAAGGCGTCATCCTTTTCCCGGTCCAGGGTTGGCCGTAAGGATTATCGGGGCGATTGACAAAGACAAACTTACAATTTTGAGAGAAGCAGATGAGATATTAATTGAAGAGATCAAAAAAGCGGGCGTTTATGATGCCCTTTGGCAAGCTTTTTGCGTGTTCTTACCTTTAAAAACAGTAGGAATAATGGGTGATTTCCGTACCTACGAGTATATATGCTCCATAAGAGTTGTCGAATCGTTAGATGCCATGACGGCTAATTTTGCAAAATTAGATTGGGAGCTTTTGGATAAAATTGGGACCCGGATAATTAATGAGGTTAAAGGCATAAATCGAGTGGTTTACGATATTTCAAATAAGCCTCCCAGTACAATTGAGTACGAATAATTTGTTTACAAAATTCTATTGATTAGCTTAATTTAATTAACCAATTTATTAGCATCGTTTTTCGATAAAGATAAGATTTTTATTTTTTTAGAATTTATGACAACTTGATTACTATGAAAGAAAACGAAATTACGTGGGATTTATCTGAAATTTTTTCTGGCCACGATGATCCAAGAATTTCCAAAACTATGGATTCGCTTCATAAACAAGTGGAAGATTTTGTAAAGACATATAAAGGGAAAATTAATGTACCAAGTTTCTCAGTTAAGGATTTATTCGAGTTGTTTAAGAAGCAAGAAGAGTTTTACGAAAATCTTGAAGAATTAGCGTTATTTTCTCATATGTCGTACGATGCGAACATGACAATTCCAGAATTAGAAGCGCTAAAAAATAAAATTGATGACTTTAACACTGATACTTCTAAGAAACTGGCTTTTTTAAAATTGGAGATCGGTAAACTTGTTTATAGTCGAAAAGAATTGGTAGATAATCCAATATTAAAAAACTATAAGCATTTTTTAGAGAAAATTGTAAGGGATGTTCCACACCAGCTCTCAGAGATTGAAGAACAGTTGATTTTAGAAAAAGACCAATATGGAATAAAAGCATGGAGCAGTTTACAGGGCAAATGGTTAAATACAAGGGAATTTGAGGTCGAAGTAGAAGGAGAAAAGAAAATTTTATCTTATGGAGAGGCTAACAGTTTAATAACTCATCCCGATAGAGCAACGAGGATCTCTGCTAACAAATCTATCTATGGGTTACTAGGAAAAGATCAAGAAGTTTTTTCTACAGCGCTCAGAAATATTTGTTCAGATTGGATGAAAATTACCAAAAGGCGTAAATACGATAGTCCAATGCATCAGAGCCTTATTACAAACGATACAACACAAATTATTATTGACAACTTGATGAAGGTCATAGAGGATAATGTAGGCGTTTATAGAAGATATTTAAGTCTTAAAGCAAAACTAATGAACTTGCCCAAACTAACTTGTGCTGATGTTCGAGCTCCTATTAAAGCACCTTCAATGAAAAAACGTTCTTGGACTGAAGCAAAAGAGCTTGTTTTTGAAGCTTATGGAAAGGTTGATAAAGATTTTGAGAAATATGTCAATGATATGTTCACAAAAAACCATATAGACGCTGCTGTAAGAAAAGGAAAAAGAAATGGAGCGTACTGCGACACTTGGAACAAAGGAAAGTCTGCTTTTATTTTGCTATCGTTTACAGGTGCTTTAAATGAAATATACACTCTCGCTCACGAGCTTGGCCATGCTATTCATGCTTATCTTGCTGTTAAAGAACAATCGTACTTTAACGGCTTCCCAGGATATACGGTTGCTGAAACCGCGTCCACATTTGGCGAGCTTTTGATGACAGATCTTTTATTAAATAAGGCAGAAAGTAACGAAGAAAAAAGAGCGCTCTTAGCACACGTGTTAGACGATGCAGGGCAAGCTGCGTTTCAAGTAAGTGGACGCTTATGGTTCGAACAAAGTCTATATGATGCAATCGAAAAAGGCGAAAATTTAGATGGCCCAACAATCTCAAAGTACTGGTGTGCTGGAAGAGATAGAATATACGGTGATTCCGTTGAGTGGTTCGATGAAATGATATGGGAATGGACTATGAAACCCCATTATTATCAGCCGAATTTTCGATTTTACAATTATCCATATGTATACGCCCAACTTTTTGTATTCGCTTTATATCGCAAGTATAAGGAAGAAGGTCAGTCTTTTATCCCCAAATTTAAGAAACTTTTAAGTGCCGGAGGAAGTTTATCTCCTGTTGAACTAGGCGATATTGTTGGTTTAGATATAACCAAGCCCGACTTTTGGAAGCTAGGGATAAAACAATTCGAAGAATTTGTTAACGAGTTTGAAAAAGCAATGGATTAATTTTATTTCTTATATATATTATATTTTTATTAAGTATATTTTTCGTAGTTATATCTTACTAACCACAGTTATCACCCTTGCCATGGCTATGTATTCAACATAGGGGGCATCCATGGCAAAGGTTTTTGGATACTGTGTCGTGCTTACAATTCCATTCACGATGGTTAGAATTGTAATTTTGGTTTTGAGAATTACAAGTTCTACATTGCTTCGTAGAGGCGTGGATATCTATCTTCATAAATCTTGAGCTTCTCAGGGTATCTCTCTTTAATCCTTCGAATAATTTTAGCAAGTGAACTACGATGGTTGTATCCCATTGCAAAAGACCACTCTCTCGCTGTTGATCTCCCTATTTCCTTTAACTTATCTAAGCATATTAGTTCATAGGTCTTAAACACTTCTTCCGTTGCGATTATCGCAACCGCTGGGTTTTTATCTAACTTTTCTAACATCTTCATCATCCATAATTCATATACAAGATAATTTTTTTTTATTGTTTATGGGATTTGTTTCCCATAATGAAAATATTTTAAATAATATAGCGTTTGTATCCATATATAGTTTTCCTTTTGGGATTTCTCTTAAGATTTGTTCAATTTATTATAAAAGGATCTAAAAAGGTTTCAAAAACTGCTTAACTTGCTTATAAACTTATTGTTTTGCGTTAAAATTTTTTTAACCACAAAAAAACGCGTACCGACAAAAAACTGAGAATTTTATAGTATATTTACTAAAAAATTTCTTTATGAGCCTACTCTTTACATGAAAAATATATTTAAGTTGACAAAAAATATTATTAATTAGAGATTTTATACAATTTATAGAACAAGAGGGAACAACTTCTTTAATATTTAAAAAAATCTAATAACAAGTTAAAAAAAAGAAAAAAAAATTAATCGATTTTTATATCTATGGTTTGCATTTTAATCTCCTTATAGGGCACGGTAATCTTCAACAAACCTTCTTTATACGTAGTTTTGGCTTTTTCAGGCTCAACAGGACAACATAAATTATAAAATCCTGTATATTTCACTGTATCTGTCTCACCGGTAATAATTATGTATTCGCTATCCATTTTCAATTTAATTGTATCCTTATCAACGCCAGGTAAATACACTTCTATATCGAATCCGGTGCTATCTTCGTTCTCTACGGCGCATACTTGAGGATAGGCAATTAATTTTAAGGGTTTGTCTTTTACAGGCTCTATTTCTGAAGATTTTTCTTTTTCCTCAGTTTCAGACATTTGTTTACACCTTTATATATAATTCAATTTTATTACTATCAAATAAAAATTAAGAAATTTATATGTCACCATGAATTTCGGTAAGGAGATTAAACATTTAACAAATTAGAATTAAGGGTTATTCAGAGTTAAATTATAAAATATAAATTTTAACCTTGAAGTGGGGATTTAAATCATTTGAGATGTTTAGTTCGTAGAGAATAAACTATTTTAGTTGACAAAAAATATTATAACGCAATAATTAAATTCTATAAAAAAAGAGGGAGAGCGTGCCTTGGAAAATTATTCTATTCTTTTATTTATCACCTGGTTTTTCATTAAGTGGATTTATCTTCCCAACTCATGTAAGTCAGGCTATAGGATTTGATGGTGGAGACATAGTTCATTGGATCTATGGGTATTACATCCTAATTCCACGCAATCCAACTGAAGAGATAACATCATATATTTATATTTCTATTCAGGATTATTTTTTGAATTTCTTTCGTCGATTTCTCTTAAGGTGTCCCTAACTCCTTTAATCCCTTTATCTCCTCTAACTCCTTTTTCTTTTTCTAAATCTTCTATTTCCTTAGATTTTCTTAACATATATCTGAGTCTCCAATAAAATGACATAAAATTCATTCCTCTCAAAAAAGTTAATCTAACATTTAATAGATTGAATAACAAATTTAAATGTTTGCATAAAGGAGTTAATCTAGATTAAACATTTCCTTTTTATTACAAGAAAAAAGATTTTTTGAAGATAATTTATGAAAATTCGGTTAGTAAAATTTTTTTATATTCCGGGTCTCTTTCTTCGAAAGGAATGTTTTCCATCCCTGCGTATAGATCTGAGCGAGGATATTTTTGGAAAAAGTCTGAAAAGGGGATGATGGAGTGAGAAAGATCAAAAAAATCGTTATTTGGCAAGATATAAATATTTTCTTTTAGTACAGCATTTTTTTTTTCAATAATTTCTAAACTCATAGTTATGGATATAAAATTCAAGAATAATAAAAATAGAGTCCCGACAAATTTAGTAATAAAAGTGAAAATTGGAGATTTAAATAAAAATGTGTGCGTATCTACTTACTACTCTTCTCTTTTTCTAAAAGATCAACAAAAGAGCTTCCTTCTTTAATTACATTCAAAATTAGATGGGTATTTGTCCGTTCTACATAAGGAGATGAGTGAAGTTTTTTAATCATTGCGCTTAACTCCGTGCGCGTTTTGAAGCGAGCAAAAACGAGGGCGTCGTAATCTCCCGTGATATCGTAGACCCCAAAGACATTAGGATTTTCCGCGATATCCGTTTCTACTTCAATCATTTTACCTTTTGAAACAGTTACTTCTATTGTCGCAATAATATTGTACCCCAATTTTTCAAAGTCAATATCAATCCCATACCCTTTGATAACGCCTTGTTGTTCTAGTTCTTCTATATGCTTTTTTACCGTTACTGGGGATTTTTTTAATATTTTAGCGATTTCTTAAGTTTACAAGTTAAGTATCAAAAAAAAAGTTTTTCTTAATGTAACTAACGACATTAATGAATTTAAAGACGTTGAAGAAAAAAGTAGGGGGGGATGAATTCTTAATTTGGCAGTAGACGCCTTAAATTTAGCGTC
>JAHLWS010000037.1 GCA_019057795.1 Promethearchaeota archaeon | reverse complement strand
ACATCCTCTTTCTACCCGTAATTTAGGATTTGAGGCAACCGTTCCTCCTTTTTCAAATTGTATTCTGCTTCCATCAATATTCAGTCCAGCCACTTTCCACTTTAAGGCATTGTTAGCATAACTGCCTTCGTTGGGCTTCATGGCTACAAGTATTGGCTCATAAGCTGGTTTTAGCCCATGTGATTTCCAGCCATTCCAGAGGGTTGCTTCTAGGGTTGCGGGTTCTTCTATCGTTTTTATTGCAGGTTGGTTCTGGGTTCCACTTGCCCCAATATATTCCTTTTTAAAGCCACAATTCGCTTTTCTACCTTCCCTGCCAAATCTTTCTTCATACCCTAATATCTTTCTTTTTTTGCCTGCCTTCTTATCTATCTGCTTACTAATATCCGTTGCTTTCGGAAAACCGCTCCCGTAAAGCCATATAATACAATCCTTTAAAATCCAGCCAGTTAATTCTATTCCAAAAGCTACTAGATGCTGTGTTCTGCTCCCGGCAAAGCATAACATCGTCCCACCAGGCTTTAATATTCTTAATGCTTCTTTGGCCCACATAGAAGTCCATTCCATAAAATTTATGTTTTCTCGTAATGTTGTTTGCCTCATCCCTGTTCCAAGATTTTTAACTACTTGAGATTTTGCCATTCTACTATTTTTAAAGTTATCCCAATCCTTGTCCATAAAAGATAACCCATACGGTGGATCAGTTATTATAGTATCGATGCAATTGTCAGGCATACCCTTCATCACTTCAAGACTATCCCCACATATTATTTTATTTATAAAATCATTAGGATATCCCAAAATTATCTCCTTTTATAAACAAAAAAAGCCAGATTTAAAAGCTATTTCCGCTTCTTTAATCTGGCGATCTGGTCGCTCTGTCGATATTTAATTTTAATTATTTCTTTAATTTGACTACTAACTTTTCAAATATCTCACTACTGATCAAATTCATGGCCCCACACCTGGGGCATTTAATTTCGATTATTTTTGCCTTATTGCTAATTATATCAAATCCAGGTATCCCACCAGCTAATTTTCGATTACAGGGCCCTCCCCGATATGTTCCTTTGCACCTTACCTCTAATTTTTTGATATCCGGTCACATCCTTATATCTCTATAACATGCCCCCTTTATTCTTAGCCATGAGTTAATTCGCCTGTTGTTTTAGCTATACTATTATATCATAATTCCAATATTTTCATAATCTCTTCCAAACTACTTATTACGTGATATTCTCCGCCGGTCTTTTCTATTCTATCTTGGAATTTCTTTTGATGTTCGCTTTGCCTTTTACCTGGTGCCTTCATTTCAAGAAATATAACCCTGCCATCTTTAATAGCTACCCTATCAGGAATCCCCTTAAATGCTCCAAGTCCTTGTAGTATATGAAAGTGAAAATACCCTTTAATACTTAGATAATCTTTAACCTGCCTCTTTATATCGTTCTCTGTCAGTTTTATTTTACTTGATAATCTTAGTTTCATTTAATCACCTCTTTTCTTTCTTAATCTCGGATCATTTAAGATAATTTTAATCTTATTTGACCCGCCAGTCTCATTAATTTCGTGATATCCCAAAGTATTAAACTTAAATTTTTCTAATTCGGTTAATCGCTTTTCAAAACCTTCTAAAATCAGGACAAAACCCTCTAAAACTAGAATGGTACAATGAACTATCTTTTCCACCATATAAGTCAGCGCCTTCTCGTTCAACTTTTTAATATCTGTTTTAAAAATTTTATCCTCAATTTTCTTTAATTCTTCTAAATTTTTACTCATTTTTTCTCTAACCTCCTATCCTTCCCAGTTAGTTTTACTATTTTGCACATCCCCCCAATCCTTGAACTTACCCTTGTGTCTATTTGCTCGTCTATTTGCTGCAGCGAAAAGTTAGAAGTTATTAAAGTATGAAGCATCTCCTGTTCCCGGTAGTTGATAATATAATAAGTAATTTGCTGAACGAATGCTGTCATCTTTTCGGCTCCGATATCGTCGATAGCAAGGGTTCCGGAGAAAGAGGCTATTTCCTCTGCCATTTCAAATGGAGTTACCTCATCATCTTTTCTAAATAAGCTTTGTAATTCCATTATAAAGCCCGGATAGCTGATCCATTCAACTTCCTTTTCTTTGTCTCTTAATATTTCTTTTACTATCCCTGCCATTAAAACTGTCTTGCCCACACCGGCTCCCCCAGTTATAAACATAGATCGCTTAATGCCCTGTTTCATTATGCCTGGTTTGTCGCATTCTATATCCCTGAATTTAATCGGTATAATAATGAGTCGCTTTCGATATAATTTTTCTTTATAGATAGCTTTACATTTATCAGAGCATAAATATCTTTTAGGCCTGGCCCATCTTTCTTCCGGGATGGCTTCAAACTCAAATTCCTTTCCGCATATTATGCAGGTATCTTTATACTTCGTAGGTTTCCTCCAGGTGTTTGTATTTATCTTTTCTTTTTCTACCATCTTTCCCATCTCTCTTTGTATCGTATCTTTGATCTTTTCCATTTCTATCTCCTTTCTTATAATTAGAATTAGCATTTTCAAGCCAATTATTTATAAAAAGTCTTTTACCTTGCCTCTTCTTATTAGGATTATCCAATAACCAGTTGGCCATTCTCTTAAATTGTTTATCAATATTACAATTAGGATATTGTTTCCTTAATTTAGATTTATATTCCTCTGTCATACCTGTGAATTTGCCCTTATTATAGTTAAAACAAATCCTATTTATCTTTTTTTGTGCATCATCATTCTCTTTAAGAGTTTCTTTATTCTCTTTAAGAGTTTCTTTAAACGAATGTTCGCCCCCTCTGACATCCTTATTTTTTATGCCCTCTCCTTGATTGTTAGGCATGCCTAAACTAACCTTTTTGGTTAGTTTTACTAACACATTTGGTAAGTTTAACTTACACTTTTGGTTAGTTTTACTAACACATTTGGTTAGTTTTTTATTATTCTTCAAAACTAACCTTTTTGGTAAGTTTTTCCATTTTTCGTAATGCTCATTAAATTGATGACAACCGTTTTTTACAATTATTATATTTTCCCTAATCATTCTATTAATATTTTTTCCAATATGCTGTTCGGCCATTCCTATATCTTTAGCTATTTTTCTTTTGGTTACTTTTTTAGTCCAGTCTTGCCTCCTTTCTCCTTCATCAAAGCCCCAGGACCAGCGGATAATATAAGCTATTATTCTTATTTCATCTCTGCTTAATAGACCTTTAGCAAATATATCTATCAATATCTTATTTTTTATTGGAGTAGAATCTTTTGGAATCATTTATAAATCTTATTTCCTTTTTCTTTTATTACATTTTTTCCGGGGACAGGCAAAATAGTCAAAAACCTGCCCCCGCCACTTTAAGCACTCTTACACAAAACGATACTAAACTACAATCATAGGCACCACTCCCCTTATTAGAAAAATTTTAAAACTGTTTCTAAGTCTTCTTTAAGAATTTCAAAGTTATAAATATTTTTATCTACATTTAGAGTAAAAGCTATTTTTGTTTTATCAGCAGATTCAGGTTCTTCCGCTATAAGTTCAAAACCCTTTTTTAAATCACCTACATTTTGATCACAATCGAGAATAGGAATTATCAATTTTAAGCAATCCTCCATTATTCAATTACCCCCTTTTTATTTATTGACTTCAATGGCCAACCTATAATATATAACCGGATCTTTGCTTTTTATTTTCTGTCTATCTATATCAGAAATCATATTCTTAAAATGATTCTCTGCCGCCGTCAAATCTATTTTGGTGCGATGGTTGATTTTAATTTCCCGGCCTTCTCTAATATCATTTAATAGATCCGTTACTGCAAATAGTTCTTTATAAGTCATATTTATAGTTCTCCCTTCTTTTTTTATAGTATTCCTTGAGAAAAATTATAGTTCTAATAACTGTTGAAATGGTTTAATCAATGAAGCTCTTTTATTTTTATTTTCTTCTACTGGCAATAACCTTAAATTACTCAAAGCCCAACATTTTTTAAAATTAAAATGATCTGGTTTAGTATAATTGAAGGCTGAAATGGGCATAATGTGATCCATTTGTAATTTACCACTTAAATAATCTTGCCAGGTGTATCCATTTGGTATAGTAGACTTTAGTTTTTTAATTAAATCTTCTAAATTATAGCCAACTAATTTTTCCCATGATCCACCTTTTTTATTCTTTTTAATTGATAAATTTATTACTCTAAATACCTTAACAGTTAAATTAAATTTTAAATCTGTTCTCCATTTATTTCTTCGCCAATTTCTTGCCAGTTCTTTTACTCTTTCATAATTATTTATTGCCCATTGTCTCGAACTCTTTATCATTTTTTCGCGGTTTTTTTCATAATACTTTTTCTGGCTTTTTTTGATATTCTCAGGATGATTTTTAAACCATTTTTTCATATATATTTTAGTTTCTTCTTTATTCATTCGAGTCTCCTTATTCTCTTTAAAAAATCTTTTGTTGGACTTTAGCTATCTTTCTATATGACATATCGATATATTCCTGTTTTATATCGATACCGATAAAGCGTTTTCTCTGTTTTAAAGCTACTAACGCGGAAGTACCGCTTCCCATGAATGGATCGAGGTTTATTCCACTTTCTCAACCTGCATTGCAGCCACAATCGGTATAATCAAATCCTTTTCTATTTATCCTCGGTCCCATTCTAATATCATAATCTCCACTTATTTGTTGTTCCTTACCTTTCCATTTTCCTTTTGGAATATTTCCAGATTTACCTGATCCGCTATGAAATGTAGTTTCTCTTTCATATATCTTTACCCTCGCCTTCCCACACTTCTTGCAAATAAATTCAGGACACCCTGCCTTAATCGGTATCTCAATTAATTCTTCCGGATATACCGCAAAATGTGCTTCGGGGAATGGTTGGGTCGGGATAGTCCAGACGGCTCGTTTATTTCTATTTGGATATTTTTGACCATATTTTAAGGTCCCATCTTTTTGAATACTACCCGCCGTTAAATAATTTTTTTTGTCATATTTAGCCATAGTACCTGCATTCCTTTTACGCCTTCCAGTATAACTTTCAGGGTCAATACTTTCCTCAAACTGCTGTTCAAACCAATAATCATGGCCGGACCAGAAGGAATATTTAATCTTTCCTGATCCTTTACAACGCGGGCAAATCTGATTTTTTAATTTATTAATCATCATATCCATTCCTTTACATGCAGGGCATTCTCTCCATTTCCAATCTTCCCCTTCTATCCCCTTAATTCCCGAAGGCTTTTTACCTACACATTCTAAAGTTTTTTCGTTAGTCCAGAATATAGCTTTATTGTTTTTAGTAAAGAAAAATAAATACTCAAAATCTACCGTAAACCGATCATTTGCACTCGAGGGCATACAATTTTTTTTATACCATATTATTGTATTCCTCTTGATCCAGCCCCGGTTAGTCATCTCAATCGAGAACCTATAAGGGATATCTAACAAACATTTAGCATATTGCCTAGTAGTTTTTTGGTTCCCCTGTGTAGCCCCCATCTCTAAAGTTTTATAACCTAAGTTTTTTGTATCCTTAGTATGACCTGAAGCATTTCCGCTCCCACCATAACTATCCGCTATATTCACAAAGCAAGTTCCGTCTTTCCTTAATACTCTCTTGACCTCATCGAATATATCGCATAGATGTTTTATATATAATTCAAAGGTTGGCTCGAGGCCCAGACTACCCTTGAAGGCTCCACATTTTTGGCAAAAATTCGATTTTTGCCTATCATTTCTATTTTGAGTAGCTATGCTTTGTAATTTTCCAGGGTTATTATCATTGCTCCTATAACCAGCAGGATTAAGTTCATTGCCCCAGATATGCTTACAGTTTTTATCCCCATCCCATATAACTGGTTCAACACCATAATCCCGGAGACCCCAATACGGAGGGCTGCATGTCACACAATTTATTGATTCTGCCGGTAACTTCGGTAATTCGTTTAGAGCGTGTCCTAAAATTATTGTATTAATCATTAATAAACTTCCTTTATTTGTTAACCTCAAAAAATGCTTTAGCAAAACCCGGTGGGGTTATACTTCTTAAAACCGACCTATTTTTTGATGGCGAATATAAATGTATTTTGCTACCCTCTATCGGTTCTACTGGATTCTTTTTTGGTATATTAAAATCTCCCCAAAGACAAGTTTTCTTGGTATAGGGGTCTCCATAATCACAAGGGTTAAAATACATTTTCGGTTTCCCCAAATAATGGATCAACCTACCTACGGGATTTTCCAAACACCAAAATTTTGGATGACAAATTGCAACCATTCTGAGACAAGCATCCACGATGGCCAGTGCTTCAAATAATGCAGACAATCCTGCTTTTTTCCACCATCTTGCTCCACTTCCAGCTAAAAGAGTGCAGGGTGGAGCAGCCAATATACCGTAAACATCCTCATCCGGTGGACATAAAAGCCTGACATCATATTCCGGCAAAGTAATGATTCTAACATCATATCCATTTTCACTATAATCTTTACTCCAGTTACCTTTTGCACCACATAAATCATAAATTACTTTCGACATTTAGCCATAGTTTCCTTTCTTAATCTTTTTATCATTCCTTTTTCTTAGATATTCCAGTAGCCTTAAAAGTTTAATATTATTCTCTTTTTTAAGCCCCTTTAATTCTTCTGCAGTTCTACGAAACATATTTTTAGTTATTAACACCTTTATAATTCTCTAATTCACACCATTGGGGGATCTCACCTTTCATTGCCAATTTTTTATTTATAATTCTACCCCCACTTTTTCTATCTTTCCAAAAGGAATGCTGGCAAAGAATTCTACTGATTTCAATATTATGATCGAAAGTACATCTATAATATTTGCATCCGTAACAATGCTCTATTTTCAATATTTTCATTTTTTGCCCCTCTAAACATATTTTTTCCTTTTTATAGTGTTTCTATATTTATTTTATGCTTCCCCAACCTTTGGCTTTTAAAGATTTACTGATCTTATTTTTCGTAGTCTGGGTATGCTTCCTATTTTTCCAATAAGATTGGCCTGGTATCCATTTCACATCTTTGTTAAGAACCTGTCTCTCATGGTATTCTTCTATATCGGTTTCATTAAAAATTGTCCTCACTTTTTACCCCCGATCCCTCGACATGATGTCCTTAAATTGCCTTTACAATAAAAGCCATAGTCGCACCAACAGCGATAGCAATAAAAGCACCATATACTAATCTCTTTGTCCAAATCCAACTTATAGTTTTCATTTAATTGATCTCCTTTCTTACTAGGCAACTTACATGTAAATTGCCTGCCCTGACAGAGCCACCCCAGCTCTATACCCTATATGGAGAGCTCGTCAGTCTCTCTCTGTGATAGCCTTTGCTTTTCTGCCTTAGTCTGCTTCCGCCTATTCGTCTTTTGGATAGATATCATTATCTGGGCAGACACAAGATAAACGAACTTGCATAGGCATCTATCTCAACCTGACGCCAGCACGCCACAGGGCAGGCAATTTATTATTTAGTCCGGTATATCCTCATCGGCAATTTCCTGCTCTTCTTCAACTTTTGCCGAGTTTATTATTTTTTCTACTGCCCCCGGATCCTTTATCAGCAGTTTTTGTACATCTTCTATCGCGGTCCCCGGGTCAATTAGATCAGCCAAACAGGCAAAATAAGCTATCTCTTTCCAGCCAGCCAAACCAGCCCGTTCTAAGATTTCAAACATCTTATCTAATTTTTCCTTATCTCCGGCAATTTTTTCCTTATGTATTGCTTTTGCCTCTTGATAAGACTTGAGCTTGTTTTTTCCTTCTTCCCGATCCCTCTTCAACTGGGCTTCTCTGGCCCGGGATTCCTCAAAATCTTTTTTTAGAGCTTCCCCTTTGGCTTTTTTCTCTTCGACCTCTTTTTTCTCTCTCAACTTGATTTCTTCTTCAGTTTCTTCTTCTATTACCATCTCCTCTTTACCCTTTGCCGGCCCGGTAGTTTCAAGCTCATATTTTTTACCTCTCCGCTGGCCTAGATACAATATCTCACCCGACATAACCCTTCTTATCTCTTCCGTGCTTGCGGCTATTTCAAGGGTAACTACCCAATGTGTTTTCATATTTGCAGTACCCGGTATCTTTAATTTTTTAGGGACCCTTTTCATTCTGAAGGGAATCATAGCCCAGCAGCCGCCGGTTGTTGCCTCTGCCAGCTTAAATGCAGAATTACATTCTTCTATCGATACGGTTCCTCCAATTCTGCATTGGTAGAAAGTTCCTATCGAAACTGAAGGGATCATAAACTTGAGGTATCCCGCCTTGGTGCAACCACCTACATTGGTTTTCTTATCGTATGGTCCATAATGTTCGCAGGGGCATTTAACGTTTGCCCATCTACCATTTTTTAGGTTAAGCCTTTGCGCCGATCCTTCTCCATCTCCCTGGCATAATAGTGCTTCATTGCTACCATATTTTTCGTAGCATTGTGGAAATATTTCTTCTCGTTTGGCGGTCGGGAAAAACACGGTTAACTCGGTGGGCTCATCCCCAAATACATCTCTTACTTCTTTAGGACAGACGAAATGGTCTGTCTCTTTTGGATATTCTATCCCCTGCAGATTCTTCACTCTGATACCTAACCGGATTTTTCCACCTATGGGTAGCTTTATGTTCCTTGTCTCCGGTATCGTTGTATACCGACTCTTTTCAAATTTGCCATTCTCATTATTCATTTCTAATTTACCTCCTTAAATTTTTTATTTTTACTTAGTGAATTTATACTCGAATTTTTTCTTCTGTGGCTCTCTGGTAACAGTTTCTAAAATTTCTATCCTGATTTCCCCAGCCTCTAATAATTTATTTAGATTATTCTTCCTTATCGACTCCGTAATTTTAATAAGTTTTTCTACAAAGCTGGGAAGTTTTACCTTAAATTCCTCTATCGTTTTCTTCTCATCCTCAATAACGATTTTGTCTTTCATAGCCCGGAAGTGTGCCCAGCCACATTTTGGCTTGATGGCATCCTCTTTAGATTCGATCAGGGTTTTCTCCATTGTGGCCTCTGTCTCCAATAGCTTCTCTTGAAGTTCGGCAATCTTTTTATCGTTTTCCGCAGTCGCTTTTTGATTATCACGCCTTAAACTCCTGATCTCGAAAACAATATCGTCTGTTTCTTTCAGTAACTTTCCTATCGATTCCTTATAAATATCGCTATTATTCATTCAAATTTACCTCCTTAAAATTCTTATAATTTGCATACCAATTTCGGTATATAAAATCACCTTCCTTCAAGAAATCTTGATATTATAGTATCTCCCACTCGTCCACCGACCGGTGCACGAAATCCCATCTTTTTATTTAGTCCAGATAATCCTTCAACCCTCTACTCCCGCTGTGATGTCTTAATTTTATTAGGGCCCTACCCTCGATCCTATTTGTTTTGTGCCAGGTCATCCCGCATTTTTTGGCAATTTCTGTTATAGTATGGGGTCGATAGCCAGATAGCCCATATTTTAATTCTAAATCTCTCTTCTCTCGATAGGTTAAAGTCGTTAAAGCACTTTTCAATTTTTCTTTCAAAATGGCACGGAAAACAATTTCAAAGGGAGTGGGTGAATTTTTATCCTCTATAAGATTACTTAAATAATCATCATTCTCCCCTACCGGGGTTTCCAAAGAAACAATCTCCCGGTCCTGAATAATTCTTAGTATT
>JAHLWS010000036.1 GCA_019057795.1 Promethearchaeota archaeon | reverse complement strand
GAAAAGGAATCTTATACCTCTAAATGCAGTTTTTTAGATAACGAATCCATTCAAAAACACAAAAAATATGCCGGAAAGCGAATTAACAGAGGGCTATTTCGAAGTAAGAAAGGAATTATTCTTAACGCCGATGTCAATGCGGGGTATAATATAATTAAGAAAGTAGTCCCAAATGCCGTATTGGTTGATGGGATAGAGGGTATAGGGTTATATCCGTATTCTATTGCTGTTTCATAATTACAAAATTTTTAGAATAAAATTTTTATTTCATGAAGGGAAATTAAAATTAACTTGGATCGTAAATAATAATATTAAATATAACTCCAAAAATAAGTATTAGGTGAAAAACTAAATGTGGTTTTTTTATAGTCCAGGTATTATATATGGCGAAGATGCCATAGATTTTCTTGAATTTATTCCTGGCCAAAAAGTATTTGTTGTAACAGATAAGGTGTTAGAAGAATTAGGTTATTTAAAGATATTAACTGAAAAATTAGACAAATTTGGAAAAGAATATAAAATTTTTACTGATGTACAACCAGATCCTCACGAAGATGATGTACTATCTGCGAGACAACAATGTATCGATTATGCCCCTGATTTGGTCATAGCTTTAGGCGGCGGCTCAGTTATGGATACTGCTAAGGTTGTATGGTGTTTAAATGAATTTCCTGAACTTTCTCTTGATGATATACATCCCTTTAATGGGGAACTGTATAAACTGAGAAATAAGTCAAAATTTGTTGCTATTACTACTACATCTGGAACAGGAGCGGAAATTACTAATGTAAGTGTTGTCTCTAGGTTTATTGATGGAATATGGAAAAAGCACTTTTTCTTGCATAAGAGTATAATGCCCTCCTTCGCTATAGTCGACCCAATTTTTGCAGTAGGAATGCCACCAAAACTAACAGTAGATACAGCTTTTGATGCTTTAGCACATTCTTTAGAAGGTATTACATCTCTTTGGAAAAATGAGTTTAGCTATGCAATGGCTCTAAAAGCAATTGAATTGATTTTCAAGTATCTACCAATAGTTGCTAAGGATGGTAAAAATATGGAAGCACGAGATTATATGCATCAAGCAGCTACAATGGCGGGGTTAGCTTTTGGTAATTCTCAAGCACAACTTGCGCATACTCTTGGGCATTCATGGGGCTCCGTCTTCCATGTTCCTCATGGTAGGGCAGTGGGTATTTTTCTCCCTTATGTATTGCAGTACAGTTTAAACAACCCAGATGAGGCAGATAAAACTGAAGATTTACTTGGAAAAGTGGCGAAACAGTTAGGATGGGCAAATTGGGATGACAACAACAAAAAAGCAGCAAAAATTGTCATAGAAAAAGTAAAAGAACTTCAAAAAGAAGTTGGATTTTCTTTAAGTTTAAAGGAAATAGGTGCTACAAAGGAGGATTATGATAAAAATATTAGTGTCTTAATAAACCTTTGTTTTGAAGATTCTTCTAGCGTTCTTGGCCCAAGATCTGCCAATACCGAGGAATTTGGGAAACTCTATGAGTATGCATTTGAAGGAAAAGATGTTGACTTCTAATCATAATTCATTTACTATTTTTTTTTATTTTTTCACATTCTAAGCTGATTTTACCGAAATGTTAAACAATAAATATATGCATTTTGATTATCTATTTAGGTATTTTGATAATTGATCAATGAATTGCATAACAATCAAAAATAACACATGACCCTTCCAGAAGAAGAACAGAAGTTTCTCGAATATATAGAAAAATTAATAGGTGTACCCATTCCAGAAGTACCAGAGCTACAAAGTTATACTTTTGGGTATACTGTTAAAGATAACCATGTAGATGGCTTAAGCTTGTTTTCGTGTGGATTAACGATAATACCCGAAAAAATTACCACACTCACTTATCTAAAAAAACTAATAGTTAGGGGTAATAAGTTAAAAGTAATACCAGAGGAACTTTGTTTTATTTCAGCTCTCAACACTTTAGATTTAAGCGAAAATAAATTAGTAAAATTACCAAAAGCGATTTATTCTTTAGTTTCACTAAAAGAATTACATTTAGAATCGAATCGATTAACAATTTTACCAGAGACGATTAGTTCGTTATCTTCTCTTACATTATTGGACCTAAGTGATAATTCATTAACTGAAATTCCTGAGAGTATTGGGTCATTAAGAAATTTAAAATCTTTAGATCTTAGCCAAAATAAAATTGATGAACTCCCGAATTCTATTGAGCATCTTAAATCTTTAGAACTGTTATATTTAGGAAAAAATAATTTAACCACTCTTCCAGAGTCAATAGGTTCTCTAAGTTCTTTAAAAAGGTTAAATTTAAGAAATAATAAATTAAGTAAATTACCTAATGCCATTGGTAATTTATCGTCGTTGTCGTCGCTATTCTTAAAAGGAAATAATTTAACGTATGTGCCTGATTCAATAGGTAATTTAAAAAATCTTAAATATTTAGGATTAGCGTCAAATAAGCTACCATTACTTCCTGAAATTGGTTCTCTTAAATCATTAGAAAGTTTAAATATCTCTTCTAATTATCTAACGGAACTTCCCGACTCAATTGGGCAACTAAAATCTCTTCTAAGATTAGAACTTTCTAGTAATGAATTAACTCAATTACCGGATATGGATAGTTTAAGTTCAATTAAAATATTAAAGTTTGATAGAAACAATCTTAAATTCCTTCATAATTCTATAAGTAATTTAACTACTCTAGAATCGTTGAAAGTTGATCAAAATGAATTAAAAGAACTTCCCGACTCAATTGGGCAACTAAAATCTTTAAAAGAATTGGATTTATACGATAATAAACTAACAAAACTTCCAGAATCCATAGGAAATTTATCTTCTCTTGAAGTATTAGATTTAAGCAAAAACCAATTATCAGTTTTACCTGAGTCAATAGGATTATTGTCTTCTTTAAGGGAACTTGATATTTCTACTAATAAATTAACCAGTTTGGTATCTACTATCGGTAAATTACCGCTCTTAAAGAACTTAATAATAGGATTTAATCGATTAGAAACAATTCCAGACACTATAGGATCTTTATCTACTTTAGAAAATTTAGATTTAGGAAAGAATACTATAAAAGAAATTCCCGCTTCAATTGGTTCTCTACGATCTCTTAAAAGACTGTACTTATACTATAACGACTTAAAAGAAATACCTGCATCGATTGGTGACCTTGAAAAATTAAAGTATCTATATTTAGGAAACAATGAATTAACAAAACTTCCAGAAACAATTGGTAATTTAAAATCCTTAAAATACTTATTTTTAAGAACTAATTACATAACAGAAATACCAGAATCAATAGATTCTCTTACTTCACTTCGGTATTTAAATATTGAACGTAATAACCTAACGAAATTTCCTCCTTCGTTAGAAAAACTAGAAGATCGTGAAGTGAAAATCTTTAAGTAAAAAAATATCAATTTTAGGAAAATATAAATAAATTCTTATAAATTCTAAACATGAATATTTAATATTTAAAGAATTAATAATCGTATCTAGATTAACATAATTAATCGAAATACCTACGATTAAAATTAAAAATATTAAAAATATAACTTGAAAGGTGTTATTCAAATGAAAGGTTTTGTTGGAAAACTTTTAGTAGTTAATTTAAGTAGCAAAGAGATTAGTGAAGAAGTGATTGACGATTCTATCGCAGAGAATTTTCTCGGAGGCGCTGGATATGCGTGTAGATATTTATACGACAAGATTGACAAAGATACTGACCCACTTTCGCCGGATAATATATTAATGTTTATGACAGGACTTTTTTGTGGGTCTAATGTTCCTACTAGTGGAAGGTTCGTTGCTTGTGCTAAATCTCCTCTAACAGGAATTTGGGGCGAATCCAATTGTGGTGGTTTCTTTGGTCCGGAATTAAGAAAAACAGGTTACGATGGAATAGTTATTAAAGGAGCTTCTGAAAGCCCAATATATTTGGAAATAAATGATAATGGAGCAGAGATTAAAGATGCTTCTAGCTTATGGGGGAAGGGAATATTTGAAACAACAAAAATATTAAAGGAAAAATCAGGGTCACAGCTAACGCGAGTTGCGTGTATAGGGCAAGCTGGCGAAAATCTTGTAAAATTCGCGATTATTGGGTCAGAGGAAAAAGCTGCGGGAAGAACAGGTATGGGTGCCGTAATGGGCTCAAAAAAATTGAAAGCAATAACAGTTAGAGGAGCAAAGAGAAAGTATGAAACTGCTGAACCAGACGAATTTAAAGCAGCAGTTAAAGCAGCAACCGATAATCTGATGTCTTCGTTTACGACACAAATGATGGGAAGTCTTGGTACATCTGGAGTTGTTGATATGTACAATGCATCAGGTGAATTACCAATAAAATATTGGACATTAGGGACATGGGAGGGTGCTTTCAATATTTCAGGGTCTACTGCTTTTGAAAAAATATTTTCGGGAAGTTTTCCCTGTTTTTCATGCCCTATTGGTTGTGCAAAGAGGGCAGTAATTAAAGAGGGTGAATATAAAACTGATAATGAGATTGAAGCAGCTGAATATGAAACCGTGGCAGGATTTGGTTCTATGATTTTAAACGATAATCTCGAAGCAATCCAGAAAGCGAATTACTTATGCAACGATTACGGAATAGATACAATTAGCGGCAGTAGTACAATAGCATTTATCTATTATCTATTTAATAACGGAAAAATAAATTCCGATGATATTAATGGATTAGAGCCAAAATGGGGCGAAATTACTCCTGCTCTTGAATTAATTAAGATGATTGCGTTAAAAGAGGGTATTGGAGATGTAATGGCTGAAGGTTCAGATAAAGTTGGACATAAATTTAACATTCCTCAAGATGAGATTGCTACAGTTTATGGTATGGAAATACCATACCATGATTTGCGGAGAATGTTTGGAATGGCTGTTAGTTATGCCTTGGCAACTCCTCGAGGCCCATGCCATACATCATGTGATCCCTATTTAATTCTATTAGGAGTAGCCCTTGACGACTTTGGAATTAATCCAAATGTAGATTGGTATCAAGATGATGCAGCAATGGCAGAATTTTGTGCTCGCATTCAAGATTATCGTGCGATATATAGTGCATTAATAGTGTGTTCGTTTGCTAATCAACCTCCCACGATGATTCTCGATATCTTAACTAAAGCAGCAGGATTAAACTTAACTATGGAGGACTTCAAAATATTAGGAGAACGTATATACATGGTGAAACGTTTATTTAATTTAAAAATGGGAATTACTCCCGCAGATGATAGATTACCAAAAATCGTTCTCAATCCCGTAAATGAAGGAGGCTCTGCAGGTAAGACTCCTAATTTTGAACAATTAAAAGAAGCCTATTATAAATATAGAACATTTGATTCTAAAACTGGTTATCCAAAACAAGATAAGCTAGAAAAATTAGGACTAGATAATCTTTAAACACTTTTTTTTATTTTATTTTCTAATATCCGTTCTATTCTACAATTATTATGTTAAAAGCTAACTATTTTTTTTACTCGCCCAATTTCACCACTCCTCAACCGAACTTTAATCCCATAATGGTGATTAGGAGTATTTGTAAGCACATCTTTGACTATACCCTCGGTTAACTTACCAGTTCGCTGATCTTTCTTTAAAACGATTAAAACCCGCGTGCCTGATTTGATATCTGCTCGCTTTGTTCCCTTCAATTTAATTGCTCAAGTTATTTGTAAGTCTTTTTTAATACGAAAATAGTTCCCTTCATTTTATCTTTTGTGAATTCCATTTGAAACATTTTTTAGTGGTATGATTCATTTACTTTAAAAAATATATACATGTTGATGTTAGTTAAAAATATGGAACCTTCAAAAGCCATGAAAATTAAATTATCAGACGAATTACCTCCAGATCCCGTCTTTAAAGAGGATATCCGAAGGGCTCCTAATCGTGGTTACGACTTGAATCGTGATGAGACAATAATTGCGTTAAAAAATGCTTTGCGATATATACCTGAAAAAATACATGAACGACTTGCTCCTGAATATTTAAATGAGTTAATTAATAGAGGACGAATATACGCTTATCGATATCGACCCGTGGGACAAATAAAAGCTAAACCTGTTGATGAGTACAAGGGTATTTTAGAGGCTCGTGCGATACAATTAATGATGGATAATAATTTGGATTTTAATGTAGCTCTTTATCCATATGAACTCGTTACATATGGCGAAAGTGGGCAAGTCTGCCAAAATTGGATGCAGTACCAATTAATTAAAAAATATCTCGAAGTAATAAATGAAAAACAAACCCTCGTGGTTATGTCAGGTCATCCTCTTGGCTTATTTCCCAGTAAGAGAGAAGCTTCGAGAGTAATTATGACGAATGGTTTGATGGTTGGTATGTTTGATACACCCGAAGAATTCAAACGAGCTTCAGCTTTAGGTGTGGCAAATTACGGTCAAATGACTGCAGGAGGATGGATGTATATAGGTCCTCAAGGGATTGTTCATGGAACTTACATCACACTGCTAAATGCCGGCCGGCTTTATTTAAAAATTCCTGCTAGTGAAGGACTTAAAGGAGTTCTCTATTTAACTTCTGGATTGGGAGGGATGAGCGGAGCTCAGGCGAAAGCCACTGAAATTTCGGGTGGTATAGGGGTTATCGCTGAAGTTGACGATTCTCGAATTAAAACTCGCTATGAGCAAGGATGGGTTAGCAAAATTTCGAGCAATCTTGAAGAAATTTTTAGTTGGGTTGAAGAATATAGAAAAAAGAAAGAACCAATTTCAATTGCGTATCATGGTAACATTGTTGATATCTGGAAATATGTAGTGGACAACAATATCAAAGTGGAGCTTGCATCAGATCAAACTTCTTGTCACGCGCCTTATGAGGGGGGATATACCCCCGTTGGTTTAAGTTTCGAGGAAGGTAGGGCGTTATTAAAATCTGATAGAGAGAAATTTGAGAGGTTAGTTGACGAATCTTTAAGGGAACAATATAACTTCATCAAAATTATGGTTAGTAGAGGTACTATATTCTGGGACTATGGAAATTCGTTTCTAAAAGCAATTTACGACGCTGGAGCTCATGATATTGCAATTAATGGTGATCCAAAAAATGGTTTCATATTTCCCTCCTATGTAGAACATATAATGGGCCCAATATGTTTTGATTATGGATATGGACCTTTCCGATGGGTGTGCCTAAGCTTAGAACATTCAGATTTAATAAAAACCGATCAAGTTGCTATTTCTTCTATCGATCCAAATCGGAGCTCACAAGATAGAGATAACTGGCATTGGATAAAGAATGCTGAAAAGAACAACTTAGTAGTTGGTTCTCAAGCTCGTATATTATATGCCGATATGGAAACTCGAGTAAAGATTGCTTTAAAATTCAACGAAATGGTTAAAAATAGAGATATTGGAGCGATTATGTTAGGACGGGACCATCACGATGTTTCTGGGACCGATAGTCCTTTTAGAGAGACATCAAATATAAAGGATGGCAGTAATATTATGTCTGACATGGCTCATCACTCTTGGGCAGGTAATATAGCAAGAGGAATGACTATGTGTGTACTATCGAATGGAGGGGGCGTTGGTACTGGGAAAGCAATTAACGGTGGTTTTGGTCTTGTATTAGACGGTTCAGAACGAGTAAATAACATAATTCGCTCTGCAATTGAGTGGGATGTAAACTGTGGTGTCGCTAGGAGAGCTTGGGCTAGAAATGAAAACGCCTTAACAACAGCTTATGCTTGGAATCTGAAGAATCAAGATAGAGGGCACATCACCTTACCTTATTTGGTAAAAGATGATTTATTAAATGATGTTATTAATGTGTATTTAAAAAAGTATAAATAAAGTAAGAGTCCTATTTGGTTTGATTATCATGGAAAATGATTTTAAATACGGGCAAGATCACTTGACTGTTAACTTGGCTCTGAAGATTGCTAGAGGTCAGATTAATGGTGTCCTAACGGAAGAAACCAAAATAAAAATAGAAAAAAACTATAATGTTGTTCAAGATATTGCAAACGGGGAAGCCTTAGTATACAGCATTAATACGGGATTTGGGTCTTTGTGTACAACTAGAATATCAAAAGAAGAAGTTGGTAAATTACAATCAAATTTGCTAAAGAGCCATAGCGTAGGCGTTGGTTCACCCATTAGCAAGGAAATTGCAAAATTGATGTTGATCCTTAAAGTCCACGCGTTAAGCATGGGATATTCTGGGATTTCTTTAAATTTGATTGAAAGAATTCTCTGGCACATCAACAACGATTTTATTCCGTTGGTTCCAGAACAAGGGTCAGTAGGAGCATCCGGTGACCTTGCTCCGTTAGCTCATTTATTTTTACCCTTAATTGGTTTAGGTTTTTTGTCAAAAGATGGTAAAAAATATAAACCAGCAATAGAAGTTTTAAACCAAAACGGATTAAAACCGCTTGAACTTCATGCAAAAGAAGGTTTGGCGTTAATTAATGGAACCCAATTCATTACAGCTCATGGGGTTATTGTCGCTGAAAAGTTTTTTAGTTGTTTAGAGCAAGCCGATCTTATCGGAGCAATAACGCTTGAAGCTTATTTAGGATCGCCTCAACCTTTCAATGAGAGATTAATTGCTTTACGTCCTCATGATGGTGCTAAAACCGTTGCTAAAAGAATTAGGAAGTTTTTGAAGAATTCTCAATTTGTAGAATCACATGCAGATTGTGGTCGAGTTCAAGATCCTTATTCTATTCGATGTATCCCCCAAGTCCATGGAGCCTCCAGAGATGCTTTTTCACATTTAAGTGAGAAGTTGGAATGTGAATTAAATTCAGTTACGGACAATCCTATAGTTTTCGATGAAAATACTGCTATCAGCGGTGGAAACTTTCATGGACAACCTCTTGCCTTACCCCTAGATTATATTAGTTTAGCCGCTTCTGAGTTGGGAAATATCTCAGACCGACGAACATATCTTCTTTTAGAAGGAAAGTGGGGTCTTCCCCCATATTTAATTCAAGAATCTGGTTTAAATTCCGGTTTTATGATTACTCAATATTGTTCAGCAGCATTAGCTAGCGAAAATAAATCAATGTGCTTCCCAGCAAGCGCAGATAGTATCCCAACATCAATGGGACAAGAAGATCATGTTAGTATGGGAGCGATTAGTGCTAGAAAAGCGCTTCGAATTATTTATAATCTTGAAAACATACTCGCGATAGAAATCTTGTGTGCCGCTCAAGCGTTTGATTTTAGAAGACCGTTAAAATCTAGTGCAACTTTAGAAGCATGCCATGCCTATATTCGTGAAAATATCCCCCATATTAACGAAGATGTAGTTCTTTCGGAATACATTGAAATTGCTTTGGAAATTATAAAAAGTGAAGAATTAATTAAAATTGCAAACGATGTAAAATGACAGTAAGATCTACTCCATCGCCAAAAAGAATAAAAAGAAAAGATGATGATAACGAGGTTCCAACACCCACATTAGATTTGATTATAATTCACATCAACGAATTAGTAACCATGGATTCTAAATATGGGATTCCAAGAAGAGGCAAGAACATGGCAGAGCTGGCACCCATTCACGATGGCGCAGTTGCAATATCTAGTAATTCTATAGTTTTCGTAGGAACGACAAATGAATTATATTCTAACTTTTCTCCTAACGAAAAAACAGTAATAATTGACGCTACAAATCGTTTAGTAACTCCTGGCTTTGTTGATCCGCACACTCATATTATCTTCGATGGTTTTAGAGAAAATGAACTTGAAATGAAACTTGCTGGTAAGACCTACCTTGAAATTTTAGAGTCTGGAGGTGGGATATTAAAAACGGTTAAAGCGACGAGAAAGGCTACGTTAGAAATCTTAATTCAAAATGGGAAAAAGATTCTTAATAGGATGATGGAATATGGAACGACTACAATGGAAACGAAATCTGGATATGGACTTGATGTCGAGAACGAAATAAAGTCGTTATTAGCAGCAAAAGAGTTAAACCTCGAGCATCCCATGGATGTAATATCAACGTTTTTAGGCGCTCATGCAGTACCACCAGAATACGAGGGTGAAACAGACGATTACGTAGAATTAATTATTTCAGAAATGATTCCAAAAGTAGCACAAGAAGAATTAGCAGAATTTTGTGATGTATTTTGTGAAGAGGGGATTTTCTCAGTTGTTCAAACCAAAAAAATATTAAAGGCGGCTATGAAATACGGTCTAAAACCGCAAATTCATATCGACGAAATTGTCGACACGAATGGGGCATTATTGGCAGCAGAGTTAAACGCTGTGCAGACGGGACATATGCTAAAATCTAACGACGAAGGTTTGAGAGCAATGAGAAAAGCACAAACAATTGCTACACTATTACCTGGGACGCCATTTTGTTTAATGATGAGTGAATATGCTCCTGCTAGAAAAATCATCGAATATGGTATTCCAATAGCCCTTGCTACTGACCTTAATCCAAATTGTTGGACAGAGTCGATGCAAATCATAATTGCTTTAGCATGCTATCACATGAAACTTTCACCAGCTGAAGCTCTAACAGCAGCTACGATTAACGCCGCTTGTGCACTTCAAAAACAAGAACAAATTGGAAGTATAGAAGTAGGCAAGAAAGCAGACTTAATAATTTTCGATGTACCGAATCATAATTTTCTTCCTTACCAATTTGGAGTAAACCTAGTTTCAAAAGTTATAAAAAATGGTAAAGTTGTAGTAGATTTTGATTAATTTGCTCTTAAAATTTAGAAATCAAAATAATTCTCTAACAGATGTTTTGGCTCAAGTTTTTTAGGATTTTCAAGTTGTAAATAATAATCTAATGAATTAAGCACAGCACCTAAGGGTAACACGCCAATTAATTCTGTACCAACAATGGGTACACCATATCGAGCGGCTTCAATTCGTACGAGTTCCATCTGACGATATAGAGGGGTTTTTTTATAATTAATATTACTAATCCCTACTTGAACGCAATCTCTCGTTTTTAAATCGGTCCCCATTGCTTTAACGTTTACAAGTCCTCCCGAGCGTAAATGAATAGCTTTTGCTACTTTTTTCGCAATTTTTACATCTTTAGTCCCAAGGTTGATATTAAAACTAATTAAGGGATATCTTGCTCCCGTTATAATTGCACCTGCCGTTGGATGAAATTCTGAAGGACCATAATCCGGTTTCCTTTCAGGGTCTGTTTTAATGGTTTCTTTTAATCCTTCATATTCTCCGACTCTTATGTTATCAATATTTTTCCTTTCAAGATTGCTTGCCGAATCTTCGTATAAATATACTGGAACGCCTTCTTTTGCCATTTCTTCAGCAAATTGTTTTGATAATTCTATGCATTCTTCAATTGTAATATTTTGAGCTGGTATAAACGGAACTACATCTATTGCTCCTATTCGAGGGTGTTGACCTTTGTGTTTATTCATGTCAATTAGTTCTATCGCCTTTTTAGCCGCAGCAATATTTGCTTTCAGCACAGCTTCTGGAGTACCAACAAAAGTAATTACGGCTCGGTCGTAATCAGAGTCGTATTGAATGTCTACGATGTTAGTTTCGGGAGTGTTTTTAATTTCTGCTACAATTCGTTCGACTTTATCTCCATCTGTACCTTCACTATAATTAGGTACGGACTCAACAATTTTTTTATTTTTATTTGCCATAATTATCTCCTTAAAACAACATTAATTCTAATTTTTAATAATATAAATTTATTTACTTAAATGTAATTTTAAATTTTTATAGATTGAATTAAATTAGCTTTAGATTCGGTCATATTTATTTATGGTAAAGCATAATCTCTTCCATAGGTTTTATCAGTAAAGATGTAGATTTTATCTTCGCCATTACCAATTGCTTTTCCATTAATTCGTAATTTTACGAATATAGGCTTTTCTTTTGTTCCTCTTGGAGTTTTATTAATATGTTTTTCTTTGAATTTAATAACTTCTGCTTTTTGATGAATGTATGTGTCTGTATTATTGCCCATAATAATTAAATCGTCATTTTTAGTTAAATATCCGTTATCCAACGAAATTTTAGCATAATCTTTCGTATAATCCTCAACTTGACCAACTTTGATATATCTGAAATGTGATAAATTTGAAGGGGATTTATGTTGATGGTCTTCTTCAGTCATTCTCTTAAAGTAAAATCCTGGAGTAAATCCTCGATTATAAACTTTCTTTAAGTCAGTAACCCATCGACCTACTTTTTTTTTTGAAAAAGAACCGTTATAATAAGCCTCAATAGCTTCTCGGTAAATTTTTGTAACCACCTCGACATAATGAGGGTGTCGCATTCTGCCTTCAATTTTAAAAGCGTCAACCTTAGCTTCAATGAATCTAGGTATGTGGGCAATTGTACAAAGATCTCTTGAATTCATGAACCTAACACCATCGTAGATGTATTCTGCACCAGACTCTTCCCTTAACCACCAGCGTCTTCTACATGGTTGTATGCAATTACCTCGGTTTGCTGATTTCTCTTCGGTTCCACAAATATCTTGAGAAAAATAGCATCTGCCACTTATGGAAGTGCACATTGCTCCGTGAACAAAAATTTCAATTTCTGCTTTAGATAAATTCCTCTTTATTTCTTTAATTTTTTCTAAAGATAATTCCCGAGCTAAAATTAATCTCTCTGCCCCTAGCTTTTCATAAAATCTAGCAGATAAAGAATTAGACACGTTACATTGCGTAGAAATATGAAAAGGCACCCCAACCTCTTTAGCTACTTCAATTGCAGCAATATCGTGAACAATAACAGCGTGAATACCTGCCTCTTTTCCTTTTTCTATGACTTCGTGTAAGTAATTCAATTCGTTGTCGTATATTAATATATTTGTGGCTAAATACGCTTTTAACCCAGCTTTACGGCAAAAATCCATGATTTTAGTAAGATTTTCCAGAGCAATATTTTCCGAACGCATTCTCATATTAAACTTCTCTATTCCAAAATAAACTGAGTCTGCGTATTTTGACGCTGCTTTAATCGCTTTTAAATTTTTTGCTGGAGCAAGTAATTCAACTTTTTTCATATGAAACAATAACAATTTTCAAAATTGACTTAAATTAAAGTATACTAAAAGAAAAAATAAAACTATCTTTTATTTTCTGTAGATTTATTTAATAATATTCATATTTTAATGATTTAAATGAAAAAAATAATGGTTCTAAGTAAGTTTTAAAAAGAAATATAAAAGTTTTAGATTATGTTAACTGCATACTTGTAGGAATTATCGCTACTTTAGGAGAATTTCCGTGCATATTTGATAATTCATTAATTAACTCATTCCAATCATTAAACAATTGGACGGATTTTGGATAGAAATGATATAAATCTGGTTTACTAATATTTGGAGAAAAGAAATATACATTTCTTCTCTTTACAAACGCTTTCCATAAAATTCCATTCCCAAAATTGTTATATAATTTAGCACCCGTCTCAGCAATTAAACTATGAAAACCCTTGCCTTCGTAGGAAGATGACATTACAACAATCGTGCCTTTTCTATCAAGAAATCTATTTGAAGCCGTCATTAAAATATTAAAAGCTTTTATCGATTGGTTCAATTCAGAATCTTCTGGGTAAGAATTTAAGAAACATATTTGATTTTCAAGGGTAATTTCTGTCGTATAAGATTCCTTTGCGGCTTCCATAGCTTTTCTATGCGCGTCTCGATAGTGGCCTGAATAGATCTCAGTTATGTTGCCAATTTCATTCATCACTACATTAACAGAAAAATCTAAGCCAACATTATCAACAATATCCTCAATATCTTCCCTTATTTCAGTCATTCTTCCGATTCCCGCTCCAATTCCTCGCATTCCTGCAGAATGGTTCGCCTCGAGTGTGTGAATACCACATACTCCGGGCAATACTATTTTGGCACCGCCCCCAAAGCCAGCTAAAGGATGGGGGATAACACCTCCTACCGCAATCTTTAAATCTGCGTTATAATACGTTTTATTTACATCAATAGGCGTCCCTATCTTAGAATCTCCTAGATGTACAAGGTTCTCGTAAGGATGATGATTTTCGATTTTAAACCTACTTACAATTTCTTTGCCTAGTTTTAATAAGCAATCGTTTTTATTCATTGGTCTATGAGCGCCAAGAGCAAATAAAATTGTGATTTGTTCTTCTGAGATATCAGCTTTTTCTAGTTCTTCAAAAACAAACGGAAGAATTTTCGATGATGGCGTCGTTCTTGTCATATCGTCTACAACGATTACCACGCTTTTTCTCCCCTGGGCAATAACAGATAAATTAGGAGTTCCTATTGGATTTAGTATCCCTTTTCTAATATCTTCACTTGATAATTCTGGAGCGTCAGCATCTTTCATTCTACAGACGGAAACATCCCAGGAATCGGGGAGCTCTAATTCTAAATATTCTGGGTCCCTCCAAGCGGCCCACGGGACTTTAAATTGTTTAACCATTCATATTCACTAGATTTGAAAGAATTACTTAATAATAATAGTCGGTTTTATTCTTAATAAAATAACAATATTAAAACATCAATAATAACACTATCTTTTAATTGGCTATTAATGGGAATTTGGTTTTTTCCAAATTAATTATATTATAATAAATTTTAATTCTAGATAAAATAAATTTAGTATATTTAATTTAAAGGAACTTTTCCAAAATAATATTTGTTATGAATTCGAAAGAATAATACAATTGATTAAAGAAATCAATTAAAATTCAAAATATTTTTAGAAAGTAGAAAGATTATAATTAAAAATTAAATTTATCTTCTTATTATCACAATTAACATTTTTAAGTGGATTAGTTTCTTTTCAAATCATATGGAAATGAAATTGAGTATAATAGAATATTAAATAAATAGTAGATTAAAAATTGACTATAAAAAATTGTCAATTAGGGAAAGATGTAAAAATCATTGAACCTGTCAATTTATACGGTTGTAAATTAGGTGATAATTGCTTTATAGGACCATTTGTAGAAATTCAGAAAAATGTTGTTATTGGAAATAAGACAAGAATTCAAAGTCATTCTTTTGTTTGTGAAGGAGTATCAATAGGAAAGCATTGTTTTATAGGCCATGGGACAAAGTTTACAAACGATCTTTTTGATTCTCCAGATATTGAAAGTTGGGTTATGAGAAAGACTAATGTAAGTGATAATGTACGAATAGGTGCAAATGTTACAATATTGCCAGTAAAAATTGGGAGTAATTCTATAATTGGTGCAGGATCAGTAGTAACTAAAGATGTTCCTGCTAATTGTGTTATAGTTGGAAATCCAGCGAAAATAATTAGAAAATTAAAGGGTTTTAAGTTAAAATGAAGATTGGAATAATAGGAATTGGCTATTGGGGTAAGATTATTTTAAAAAATCTAGAAGAAATGGGAGAAAAAGACATTATATTATGCGATATTTCATTTTCCGAAAATAAAACATATCAAAAGTATAAAACAGTTAACGATTATAAGAAATTGGATTGTGAATATGTTTTTATCACCACTCCAACTACAACCCATTTTCAAATAAGTAAGCACTTTCTTGAAAAAAGTATTAATGTATTTTGTGAAAAACCATTAACTTTATCATCCTCAAAAGCAGAACTTTTGTATGATATCGCACTTAAAAATGGAGATATCTTATTTACAGACTGGATATTTACATTTAATAATCAAATTGAAACAATGAAAAAAGATTATGATAATGGTAAATTAGGTAAAATTCGAAGTATTGTTATGAATAGATTAAATTTAGGACCTGAAAGATTTGATGTAAATGCCCGATGGGATTTAGCAGCTCATGATGTTTCAATCATTCAATACCTTTTCTCAGAAGAACCAATAAATATAAAATGGATTGATTATAAAAGAAATATAAATTCAAAACAAGATGATAGCTCTTTAGGTTTAATAGAATATAAAGATTTTTCAACTACTATTAATGTTAGCTGGCATTACAGAAAAAAAGTTAGGGAATGTGTTTTTGAATTTGAAAATTACTTTATTGTTTGGGATGATTTTAAAAGATTTTTACAATATGAAGATTCCACTAACTTAATTTTTCCAATTTATTCAGGTAATTTAAGTTATCCTTGTAGTGAATATAAATCACCCTTAAAAAATTCAATAAATTCATTCTTTTCATTTTCAGAAGAAGATATGCTTAAACAGAAATTTTTAACAACTGAGACAATTAAAATATTGGAGGCATAAATTATGGAGATAAAATTTAATGATTTATTTAAACAATGGGAAATTATCGAGAAAGATGTTAATCCTAGATTAGAAGAACTCTTTAAAAGATCGGATTTTATTAATGGAAAGGCTATAAGTGAATTTGAAAAAAATTTTGCGAAATATTGTGGAACAAAATTTGCCGTAGGCGTTTCTAATGGAACAGATGCTTTAAAAATATCACTAGCTGCTCTAGAACTGGAATCACCTTGTGGTATTATAATTCCTGCGAATACTTTTATAGCAACAGCGTTAGCTATTACATATCTAAGTGATTTAAACTATGAAATTGTTTTAATCGATTGTGATGAGTATTACCAGATTGATGGAGATTTATTAGAATCTTATTTGAAAAATAATAGGAAAAAATGGAAATCTTGCGTTATCATTCCAGTTCATCTATTTGGTCACCCCACCGATATGAAACGAGTTCTTGAATTGGCAAAAACATTTGAATGTTTAGTATTAGAAGATTCTTCTCAAGCTCATGGAGCAATAGTTTTAAATAAAAAAGTTGGATATTTTGGGGATATTTCAGCATTTTCTTTATATCCCGGTAAAAATTTAGGAGCTGCAGGCGATGCTGGAGTTATTACAACAAATAGTGAAGAACTATATGATAGGGTAAAATCATTAAGAAATTATGGTTCTAGCAAAAAGTATTATTACGATTTTAAAGGTTGGAATAATAGAATGGATACAATTCAGGCAATAATAGTAGATGAAAAATTAAAACACTTAGATCGATGGAATGATATGCGAATTGAAATTGCTAATAAATATAATAATCTATTAAAAAATGAAAAAAACATTATTACTCCAAAGATGGCACCCTATATTAACAAACAAATTTATCACATTTATGCTGTAAGAGTAAAGAACAGAGATAAATTTCAATAATATTTATTAGAAAATAATATTCCAACAGTAATCCACTATCCAATCCCTATTCAAAAAACTAAACCCTTTAAGTATCTTGATCACTTTGACAATAAAAAAACTATTAAGTACGCTAATGAGATAATTAGCCTTCCAATATATCCATTTTTATGTGATGAAGAGATAGAATATGTTACAACTACAATTACAAATTTTTTTAATTAAATCTCTTATGATATTTTGATAAAAAAAAATAAATCCATGTTCCATTTAACAAATTAATTTACCAGCTTCATATTGTACTGGATTTATTATGGATAAGAATTAACAAACTTTAAGATAGAGTAAAAATTTTGAGTTTTAATTTATGTCTAAGGAAAGAAATAATAAGATCTTAATTTGGTTAAAAAAAAGAAAACAGTTTCTTATTGGTTTAGGAACAATTCTTTTGATTTTATTTATGATATTTATAGTAGATTTCACTAATCTAATTATAAAAATAACCGAAATTGGTTTTTTTGGAAGTATTTTATTCATCTTTACTTATACTGTGGCATTTATTTTTAGAGCTTATAAATTAAAATTTGTTTTTAAAGGGCTTGATCAACCCATAAATTTTAGTTCTTCATACTTTTCAATCGGAGCTGCTTTCGTTATAAATGATTTAACACCAGGAAAAGTAGGTGATGTAGCAAAAATCTTTATTCTAAAAGATCAAGAGAATATAAAATTAAGTGAATCTATAGCCGGAATTGCCATTGAAAGAATTTTAGATTTAATTTTTTTATTTTGTATTAATATTTTTTCTTTATTTTATTTATATTTAAGCAATATTGGAGTAAGTGAAAATATAATTATCCTAGGCCAAAATCTCCAAATATACCTTATTTTTGGAGCGATACTAATCTTTTTGATCCTATTATTTATTTTATTACTTCTATATAAAACGAATTTTATACTAAATATTATAGAAAAAATTTTTAAAAACTTGGCTCACTATTTAGGTAGATTCTTGAAAAACTTTAAAGAGGGTATAAGAAAATTTAAAGATCATAAAAAGGAATTCACATATATAATTTTATTAAGTTTTCCAACTTGGACTTTTGATGCGCTTATAGTAGCAATATTTTTTTATTTTATAGGATATAATTTAAATATTTTCGTACTTATTTTAGCTTCAATTTTATTATTTTTTAGTAAAACTTTTCCAATAACTCCTGGAGGTTGGGGAATCTCTGAGAATATTGGAGCATTTTTTGTTTTTATTTTTTATCCTGCAATTCCATTTATTGAAATTTTGTCAATTTTTATTATAGAACATTTATTTAGAAGTGCTTATCTCCTTTTTTTCGGTGGATATTCAATTTTTCATTACAATTTTAAATTAAAAGAAGCAAAAGAATTGGTATTATGAATAATCCTAAGTCAAATTTGAGAAAATTTAATAAAATTGCTTTAATTTTTATAAATATTTTAAAACCTTTCTATATCACCAAAAGTGTTAATTTTGTTTGAAGGAAATCGTATAATATGTGTTGCCCCTTGTTTCAATGAGCTTCATAAAATCGATAAAGTTGTATCAAGAATAGATAAATCAATTGTTGATGAAATTCTTGTTGTAGATGATGGATCAACAGATGGTTCTCCTGAATCAGCGAAAGCTAAGGGTGCTACACTCCTCTCTTTAGGTAGAACTTATGGCGTTGGTGTAGCGCTTCGAAAAGGCATTGAATATGCTATAGCTCAGAATTTTGACATAATGGTTATTATGGCTGGCAATAATAAAGATAATCCTGATGAAATTCCGAGATTATTAAATCCAATTATAAAGGATAACTGCGATTTTGTTCAAGGTTCTCGATTCAAGAAAGGTGGACAATATGGAGATATCCCTTTATACAGAATATTGGCTACAAGGCTTCATCCACTTATATTTTCGATCATATCTGGAAAGTGGGTCACTGAAAGCACTAACGGTTTTAGAGCTTTCAAATTATCACTTTTCCAAGACAAAAGGATTAATATTTGGCAATCTTGGCTAGATAAATATGAACTCGAGCCGTATTTGTACTATAAAATTATAAAATTAGGATATAAGACGAGAGAAGTACCTGTTACTAAAATTTATCCCCCAAAGAAATTAGGTATTACAAAGATGAGACCCATTACTGGTTGGTGGAGTATTTTTCGACCACTCTTTTTACTTGGGCTTAGACTTCGCAAATAGAGAATTTGTTCTATTCTTCTATCAACTATAGGCAAAAATAATTAGAAGATAAGCTAATAAAACCCCTAGAAATGACAAATAAAATGTGATTAAATGATTATTTACAATTATTTCCCTTTTTTTAGATCCTAAATTTAAGTTAAGAGTAAAAAACTCTTTTTCTTTTAAAACACCATAAAATAATATTGATTGAAACCATCTTAAATAAAAATAACTAAAAACCATAAAAGAAGCAGTAGTAACAGTTGATAAAATAGAAATTTCAAAAGCATCACTTTTATTCATTCTGAATATGATAAATAACAATGCTATACTTACTGGTGGAATAATTTTTATAAATAAAGGTATGCTAATTCCTACTGAATACCAATTAAATAATATATTAAAAAACCAATCAGTTAGAAATAATGGAAGAATTAAAAAAATAATTAGTAGTGGAGCAATAGAAATTAAAAATATCTTCATTTCTTTCCAATCTTTATCAATTAAATATTTTAAAAAGAAAAATCCTACTGCAGGTAAAGTGTAATATTTTACACACATTGATAATCCTAAGAATAAATAAAACAAATATTTCGAATGCTTTTGTTTTTTTGGAAAATATATGAAAGCTAAAAAAAGAAAGAAGAAAAAGAAGGCATCTGTAATATGATATCCACAATTTTCTATGCTAAATGAATTACTTAAAAAGAAAAATGGATTGATCATAAATAAACCGAAAGCATAATTTAAATTTTTGACATTAAAATTTTTAATTATAAAATAAAACATTAAAGTTGTTAATAGATCCCACAGAAAACCCCAAAATGCAAAAATTTCAATGCTTCCAAAAGAGAGAAATCTAAAAATTTCTAAAATAAATATTGTAAGGGGTGTACTAGTAAGATTCTTTTCGAAATAAGAACCTAAATCACCCCATGATCTTAGTGGATTAATTGAATGAGTATAGTAATAGTAAAAAAGCATAATAACTCTAATTACTATGCCTAGAATAATAAGTATGAACGCTTTATTATCGAAAATTCTTTCTATAAAGCCTTTCTCGCGTTTAAACTCTGCGTTATTTTCCATATTTAATTTCTATCTTAAAATTTTTAAAAAATTTACTATTTCTTCCTTATTTATTATATTATTAAGTTCTATTTTTTTAGTTTACTGATAACAAAATTAAATATTGGTTAATTTATATGTTTTAAAATAAAATAAATCATGATATGCTATGATTGATCAAAACAAAAATCGAATTTCAAAAGACAAATATTTTATGAAAATTGCAATGGCAGTCTCAGAAAGAAGTACATGTATTAAACGAAATGTTGGCGCTGTATTAGTAAAGGATTCACATATATTATCTACAGGATATAATGGAGCTCCATCGGGACTTAAACATTGTACTTCAAAAACGTGTGTGCGACAGAATTTAAAAAGTGGTGAAAGACCAGAATTATGTCGAGGTGTGCATGCAGAAATTAATTGTATAATTCAAGCTGCTATTCATGGTACTTCAATTAAGGGTGATACAACTCTTTATACTACGATTTTTCCTTGTATGACTTGCTTAAAATTAATTATTAATGCTGGGATTAAAAAAATTGTGTATATAGAAGGTTATAATATGGAAAATGAAGTTAAGAAAGATTTGTTAAATGAATCAGTTTTAATCGTTAAACCTTTATTGTTAAGTAAACTTTAAATCGCAACTTTTTCAACTTTGTTCTGCAATTCTATTTGCAACCTACATTTTTTTAAATAAATTCTGAATAAATTTAAAGCATAATACATAGGAATAATTAACACACATGGAGAATAAATAAATAACAATTTGGAGAAAATAAAAAATGTCAGAGAAAAGAAAAAGAGAGCCAGAGAAAAGAAAAAGAGAGCCAGGTCAAGAAAACGCGGTCTTTGTTGGGCGTCGTCCTACGATGAATTACGTAATGGCTGTGATGATGGTCTTGAATAAAGGAGTAGATTGTACGGTAAAAGCTCGCGGTAAGGCGATTTCTCATGCCGTTGATATCTGCGAGATTTTAAAAAATCGTTTCTTGAAGGGAGTTGAATATAAGGACATTAGTATTACCACGGAGGTACTTACGGGCGAGGAAGGTCGTCAAAATAATGTAAGCTCCATGGAGATCGTTTTGTCCCCTCCGAAATAAATATAATTCGAATTTTTTGAAATTTTTTTTTAAATCTTTTTAGGTTGATTAGCTTGTTTTTCACTTTTTTTTAATAAGTATAGTTAATTTTAAAATTAAAATTAAAAAAAAAGCAAAATAAAATGGAAAAATTATTTCCTATAAGTGTTAACCCGCAATTTTGCGTCCGATGTCAAAAATGTATGTATTCTTGCCATCCAAAAGCTATTTTTTTTAAAGATACCTTAAGGTATGTGGATTACAATAAATGTAAAGGGTGCCTTAAATGCGTTGATGTATGCGAACACAACGCAATTGAAGTAATATCGATGGAAGACGGGCAATTAATAGATTTTGAAATAGATAGCGAGAGATGTACGGTTTGTAAAAAGTGCTTAGAGGAAGGTTTTTGTTTCCAAAACTTATATGTTCTGATTATTGAACCAGATTCGGATAAAAAACAGATTACCTTTAATAAGAAAAATATGGATTTATGTCAAAATTGTTTAAGATGTTTCGTAAGTTGTCCAAATAATGCAATAATTCCCATAATTTCTCAGAAATAAAAATTATTATGGAATTCCAACTTATTTATAAGTTTTCGATTTTTTCTATTCATTAATATCTCAATTTAACTCAATAATTTTGTGTTTTATAGTTAGAATGGAAAATCTAGTTGTAATGAAATTTGGAGGTTCTTGTTTAAAAGATGAAAAATCGTTTAGTCAAATACAATATATTGTTAAAAAATATAGAGAAGCCTCTAAAATAATAATTGTAGCATCAGCGTTAAAAGGAATAACTGATAAGTTAATAGATTTTTATAAGAAATCTTGTAAAGAAGAACCTAAATGCGATTACATTATTGACGATATTTTTAATATCCATAAAAATATGATTAATCAAATTCTTATCGACGATGAAAGCGAATTTAAAAAGACCTTTGAATTTTTAAAAAAAGAAATTAGCGAATTAAAACAGATCGGTGGGGTAATTAAATTAATCCGGCCAAGTATGCAAATTCAGGATATAATTATTTCCTATGGAGAAAAACTTAGCACATTCATTTTAAGCCAATATTTAAAATCAAAAAAATTTAAAACAGAATATATCTCTTCTGATGAGATTCTCCTTACAGACGATAACTTTGGGAGAGCTCTTCCGTTATTAGAAGAGACTGAAATAAAGGTGACTGATAGAATAATCCCCTTGCTCCAATCTGAATTAATTGAAATTATTTGTGTAACTGGGTTTTATGGCTCTACGAAAGACAAAAAAATTACTACATTCGGACGAGGTGGAAGTGATTTAACAGCGGCAATCCTAGCATACTGTCTTAGGATTAATTTTAACTTAAAAGTAATTTACTGGAAAAATGTTAAGGGTTTTTTAAACGCAGACCCAAGAATCGCTGAAAAAACAGCGCTCTTAAAGAGAATTTCTTACAAAGAGGCAAAAGAACTTGCGTTTTTTGGTTCAAAAGTTCTACATCCATTATGCCTTGATGTCAACGAAAAAGGAAATATTCCCTCTGAAATTAAGTTTTTCAACGACCCTGATTCTGACGAATTTACAACGATAACGAAAGAAATCGTTAGAGGCGAGAAAGTAATTAAAGCTATTACTTCAATATATAAACTCTCAATGGTGACCGTCGAAAGCGATACGATGGTTCCATTAACGGGGACTGCTTCTAAAATTTTTTCTCTTTTAGGAGATAATAACGTTAATATTGTGTTTATATCACAGAGTTCCTCAGAAAATAATATAACTTTTGGCATAGAGTTTGAAGATTCAATGAAAGTTAGTTTCTTATTAAGAAATTCAGATTTCTTTGGTAAAAAGTGGTTTAGGATTAAAATCAATAACGATATTTCATTAGTTGCCGTCATTGGCGCAGGAGTTCTTCACACACCTGGTATAGCTGGAAGAGTCTTTACCTCGCTCGGAGATGACAATATAAATATTAAAGCAATAGCACAAGGGTCTTCTGAATTGAATTTTACCGCAATAATAGACAGAAAAAATTGCGATAAAGCTATTAATATATTGTATAATGAGTTTATTAATAAAAGTAGAAGTAGAAAAAAAGAAGAAATTAATTAATTCCAAAAAAATCTCGATGAAATTTATGTTCGGCCAGTTCTTTTCTGATTTTTTCTCTTTCTTCAAGGGGAATTCTATTTTTTAAGGCTTCGATACCAATTTTTTTTCCTATAACTACTTTCGGATTGTTTGACCAGTTTACATCTAATAATAAACATAAATAATAGACTGTCGATTGAATAAAAGCGATTAGATTGCCTATATTATATTCGTCAGAGCGTTCAATTGAGATTTTAGCTGACGGAACTCCTTGTTCTATTAGGGCTTGAAAAGTAGCGTCTGCTTGATAATTTACTATGGTTTGGGCAGTTTGACCGTTTACAAATTCTATTGAGGAATCTAAGTTAAAATCTGGGAATTCGTTTTTTATGGTCCACAATACCGGGACTACAGCGCCCTTAGTTCCACCTAATAAATATTCTAAAACTGAATGCTGGCACAGTGGAGCCGATTGATAAGCGCCAATTAGTCCTTTTTCGTTCTTTCCAGTACTTTCTGATGTTTCTTGCACGAATAATCCTACACTTCCTTCAAGATTCAGAGTATATGGCATAGAAAATACAGTTTTGTAGCCTTTTTTGTACAAATTATAAAGAAATGCTGAAAAACGGAAAGCTAGGTTATCGTCAAAACCCATAAATTCTTTATAAGCATCGTTTAATCCTTTTAAAAAATCTACGATATTAACTCCTAACAGAAAAGCTGGGACAATTCCAACATTTGAGATGGATCCCGCAAAACGGCCAGAGATATCAGGAACCTCCAGAATGGGACACCCTATTTTTTCTAATATTTGACGCATCGTTCCCTTTGAAGAGAGCCCTAGAAAATTGTAATTATTTTTTAAGAAAATTCCTATAGTAGAGTTTACATCTAAAGTTTCGCCCCCTCTAGAGATCGGAATTACAACCGAATTTTCAGGATCTGTTGTGTCAAGGCACCGTTTTAATTCTACAGCCCTAGAACTTGTAATAGGATATAGAGTCTTTTTAGATAAATGTCTTAATGCGAGTAAAGTTTGAATTGAGCCCCCCGTTCCTAAAACTATAATGTTCTTTATTTTCTCACTCATAAATTCTTTAGACGCTTGGTGAATTGCTCCCATGTCTATATGCGATTCAGTGTCAGTAAAGAATGGAGGATCCCAGTTGTGTTTATTGGATTTAGAAACTGAAATTAGTTTTTCCATTAAATTGGCGTTAATTTTTGGATAATATTCGAAATTTAAACCTAAACTCATTTTTAATTCACCTAATAAGGTAACCTTCAAATTATTTATAAAATATTGGTAATTTCTATAAAATTCCAAAATTTATGCCAATTATCAACCTTTCCCTTGGAGGAAAGACCAGCCCTAAGGTTATCAGGCTGTGCGCTCGTCACCGAGTTCAAGACATACTTCATTTGTAGCGCTTTTCTCATTACTTCGGAAGTCTTGAAGGAAGTTATCCCACTGTACTTGAAAAAATCGTGGAGTTTAGCCCAGTTATAGTAGGGACTGCTTGGTTTCAAACGGGGCTTTATGGCGTCCCCGACTTGTGCAAGCAACCGCTTATAAAGGGTTGGAATCTTTTCCTTAAACCCAAGACCTTTTCGAGCGATCACGTAACTTGCTAATACATGAGTAGATAAATTACGCGAGCGTGAATATTTATACTTGCCAATTAAAGATGTGTATGCTGGGTGTACCTTTCTAACAGCAACACCTTTTTTAAGGCACTTTCTTTCTAATAAAGTTAATGCTGAAGTTTTAAAATTACTTAATTTTCGATTGCGTTTTTTACCATAAGAAAATTCTTGGTCAAAGGAAAGGTCTTCAATCACCAGTCCCTTCCTTTTATTAACGCAATAGTTAACCACCTTATCCATCTTATAACTAATATAATCTGTACTCTTGTTTTTACGATATGAATGCAAGTTTCTAAACTTAATTTCGTGATAACTCTTGAAATTACCTTTTTCGTCAATGTTATAGAGAGAAACAAAATTATAATTCATGTCTAGCCCTACAGCTCCGCGTTCAAAGCCATAACGCATTTCTGTTTCGGGGATTTCGTAAGAAATGTGAGCGAAATATCGTACTCTACCCTTTATAAAGCGTCTCACGACTTCTACTTGATATAATTCCAAACCGAGTATTTCTATAAACCATTTCTCTTGCTTGTAATTCGCAGTAAACGGAATTATTAACCATTTCTTCCCTTTTTCCTTAGAAAACATGCGAACCCTAAGAGTCGCGTCAGGAAGGATTTTTAAATTCAGATTAATTCCTTGCCTTTTACCCACGCAACAAAAAGAAGAGTCCCTTCTAATTCTAAACTCGTCCCTGCTAATTTTACCGAGTATCCTCTCTCGAAATAACTGTTTCGTGCCAAATACGACCGGTTTAGGTCTTAAAGCGAGTAATTTATTCTGAACAGACGATAAATGGGAGTAAAGCCCTCTTAATCGCCTATCTCTCTTATCTTTTTGCTTTATTTGTTCAACCATCTTAATAATCGTAGTTATTTGAAGTTTTAGATATTTCTCGCGTTTTTCGTACCATGTTTGTTGCTGGGCTAACTTAGTCTCACAGTCGATTAGGATGCTATTTACGTAGGGATTATTCTGACAGAGTTCCATTAAACGGGGCTGAACGAGCTTTCTTTGTTCCGTTTTAGTAAGATCCATGTCTTTTAATGTAAAATAGAGTTTATATCCCGCTCGTTTAACTCTATTGTAGATGGCAAAGATTTCGTGTAGTTTTTGCTCCTGTGAAGGAGTTGGCTGTAAGCGGAACTTGACTGTCGTTAGCATGAGGAAAATGTTTTTTTTATCTGATTTTTATTTAAAATAAATGTATTTAAATAAACATTTAAAATCCAAGAGAGCGTGGAATTTTGCTTTTTTATAGAATTTTATAATAATTTATAAAGTTTAAACAAACAGTTGAAACAATATATTTTTTTCTAAATATGACTTGTGATATAGTCAATTATTAAAGAATTAATACATCTAAAAATTGAAAAATTCGAGGTCTATTTTCTTTAAAATAGCTTTTATAATATTTATAAAATAATCATTAAGAACTATAAAAATTACACTAAATTTTAATAAATTGTGATTTGTAATGGCTAAAGCAAGTGAAATTAATAATGGAGGCCAATCTGGGAATGGAGAGCCTTATTTCTGTAAAGAATGTAAAAGAAACCATACTAAAGGCAAAATTTACAAGGACCATTTAAAATTTGCCCGGTTCGAAATAGATAAAAACGAAATCGAAGAAAAATCTGAAAGCAATGAAAAAGAACTTGAATCTGAAGTAGAAGAAATTTTTGAAGATTTAGAGGAAGATGAAGATGATATTATCGAATTAAATGAAATGGAAGAAGAAGAATTAGATTCAGATAGTAATGAAGTTATAATCAATGACGCAAATATGTGTGTAGAAGCTATTAAAAAGCTTCCTGGGGTAGGTGAAGCTACGCTTAAAAAACTAATTAAGGCTGGATTTAGTAGCCTTGAGTCCATCGCTTATACGCCCCCAAAGATAATTCAAAATGAATCTGGGCTCGGAGATAAAACAACCGCTAAATTAGTTAAAGCTAGTATGGCCCAGTTAAAAATCGGCTTCAAGTCTGCTGAAGATGTATGGGAGTACAGAAAAAATATTTCGAGAATTACGACAGGTAGTCAAGAACTCGACGATCTTTTTGGAGGTGGAATTGAAACTGGATGCGTTGTTGAGTTTTTTGGCGAATTTAGGACCGGAAAAACCCAAATAGCGCACCAACTCTGTGTAAATGTTCAATTACCCTACGAAGATGGGGGTCTCAATGGAAATGCATTGTATATAGACACTGAAGGAACATTTAGACCTGAAAGAATAGTACAGATGTCTGAAGGACTTGATTTAGATTACAAAAAGATTTTGAAAAACATAATATTTGGTCGTGCTTACAATTCTGATCATCAAATTCTCCTAATAAAAGAAGCTGCTAATCTTATTAAAGAGAAAAACATTAAACTAATAATAGTTGATTCTTTAATTGGACATTTTCGAAGCGAATATATAGGTAGAGGTACGTTAGCAACCAGACAACAAACTATTAATGCCCACTTACACGATTTATTACGTTTAACAGATATTTTCCCCGAGTTATGTGTCATTGTAACAAATCAAGTTCAATCAAAACCTGATGTTTTTTATGGAAACCCAACAGTCGCGACAGGAGGGAATATAGTTGCTCATGGATCAACAATTAGAGTATATTTAAGAAAAGGTAAAGGCGAGCAGAGAGTAGCGAAAATGATTGATGCGCCTCATCTACCCGAAGGAGAAGCTGTATTCTCAATAACAGAAAATGGAATTACCGATTAAACCATTTAATAAATCTCTTTTTTAAAATACTAATGTAAAAAAAATAGAAAATAAAAGAATAATAAAAATAAAATTTATTTTAATTTTTCGTATTCATTTGCTTTTTTGGTTAATCTCTTGACTTCTTTTGTCATATCACTAGCGCCTAGTTTGAAAATTTCTGACGCGATTTTAGACGCGTGCTTATACTTCGCGCTGGCTTCAGCGTAATTTTTACTTATAACAGCATCTTTTGCCTCTTTTTCTAAATCCTTCTTTTTCACGCTTAAATCTTCAATCTTAGTTTTTCGAATAAGCTCCTCTATTTGAACGAATTCACTTGATAATTCCCAGTTTGAAGCCAACATAGCGGCGCTTTGATATAATTCAATTGTTTTTCGATAATTCTTCTTTCCTTTCGCAATTTTAGCTCGTTTGCTTAACTCCTTAACCCCTTTTATAGCAGATTTCTTATTATCAACTATAATAGTTCCTATAGTAGTTTTAATTGGGGCAGAGACGATTTCATGTTGTTTAGTCAAGCTAGAAAGGTAAGCTTCTCTTTCTATTGCATCTAATTCGGCTAAGAAATTCACTAAATTTTGCTTTTCCTCGTTTGATAAATTGGTTAGTGAAGTAACTTTTTGATTAATAAGATTTATTTCTTGCTGAGAAACTGGTTGAGCTTCGATTGCTGAGATTTCTATTGGGATTAAGATTTTCCTGTCCCGTAATTCCTTAATTCCTATAAAAATTTCTGCTGTATCTTTATTAGTTCTTTCAGATGTTTCCTTGAGTAATGTTGCAATAAATACGAAACTTCTATCTGTTTCTTCACAACAGCTATGTGCGACCTTTAATACATCCCGTGCGTGGGGATTCTTTAATTCCTTAACACTCGAAAAGTCATCTGATATCTGATGCGGTAGAATAATTGAAGTGTTCAAAATTTCATCGACAATAAGACCTGCATTCCTAAAAGGATTAAGTTGCCCTCTCCAATTTGGTAAGTCATCTTTAAACATTTTTCCAAAGGTATTTATGAAGTCTTTTAAATGACGACGGAGAATTAAGGATGCTTTTTTTCCTAAAACTAATGCGACTCGTATATATTCTCCATCAGCTAGTAATAACATTTTATCGCCGTAAGAAATCTCATTTAATGCTTCTTGAGTCTTCATTTCTTTTCCAAATGAAGAAACCGCTGATAAAAATCCTCCTATTAATTCAGGATCTATTTGTTCTGAACCGTATGACTTAAAGAAAATACAGGTTCCAGTTCCTTTGTATAATACTAAAATATGTTCTAAATTAATTGCGTCGTCGAAAATAGTCTTAACTTCAGTCAATATTCGTTGTTTTTCTCTCTTTTTGGGAACTACTACACCACGATAAACTGCTAAAGAACCACCAGCAAGAGCAACAACAGCTCCGATTATTATGATATAAGGGAGCAGTTCTTCAAAAGTAAAACCAGGTGTGAGCGGAATAATGCTAATATCTGAAATTTGTAATGTGTCAGCTAAATGATTATAACTGACTTGTATTTCTACTAGAAGAGTCATGTTTATAGCATCGTTTCTAATTGTAATTTCAAAAATAGCTATTCCCGTACCATTAGTAGCAATAGTTATTGGAGTTGAGGATATACCGTTAAAATAAGGAGTTAATATAATATTTGTTCCGATTAAAGGTAACCAATCGGTTCCATTGTAGTATTCGGCTTCAAGAGTTATGAAAAAAGAATCACCCGCAGTAACTGTGGTTGGTGGATCAACTACTGAGATTCTCACATTGAATCTAGGTTTTACAGTTAAATTAAAACTAAAAACGGAATTTTCGTAATTAGTTTTTATAACAGTTATATTTACTGCATATGTTCCTACAGTTAAACTTGAAGTAGTTAAATATCCATTATAGGAATCCGTGTTAGCGTCAAAAGTTAAGGTATGTGTTGTAGTTCCTTGATTTGTCGCATTTGAAATTTCGTAATAAGTGATTACATATGAATTTGCATCTCCAGTAATTAATTCGTTGTTAAACTCGTTATCCGTTAAATTAAAGGCTACATATATATTTCTCTCGATAAACGCGGAATAATTGTTTCCTACAGGAGTTAGCAACCCTTCGCCTCCAAGATCAGAAATAGAATTAATATTAAATGATGTATAGTTTCCTCTAAGATAAAATTGAGTATAAATTATACTTGTATTATAGTTCGGAAATTTCGATACCTCAATTTGCAATGTGTACCATCCAGAATTCAAATTATTAGTACTAACATCTAACTCGTAATTCCCATCGTTTAAAGGATTATTTAAATTCCAATTAAAGTCTCCCGTGTCCCAAAGTAAACCCGTGTCAAAGTCTTTAACATCGACATTTAGAGTTGTTAAATCAAGAATCGGCTGATTATTTGTAGTATCATTAAAGTAAAAATTGACTGTTTGATTTAACCCTGAATTTCTTGCTATTAAAGAATTCCAAGCTACATCTTGAAGTTGAGTGTGGATAATTTGAATGTCTACTTGCAATGTGATAATTTGTGTTTCATTTCCGATTGAAGATATGTTGAACTCAAACAATTGAAAGGAACCGCTTACAGTTACAAACGAAGTGTTTAAATGCATAGTATAATTTCCCTCTCCTAAATTTTCAAGATGAGCAACAAAACCGTCGGAATTGTTAACTATTGACCAATCGGCTTGCGTTATCGGTTTGCCAGTACCATCCGAATAATTGAATCTAAACGATACGTTTAACCCTCGTTCAACGCTACCTAAGTTTTTAAAATTGTCTGGCTCGATTGTAGTATTAATTTGTCTATGAAATACATAATCTATTGATACATTGTTGTAATTGGTTTTACTTGCGTTTATTATAATAGTTCTAAATCCAAAAATACTACCAAAGTCAGTATCGTCTACATTAATCGTAATATTGTAATTCCCATTTCCGTTTGGATCTATATTATCAGTTTTATATGAACTTCCGTCAATAGAATATTCTATCGTAGCACCAGTAATTCCGGAATCTTTTACTACATCTCTGTAATAAATTGTAATATTAAAACTATCTCCATAAACATAAGGCGAATTTAAAGGGGGTGAAAGCCTAGTTAAAGTCGTGTTTCCAATTATTAATTCAAAAGAGGAATCAACGCTTTTGTAATAATTTAATTTCGTGGCGTTAATTCTCATTTGAAAAGATCCGTAATTACTGAAAATAGGATCGCTACAATCTACACTAATGTTATAATACCCATTACCGTAATCAAACCAACTGAGAGGAGAATAAACGCTTCCGTCCACGTCAATATCTATTGTTGCGCCATTAATACCTTGATTTCTCGCCGTATCATTAAAATATGCCGTTATGTTAAAAATCTCGGTTGAATAATAAAACTTCCTTACCGGCATAACTGAGACATCTAAACTAGTTTCTCCCGTAATACTAATAACAAACGAAGTAGTTTGATTGTAATAATTAGTTTTATTAACGTCAACCTTTACATCAAACGAACCGTAATCGTTAAATATAGAATCGCTACAATTTACAGTAAGATTATAATATCCATTTCCGTAATCAAAAAAATCTAAGGGAGTATAATCACTATCGTTTACATAAATATCTACTGCATCAGCACCATCAATTCCTATATTTTTAACAGTATCGTTGAAATAAAGAGTAACATTAAATGTTTCACCAGAATCAAAGTTATACGTTTTTGGAAACGATCTAATAAGGCTTGTTTCTCCTAAAATGAAAAAATATAGCGTGTCAGTCTGATTGTGATAGTAAGTGTTATTTGCTCTAATCGAGATCGTATTAAGACCATAATTAAATTCTGTGTTATTACAATCAAAAGTAATGTTATATTTTCCCGAACCGATGTATTTTACGCTTTCATTTACAGAACTATAAGTTCCAGCGTTAATTTTATAGTAAATATCACCGTCAGAAATATCCAGACTTTGTCCTGTATCGTTATAGATTATAGTGACATTGAAAATGGTGCTAGAATTGAACGTTGTGTTCTGGGAGGGCTGATCAATAAGTAGATTTGTTTCTGCAAATATGGTTATGTTATCTCTAAAGAAACCCGCATCAGTGCCATTATTCCATTGAGTTAGTATTCGAAACTTTCCGTATTTGGTTACCTTTTCAGATATATCCCAATCACCAAAGTATATGTCATCACCTGAAATAAAAGAACTGTTAATAAATGTATAGTTCAAATGATCATTTAATATTAATGGGCTATACACGCTAAGGTTAATACTTCCATCGCTAATAGAGCTAGAAAAAGTTCCGTTAAAACGAACAAGATCGGTATAATTAAAATTATCTGCTGCTGACATTGTACCAACATATTTTTTTATATCCTCAAGAAGGTTGGAAGATGTGGCGTTTAAAAACCAATGAGTACCATTTCCGGCATTAAACACTTGTATGTCTTTATAATTATTGAGAGGATTTGGTTTTATGTCATCTGTTTTATTGGTACCCCCATTCCACACTTCAATATTCTCCCATCTGGAAGAAATGGTGAAATTTATCGTATAATTATTGAACCGCGAATCAAAATAATTCAATCCGCCTGGTTTTGTCACATTCCACAAAACATCTTGTCCGTTTCCTAAAACTTCAAAGCTAGAATCTGCTCTTAAATCCGTTTTAGTGTAATTGATTTGAACTCTAGAGACATTACAAGCAACATCCCACCAATCTGCAGATACATTGAAATCAATAGTGCCTGATAAATCTTTTAAGATGCCTTCAGTCATAATATATTTTCCTTTTTGAAAATTGACATCATTTACACTTTTGTTATTTATCTCAAGTCCAATTTGAGAGGGTTTAGGAGTATTATTCAATGGAACAAAATCAATTTCTACTGCGGCATCTACAAGTGATCCTGCAATATTAAATTCGTTTTCTCCACTATCTAATACATAATTATCATTTGAACCATCTCCACCCATTGAAGTTAATTCACCATATATTTCAATATCAACGCCAGAGCCAATCTCTTCAATATTTAAATAAAAAGTATCATTGTATGTTTCTGAACAATTGAATAAAGAACCTATATTTGTCATATTATGCCAATGAGGTGAATCTCCTGTGATTACTGACAAATCAACTATTGGAAGTGCGTATACAAGATTAAGCGGTTTTGGTATAGAACCGTCTAACTCAGAATTATACAACGATACTATAAGTCTTGTAAGGAGTGGTGCTGTTCTATTTAAATAGATGGATATGTTTTCTATATAACCCACACCCCTAGCTTTAAATGAAATATAATGACTATTAACAGCATCAATTATACGTGCGCTTGTTTGATCTTCATACAAAATAGTTTTATTTGGAGCATTTATGTCATCTACATCAATATTTATATTAGATGTATTATAACCCTGAAATTTTGGTGCTGGTTCTTGAAAAGTATTTTCATTATCTAAATTAGAAAAAGATATCGTTGATGTATTTAAAATAGATTGATGTAAAGTAATATTAACTTTATTTCCCGTCCCTTTAAAAGAAGGAAGAGAATCAGAAGTTTTTGGAAAATTTGTAAAATCGTCTTTATTCGCATCGTCTTTGTAAAAAAGAGACTCGAAATTGAAATTTGTAAATATTGTTATCGATAAAAGACTAAATAACAGAACTGAGCAAGTTATCATTCTCTTTTTTTTATTTAAATTTTTCATAAACATCAAATCAATTTTTTTAAAATAATAATATTTTTCAATAAGAATAATTACAATAATAATCGCGTAATTTGAATATAAAATTACTTCTTTTATGTTAGCTGGTATGAATATTTGAATTAATTTAACAAATGTGCATAAAAAATTTTCTATAAAATGTTCAAAAAATTGATTAAAAAAGGTACAAGACTAATCTTGTTTTTCGGGTTTTTTCAGAATAATCCTCGCATCTACGCAAATTAACCCTTTATCGTAGATAAAAACGGGGTTTAGGTCCATTTCGTATATTTCTTCGTGTTTTATGACGAGCTCCGATACTTTCAATAGCGTTTTTACTATCGCATCTATGTCGGCTTTTGGTTTTCCTCGATATCCATCTAGTATTGGAAATCCTTTTATTTCTTTAATCATTTCCCGAGCATCATATTCTGTAATTGGAGCAATTCGGAAACTTACATCCTCTAAAAGTTCAACTAAAATACCTCCAATTCCAAACATTAGCGCAGGTCCAAATTGAGCGTCAGTAGTCATCCCTAAAATTAATTCCGTTATTGGTTCGTTGGCCATTTTTTGTACGCTAATCAATTTCTCGGCTTGGGAAGGAATATTCATTAATTCTTCGAACGCATTAGCAGTTTCATCCTCGTTTTTTATGTTTAACTTAACCGCTCCCGTATCTGACTTGTGGACAATATCTTCTGCCATGAGCTTTAAAACAACCGGAAAACCAATGCTCTTTGCGGCTGAAACGGTTTCTTCTTTAGTAGAGGTTAATTTTTGGTCTGGAACAGAAATTCCAATCTCTTTAAGCAATTCCTTCGATTCAAATTCTGTAAGTACCGTTTGGTTTGATTCAAGCTTTTTTTTCAATAGTTCTGAAATATTCATTATATTTATCTCAAAAAAGTCAATTTAAAATTAAGAATTATAATAGGTAATAAAGGGATAAAATAAATTTAAATATAACGAGTAGTATTTTTAATCAAATAGAGTCCTAAATTTCAATAAAAAAAAAGGAACATTATATTAATTAAATTTAAGTTATATCTTATTTATGGCATCTAAAGCTATAACAAAAGAAGAAAATCTTCGGATTCTCTTAAAAAACTTTGTAGAGTCGCGAGATGATATTGTTGTCGCCTTTTTATATTCAAACCAAGGACTTTTAATGACTAAATATGGAAAATTAGATAGTACAGCTAAAGACGAGAAAGAAACGGAAGATGTATACGGCGCCTTTACTGCATTGGTAGAAAACCTTTTGAGTAAGATTAGCTTAGAATATCAAATCGGTCATTATGGTACTGGTTCATTTGAAACTGAGGATAATCGCATTATTTACTTAGAAGCGGGATCCGATGCTATACTATTACTAATTTGCGATTATGAAACAAATTTAAACAAGCTCTTCCCTATTGCTTACCTCGTAGTTGAGAAAATAGCTCAATTGCTTGAAGATAGCTTCGATTTTAAATTTAATACTTTAGAAATCCCCGATTTAAATATTCACGATACATTTTCCTTAGGATTAGACAAGTTTTCGATCAACGAACCAAAAACTATGATAAATGGTGTGACCACAGCACATCAATTTAGGAAACCTAAGAAAATAGAAAAACTCTTTAAACTAATTGTATTAGGTTCAGCAGCCGTAGGTAAAACTACGCTAGTGAATCAATTTTTAAAAAAGGAGGATGTTATCGATTATCGACCAACTTTAGGTATTTCGATATCAACTCAACAATTTCATGTTCAAGGCTTCAAAGACGATATTATCAAATTTCTTGTATACGACCTTGCCGGGCAAAGTTTTTTTAAGCGTGTTAGACACGAGTATTATAGCGGAGCAAATTGTGCTTTTATCGTTTACGATGTTACCAGAAGAGAGACTTTTGATGAAGCTATAGATTTCTGGCTCGAAGATGCTCAGAAGAAATTAGGAAACGTCCCATTTGTGCTTATAGGAAATAAAATTGATTTAGAAGATCAAAGGGAAATAACCAAAGAGGAGGGATTAGAAAAAGCAAAAAAATTGAAAAGTTTTTTCATTGAAACCTCAGCATTAAAATATATAAATGTTCAAGATACATTCAAAATTATAGGAATTGGCTTATTTTTTAAGTACATTGAAGAGAGTTTATAATTAAAAAACAAAACAAAAAAAAAAAATTATAAATGAAATTCTGTTCCTACGATCCCTAAAGTATGAGAGGGATGTCGAGACATGAGTTTGTTAAAATTAAAACCTGTACAATGCATACCACAAATTATTTCCGGATTTAATTCTTCAAAATATTTTACTTTTTCCTCAATTTTTTCAATTGGGTTCCATTCTTCGTGAAATCCCCCAATCACAGCGTAAATTTTGTCGATCCCCGTTAACTTTTGACCGTGTTTTATCGTATTCATTATGCCACAATGTCCGCACCCCGTTATGACAACTAAACCCTTATCCTTTACGTTAATATAAATAGATGTTTCGTCTCTGAAATAGTTTGTTTCAAATTCCTTTCTACTTTTCATTATGTAGATTCCTTTAGTAATTTCTTCTTTATCGAATAATTCAATTTCTCCGCTTGTCGCGATACCTTTATATAATTTTACAGGTTCATTTGTCTCTATTAGCTTAATTCCATGTTGATCTACTAGATTATTTATCATATTTTTACTAAGTATAGGTAATTTTTTACTTATACTAAGTTTCCCCTCTTTTTCTAGCGTTCGCAATGTAGCTCCTAAATCTTCAGCAGGAATTACTTCTCCAGATTTCATAATTGCCGCATAATTTTGATTAAAGCAATTAGGATTCAAAACAAATTCGGTACCTTTATTAAATAAAGGAATTACTCCCGCTAACCCGCCAAAATGATCAAAATGTCCATGACTTAAAACAAATTTCTCAACGTCATTCAAATTCACTCCAAATTGCTTACTATTTTCAACTATAGTTTGAGATAAACCTCCACTATCTAATAATAAAAGGTGTCTCTCGCCATTATCTTCTACAATAATACTCATTGCTAACCCATGCTCGCCTACAGCTCTATTAGCCGTAACACCTGGTTGGATAACTTTTCCATTAAATCTTTTTTCGGTTAATAAAGTAATAGAGGTTGTATTGGTTGCTAAAACTTTTACAATTACCTTACCGCTTTCTATCCCGTCCGTTATATCAATTACCATTTTTTATCATTTTTAATATTGAATAATTATTTAATAAATCTTTATTTTGCTCTTTTATAACTATTACCTTGTTGGGTTATTATGGAATAAAACGAAAATTAGGTATATTAATCAAAAAAAAATAATTTGAAAATAAAAAATAATTGGATAAAAAAAAGAATAAAATTAAGTTTTTAATAAATAATTAGGATCTTTTCTAAGTTTCAATCTTATTCTATATTTTCTTAGTTCGTCGACGACAGAAACACTAAATGCGGCAAGAAAGAGAGTTACCCAGTGATACCATTGTGTTAAAGGTACGACGTGAAAAGCGATAGCCATTGGTGTGTAAAGGATTAAAAGTTGTAAAGCGAGAGAAAGTCCTGTAGCCCAAAATAAGTGCTTGTTGGGAAAGAGGTAAAACGGTTTAATATTAGAAGTACATGTGAAAACGAACAATAATTCACATATCACTAAATTTGTAAATAATACCGTTTGCGCTAATGCTATAGCGTATTCGGTTGCTGTGTAATGAACCCCTAATATTGTTGTGCCGCTTAGTAAAGCTGGATCAAACCCAATAGAACTGGGATTGCTCCAAGTAGGAATAAGAACTGTCCAAAGAACTATATAAAGAGTAATATCCGTAATTGATGTATAAATTCCTAGTAGTAGAACAGGACCTTTTATTTCTTTTAACAATGTAAAACCTTTTCTCGGAGGCTTCTTCATGACATCGGGGTCTGTTGGAGTTAGCCCTAAAACCATCGCAGGGATACCATCCGTTGCTATGTTGAGCCAGAGGATCAAGATTGGTGTAACAGGTGGTCCTAAGAAGACATCACTCCATAATTTCATAATAATAAATGCTACTAAAATCAGAAAAATTTCGTCAAAATTCGTTGAAAGCATATAGCGGAAGAAACCCTTGGTTGTTTCAAATATCCCTCTACCTTCTTCGATTGCGTTTACAATAGTTGCGTAATTATCATCGATAAGAATCATGTCTGAAGCTTCTTGAGTGACCTCAGTTCCTTTTAAACCCATTGCCACGCCTACATGAGCACCTTTTACAGCTGGAGCATCGTTAACCCCGTCCCCGGTCATGGCAACCACTAAGCCGAGATCCTTTAGTTTCCTCAAAATTCTTAGTTTATGTTCTGAAGTTACTCTTGCGAAAACATCAACGGTTTTAACTCTTTCCAGCAATTCGTCTTCAGTCATTTCTTCTAATTCTATTCCTGTAATTGCATCATCTGATTCAGTTAGACCAATTTGTTGTGCGATTGCTATGGCAGTTACTTTATGATCTCCCGTGATCATGATCGTACGGATACCCGCCATTCTAGCTTCTTTGATTGCGTCTTTAACTTCGTCTCGGGCGGGATCAATAATTCCTACTAAACCAATATAGGTGAAATCTTTCTCTACATCATTGAGATCGTATCCGGGCTCTAACTCCTTATATGCTACTCCAAGAACTCTCAAAGCATTTTTAGCAAATTCGTTATTTTGGTTTAATATTTTATCTTTTGCGTTCTCAATTAACTTGCTTTCGCCATCTAATAATACATGAGAAGCATTTCTCATCATTATATCTGGAGCTCCCTTTATAAAAGCAACGATTTTACCATCTACTTTACCAATTACGCTCATCATCTTCCGATCAGAGTCGAAAGGAATTTCGTCTAATTTTTCAAAAGATTCGTTAAGTTTCGTTTTCAACGCTAAGACTTTCATGGAGATTTCAGTAGGGTCACCAACGACACTAACTTCTCCCGTTTTTTGGTCGAGAATATTTACATTAGAGTTGTTGCAAAACAAACAAACTTCTAGAAACCGCTTAAGATCAGGATTCATGTTAACAGGATTTCCAAATTCTTTGATATCCCCTATAATATTATATCCTACGCCATCTACATCGAACACTTTTTCGTTTAAATACATTTTCACTACTGTCATCTCGTTTTTTGTCAAGGTACCTGTTTTATCTGAGCAAATGACATTAACACGTCCTAGCGTTTCCACAGCCGTTAACTTTCTAACCAAAGCATTTTTTGCGGCCATTTTTTTCATACCTATACTCAAAACCACCGTAATAACAACAACGAGACCTTCAGGCACTGCCGATACAGCTAAGCTTATAGCAATTTTAAACGCGTCGATCATATGCTCTATTTCTTCGGCTTGGAAATCTAAACCTTCTGTAAGTAGTATAATAATTAGTTCTGTGATAAATACGCCAGCACAAATAAATAGAATCGTTATTCCTAATAATTTTCCAAATCGATTTACTTCTACTTGAAAGGGACTAGGTTCTACTACTTCTTGTTGCAAACTTTCAGCTATTTTTCCTATTTCGGTATTCATCCCCGTCCCAATTACAATTCCTTCTCCATTTCCTCTCGTGATTATCGTGTTCATGTATCCAAGGTTAATTCTATCCGCTAGAATCATCTTTTCATCTACGATATCTAATTGTTTTTTTACAGGTGCAGATTCCCCGGTTAAAATTGCCTCATCGACGTAAAGTGAAAATTCTTTTATTAACCTTAAATCTGCTGGAAATTTATCCCCGTCTTCAAAAAGGATAATGTCTCCTAGTGCTACATCTTCTACGGCAATTTCACTAACTTTACCATCTCTACGAACCTTAGCAAAATGGGGCGCAAGTTTTTTTAAACTTTCCATTGATTTTTCTGCTTGATATTCTTGATAAAACCCCAAAACTGCGTTGGCAATTAAAATAGTGCCAATCACAATAGCATCTGTATATTCTGAAGACCATACTTCGGCACCAGGTTGGCCACTTTCCCACATTCCAATCACAATTGAGATGGCAATCGCAAAAAGTAATAAATAAACAAGAAAGCTTTTAAATTGGCCTATGAAAATTTCTAGAGCAGTTTTTCCTTTTTCCTTTATTAATTCGTTTTTTCCATATCTTTCAAGTCGAGCTGCTGCTTCTGATGTAGATAAACCAGTTTTAATTGAAACATTCATTGCATTTACGACTTCTTCAATATTCTCCGAATGTGCACTAATTTGTTTTATTTCTACCATTTTTTGTTCAAATGTTTATATTTTTTTAAAAATATTAAATTAAGTATTTCTTAAGTTTACAAGTTAACAACTTTTTTTATATTTTTTTGTAATATCTCTTATTTTTCTTTCCGACATTATTTCTTCAGTATTTTAAGTTCTTAGAATTGTTCAAAACTGCGTTTAACAGATTAATTGAGTGATTTCTTCG
>JAHLWS010000035.1 GCA_019057795.1 Promethearchaeota archaeon | reverse complement strand
GATAATAAATAATTCCCAGTATAATATCATAAAAATAAAGTGAAGTGAAATCAAAGGATAATGTTAAAAGTTCTATAATTTTCAATAAATTCAAAAAAAAATTTATAGGAATAAAAATTGCTTTAAGAAGCAATCCTTCTTTCAAATTTATTTTAGTAAAAAAGCAAAAAAATATAATAATAAATACAAAGATAAAACCAGATAATTCATTTGATAATTGACAAGAAAAATTTGATGTTATAACCAAATATGTGTTATTATATTTTTCAAATTCAAGATCAAAATTAAATAAGGACGATAAAACCTTAATAAATTCAACTTGGGGAAAATTGAGAATTTCAGGAGGTATAATAAAATATAATATTGTAGTAATTAAAAAGATAGAAAAAAGAATAAAAACAATATGAGTAAATAATTGTTTTTTCAAGAAATTCATCTATTTCTCTCTACGAATGGTTTTTATTTTAAATGAGTTTTTGTATTGTTTTTTTATAAGGATGATTATACTAAATAGATCGCATCCATCGACTATAAAGCTATTTAGAAAAGAATTGTTTTTAACAAGTTCGATAATAGATCGATTATCTCGAGACGCATGGAAAAAATCTGGCTCAAAGTCAACTAGAAAAAGGGCAAGAGAACAAGCTTCCAAATTAATTGACAAAAGTTCAATAAAACCAATTGATGATATATTGGTTAAAGAGTTGGAAAAAATGGTTTCAAAAAATATATAATAGCCTACTTATTAAAACACTAATTATGGTCTAGAGTTATTACTACATTTCCCTTTTTGTGTCCTGTTTCAACATACCTGTGAGCCTCGGCAATTTGTTCCAACGGATAGTGTCTATCTATGACCGATTTGATCTTTCCCGCCTCAATAAGCTCTTTGAGAAAAACTAGTTTCTCAGTCCTCTCCCTTGCCAACCCCCTACTAACTGTCATAAATGTCCCGTTTGGAGTTAAAGCCTTCTTGCAATTTGAAGACGAGCTTTTTCCAACGGCATCAAAGACGAAATCATAAAGCTCACCTATTTCTGTAAAATCCTCTTTAGTGTAATCAATTACCTTATCTGCTCCCAGAGATTTCACCAATTCTAAATTTGTGGTACTGCACACCCCGGTAACCTCTGCCCCAAAGTGCTTGGCAAGCTGTACCGCAAAAGTACCTACACTTCCAGAAGCTCCATAGATAAGAACTTTTTGTCCGCTCTGGATATTTCCTTTTCTAAGAAAATGCAATGCAGTAATTCCCCCAATAGGACGGCAGCGGCTTCTTCATAAGTCATATTGGCTGGTTTTTTTGCCACCACCCCTGCCCTCCATTCTTCCGGGAGGCACACGTACTCGGCATAAGCACCAAACTTCAATCCAGTGGTACTTCCAAAAACCTGGTCTCCTTTCTTAAATAATTTCACATCCTTGCCTACTGATTCCACTTCCCCGGATACCTCATACCCTAGTATCGTTTTTTTTGGTTTTCTGAGACCAAACATTAATCGACCGAAGAACCGCATCAAGAGAGAAAAATCTTTCATACCACTTCGAATTATCACCACCCCCGATGTAACTGTTGACGCATATACTTTTACCAGTATTTCGTTGTCCTTAGGAGTAGGGTTTTCTACTTCTTTGAGCTGAAGTACATCCGGTGGTCCGTATTTCGTGTATACAATCGCTTTCATAAGTATTCCTCCTTATTTGATTTCACTTCCTCTATGGCTTTCTTGCCCGCATAAGTCTTTCTCAAATCCTTGACTTCAATAACATTCGGATTATCGGAACCAAATATTAATCCTTTGCTAGTCTTGTCTATATTTTTTGATTTTGACATTGTTTCTATACCCTACTATTTTGTATAAATTAAGTATTTTTAAGATTTTAAGATTTATAAAATTTTTATTGATGACATTATTTTTAAAATTATGTATATACCCTAACAATTATAAAAAATATTATCCAAAGCTTTTGATATTTCTCTACAATATATCTTTGCCCCTTTACTATTAAGGTGTCCTCCATCGATAGTCAACTTGAGGTTCCTTTTTTTACTTATTCTATCAGCCCAAATTGATTTTTTAGACCTAAAATAATCAATTACTAAGTTAAATGGATTATCGATAAGATAACTGCTCGAATTACTTTTTAATATGATACTGTCAAAGAGAGAACTCACTTTAGCAATGTATGCATCATAATTGTGACCAGTGTTCTTAATTTGTTCGTTTACCAATCTTCTTTTTTGGTTCAGTTGAGAATTAAAGGTTTCTCCTATACAGCTTAAAGTAGTTAATATTATTTTTGCTTTAGTAAGGGATACAATTGTTTTTAGCCCTTGATTGAGAATAATACTCATTTGAGACACCGGAGTGACTTGTTTTATTCTCATAACAGGCCATCTTAATTTGAGGTGAGGCAAGAGAATATCATTATGACCAGCTTCAATTACTATAGCAGAATATTTGTACATGTCTTTTTTTAGAATCTTTATCAGCCGTGTAATGATTCCTAGTAGAGTGTCTCCACCATGTCCTTTATTATGGCAATGAATATCTGGATATCTGAGTTTAATCATATCAACAAAATTAATTCCTATTTTTCCTTCAGTGATACTATCCCCAATAAAAAGTATATGATTGCTCACAAGATTAATTACTAATAATTCCTCATTTATAGTTTTTGATCTATAATTGTAATTACAATGCTATCTGATGAGTTTCTTGAAAAAGTGTTCTAAAGAATTATGCGGAGTATTAGTTATGTTAAAATTTATACTATTTGTAATTTATTATTAACACAGCAACCAATACAATAACTCCACCGACTATATTCCATAGTAGTATAGTTTCAGTTCTGTTTAGGAGGATTGAAAATAATAGAGTTAAAAACGGTTCTACATACAAAAAAGAGGCTCCTTTCGAAGATTTAAGCTCCTTTTGTGATTTCTGCCAGATAAAATACCCGATAATATAACAACCAATACCTAAATATATTCCTATTAGAAAAACATAAATATTAAAAAAATTCTGGGTAAAAATGAGCAATTCATTATTTAATATTACGATAATGAACAACTGTATTGTCCCAAAATAAGCAATGTATTTTAAGGTTTTAAAATTTGATTTATTTCTTATAATTCTTTTTGTTATTATTGAATAAATCGCCCATATCATAGGCGTCATAAGAGCGTATATATAACCTAAGAAGTTAGGCGTTGTTGGAGTAAGTGTTCGTAAATCTCCTCCCGTAACTAACAAAAAACCGCCTATAGTTGCAATAGCAAAACCCAGGATTTTAACCTTAGTCAACTTTTCTTTAAAAAAGATTAAAGCTAAAATTGTTATTACTACTGGGGATAAAAGGCACACGAATAATGCGGGTAAGGAGGGTCCAATTAATTCTATTGCAGAATATTGAGCAATAAAGAAAAGCAAAATACCACAAAAACTTGCGATAATTAAATATATCCATTCCTTTCTTGTGTATCGAAGATTTTCTTTTTTCTTGTTGTATTTATCACCCTGTCTTTTTCGATTAATAAAAAAATATAGATCAACAATAATAAATACCATTGATACTATTAGAAACCTAGTTAACGCAATAGACATAGGTGGAACAAATTCCAGGGCAATATCCACTAGAACAAATGAGAAACTCCAGATAATAATCATTACGATTAATAGCGCGTAAATTATTAACATTTTGAAAAGATTATTTAATCAATATTTTATATTTGCATTATTTTATTATATTATTAAATTAAGAACCTTAATTATTTTTTTTGACAAGTAAAGTTTTGAAAGAATTTAGTTATACCATCAATTTGGGTCTTGTTGGTACGGAAGATTCTAAAAAAAGGATTTTTTTAGATTATTTAAAGCAAATTGCTTTAAAATATGCTTCGGAAGACTTAATTTGGAAGTTTTTACTTCTATTTAATGGTATTCCTATAAAATTAAAAGCCATTCTTGCAGAAAGTTTTGAGGATTTAATTAGCAAGAAAATTCCCTTTAATAGTTTTGACGCAATCATAATCGCAGCAAATATTTACAATGATAAATCGATTAATAACATTAATATTGAAAATTATACTAAATTTTCTCAACGCTTTATGTTCGATGGCATATCTGTTTTAGCAGGAATTGACCCTTTTTTAATCTTAAAAAACAAAACTCCAAATGAAAGGAGAATAAATGAATTTAGTTTAATCCAAAAAACAAGAGAACTCGAACTTTTATATTGTTTTAAAATTCAAAATCTACAAAGAGATGTTAAAGATGTCTTCGATAAAATTTTAAACGATATCCATTTCAAATTAGAATTTTTAAACCCAGAGCTATTTGAACGAGCAAAGGCTTACGGAAGAATTCTTTCTAAGTAGAACGAAATTCTATATATGTGTAAGATAGGTATCTAATATTATTATCCTATAAATCAACTACTAAACTAAACAAATATCCTAAGGATACATTTTAGATAATAAAAACAAGTTAACTTAATATTTATAAATTGATTAACAAACTTAACACCAAAATAAAAATGTTTATTCTTTAGAGTTGAAATTTAATGGGAGAAGATAATTTAATGACAATTGAAAAAACTGAAGGAAGACGAAAATGTCCATCTTGTAATGAAGAACATAAAAATTTGATTCACGAGTCAACTGACAGAGGAAATATTATAAACGATTATCCTAGAGTATACGGTAAGAAATATAGGTGTGGTAGATGTGGTCAGGAGTGGCGAGAGAAATAGAAAGAACTTAATTCTGTTAAACTTTTTATTATTCCTTTTTCAAGATACATTTACTTTTAAAAATAAATAGTTATATAGAAAAAAATCGAATATAAAATATCAGACAAAAAAATTAATCTTGTATATTATATAATTAAAGGAAATGGGATAATATTCGATGTTATTAGCGCAATATATGGATATAGCAAGATTCATTCAAGTTTTTCTCGTACAAGGGTTAACTGGTTTATTTTTTCTGTTTATAGCGTATAGAATTTTAAAGAGAGAGTCGAAGGGACCTAATCTTATATTAAGTGGAGCTTATTTATCTGTGGCTTTTGGAGTTATTATAAATTTGATTTACGCGTTCATTTTAGTAGAGTCCGTTGTTCATATACTACATTTTTTAACTTACTATCTGCTGTGCCTTTCTTTAATCTTCTTACTCATTTTTGTATTAATAATTGACAAATCGGTAGATGTTATAACTCCCAAAATTCAATTAGTATTGATAATTACATTTAGCGTTCTTTTATTTAGCCTATGGTTTATTCCAGACGGTATTGTTATTAATGCAAGTACGGATTGGAAACCCGAGTGGAGTTGGCCTTTCTTAACCTTTAGTTTTATTATTTGTAGCTCGATAGCTATTGTTCCTACAACTTATTTTTCTTTAAAACTATATCTTAAGTTCGAGTACAAGGAATTAAAAAAGAAATGGAAGTATTTTTTAGTTGGTATTTTCGCATATTTCTTTTTATTTTATGGTACTACAATCTCCAATACATTAGCCGACCCAACTTTTAGGTTAATATGGTCTCTTACATCGTTACCCGCGCTTATTTCTCTGTATTTTGTTTATTATGGAGTAGCGAAGCAATTATAATAATTTTAATATTATTTTTACATCTCGATATATATCGAATTGAATTACAATTAAATAGGAAAAATACAATTATATGTCTATCAAAATTAAAAAAATTTTAAATTTCTAACAATAAAACAAATTCAAATGTGATTTAACAATGACTCTTTATCAAATGTCAATAATTCGTTTTATAACGATATATGTAGCCCAAGGATTTATGTGTATTTTTTTCCTTTTTTTGGCGTTCAAAATTCTCAAAAGAGATAGGAAACGACTAAATGTAATCTTTTCAGGATTTTATTTATCTCCCGCTATTGGATTTATTATAAATTTTATTTATGCTCCTCTTACCGATGTATCTGTTGTGCTAATGCTAAACTTTCTCACTAACTTTTTTATCTTCTATTCTTCAATATTTATCGTTGTTTTTAATTTAATTCTTTTAAAATCTGAAAAGGCAATTACAACAAGGAAGCAATTAATTATTCTTATTGTGTACGGTATTGCTATGTTTTCAATGATAGGATTTCTATTTTATCCTGGTTATGGTGTTACTTTTAACGAAAATTGGAGCCCTATTTGGAGTTTTCCATTCTTCTTATATGTTGTAGCGATCGAAACTATTGCAATATTTTCAGCACTTTATCTATCATTTCAGATTTATAAGAAATTTGAAGATGAGCTAATAAAAAAAAAGTGGAAATTCTTTATATTCGGATTATGCTCAATTATCATCTTTATGTATGGAATTTTTATCTCTAATACTTTAAATATTGACTCCTTTAGAACCATAATAGGAGTAGTAGGCTTGATATTAGCTCTTTTAGGTGCTTATTTGATGTATTACGGCGTCGGGCGTCAAATTGAAAAATAACTTTTACTAAAATCTTTTCTTTTTTTTATCATCTCAAATTTTATCTTTTAGTATTGCAATTATTAATTAATATAGATAAATTCAAAAATATTGTAAGTTAAGTTTCTTTATAATTCATTCAAGTAGTAATCTTTGTCATTCTCAAGTGGAATAATTCATATAAAAGTGTTTTTTATGTCTAATGAGCTCGAACGGGTTAGAGGTATTGGACCAATAGCTGCTGTAAACCTTAATAAAGCAGGTGTGAAAACAATTGAAGAGATTTCAAACTCTACAACCGAAGAGCTAGCATGGATTAAGGGAATTGGCATTATCTCTGCGAAAAAAATAATAGAAAACGCAAATGAATTACTTCAGCTAGAGAAAAGCATCCAGAAAGTTTTAGATTCAATAAAAGAGAACTTTGTGAAAAACTGCCCAAAATGCGGCGGGGATATGAAAAGCAAATATATTATTCTCGGACCTGATAGGCGATTAAAAGCAAAACAGTGTACTATATGTAAGTTTTATTTACCTGAATAACCCTATTCGCAAGGGACAACCAAACCGAATATAAACTCGATAAGAAAATTAGAAGGATTAAGGATTATAAAAAACCAAAAGAAAACCAAACCAAAAACTTATATCAGGTAAGTAATGCACCTTATATTAGGTAAATAAAACAAGAAAAGCAATTAAATAAAATAAAGTAAGAAAAGAAAAATATCTAAGGAAAGAAAAAAAATGTGAAAATAATAAATAGCATTGAATTAAAGAAGAATTTAAAAGAAAAAAAATTGAACGACCTTTTACAAACAATAATATTGAACCTCTTCAAAATATAATATCAATTCCAAGTTCAATTGAACTTATTACAGTTGATTATACTTACACATCAGACTTTCAATCCATAGCGGAAAAATTTGAGAAACATTATCAATCAGAAGATCGGTTATTAGTAATCGTTTTATTAGGGCAGAAAAACGATAGAGATATTGCAAACATTAATAAAAAGCTTCAGAGAGCTGTTAAAGAGGACGACGGTTCAAATCACCTCGAAAACGTAAGAATAATAACCTCGGAAGAATACAAAGAATTTCTTGGATTTGATGGAAATTTTGAAGGAATACATAACCGCTATCAAGACTACGCGTTCAATATTTTTCATTCGCAAAGTTTACTTTATGAAGCAGCGTATCTACAGGAATACGCAGAGCATTATTTAAAAGGTCTTAAAGGAGATGGTGAAGAAGATTGGATTAAACTTTATTTGAGACAACGGTAAAGAGTGAAAGTTTAAATACTTTTTTTTTTATATATTTTCGTACATTTAATGCATTAAGTTAATTAATAATTTTTAGCACGTTTTTGGATAAAAAATTGGAGATTGAAAGTTTACTTAAGTTGGTTTCCGGAGCTGCTGATGGAAAAGACGATTTTAAAGAGGGAGCTATAGGATTTAACGGGTATGGGTTTGTTTTTAGGGATTACGATTATAAATCTAAAAATTCCTTTATCATAGGGGATGGGAGCAGTAAACTCTGTTCCGTTGGCGCCTTTAGAGGCGTTTATAAAAGGTCTATAGAAATTCAGGGTCCAATAAAAGGTTCCAAAGACCTGCTTAATTACAGTCCGAAGTTGGATTTATTTTTTGGCGGGGCTTTGAAAACCTTGATCCCAAGAACGGAGTTCGGTGGTTGCGAGCAACTATTTCACGTGTGGATGTTTGTTAAGACTCCTAAAGGTCAAACATTTCCTGCTACCTTTTATTACGGCCAATCGGGAACTTCCATCGGGGGTTGGTCTCCTGATTATCGCGTTTTTCTTTTTGCGGAAGCAAGGACTTTTCCCCCAGAATTTGAATCGGTTATAAATTTTAGCCCGTTCAATTTTTCAAAAATAGAGTTAGAGGAATTTATCGAGGCTCTTGTGCTCTCGCTAGACAAGGTGCCGACTTCTGATTTTGAAGGCGTTTACGAGCACGACTTGGGGAGAGAACTGATGGGAATAAGGTCGGGCAAGCCTTTCGTAAAAACTCTAGAAAACAAGCGAGAGAAGATCGAAACATGGTCGTATTCTATTAAGGGAAACGACGAGGCTTCAAACTTAGATTCTGATTTTATAGATATTATGATTGACCACCTTACTCCCGAAGAAAATAAGAAATATCCCCGAAGAATCCCAGATAGCATGGATAAAATTTTAATTGAAAGGGCGTACGATAAATTAGTCGCTTACGCTTACGAGAAAAAATCGCGTTTAGCGTTTATGGTCCTTGGATGTTTCCTAATGTTAAGTAAAGTTAAAATTACGGAAGAACTTAAGCAAACAATACTTAAGTACTCTGATTGGGAATACGAGAAAGACCATCTGAAAAACAAGAAAGACCGCGAGGAAAGGAAGAGATTTTTGGACGATTTTCGCGAGAAAATAAAGAAATACGACGGATCGAAGGTAGTTAAAGTTCCTTTTTATACTGTTACCCGTGTCATCGATGAAAAGAAGGCTAGAGGAGATAACTCCCCAATTTGGCGCCAGAATATTGACTATTCTATAAGAGATTAAAATAACATGTAACATTTAATCCTGTTCACTTAAAAAAGTCAAGGATTATATTCCTAATCCAAATAGAAATACATAAGCCATTATATAAAGGAATATAAAAAATACTCCAAATTTTTTGTCCATTTTTTGTCTAACTGCTATTACAACAAATACAATTAAACTAACAACGAGCGTATATAAAACCGTAGGAACCGCTAATTCTGCTGAAACCGCTTGAGGGAAGAAGAATAGGCCAATTCCTATAGATAAAGTAGAATCAACAATACAAGAGCCAACAATATCCCCAATTGCAATGGAATGATGACCATGACGAAGGGCGTGTACATCAACGACGAGTTCTGGTAGCGATGTTCCTATTGAGAGGATGAAGAAACTGATGATATATTCGTGAATACTTAGAGCTTGCGATATATAAATAACAGAATTTACGATGGCATAGGAGCCAATTGTGACGCCACCAAAACCAATTGCAGCAAACAAAAGTAGAATTTTTTTACTCTTTGTTGTTTGCGGCGTTTCTATCAATTCTACTCTATGCATTATGCTCTCTTTATTGGCGTTAAAGATTAACCAAAAATAAATTACAAGGCTGATAACCATAAATAGCGCGTTCAAACGAGTGATGTATCCTTTCTCAACAATTGTAAAGATCAATAATAAAGACAGAACTTCGCAAGCACCTAATATTATTATGTCCTTTCTATTAACATGAAATGCACCACAAATTAGTGGTAGAAGTCCAAAAACTAGAGTGAGTTGCGTGAGATCTGAGCCAACCGAATCTCCTACATTAATATCTCCGTGACCTAAAGAACAGGAAATAATTGAATTAAAAATTTCAGAAATATCTGTTCCTATGGATACTAAAGTCACTCCAATTATTAATGGTGATATCCCTAAAGCTGTTGCAAGTAAAGCTGAATTTTTTACAGCAAAACTACTAGAGAAGATTATAATAACAACTCCTCCTATGAGAATAAAAATCATTACGATTAATACAATCATTAAATTACATCCTCTTTATAAAATACTCTGTTGTATCGTAAATCCCTAAATAGAATTTATCAAGAAATACCAACCAAATTTGTCGGTCTAACTTGAATTAGTGTATTAAAACATTTTTGAACAAGTGAAATCGCTGTTTAATTTTCGAGATTTATTGAATAAATATTCAAATTATTTAAAGTAGTGTACCAATCTCTATTCAACTGTAAATTATTTAAAGATTATCTTTTTTCTTAGCAATAATAACTTTATTAAAAATTAACTTTAATTTCAGTGAAAATTTCTCGATTATATTTCTTTCATAGTCTTTGGATTAATTCTGACAAAATTTCTCCTCCACTACCTTTTAAAAAGATATCAGCAATATCGTCCATTGCGGTACGCTCTCGATTTACGAAGATTACTTTTGCTCCACTTTCTTTCGCGATGGAAGGTAAAAAATTTGCTGGGGATACGAGTAAAGAGCTTCCTATCATCATAAAACAATCACAAGACCTACAAGCGTTCATTGCTCTTTCTAACACGCTTGGGCGCAATGGTTCTCCAAATAGCACTACTTTTGGTTTTATATACCCACTACATTCACAAACTGGATATTTTACGTTCTTAGTCTCAACTTCTTCAAAAAGAAATTCTTTTTTACACCTAATACATTCTAATTTTTCATAGGAACCGTGTAATTCGTAAATTGGTATATTATTATAAGTTCCACTTCCCGCGCGTTGATGTAGTGCGTCTACATTTTGAGTGATTACTGCAATTATTTTCCCAAGTTTTTCCAGCTCAACAATCGCGTAATGAATTGGATTTGGCTTCGCATTAGCTACGATGTCGACTAATTCGTTATGCATAGTCCAGAACTTGCTTGGATCTTCCAGAAAGTAGTGGTAGCTCGCATAAATTGAAGGATCGTAGCGAGACCACAAACCCCCCTTACTTCTAAAATCTGCGATCCCAGATTCAGTTGAAGATCCTGCTCCCGTAAACACAACGATTTTCTTGGAATTCCTTACGATTTTTGTGGCTTCAATTAAATTTTTTTCATCAATCATTAAATCATTATTAGTTATCTAAAAGTTATAAAAATTATTTTTATCTTTTAATTTGAAAGAACCAAACCGTTCTCTTCTCCTGTTTCTTATAGCTAGACTTTGCCATTTCATATCATCCATAAAGAATTGAGATTTATGCAGTTTCAAAGCGTCATACACCTTAAATCTCAAATCCCCTATTCGTATTTTAACTAGATTTTTATCTTGAGCTTTTAAAGGATTATATAAAGCGTACACATAAAATTCCAGGTTTTTTAGATTTAGTTCTTCAGCTACTTTAACTGCAATTTCATAAGTTGCCTGATGATCTGGATGATTATTATTAGCGCTGGGAATTACAAATCTATCAACATCTTCTAAAATATCTTTAATTTTATCAACCGCTTCTTCTATATGCTTCCTTAATTCTTGATCGAAAAATTTTAAAAAGTGTCTATTTTCCTTTTTAATTCCCAAAAACTCACCAGCAGCATCTGCCTCAGCCAATCTTATTTTAGCCAATTCATCTTCAGAGATTCTAGTAGCTTCACAATCTTCAAGATCGCCAATGATTTTTGGTTCTCTATAACAAGCTCTACCATCCGTAAGCCAAATAATATGAATATTATGACCCTCATTAAGCCATGTTAGAATAGACCCTCCTGCGCCATAACTTTCATCATCAGGATGAGGGGCAAAAACAACGATCTTCAATATAAACTCCAAATTAAGTTTTAAATAGTTCTTTGACTAACAATATAATTAAATTTGTAATAAAAGTTTTTAAAATTTCAACAATAAACAAGTACGAGAAAGTAAATTTCGAGGTTAATTAAGCAATATTTATAAGACTCTAAAGATATATTGAATAAATTAAATTTAAATATTTATTAATACTCTAAAATGAAAGTTAGTTTTTAGGGTAGGGGATATTTAAAATTAAGAGAGATTAATATGGTTGAAATAGAAGAAAGAGAGGTTTATTTAAATCCTAAGAAAATCCATGCTAGTTATGGGTCAAGAGAGTTGTTCGGTCAATGGATAGCTGCGGCTTTCGGTTTTACCGTCTTCTTTTTTTATGAGGTAGTAATAGGGTTGAATACGCTAATAGCGGCTTTTGCGTTTATTTTATATACTATCTGGAATGCTGTAAACGACCCCCTTATAGGCTATTTAATGGAACGTTTAGCTTATCGCATGCCTTGGGAAAAAAAATGGGGCATTCGAAGAGTTCCTTGGATAATAATATCAGCTCCTTTATGGCTATTAGCTTATTTGCTTATCTTCTTTGTTCCTAGTTCTTGGTATGGGACCACACAGTTAGTTACAGATAACCAATGGCTAATTTTCTCGTGGTATTTGGGTACAATTTGCTTATACGACACATTTAACACATTATACGATGTAAATGTTCTTTCTATATATCCTGATAAGTTTCCAGGACTTAACGAACGAAGAACAGTCCAAGGATATGGAACAATTTTGGGAATTATTGGACTTGTACTAGCGGCAATTATCCCTCCAATGTTCATTACTACTGGTGTTGCTATTACTTATAGAAATTCAGCACTCGTCACTCTTGTCATTGGTCTCGTTCTTTTTCTCGCTGTAATTCCTGGAATATGGGAAAATAAAAGACTAAAAAAACTTTACGAACAAAGAAAACAAACAATTGGGGAAGAAAAAGTAGAATCCTTCTTTAAGACTACTAAAACAGCTCTCTCTGATAGACGATTTATGATGAAAGTTATATTTTTTTTTGGATACCAGATTTCTGGTGTAATGATACAAACATCGGGATTTTATATAACAACATATCTATTAGATTCTCCAGCTACGGTAATAACATTACTCTTAGGCGCGATGCTGATAGGTGCCTTAATTTCCGTTCCAATTTGGACTTTTCTTTCCAAGAGAATAAATAATAATAAAAAATTAGGCTTAATATCAGGTTGGGTTTTATTCTTTACATTTATACCAATGATATTTGTTTCTGGTATTGAATTGTGGATGATTAGTTTATTATTATTTGGTATCGGGATAGGAGGCAGCTGGTTTATTGATCCACCAATGATGGGCGATGTTCTCGATCATTTAGCGGTTAAAACGGGAAAGAGACAATACGCAATTTATTATGGTTTTCAAGCTTTCTTTATCCGATTTGGTCACACATTTATCGTACTCACAATTGCTCTCACCCACATCTTTACGGGATTTGTTGAGGGAGCTACAGACTTGGCTACTTTATTGGCTTTGAGCCCTACTCCAGAGTTAGCAATATTTGGAATTCGAATTCATTCTGCTATCGTTCCTGCAATTTTCGTACTAATTACAATAATCCTCTTTTGGAAGTTTTACGATCTAACACCAGAAAAAGTGGCCCAAAACAAAGAAAAATTAAATGATTTAGGTCTTTAAAAATATAAATAAATTTTTATTTTTTCTTATTTTTTTTCAATTTATTATTACGCTTCTCTTATTTTTACCAGCGCCAATAAATATCTTCAGCGTGACCTAACATCTTTTCAATATGAATCTTTTCTCCGTCATCTAAAATTAAGTCACCAGAAAAAAAACCATGCATCAAGGAAGAGTTAAGATAAATTAATCCAAAATTCATTTTTTCGCGATGTGGTATGATAGGTTCCAAAACCATATTAAACCTATTATCGTTGCTCGTAAACTTCCAAGACTTTGTAGGATCTCTGTTTTCGTGGTGAAATATAACTTCATCAATTTTATGAGCTTTTCCATCGTAGAAAATGATGTTTTCCGTATGGGTTGCCCCTTCTTTACTACCGACTAAACCAAAACCGTAGCCAATGTTAAAAGCAACTGGCACTCCAGAGACAAGTCCACAACCAGAAGCCCAGAGCCAATGAGTTTTATAAGGCCATATCCCGCGCCCCCAGTCCATGAGACCAAAAGATGATTCAGGTTCAAAGGTATACGATTTATCTCCAATCGCAATAGAGCCTTCTGCAGGCATGTAATTAATCTTATGGTTATAGTAAAACAACCTTGGATCGTCATATCCAGTCACGACCACAGTATTATCCATTTTTGGATCGTCATGGAGTGTAATTGAACCTTTTATCCCCTTATTTTGAAACGAGGGGTCGTCAATAGTAAGAATTCGTTTATTGCCTTGTTTCGAGATGGTAGCGTTAAATTTTTTAGTCGGAAACTCAATAACGCTGTCTTCTAAAGAGTTTAAAGGAAGAACTTTAGATTTTGTAAAGAATTTAAACAAACCTTTACCGTCTCTTTTCATGCTTTTAAAATCGAGCCATGCATAACTCATTTGAGTCAAATACCCTATATCTCCTATAGTTAATTGAAATCCGAAGTCCTTGTTTAACACAGAAAAATGATCCCATTCTTTTATTCTCATCCAACCTTTACCTATTTTTTCCTTATTGTATTTTAATAAAGGTTTTCTTGCCCATCCGCGTTGAACAAGCGAACCATCGTCGTTAAATAGGTTTGAGGGTTCTATTATCTCATTCTGATTACTCATAACTTTCACTTCAAATTTGTTTAAGAATATTAATATTTCGAGTTTAGAGAAAATAAAGTTTTTTGTTTGTTTTTCCTACTGTTAAAAATTGTAAAAAAAATTATATAATATTATTCTATTTTCTGACAGATAAGGTCTATTTTTTCGATTGTCTCGTCTACAATTTCGTCAGAGTGGAGAATACACATGTAAAATCTACTTCCAGCCACGGAAATTATTTCTTGATCCACTAAAGCGGCACCAATATGTTCCATAAACTTTTTCCTTGACGGGAGCTGACCTACTTGTTCAGAAATGTCAAAGCTTAAACCAAAAAGGCACGAGGTATGAAAGTGAACTGTACCGCCAAGATTATATGAAAACCACGGTAATTCGTATTTAGCGAAAACTTCATTTAATCCATTTGCTAATCGTGCTCCTGCCTTTCCAGCTTTTTCTGTTGCTCCAGTCTCTTCGACTAATTTAATAGCATAATAAGCAGCAGCACACGTTAATGGATTCGCTGCTAGAGTTCCCCCACTATAAGCTCTTTTTCCACCACCCACTCCTGCAGCACAATATTTCATAAATTCTTCTTTACCCCCAATAGCTGCAGCGGAAGGATACCCATGGCCAATAATTTTACCAAACACAGATAAATCCGGTTCATAACCATAATAAGCTTGACCACCACCCATATGCAACCTAAAAGCACACACAACTTCATCGGAAATCAAAAGTGTTTTATTTTCATGGCAAAGTTCTTCCACTTCTTTATTAAATCCAGGTCTTACGGGATTGGCTCCAGACTCGCCCCCCATAGGTTCGATGATTACGGCAGCTACTTTTCGCTTCTCCTTAAACATCTGGCGCAATGTTTCAATATCGTTGGGAGGGCAGGAATCCATCCATTTAAATATTGATTTTGGAATCCCATGTGATTCTAATAATTTTGTACCGGGCACATGCATGTCGTAGACCAATTGATCTGACCATCCGTGGTAGCTTCCGCCGATTTTAATAACCCATTTACGATTTGTAGCAACTCTGGCAATCCTTATAGCAAGCATATCTGCTTCTGTTCCAGTTTGAAGCCATCTTATAACTTCACAAGATGGAAAATGTTTCTGAAGTTCTTCAGCAGCAAGATATTCGTATTCGTGAGTTATTCCATGACATGGTCCAATTTCTCGAATAACTTCGATAATCTTTTCGGTTAAAATAGGGTGATTATGACCGAGAATAATGGGCCCCCCATCCATCAAATAATCTGTTAATATAACATCGTCTACAGTTTCCATATAACAATCAAAAACCCTTTTACTAGCTAAAGGAAAAGGGTAATTAAACGCAAGATTATGTTCTACGCCCCCTGGTATGATTTTTTTAGCCCTTTCAAAAGCCTCTTTAGATTTCTTGTGATTTTTTTCGTATCTCTCAATGATTCCCTTCAATTCATTTGGTTTAAATTTACTTATAGGCAAATTAACAATATTCTTAATTTTAGCTATTTTTTCCTCATATTCCATAAAAGATCCCCAAAAAATTCTTTAAATTATTAAATAGTATAGTCAATTAAAAAGACTTAATTTAGAAAGGAAAGCCTTACATAAAAAAATCTTTATTTACTTTAAGAACATTTATATTTAATATGTCAGACTCACAAAAAAAATATATACTTGCAATTGATCACGGTACAGGGGGACCTAAGACCGCCATAGTCTCAACCCATGGTGAAGTTGTCGATTGGGCGTTTCAAGAAGTTCCTTTACACGTAGAAAAGGGCGGCGGGGCTGAACAAGATCCAAACGATTGGTGGAACGCCATTCTTAAGACTGCTAAACAAGTAATTGACAACGGAAAAGTCTCGGTTAATGACATAGTGGGTGTTTGTAATTCGAGTCAATGGAGTGGTACTGTGGCTGTAGATAAAAATGGAGATCATTTAATGAATTCTATAATATGGATGGACACTCGAGGTGCACCTTATATGAAAAAATTCCATAAAAGTTTAATCCAAGTAAGTGGATATTCTGCGATTAAAATGCTAAAATCAATTAAGTTTACAGGTGGAGGCGCAAGTTTATCAGGAAAAGATCCTCTGGCCCATATTTTGTGGATAAAAGATCAACGTAATGAAATTTACGATAAAACTTACATGTTTTTGGAACCCCACGATTACATAAATTTAAAATTTACGGGCAAATTTGCTGCCTCTTATGCTTCCATTCAAATGCATTTTATAACAGACATTCGAAATATTAACGATATTAAGTATTACAATAAATTAATGAAAATGGTTAAAGTCGACCCAAATAAATTCCCTACAGATTTAAGATGGTCTACAGATGTTCTAGGTCCAATTAAAGACGAAATAGCTGATGAACTTGGTTTAGAAAAGGGGGTTAAAATGATCATGGGCGCACCAGATTTACACACAGCAACTATTGGATCAGGAGCGGTTAGAGATTACGAAGGTCATATTTACATAGGAACATCTGACTGGTTATTATGTCATGTACCATACAAAAAAACAGATATCTTTCATAATATGGCTAGCTTCCCCTCAGCAATAAAAGGTCGGTATTTTGTAGCAAACGAACAAGAAATAGCGGGTGGGGCTTTATCGTTTCTAAGAGATAAGATTCTATATCATAAGGATGAATTATTAAGAGAGGAACAAGTTCCAGATGTGTATAAAATATTCGATCGAATTGTAGAAAATGTTCCAGCAGGTTCTAATAATTTAATTTTTACGCCATGGCTTATCGGAGAAAGAGCTCCAGTCGATGACCATGCTGTTCGTGGTGGATTCTACAATTTATCGTTAGAGATGTCTCGAGAACATCTAATAAGAGCAATCTTTGAGGGTGTTGCGTATAACGTGAAGTGGCTTCTTCAATATGTTGAAAAATTCATCCAAAAATGGAAAATGAAAGAAAATCCAGGAATGACGAAAAAAGATGTTGTAATGCCCGAACTTAACATAATTGGTGGTGGGGCGTCTAGTAATATCTGGTGTCAAATTTTTGCCGATGTTCTTAATAGGACAATTAAACAAGTTAAAGACCCAATACAAGCAAATGCTCGTGGAGCTGCATTTATCGCGTCAGTTGGGCTGGGGTACCTTACTTGGGATCAAATCCCCGGACTAATCAAATATTCAAATGTCTTTAAACCAAATCCAGAAAACAGAGCTATATACGACAAGCTTTTTGGTGAATTCACCAATATATATAAAATTATGAAAAAAACGTATAAACGCTTAAACGAGTAAAATTAAAAAAAATAATAAAAAAGATTAACCTTTTATTTCTTTTCCGCTTTCCATTTTTGAAATATCTTTTTCTTGGAGTACTCTTCTCTGTACTTTTCCAGTTATTGACACGGGGAGTTTTCGAGCAACCTCGATTAGTCTTGGGCTCTTCCATTTCGCCATATTTTCCATGCACCATTTTTTAATATCTTCAATTTCGATATTCTTTCCAACTTTAAACCCTTTCTTTAATACTACCCATGCTTTCACCTTTTCACCAGTTTTTTCGTCTGGTAATCCTGCTACAGCAACTTGGTCTATCGCAGGATGGTTTCCCATTAGTTCCTCGACTTCTTTTGGATACACAGAATGACCAGAAACTTTGATTAGCGATTTCTTCCTATCTCTTATTTCACAGAAACCGTGCTCGTCCATAAATCCAATATCTCCCGTAAGTAGCCAGCGTTTTCCGCCCCACATTTTAAGGTTATCTTCCTGTTCCTTTTGTTTTCCTAAATAACCCAGCATGACTTGAGGTCCTGCAACACAGATTTCACCCGTATGTTCTACGCCAAAATTATTTTTTTCAAGAGTTCCGTCGCAAATTGGTCCAGCTTCAAAATTTTCGGAATCAAAAATCGCCCAATCGGTACCAGGGAGGGGTAATCCTAATTTTCCAGCTTTATTTGGGCCCCAAAATGGTGCTACACTTACTACAGGAGATGTTTCTGTTAAACCATAACCAACTCGTATCGGGCAAAAGATATCTTCAAAAGGAACGCGAACATAATCGTGTAGAGGTCCCGCTCCTTGTGTAGCATATTTCAGTTTTTTCGTAAAATCGTACTTTTTGTTATACTCCTCAACGCCCATTTCATTTACATAATCAGTTAATCTCTTAAATAGCATTTCAACGCCAGTATACATAATTCCTTGAGGGGCTTCAAGTTTATTTATTGTCTCGGATAAAACATCGTCTGAAGGGGGCTTTGGAAATAGAAGCATTTGCATTCCTAAAGATAAAGCTCCCGACATTACGCACGTGAGTCCGAAGCTGTGAAAGAAGGGGATAGATCCTATGGTCACCATACCTGGTTGGAGATTTGTCCACGGTTTAATCATATATAAGTTTGAGATGAGGTTCGCATGACTAAGCATAGCTACTTTAGGTAACCCCGTTGTTCCACCAGTCATAAGGTATACTGCGGGATCAGTCCATGGGTCAATATCTACGGTAATATCTTTTGGTTCAGTTTCGGCTATTATCTTGTCCATCCAATGAATTTTGTAATCCTCTGTTTCATTTGGAATTTTTTCTTTAGCATTTGGAATACCAAGTTGTTGTATAGTTTCCTCATCAGCGGTGAAAAAATCGGTAAAATTCGAAGGTATCAAGTACTTTACGCTAGTTTTTGGAAGAATAGTAGCAGGTCCAGCGATATATAACATATCCATTAGTACTAAAACTTTCGCCATCGTCATAGTTAGAGCATGTAATAACTCCATTGGTTTATATGTAGGATTGATACCCTGTACGATTGCACCAATATATTGACAACCCATATAGGCAACAACAAAATTTATAGAATTAGGAAGATCAATTGCTACTACATCTCCTTTTCTGATACCTAAAGTATGGTAAAGGAAAGTACCAAATTTTTTTGCGTACTCAAATAATTTTCTTAGTTTAACTCTTTCCATGTATGAACCATAAGCAAATATACAAATATCTTGATCCCATATTCCATAATCATCGGCAGACTTAATAAATCCCTTCCACAGTGGTGTTATATCAATACCTTCCACGTCTTTAAGTTGCTTTGGAACGCCTTCAGGCCAGTAACCGCCAGTAAACCATATTTTATTTTCGTCGACTAAAAATTCTTTATCATTTAAACTTGTCATTTTTTATCCACTAATTTTTCAGTACCATATTTTATATTTAGATAATAGAATAAATTTCTATTATTATAATATGTTTGATATACTATTATATAATAATTTAACTTGATTTGGTTTAAGTTTCAATTTATTTATAGACAATTTTGAACATTTATGGGATTTAAAGATAACTTCAAGGAAGAGTTAAGAGAGATAATGAACGACGAAGAATTATCAGTTCTTCCGCGAGGTTTCCAAACTATTGGTAGAGTAATAATAATAAAATTAAATCCCTTGCTACTGGAAAAAAAAATCCTCATTGCCAAAAAGTATATGGAACTTTTACCGAGTACTAAGTCCGTTTATTTAAACACGGGCAAAATTAAAGGAAAATATAGAACACCAGAAAATGTCGTGTTTTTAGTGGGAGAAGATAATCCAATTGTGGAACATAAAGAACACGGAGTTATCTATAGATTCGATTTTACTAAGATAATGTTTAGTATGGGAAATCTGAACGAAAGAAAATTTTTATCAACATTAGTGAAAGAAAATGAAGTAATTGTTGACATGTTCGCGGGTATTGGATACTTTTCTTTGCCAATCGCGAGACATTCAAAGCCAAAAATAATATATAGTATAGAACTCAACCTTGAATCCTTTAAATATTTAACTGAAAATATCAAAATTAATCATCTCGATAATATCATTATCCCAATTAACGGCGATAGTAAGAGCGAGGTTATTAAATTGAGTAAATCTGGAGTGAGAGCTGATCGAGTGATTATGGGTGTTTTTCCAGCTCCAAAAGACTTTATTAAAGAGGCTTTAACTTTAATAAAGGAGAGTGGAACAACCTTTCATTATGAAGGTGTTGCTACGAAAGAAAATTACCTAAGTTTGTTCATTGAATTTAAAGAAATTGCGGAAACAAGTAATTATAAATGTAAGCTATTATCAAAAAGATTTGTAAAAAGTTATGGTCCACATTTATACCATGTCGTTGTCGATATCTTAGTATGTAAAGATTGATTTCAATTTTGATTCTCATTTTTAAATTAAAATAGATTTAAATTACTGTAGTTGTGCTATGTAATTACTTAAGATTTTTACTTAGAAAATTTTTTGAATCCAAAGGTCGAGAAAATGATATTTCAAGTTCTAAGTGATTTAGCAAAAATTTCAGGCTTAACTGCCTTAATTGCCGTATTATTAAGTTTTCTTTTAGGTTTTATTGTTTTGATTAAATTTTTTAAAACAAAGCAGTTTTTAATCTTTAACTTCTTTTTATGTATTATTTTTACATTATCTCCTTGGTATCCAAGTGGATTGGGATATTTGTATTGGATTATTACTGGAGAGTTTCTAAATTACCAAATATATGTTCTTATTGGTACTGTAGGCGTGCCTATTGCCATACTAGCCTGGCTAAACGTTTATTTGTCTACTATAAAACCAAAAATAAAGAAGCCAGTACTTATCCTATATGGAATAATATCGATTTTTTTTGAATTGTATTTATTATACTTCCTTCTATTAGCTCCAGGAGCACCTGTTGATTCATTACTAGGAATTATACATGATCCAACTAATCCTATGGACATTGATTATAAGGGTTTTGTATTGATATTTTTAGGTTTGAGTATATTGACGGCTTGCATAACAGGGTTTCATTTTGCTGCAAAATCCATGAAAAAAGAAGAACCTCCTGAGATTCGCTGGAAAGGAAGGTTTTTATTGATAGGTTTTTTATTATTTGGAATCTCTGCAATATTTGATGCCATAATTGAGATGAGTCCCCTTTTATTAGTATTGATGAGAATTATCTTAGCGTTAGCGACTTTTTTCTTTTACCTTGGATTTATCCTTCCTGGTTGGATTAAAAAAGTCCTATCAATTAAAGAAGAAACAACACTTACTCATTAAAATTATTGCCTAGATTCCTCTACTTTCATTTTGCTTAACGAAGAAGCTCTAATTTTCATTTCCTCGTTTATTTCTAAATAATCTTTTTCAGCAGTAAAGAAAAGTGGAACCCAAAAGCAAATAGAAATTAGTCCAAAAATTAGCGTGGACCAAAAAATTGTAGCAGAAAAACTACCTGTCATAGTAACCACGAAGCCACCAATAATGGCGCCTGATGCGCGCCCTATAGTGTCAATAAAGGAGCCCACCGCAATCATGGTACCTCGATTTTCGGGAAAATTTACATCAATAAGAGAACTATACCAGTTAGGACCAATACCCATTGTAAAAGCAAGCCCAAGACCTATAAACATGCAATAAATTAACCATAAAACCCAAAATACAACATCGTTGACTAATAAAGCACCAAAAAAGAAAGTTGAGCTCGTTACATTAGGTGACATCGCAAATGCAAATAAGAGAAAGGGTAGATTTAAAATTGAACAAATTACCGCTACCTTCACCCTACCAGAGAGATCTCCATTTTGAACTTTTTTATCTCCCCAATGTGCAAGCCCAAACTGACCAATGATTAATCCTAACACCACCGCAAACAATAATAAAATAATAACCTTGAGATCAACGACATTAACACCAATTTCAAGTTGAATATAAGGAAATATATAAGCTACTAATAGTCCGGAAGCAATAACATCGAAAAAGTTAAACATTAAAAAGAAGTTTGACTTTCTTTTAAAAATAAACTTCAAATCTGAAAATTTAATTTTATATGAATAGCGCATGTCTTCGTCTATTAAAACATTTTCTAAATATTTCTCTTTTGCCGCTCTTTTAGGTTCTACGGTAATAAAAAAATTCAGTATAGTAAAGATAAGCGCAATAATTCCCAGGAAAAAGTACGGTAACCGCCATGTATATAAAAAATCGGGATAAGTAATGGCAATAAAGTCAATTTTTTCAGGAATGCTTAACGATTCAATCGCTCCATAGTCAATAGCGTTAAACGCTAAAGCAATTGCTCCAGCAACGAGACTTCCAATAGATGATATTAAACCCCAGAAGGCGAAAGATTTTGAACGAGAATCCGATGAAATTATATCAGCTAAATAAGAAATTACAAGTGGAGTTGTTACGCTTACAGCAATCGCAGCAACAATTCTAGCAAGGATTAATTGCCAAAATTCTTCTATAAATATGTGTAATATAGCCGTCATTGACCATAAACACCCCGCAAAAATTAAAATCTTTTTTCTTTTTATCAAATCGGTTAAATAACCAAACATTAGTATCGAAACTCCATTAACGATGGTATAGACGCTAATGATGATCCCTATACTATCAAAATATATACCTAAATCTGCAGCAATTAAAACTTCATTAGGAAGGAATAAAGCACTATCCATTAAAATGATTAAGATTAAAGATAAAAAGAAAAATAACGAAATAAGCTCCCGTTTCTTCATATTTAGCTCACATGTATAAAATTTATAAAATTAATTTTAATTCGTCGTAATCTTATAATAAGTTAAGTTTTTTTAAAGCGATATTTTTAAATTCGCATTGATCAAAACTAATAATTACAGTATTTTTTTAAAAAATTTTATAATATAAATCGAAAAAAATGATTGAAAATGTCTGAAGAAAAAATTGAAGCTGAATCAGAAAAAACGGAACAATTACATAAGCGATACGAATGGTTAGATCAATTCCGAGGCTTAATTATTATTCTATTGATCGTCTCTGTAATAACATGGCCGTTATCGGGTGATTTTTTAGGTGGTGTTACTCCAATAGGACCCCCTCTTTTAAACCATGGCTTTCAATATTATAAAGGATATCCGGCGATAATCACTATTATAGACATCGGCCAACAAATATTCATGTTTATATTAGGGTATGTTGGTTTTATCGCATTTACTAGTAGAAGAGATAAGAAAGGTATTGGTGCGGCGTGGAAACACGGTATTATAAGGGTTGCTGTTCTATATGGCTTAGCCTTATTGGCTGATGGTTTAATTGGAGGTTTGCTTCTTGAAGGTTCTATTCCTTGGGATGAGGTTCTATACAAAGGAACGCTCGCAAATCTGGCAATTGGCTCGTTCGCAGCGTATTTAAGCGTATTCCTTATTCCAAAAAAAGCGGATTATAGAATCTATTTATGTATGGGCATACTAATTTTACACGCTACATTATATTTTCTCCCGTTTTTTGACCATTATGGACCAGTCGATGGACCTCTAATATTTCCGTGGAACGCTCTTAATCACGCCGCCATTGCGATTGCAGGTACTTGCTTTTCTCAATGGTATAAACTTGATCCTAGCGACCCTAATGTTGGATTTAAGAAAAGAATTCTTCCAGTATCTACAATTGCGATTATAGCATTTTATTGTTTTGACTGGATTCAATCAGCAGAGCATCACGACGCCACAACCTCTCTTGCTTTGCTAGCAATAGCTGCATCTGGATTCTTGATCGCAGTCTTTTATGGGTTTGAGAAAATGAATTTTAAAGTCCCAGTGCTTTCCGAAATGGGAAAAAATATGCTACTTTTGTTCATTATAGCATTTATATTCGATCAATACGTTGGGTTTTTAGCAGATGGTTATAGAGATTTTCTTATAGCAAACCCTATACTCACAATGATTCTGGTTGGCGTTTTACCAATAGTTATAGAAGCAGGAATAGCGCTATTGCTAGCAAGAAAAAATATTGTTGTCAAAATCTAATCCTTATTTAACTTTTTTTTCTTTTATTTTTTAAACTAAATCAACATTTTACAATTTTATAAAATGGAAATATTACTTGGTTTTATTATTCTCTTTAAGCGAGTAAAAAAGTAAGAATTATACTGTAAAATATATAAAAGTAGAAATTATTATATTTTAGAATAAAATTATTAAAATGATTTTGGTGGGTATTTTTGAAAATTATTAAAATTGGATTAGACTATAGTCACAATAATATGTTAACTTTAGAAGCTTCTAGCTATTCGGATTTCACTCAGTTCTTATTTGCATCTGCTTATAAATTAGGAAAGATTGAGGCTGGTTTTTACGCGTTAGAGAAAGCACGAATTTACGATGCAGTTATTATTTCTATACCTAAGAACATTAACTTAAAACCGGAAGAAATAGAAGTTTTAGAGGAATACGTAAGAACTGGTGGAAGTTTACTTATTATTGGCTCCCGAGGTGGAGAATATTTAAATAGAACCAACATAAATGAATTAGTGAGGAAATTTGGATTTGAATTCGTTCCAGATGAAGTATATGACTCGGTGAATTACGTTAATTTGCAAAAAAGACCGTTATTAACAAAATTTAAACCACATTATATCACCGAAAACATAAAAAAGATAGTTTTATCAAGCGCCTGTTCGTTAGCAACCTTAGGCTTTGTAGAAGACGAAAAAAATATACAGGTTGAGGTATTAGTAAGAGGCGGTTTAAACTGCTGGAGGAATAGATTCAAAAAACAGAAATCAATTGAAGAAGATAGTCCTAAGATCCCCTTGCTTGTTTCCGTTAAATACTACAAAGGTAAAGTCGTCGCTTTTGGGACATTATCTATATTTTCGTCTCTTGGAAGAGAATACGGGTTTTCTGCTTTTGATAATGATATATTAATTACAAATATATTAAGATGGCTCACTTTAGATGTTAACTCCGTAGGACAAGTAATTACTATCGATTTACAAAAAGATTTGTTTTATTGGGCAAATTCTATTGTTAAAGAAAAAAGGTGGGAAAGTTTTTCTGATTTAGTTAATGTTAGTCTAAAACATTTTAAAGATAATTATAAATCAATAATGAAGGAATTAAAAGAAATTCAAAAAGAAAGATATCAGAGAAAACTTGAGTTTAAGGAAGCTGCAAAAGAAGAAAAAGAAGAGGAAAAAGTTATAGATTTGATACCGAAAAGGAAGAAAGAAGATTTAGAAGATATTATAAGTTCAATTGAAAACATTACAGGAGAAAGATTTGAACGCTCATTTACACCAGATGATGAAGAATTTACAGAAGAAACTAAGAAAAACGCACCAGAAGTATCCTCTGAAGAATTACCAGACGACCTGAATAGTTTAACCGTGAAAGAATTGAAAAGTTATTGTAAAAAGAATGAGATTAACCTCCCAGCTAAAGCTCGAAAAGCAGATATTATTAAAATTATTAATTATGTTTTAGACGAAGATTAATCTTAACTTAACCTAAAAATAAAAATAACATGCTTCTTTTTAAAAATCACAGTAAACCATTTTTATTTAATAAATAGGTTTTTTTTTTGAATAGGTTTCTTTTTGTGTTAGGTTCGAACTGGCAACTGTCTTTGGCAGAGCTGGACAACCTTTTAAAGAACTCAGAATTCAAAGGAAGAATAACGGATTATTCGGCAAACATCGCGATAGTTGAGTTTGAATCGCTGCAAAAGAGCAGGTATTACGTAAATGATTTGATGAAAATTCAATATATTTTAGGAGGTTGCCAGAAAATCGCCGAGATATATGATTTTATCGATATACAAACTATCTACGACGCCTTTCCGAAAATAGTTGAGAAATTCAAAAAGATTGACTTTACTAGAAAGGGAATTTTAAAAGTTATAAACTCCACGCTTAATAAGATATTCCCAAGAATACAAAATGAAAGTCTATTTTACGCAGTATCCATCTATCCAAACCTATTTGATGATGATTATTATTCTGACGTGTTAGTAAAACATTTTCTACCTTTTTTGAATAAATCCATTATGAGTTTGTTAAAAGAGAACGGTGCTGAAAAATCGTTATATTATAAGTACCCCGAAGAAAATATTAAAGCGGGTAATTTAAATCCAATTTTCCCCCATCACTTGATAAAATATGGCTTATTCAATAAAGATCGTGCAGAAATTATATTTGGTTTTACAGAAGAAGGAGTATATATCGCGCGTACTTTTACGGCTGACGATCCGAATTTTAAAAAAAAGATTGACGAAGAAAGGCCATTTAAGGAGTTTAAAAGCAGTATTTCGCCAAAATTGGCTATTATAATGTTAAATTTTTTAAATTTATTTGAAGAAAGAGAAAATAATGTAATTCTTGATCCATTTGTGGGAAATGGTACTGTTCTTTTATTTGCATTAATAGAGGATTTTCAAATTTATGGTTCTGACATTGATAAAACCAAAGTTAAGAATACATTGCGTAATTTAAATTGGCTTTTAAAAGAGCTTGAGGAACCAATTCCACTTTTGTTAAATGAAAGGGTTAAAAAAGTAGACATTAAGAAATTATCATCTTCTTTTAACAAGGAATATTTTGATGGGATATGCACAGAACCGGAATTGGGACCTTTTTACAAACAAAAACCCTACTACACAGAAGCCAAAGAGCTTATTGATTCAAAACTAAACTCGATTTACGAAGCTACTTTTAGAGAAGGTTATAAAGTTTTAAAACCTAAGCGCAGAATATGTATCGTATTACCGATCTTCAATACAATTGATGGAGGCGAAGTTCAATTAAAGATTGAAGAAATAGCTAGGAAGCACAACTTTAAACTAGTACCGATGTTAGATCTAAACAGAATAGTAAATAAATCGAATCGAAAGCTTCAATTTAAGAAAGGACAAGTTAGAGCTATAATTGATGCCAAAAAGAATCAAATAATAAAAAGAAAAATCTATGTTTTCGAAAAGATGAGCTGATCAGGCTAAAATATGAATTACATCAAAATTTTAGACCAAATAGAACAAGCCTTAGAAGGAGAAGCTCACCTTGACGGGTTAGCTAGAAAAAAACAAGATCCATTTAAAATCTTAATATCTACAATATTATCTGCAAGATCTAGAGATTCAAATACTAGAGAAGCTACAAATAGTTTATTTACAAAATTTAAAACTCCAAAAGAAATCGCAGAAGCGAGTGTAGAAGATTTAGAGATGTTAGTTTATAAATCAGGCTTTTATAAGGTTAAAGCGGCTCGCATTAAAGAAGTTTCTCGAATAATAACAGAAGATTATCAAGGAATTGTTCCAAAAGATTTTGAAGAATTGGTTTCTCTACCTGGGGTGGGCGCTAAAACAGCTAATTGCGTATTAGTATACGCTTTTAAAATTCCAGCAATACCAGTGGATGTTCATGTTCATAGAATCCCTAATAGATTAGGTTGGATAAAAACAACTAAACCAGGGCAAACCGAAGAAGAATTGAAGAGAATTATTCATCGAGATCAATGGATTAGAGTGAATCGATTATTTGTGAGGTTTGGACAAGAAATTTGCATGCCAATTCGTCCCAAATGCGATATTTGCCCTTTAAACGACATTTGTCCTAGGGATTTTTCGATGGAAATTGCTATGAGAAACAAAAAAAAGAAAACTCAATCAAATAAATAACGAGTACTGAAATATAGGGGGATTATTTCAATTAATGATTTCTCAATATATTGTCTTTATAGAAATGTATAGCTTTATTCTATTATTATAATCTATATGTTCTGAAATATATTGTTTATCTATCAAACAAATCCAGATTTACGCGACTGAAATTTAAATACATTTAATAATAATCTTGTTTATAACATCATATTACTAATATTAATGAGAATCAAGTTCTTCTCTTTTAATGTCAATTATTACTCTTAAAGGATTATCGAAAAAATACGGGAAGAAAACCGTTGTAAACAATCTCTCACTTGAGATCAAAAAATCCTGTTTCGCCTTTTTAGGTCCAAACGGTGCTTGAAAAACGACCACGCTTTTAATGATCTTAGGACTTATAAAACCTTCAAAAGGAGAAATAACGATTCTAGGGAAAAACATTAAAAATCTATCGAAACAAGTACGTCAAAAAGTAGGGTTTTTACCAGAAAACGTAGGATTTTATCCTAGTAAGACTGGAAGAGAATTAGTAGCGTTAATTTTAGAACTAAGAACTAAACAAAAACAAACGACCGAACAAATCGATTCTAATTTAAAATGGTGCGGATTAAAAGAAGAATATTGGGATAAAAAAACAAAATCTTATTCGCAAGGTATGCGTCAGCGATTGGGTATCGCACTAGCATTTGCAGGAAATCCTGAAGTTGTTGTTTTAGACGAACCTTTCTCTAATATCGATCCGCTTGGAAGAGAGGATTTTATTAACAAAATTAAGGTAAAACAAAAACAAGGTCTTACCATACTTATATCAAGCCATATTACCTCAGATATAGAAAAATTAGCAGATACAGTAACGATCATAGATAACGGCGTAGTAAAAATTTCTGATTCGATTTTCTCGCTCATGAAAAACTTAGAGTACGACGAATACGAAATCTTTTCTGACAAATTTCAAGCAAACGATGTAATTACAAAAATTAATGAAATTTATTCCGATAAAAAAGAGTGGTTCCTCGAACGACCAACAGTTTTAAGAGATAGTTTAATTGTCAAAACCAAATTTCCAAACGAATTAAAAAACTACTTGGAAAACTTTAACAACATTGAAATGAGACCACTAACGGGAGTGTTACAAAAGATATATAAATTTACTATGGAGGGTTAAATTGTGTTAAAGAATGTTACGCAAAATGAGTTCATCAAGTACCAAATTATTTTAACTAAATTCTTTTTTAAAAAAATATTGAAAAGTTGGAAAACTATTTTTTGCGTAATAATGATAATCTTTCCCGTTTTTACTGCCTATCATAAGATAAGTTTTATGTTAGGCAATCCAAGTAGATACCCAACAATCACTCAATATGATATCGATTATTTGTTTTTCAATGGTTTTGTTGGTTTTTCTATTTTACTTTTTCGGTTGATGTACATAATAATATTTAGTGATATCGTATCAGGGGAATTTTCAAATAAATTTGCTATGATGCTGTATTCTACGCCACCCTCGCGTAAAAGGATTTTATTATCAAAAGTTATAGCGATAATTCTATATTCTACCGCGTTAGAACTCTTGTCTTTCGTTATAGTGGGGGTAGTTATATTAATAAGCACGGGTTTAATTGTTTCTTCAGAAGTTTTACTTGTAGGATTCCTCATGGTATTTTTGACTTTTCTCTTTAGTTTCTCGATATCGTTTATGCTATCAGCGTTAACGCGTAACGTAATCGTTTCAATACTCATCCCCATTCTATATTTTTTCTTTGTAGAACAATTCTTTGTAATTTTCGATTTAGATAATATTACATATTACTATTTTGTAAATATGATGAACGAGGTAATCTCCAATTATCTCCTTACTGGTGCGATTATTTTAGGAATAGAAGAAGTAAGTTACTTAATTGGATTAATTTCTGCTCCAGTAATTATGTTTCTAATAACTATATTTATTTTTAATAAATTGGACATTAGAACTTAAAAACGATTTTAGTAAGTTTCAAAGGATCTTTTCTTCCTTTTAAGAGCATAACCCGTTAAAAATCCTCCTAATAAGCCAAAAATATGAGCAAAATAGTTGATTCCAGGCGAAAACGAAGAAAATACGAAATAAAACACGTAAAATAAGCCTAAAATTATGAGGGGAGTGTCCCTTTCCACGATTAAAAACGATAAAGTAGCTCCAATCAATCCGAAAATTGCACCAGATGCGCCTAGGCTTATTATATTAAAAGGTAACAAAAATAATGAAAACATATTTCCAATTAATCCTGAAATGAAGTATATCAATAAGAATTCGAATTTAGAAAAATTGAGCTCGACATAAGTTCCAAAAAGCAAGAGTGCAATCATATTAGAGAAAAGGTGCATTAAGTCACCGTGTAAAAACATGGAAGTAAAAAGGCGCCAAATTTCAAGTTCGACAAAAATTTTGCTATTAATTTGAACCAATTGATAAAATAAATCCTCGAAAGCTAAAGAGAAAAAAAAGTACAAAAGTACATTTATAGAAATCAAAAATATAGTTATCCTAGCTTCCTTAAAATTTGATGCGTCTAAAACAAACATAACTTAAATATCCCAACAGATTTGACACAATTAGTATTTTATAATCTTTTAATATAAATAGATATAATAACTATAATATTTATCAATATTTTATAGGCAAAATGGAAAATCGTAAATTATTTCGTTCAAAGATACAGTTGTTATTTACGCTATATTTTAATGGCTATTTGAGAGATATAAGGTTATTTAAGGCATTTTTAGATGTTCCTCTAAAAGAATTTATACCAAAAGAAATACAGGCTCAAGTTAGAATTTACAACGATGCCCCAGTTCTATTTTACTTCAATAAAGAGCGACCAGAAACACTTAGAACGATCTCTGCCCCCCATATGATTTCGATCATGTTACAAGAATTAATCTTGAATGATAATGACGATTTACTTATTTTAGGGGCAAAGAGCGGATATATCGCCGCGTTAGCTCATAAATTAGCTCCAAATGGTAGAATTGTAATAATAGAAGCAAATCCAAAGATAGCAAATGTTACTTTGGAAAATTTAAGAAAAGCCAATCTTCTTGAGAAAGTTGAAGTTATCGTAAGAAATCCTTTATTAGGATTTAGTGAACGATATCCTTGGCAAAAAATCCTCGTAACTGGTGCTATAAAAGAAGATCGAATATCTACATTATTACAACAACTCGATCCGAACGAAGGCGTTTTGTTCGCTCCAATTGGCGAAGATTTGATTCAAACATACACCCAAATAATTCGTTATGAGGAAGATTTTTATGGAAAGAAGCATTTACAAGTAAGGTTTACACCACTGATGACTCAAGTTGAATTAGACAAATTAAAATTGGATATTGGTTCTGAAGAATTGGATGTAACAATCAACCAATCAAGAGCAGATAAATTTATTGACATTTCTTATATGAAAAATATATCAGTTAATTATGAATCTAATATATTGGATGAAGTAAGGCTAGAACCTTATTCAAAAAGTCAATCTTACGAGATAAAACCTGAGAATATCTTTGATGCTTTTCTACAACATAAGGACCAAACAATCAATTCGGCTAATAATAAGGAAAACCTAGAATATTTAGAAAATATAATTAATTCTTTAGAACAAATAAAAACATATAATAACTTTATTAGAAAAGAAATTGAAAAAAGGAAAACTGATTCTCCAATATTAGATAAAAAAATTAAAATAATTGAAAAATATCAACTTGAAGTCAATAGCGTACAAACAAGAATAAAGAAAGAGATGAATAAATTCCAATAACAATAAGATTACACATAAAACTGCTCTCTTTTAGAAATTATATTTACCATATTTTATTGCCGCATTAACGAATGTTCTCACATTTTCTAAGGGAATTTCTTTAAATATAACCGTACTAGGACCTATGACAAAACGTCTATTTTCTTTCAAAGCAGTCATTAATTCTTTTACATGAGATTCAATTTGATCTTGAGTTCCATATGGAAGCGTATAGGATACGTCCCCAAAGCCTACTATTATAAAGTCTGGATGGTGTTCATTTACATAATAAGGGTCACATCCTCCTTCAAACCCTTGTAATCCTTGGAATCCAGCTTTCTTAAAAGATGAAATTAATTCTGTGACATCTCCATCAGTATGAATTTGAGAAATCATACTGGCATCAGAAATTATTGAAGTAATTTCTTTATAAAAGGGTAAAAAATCTTTTTCCCACCGTTCAGGCGAGATCATCGGGTGCCCTTTATAAGCTACATCGTCCAAGAGAGTCAAAATTTTTCCTCTTCCTCCTGCTGCGTTTATCAATCCTTCAATATTAATTTGAGCTAAATTAGCATAAAACTTAATTAAATCTCGATATAATTTGGTATTTTTTTTAAAATTTCGACTAAAGGCAACGATTCCCATGCTTTTCCAAACTTTATCAAAAATGCCATCAACAATTAAAATAGGAAAAATATAAGGCGAGATTTTTTCATAAAAATTTATAGTCTTTTTAATTATTTCACTTTTGTCTACTTCCTTTAAATTAGCAATAAGTTCATTTAAAACTTCAAGATTTTTAATATATCCACCCTCGTAGTAGGAGGTATTCCGTTTGATTGATTGCCCATCTTCCCTAATTCTTACTTTTTTTCCCGCTCCATCATCAACCTTAATGCTTTTAACTTTAAAGCTTAAGGGAAAGGGTGCAAAAATAGAATCAAAACCTAAAATTAAAGGAATATCGAAATAAAGATTATTGAATAATTTTCCACTATATCGACTTAATATATTCTCTTTATTTTGGATGATAAATTCTTCCATGATATATTGAACATGCGTAGGAACTCTATCTAACTTTTTCCGCTCATTATCGTCGTAAACTGCTAAATAACGCTCACACGAATTCATATACCTTATAATAATGAAATTTTACTATAAATTGTTATTTAATGATGATTTTAAATTAAATAAAGAATAAAAAAATAGGTTAATAAAAAAGATTTTTTAAGTATATTTTTCCTTAAACTCCTTTAACTTTGCTAATACTTCGTCTCTTAAAGAACCAATAACTAATTTATCTGTTTTGATATCTTTAGCAAACTGCATAAATTGATGTAAAACAGGTCCTGGGGGAAATTTGTCCCTCAAATCTTCTATAAAAGCGCTTAAGACGTTTCCAGTTATGGTTTGATCGATTTTCTTAAAAACATTTGAAAAAAGATCGTTAATAAGAGCACTTTTCTCTGTACTTATTGAAGTAATAGAACCCTTAACAGTTTGAGCGGGAGCCCCCACTTGATCGTCAGAGGATTGAGTTAGTTCAGAACCTTCACGGCCTTGAACATTGATCTCAGGCTCATATCTTGGATATTCTCCCTGTCCAGAACAACTGTAATTAAGACTTAAAGATTCATTTCCCTTCAATTCAGCAATCTTGACTTGTAATTCAGATTCTTCCCCGATTTTCACTACATTATAGTCATCTATGTTAATATTAGTTAAATCAAAACCTTTAGGGATTTTATCCTTGACAATAATATTTTCTAATTCTACATTTCCTTTATTTTGGATTCTAACGGTAATGGAGAATTCTCCTTCAGACATTCCGGGTTTTATGCTTTTAAGCGTTTTCAGTTTACGCTTAACATATTTCACTTTGATCTCTGGTTCTATATCTGGAGATTTAGTAAATAAATTTCCTTCAACGGGGCTATTTATTTCTATTTTCACAGGAGTTTTATAAAGCATCTCTGTAGGTGGTCTTGGATTCTTGGCTTTAATTGGGTATGAGACAATTAATTTAGCGTCTTGGATAAATTCCTTAGATAGATTGAAAAGTTTAATAATAATTTGGTGTTTTGAGTCTGGACTTTGGTCACTCGGTGCAAGCTCAATTTTTTTAGTAAAATCAGTTCGAGAGCTAATATCTATATTTCCTAGCGTAACTTTTACTTGATTTACTAATGGCGGTACAAAATCTTGAGGAATTTCATCAAGAATGTTAATTGCTTCTATAATTGAAGTCCCATTATTAACAATGGAATTTTCTATTACCATGTCTGTATTCGCGTAGGCGTCAACTTCGGGAGGATTAATAGCTTTATCTATACTAGCTCTTAAAACGGGGTAAACGGTGGACTCCTTATTAATTTCACCAACAACTCTAGTAAGCACCACAAATAACGGTGTAAATTCGATCGAGGAACTTAATTCAGGAACATCCTTAGATTCAACTTGAAAATCAAAATCCCACGATTGTTCAGGATTAAGTAATCGATTAGGGGCTTGAGATACGACATTTTCGGTTCCCGTAGTAATTTTTTGTGACACCTTAACATTTTCTACTCTTACTTGAAACTCTGACTCGTTAATAAATTCAACACTACAATCCCACATTCCAGGTTGAGAACCCTCATCTCTCTCAATCCCAGACATCGAATCAGTGAGCCCTCGAACTTCTGGATTAATCATTGTTAGTTTATAATTATTGATTAAGTAAGTAACATCTAAAGTTCCTAATGCTTTTACATCGCTATCTTTTAAATTTACCATACAAGTTAATTCTAACTCAGCTCTTTGTTGTCCATCTAACGAAACAATATCCCAATTCAAAAATCTTAATTCTGACTCTTCAATTATACTAGCAACACCGGTATTAGGATTAAGAATTTCAATCCCTTGGAAGAAAGAGGGTAATTCTCTGTTCACTTTAATGTTTGATATCGGTATATCTAAGGGATTCGTTATTACTAACTGCAATTTACATTTATTTTCAGTTTCAAACAGAAATGCGTTATTTACTTTATCTGAAATTGACACAGTAGTATCAAAAATATCGACGACTTTAAGTGAAGGTTCTTTTAAATTTTGAACTTCGTATTCGCTTGTATATTCTTGAGTAGGGTTTAAAATACCCACATTCAACTCTCTCGAACTAATTGTGGTGTTAACAATTTCTTTTAAATCGCATCCTAAATTCCATAGCCGACTTTTCTGGGTAGGGTTCTTTATTAAAATTGTTCCGTTTCCTTTAATTTCTTTTTGGTTTAATTGACCATCTAAAAGAGTTATTTCTTTCTCGTTAATATCAACGATTATTAAATCTGACATTTTCTCTGTTACCTTATCTTTTATTGTTTTATTGACAAATTTTTAACAATAAAAAAATAAAGTTCAAAAATATAAATTTAATTAAATCAAATTAAGATTATTTAATTAACTTGAAAGATCAAAATAATTTTTACTTTTGGCAAATTATCGCGCAATTTAACATTTTAATGAAATCTGCTATTGAAGGACCTAATTGTATAGATCCTCATATCTGTAGGGGTAATTGTTGTTCTATCAAAATTGATGTTCCAAAAATTCTAGCCGAAGAATATATTAAAAGAGGATATTCCAATAGAAGAGATTTCATTAGAAGCAACATATTTACTTTTCAATTAAGGTTTAATGAAAAAACGGGAAAATGTTTTTTTTTTGATAAAGAAATAAATGGATGTTTGATTCATAAATCTGGTATTAAACCTCCCCAATGTTGGATTTATCCTACAGGATTCTCAAATCAAAATAATAATGAAATTAGTTGTAAGAAAAGCTCTGGATGGAAAATAATTAATATTGCAAAGGCAAAAGAAGCCGAAAAGCTTTTGCAAAAATATATTTTTCTATGTCATATTGAAGCTAAAAAGGAATTAAGATTAATTAGAGAGAGATTAGGTTATAAAGATAGTAGAAATTCAAAATTGAAGTTTAAACTTTTAAAAGAAGAGCTTATGAGTATTGCTCCAAGTCATTTAGGTGGCTTTAAAGATTTATGGGACCATATTAGCGTCTTATCCGCTGAGGGTATATCTCTACAAATGAAAAAATTTTGTTTTCTCTATAATGAGAACCGCAAGCATCTCGTGGATAATTTTCTAGGTTGTACTATTATTTGTGAGGTTGTAGCTGATAAATTGATTGAATTTTTAATAGAAAATCTTTATCCGTATATTAAAGAGAAAGGTCAAGATATTTCCGGAGATTATCCTCTATTCAAACTGTTTGCGGAAAAAAACTTATTTTTTTGATTTTATAAAGAATTTTTAACACACTATGTGTAATGAAATTACAAAAAGTAAGAAATACACGGTAGTAAAGTTAAATCCTGGAATAGAAACAATTAATTTTTAATTTATCATTCATTCACAAAATTTACCGAATTATCTAAATATATAATAAACAATAGTTTTATTTGTTATAAGTATAGGAAAAGCTTATAATTGATAACATTTTAGAATATTTCTTTTTTTTAGGTAATTAGACCATGTATGAAAGTATACCCAAAGAAATCATTGGAATTGCTTATGCATCAGAATGGGATCACATAAAACAATTTACAAAAGCTCTATTAAATATGACCCTTGATTCAGAAGAAAAATATTCCTTAATTGCTCTCAATGCTATTATTAATAATAAAAAGTATGAAGAATATGATGTTCAAATTAAATCTAAAGCTCAAATTAAATTATTATCTTCCATCACTGATTTTGAAAAAATCTCTCTTTATCAATACTCTGAATATAAAAGAAATATTATCAATATCTCTAAATATAAGAATGTAATCGTCTTTATTGCTCAATATATGGGTCCTGAGATTGATCATACTAATTACTTCGATTTTGCCATTTATTTAGATAGTTTTGATCTTCCATATTTTAGTGATAATAAAGGAAATGTCTTTGAATGTCACGAAATAATGGAAATTATGCGTAGATTCAAACCAAAAGCACCCAAAAAAGTAAGAAAACCAGAACCCCCTAAAAAACTAAATACATTCAAATCAGAAGTTGAAACTTATGAGAGAATAACTAAGAAAAATGCCATTTGGAGTGGGAGTGAAACGAAAACATTTCAAAAATGGAAATTAAAAATAAATAAAGAATTTCGGGAGAAGACAGGTGGTTTTCCATATTATAAGGGAAAAATTACTCAGAATTATGTTTTATACTTAAATAATCTTATTAAGAAGCCTGTTTCCAAAAAAGCTCCACCTAAAAAGCCTAAAGTCAAAAGGTCTACAGTTAGAAAACCTATTGCTAAAGACCTTGTAGAT
>JAHLWS010000034.1 GCA_019057795.1 Promethearchaeota archaeon | reverse complement strand
ATTTTATAGCGTTACTAACAAGGTTCATTAAGACCTGTTTTATACGACGTTTATCACTGTTTAAGATTATCCCTTTTGGAATATTATATATTAGTTTTAACCCTTTATCCTTTGCTAATGGTAGAACACTGCTTACAACATCATTTACAGCCTCATCAATTTCAAACTTTGTAATAGCCAAATCAGTTTTACCAGCTTCTATCTTCGAAACGTCCAGAATATCATTAATCAAATCCAAGAGGTGATTTGCACTAAATTTTACCATAGTGAGTTGTTTTCTTTGTTCTTCGTTTAAATCACCTACCATACCCATTAAGAGCCAACCTGTAAATCCAATGATAGAATTTAAAGGTGTGCGTAACTCGTGGCTCATACTGGCTAAGAACATACTCTTTAAGCGGTCAAGTTCTTTCAATTTGACATTTGCTTGCTGTAATTCTTTTGTTCGCTTAATAACTCTTTCTTCCAATTCATTGTGAGCTTTTTGCAATTCGGTGGTTCTTGACCTTACTTTTCGTTCCAAAATAGCACTCATGGAAAACAATAGGGCAACTAATCCAATTGAGATAACAACTGTTATTATTACCCATTCGGGAATCCTAAATTCGTTAAACCTATAAATATATGATTCAAGTAGTTCGTAATATATTGAGTTTGAATCTTCAATCAAATCAAGTAGATGTTTATCTATACTTGTAATTAAATATTGATTCATACTAGCATTTTTTGGAAAAGCAAACCGTAGTCCCATAGGATTAAAAATTATTGAGGTTACTTCAACATCGTATTGTCCTTCGGTAAATATTCCGAATAACCTATTAACAATACCAACATCAGCCCCTCCACCGCCTAACATCTCAAAAACTTGGTAATAATCGTCAAGTTCAATAAAAGTACAATTAATGTCCATTTTTTTAGTGATGTTTTTTATGCCCTTTTCTCCATCAGTATGGACACTTCCTGCCATTACCGCTACTTTCTTGCCTTCTAAGTCAGATAATGTTTCAATTCTAGACCCAACTTTTTTATACACAATTCCCCAATTTGTTAATACATCAATATTAGTGAAATCATATTTTTCAGATCTAGCTTCTGTATATGCAACATCAACCATAATATCTATTTCATTATTCTCCAATCTTTCCAAACATTGAACCCATGTACCATGAATATATTCTATTTCCCATCTTTCTTTTAATGCAATATGTTCTAAAAGTTCAGGAAAAAACCCAACAACATTACCATCATTATTGGTGTATATTTTTGGCTCATTCTCATATGCTCCTACACGTAAAGTTAATTGTGAATCAATTACAATTGGATTAAACAAGAAAAATAAACTGATAATTAAAGCGATGAGACTAATAAAAGATATAACTGAAATAATAAAAATTTTGAATTTTTTTGTTAACATCAATTAATATCACGATTTTTTTTATAGATTACTGCAATTAATGAAATAATTAATACACTTAAAAGTAATAGAAGTATAATGTTATATCCCGCAATTATACCAGATGGTTCAGATGGGGGCACCTCATCTTCATCAGAAATAATTTTTAATATTGCTGCTTCCATTTCTGCTAAAGTAACATTAATAGCTTTTATTTTTTTTAATATATCGCTAAACGAATCAGCGATTACCGAAGAAATTAATGGATATTTTGGATGAACCGGTCTTGCCAATGTTTTCTGAAATTGGCTCGTCCAATTCTTTATCCAATTAAATCCTGGTGGTGGAAAATTATATACGCTTTTTAAAGCTGGGAAATTTGATGCGTTTGTAAGTTCAAATTCCTGAGCTAATTGATCACCAAGGTATCTTGTTAGGTTCCAAGCTGCTTCCTGATTTTGACTATAGTTTGGAATTGCTAAAACTGCACCACCAACACATGATGATTTTTCACCTGTTGCACCAGAAGCAGTAGGGAGAGGAACAACTCCAAATGATAAATTATTATTAACAGAATTCATGTAAGCAAATGTCCATTGTCTCATGAATATTGACTCATTAGCAAGCCATTTACTTACAGATGAGGCCTCATCCATGACAAGCCCTACACGTGGGATTATATAAGGCGTTCCTTGAACTCCAGTAAATTGAGGAGGGAATAATGCTTGTAGAAATGTCATAGCATCTTCAACATTGGGGTTGTTAATATTAACATCTCCTTCGCTAGTAATTAGATTTGTGGCTCCATAACTACTAGCCCATTCAAAAAAATTTACTACCCCACCTTCATATGTATCAAATTGACCAACATATCCAACTAAGTTGGGATCTTTTAATTGACCGCTTACATTATTTAAGATAAAATTTGCTGTTGCATTCAATTCTAACCAAGTATCAAAATCGGTTTCACTAAATCCATGATCTTCGATAAGATCCTTTCTATAAAATAAAATGCCTAAATTCATAAAATAAGGATATGCATAGGTTATTTCTTTATATTTACAAGAATCTACCAAACTATCTACATAATCATCTAATTCTCCTAAATTTAAGCGTGAATCAAGTTCAATAATCCAATCATTTTCTGCAAATTGAGCAAGCCAAATAGTATCTAGCCCAATGACATCAAATTCAGTAGATCCAAGTATCATTTGCTCTACTAAAAAGGTGTGTTGATCATCTACTATGGTTCCAGAAGCCACTACTTCTACATCATTAACACCAGATCCTAATGAATCTGCCAAGAAATCGTCAATTACGCCTATAATAGTAGGAGCTTGTTGATCAGATACAATTATTTTTAGATTGATTTGTGAAGATTTTGGTTCGTTATCTAAAATTATAGATTTTGATTCTGTATCTGCAATACTTGGAACTAATAAGAGATAACCAGGCATAATAAAAATTGTTAATTCAAGAAATAGGACTAAAACCCCAAAAATAATAATTTGTTTCATTTTTTTTTTTCTCTCCAATTTTTTTACACCCTTATTTCATTATCGTAGTTTCTCTTTTATGTCCTTTTTTGGTTAAATTAAAAAAAGCTAGAAGCCTAAGCAGATTAACCATTTCGAAAAGCACTTTCTTAATAGTTTTCTTTCCAGTAGTAGGGGGTTCTATAAAAATTACTTCTTATTATCCATGAATTTTTTTTCTTAATTTTATATAAAATTTAAAAATCGACAAAGATACTGTCATTTTTTTTCTTTTAAATCTAAAAACATAGATTCAATAGCTTTCTGTATTTCTTTACCAGAATCTCGCACCATTTCCGTATATGTTATAAGTGAATGATCAGAGAGATTTCCTTGTTTTGTCCTTTCTAAAATTAAATCAGCAAAACCTATTATAGTATTAAGACCACTGCGAATTTTTATACTAAAATCTTCTAAGGGTGCTAAAAGATCTTTTTTCAAATAAACTTCATAAATTTGATTATAAAGCTTTTTAAAAGCTTCTCGATTGTCAGATAAAATAGTTTCCTCTCCTAATGTTCGAAACATCATTTCGATTCGTTGAAAATGAATAATTGGAATCAGAGGATATAGGATATCTCTTAAAAATATTAAAGCATATAATTGATTTCCTCCTCGAGCATGTAGATCCTCCACTTCAATTTTACACACTTGAGAATAAAATTGGTCAAAATCTAAATTAACATATTTATTATTTGTATTTAATGCGTCTTCCAAAAGGTCTCTGACAAACACCTCATCTTTCAGTGGAACAGAAGAATATAAAGCTCTTGGACCTAAATGATGATCATATTTTCCAACAATTAGTACAAATTGATATTTCTCTAACCATTCTTTAAAATAGTTATACATATCTGATATTTTATTGAGCATTTTTACGAATTAAATTAACTTTTTTTGATAAATTAATTCCGTTTAAAAAATCATTTCAATAAATTTTGAATAAACTCTCTAAAATCTTTAATCATTATTGGTTTTGATATATAATGATCGAATCCTGCCTCCATTATCATTTCTTTATCACCCTTCATTGCTAATGAAGATACTGCAATAATTGGAGTTGTCCTAAATCTTTCAATCTCACGGAGTTCTTTACAAATCTCAGTTCCATTAATATCTGGTAGTTGTATATCTAGAATTATAATATCAGGGTTGCCAGATTTTATTAACTCAAGTCCCTCTTTCCCTTTAGTAGCTGTAAAAAGTTTTAAATCTGGAAGTGTTTCTAAGACAGCTATGAACAATTCCATATTTTTTCTATTATCTTCAACTACATAAATCTGTTTTGACATTGAAACTAAAAATTCATGAATTTTTATGTTACTATGATCCTCATTTTATAATTCTTTTAAAAGATATTTAAATTTATGTGTTTTACATGAATTCTAATTAGGATAGAAACAGAATTATTTAGTGAGATAAATATAAGGTATTTTACTTGACAAAAATAGTTTTGATAATTGAAAATTTTTGAAAGGTTAAAGATTTATATATTTAGCTGTTCTATTTTTCATAAATATTTTAATAATTATAAACATAAATATTCAATAGGAAATACTAATGTGGAACTCAAATGAGTAGAAAGTTAGTTTTTGTTGGACCTCCTGGAGTAGGTAAAACAACGCTTCGAAAAATCTTCTTTGAAGGAGAACATTCATCACATCTATTAAAATACTCGTTAAAACCAACACATGGACTAGAATCAATCATTCTAAATTTAAATGAAGATATTGGAATTTTTGACTTAGCAGGACAAGAAAATGAAAAATGGTTAGAGGGGAAAGGAAAGAAGGTCTTTTACGATGCGGAAAATATAATAATTGTGGTGGAGGCTAAAGCATCATTTGAAGATATCTACAATTTTACAAGGAAAATCATTAAGATTAGAGAAGAATCTTATGGATTTACTTATATTACTTTATTAGTACATAAAATTGATTTATTAGATAAAGGAGAATTAGTTATAAAAAGAAAAAAAATAAATGAATTATTCAAAAACAAATTAAATTTCAGTGTTGAATTCACAAGTATTACAAGAGATTATTTTCTACATACTTATTCTGTATTTATTAACATAATAAGTGCTGCTCTTTCAGAATTAACAACCTTAAAAAAATTTGATTCAAGTTTATTAAGAACAATTATAAAAGTCTTATCGTATTTTAAAGATAAAAATATCCTTTCTTATAACAGTCTACAAGAAAAATCTAATTTAGTGAATCAACAATTAAATGATATTATTGATATTCTCCAAAAAAAAAAGCATATAGAAATTTTCGAAGTGGTTGGAGAGAAATTACTAATGATAACCCATGAAGGGAAAAAAAATTATGATAACTTAGTGAACTATTTTCCTTTAGAGAATCTTATTAAGTTTGATAAAAATTATTTAAAAACTGATGAAGGTCAAAAAAAAATAGAGGTTCCATCGTTTATAGGATTTTTTCTAGTAAATAAAACAGGTTTAGTTTTATTGAATGTAGAGTTGTTTAATGGTGCTTTTAATATATTTTTGGAATTAAAAACTCCGGATGGAAAATTATTAGATATTGAACTCATTCCGAGTTTTATCAGTGCTTTACGAAGTTTTTCACAAGAAATGAATCTCTCAGATCTATCAGATTTTGAATTAAAAGGACGTAATATAAACATGGTTATTTTCGGGTTTGAATCTGTTACTGCTATTTTCTTTGTGAATCCAAAAATAAATATCAAATTAATTAAAAAGAAGATATTCGAATATATTGAATCAATCATAAATAATCATAGAGAAAAATTGGAAGAAGCAATAAAAACTGGATATATGAATGTTCTTATTGATCTAAATGTTGAAGCACAAAAATGGCTAGAAATGATTAATAAGACTTATCTACAAATGTTGGTAACTCATGAAATTTTTGATTTAAAGCGCTCTAAAAAAGCTTATAATCTGCTAGACGAATTATCAGAAAACGTTGAGGAAGAGTTTTACTCAATCTTAGAAGATATTAAAAATTTAAAAATGAGACTAATGACGGTAACCTTCGATGAAAATATATCAGAATTAGAAGAAATTATACAAAAAATCGAAGTTATAAAATCATAATAACTAAGATAAAACCTCTATCACTTATTTGTCCAGTTTCTTTTTTTATCCTACAATCTTCACATAAATCATCAATATCAGAATATGAATCACATTAATATTCACACCCAGTAATAACTTCGATTTGGGGCATTAATTCAACGGGAGATCTTACTGCTATTGATTTGCCGGTTCCTTGATGTCCAGTAAGGAGTACCCCTCCAATCTGAGGGTTAATAATGTTTAAAATTAAGCCCAATTTCATCTTATCTGGCCTAATATTGATGTGAAGAGAAAGTTAATTTTCTTCAAATTTAATCTCCAAAATTTTCTTTCAAAAATATTAACTATTTAGACAAACAGTCTTTTAAATATGAAGTAAGATAAAGATTTTCCTTTAACACAAATTATTATAGTTATTAATTTATTTAAAAGAAAAATATGGTTAGTTTTTTCAAATATGAAAAAGTAATTATTCGATTTTAAGAATCTTAAAATTTTTTAGCAATTTCTGCCAATTTTACGCCTAATTTTTCATTACTTTCATCCCATTTAGATAATATCTCTTGTATTTTCGGAATTACACTTTCTCTTTCTTTATACTCCAAATAATTCGTAAATTCCTTGATATTTTCTATTTTTATAAAAGTTTCAGCTACAAATTTGCGAATATCGCGAGTTTGAACGTTTAAAACTTCTTGTACTCTACTCGATTCCCCCTTTCTAATTAATGTAGTTAAATACTCTTCCGTTCCTTGCAATAAGGAATTCAGTTCGTTAATCCTATCGGTTACGAACTTATCGTAAGTTTCAAATATGTTGTCTTTAGGGAACATATTAGTAATGTCGATTACGAATTTCTGTGTTAATACGACTAATTGTTCCATGCTTTCATATCCCGCAATTTTATAATCTAAAGTATGATACGATGCTGCTATTCCTTTGGTAACATCATCTAAACTAAATATCTTAAAACCGGGATCGTTCTTCAGCTGTTTCACCGGATCCCCTTTTTTATTAGGAAGCTCTATCTGCTTTACTAACCTATCTGGATTAAACACGAGCGATATCGCGAGCGGATTATTAGTTTGATAGCTCAATGTCGTTTTGATATCTATGTGGCTCATCATGATTTTGAATCCGGGATGAGAATGCCACCATCCTACTGTGAATTCGTTCCTCGAAAACGCTTCGTCGTCTATAATATATAGTGCTTCATAATCTTCGTCGCTCCATTTATATTGATCGATAACAGCGTCTTTATCTAACACTTGATGCATTATAGGATAAGCTTTTGTAATAATGACATCATTTCCTTCGTTTTTTCCTATAAAAATACCTGAAACTTCAAGCCAATCGTCTTTATTAATGCGTCTATTAGCCTGTCTCACACAAGCAGCCACTATAGTTAAATAAACATCTTTAGGGATAAAAATTGTCATATTTTAATTATAAACATATTATTTTTGATAACTTTATACTATTACATGTATTTATGTGTTTTTTTTTGAAGAAATTTTTTTATAATAAAAAAATCAAACCCCCACAAATACTAATTATTTTTGAGATGAATATAAAATTATTTAAATTCAAAATTAATGATTATATTATTACTTTTAATTAAATTAACTGTAATTCCAACTAATTAAAATCGTATAGTAAAGGATAGTTGATTAAAATGGCAGAGAAAGGATTTGAACCGTTGTCGAGTCAGCTGGGAATCGCGGGAACGTCGTATAGGATTCAATTAGGGCTTATAAACGGCAAGTTTGCAACTCGTTTGCTAAAAGGTAAATCTGTTATTGACTCATATGTTTTTAGGGATGAAGATATAACTAAATCGGGTATTCCTAACCAAAATCTTATAGTTGGCTGGGTGTTGCGAACGGTAGCAATCCCAAATATAAATCCTCATCAAGTCATGAAAACCACCCAAGCTTTGGTAAAGCAATCTCTTGAGAAAAAAGAAAAAAGAAAAATGGTTGCCTCAATTTCGGAAACTAAAAAAGTAGAGTTAGAAAAAGTTCCTGAAAGCGAATTAAAAAGACCTAAAGTAACAGGGTGGGTTAAAGAGGAGGGTATGAAGTCGGCTCAAGAACTAGAAGAAGAAAAACGCCAAGCTTTCCAAGAAAGAATGAAGATAATAAAGGAAGAAAAAAGGGCGCAAGCGGGTGGTACTGCTCCATCTATGTTGAGAACTACAAGAGATTTGCCTACGATTCCAAAAGGAGAAGGAGGCTCAGTTTCTACGTTTTGCCCTCATTGTGGAAAAGATTTGGATTGGAAATTCTGTCCCTACTGCGGAAAACCTTTACCGCATTAGAAAATTTGATCTTATTTTATATTTCCTTATTTTAACTCCTTCTTGACTTACATTTTACTACTACTTTTTTGAAATATCTGTACTTAATTTTTTAAATTTTCAAATATCAATAAAAAAGATATAAAATTATATTTTATATTAAGTGTTTTAAATTAGAATGGTTTAAAGTATAAATATAACAAAAATATTTTGTATATCTATATTTAAAAATTAAAGTGATTGAAAATGGGGAAAGATGTAGACAACAGCGTAGTAAAGATCAAATCTCTCGCGTATTATAAGATGATATTACATGTCTTACGTTTTGGAAATAAGGCTAGAAATAATTCTCAATGTATCGAAGTAATGGGAGTGCTTATTGGACGCCTCGAAGATGGCGAAGATAAAAAATTTAAGAATGTCATTATTGAGGATGCCATACCAATTTCTCACGGGAGCAGCGTAGAAGTAGAATTCTCGATTAACGATTATATATTTTTCGAAAAAGCAAATTCCTTGTACTTGGAAAAGAACTGGTTCATGGTTGGGTGGTATCATAGTCATCCAAATTTGTTCCAGCACCAGATTTTCTTTTCACCTACAGACGTTAAAAACCAGTTTGGTTGGCAAAACGAATTGAACCCTAGTGGAATCGCGTTAGTTTTTGATCATGCTTATTTAGATAGACCCGACGACCCAGGATTTAGAGCAATTCGATTGACTAATCCATCAAACATTCATGATTCAAAAGTTCACCAAGTTAAGACAATAGTTGAGGCACCAGATAATTTTGAATATTACATTAAAATTATAGAATTAATTAATAATGTACACTCGAGAGAACATCCCATAACTGAAGAAAATGAAACGGTGGATATATTTGGAGATATAAAAGTTCCTGAGCTTAGCCAATTACAGTTTAAACAGCCAGAGATAAATCAGCGTAAAATAATTGATTCTTTCCAAGTAGGGCTCGCTAATTTTTTGGATTTATCGTTAACTCCTTTAATTAATTTCCTTAATTCTCTTAGCGCAAATATTTCAGCGAATATAGAAGATAATAATATAAAAATTAGGAAAGATTTAACTCTTTTAAAAGATGTGATAAACGCGGGAATTGATAAAATACAAAGGAAATACAAAGACGATTTAAATTCTGAGTTATTCAAAGCAGAAGGGTATGTTGACGATTTTCTTGACCAAATTGACGGATATCAAGAAGAAATTGCCGAGTTACTAAAAGAGATAAATGTTATCGTTAAAGAAAAAGTTAATAAGTTATTTAAAGAAAAGTTCGAAGGATTAATAAATGATTTCTCGAGAGATTTTGATGACTGCCAGAAAAAATTGATAGATTATAATGGTAATGTGTCTGTTAATCTTGATAATTTAGAAAAATTAGAAAATTCATTAAATTCCTTATCTGAACAAATAAAATCAATAAAAAACGCTACTCTTGATAAGATAAAAGCAATGCAAAAAGAAACTTCCGATATAACCTCAAAGAAACACACTATAATGTTAAATAACCTTAACAACCTTAATATAAAGTCGCAAAAATTCTTAACGAATTTAAAAGCCGCTGTTTTAATTTTGGAGGGCACAAAAGCTCCTATTTTAGAGAAAATTGATAAATTAGAATCTGAAAAAAAACAACTATTATTAAAAATTAAGAAGCTAGAACAAGGAGGTAACAAATAAAGATGACAGATAATAATCGAGAAATTAGCGAGAAAGGTAAAGTTTTCATTAAAATGGCCCCGTTTAAGGACATGTTTACCCATGTATTAAGGTTTGCTAATGTCGTACTAGATTATAACGAACAGGTTCTTGGATTTTGCATTGGAAAAAAGAACCTTGATAGTGATGACATTACCATAACAAAGATTATTCCAATCACGCATGGAGATGAAGTAGAATTAGGTTTTTCGGAAAAAATTCACAATTCACTTATTCAAATTCAAGAAGAAGCTTCAAACGAGAATCTTTCAATAGTAGGATGGTATCACTCCCATCCTGATGCTGAAAAGCTTTTCTTTTCTGATGTTGATAAAAAAAATCACCTTTATTTTCAGAACGAAAAATTCCAATATGGATTTGGAATTGTTTTCGATCATTCCAAAATGAAAAAATCAGATAATTTTGGCTTAGAAATATTTCGATTAAGAGATCTCTCAAAAGGAGAAAAGAGCGATTATATAAAGGTTAAATACGAAATAGAGAAACCAAACTCTTTAGATTTTTACAAATGGGTTCAAAAATTCGTTGAATATGGACAAACAAAAAACCCTATAATAATTGAGGAAAGATTAGAATTAAGAAAAGAAATTCCGCGCGACCTTCAAGAAATTCCAATGTCCGCGGAACAATTGGAAATGGAAATCGATTTAGAATACCAAGATATTAATCCCGTTGTAGATGGTTTTAAAAAAGGATTACAAAATTTTTCGAACTTAGTTTTAAATGATTACAAATCTGAGTTAGAAACTTGGTCGTCTGAATTTAACGATGGTGCGTTAAAAGGTCTAAATAAAATTAGTGATTCGCTAGCATATATGAATTTAACAATAGATAATGGCTTTGAAAGAGTAGAAAAATGGATAGAAAAGAAATTTAAAGAAAGGATTAACGAATATAAAGAAAAAGTAAAAAAATACATAAATAAGCGCCTTTCAGGACAAGAAGATTTGAAAGCTAATACAAACGAAATTAAAGAAATCTTAACGAACGAAATAAACAAACACTTAGAGCAGAGTATCGATTATATCACTAAATCGATTAAAAAAGATCTCAATGAGATTATTAATAAATTATACGAGATTTCGATGATAGACGTGAAGATAAAAGAAAGAATTGAAAATTCAACTAAAGAAATATCAAGTTTAACGGAACAAATCCAAAATCTCTCAATTAATATGTTGAAAGGGATAAGTGCGATAAACCACCCTTTCGAAACAAATCTATCTACTAACTACGATAAATTAATCTCGGAACTCGAACCATTCAAAGACAATTTTGACGAATTTGAAACATTTATTGAGAGATTACAGAAGATAATTCCTGATTTTCGTAATTTAAAATAGGCTACTAAAAATACTTAAGGCTGGAAACTTTCGATATTTGCAATGTATATTTTGGTATATTCGTATTTAATCGCTTTAATTGATTTCTTTTCGCTACAGAGCTTAGCACTCGTCCTATTCGATCCACTTTAATATCTATGGCAAAGTTATCTTTTAAAATGGAATTTAATTTATAAGAAGATAGAATAACTACACTGGAAATGTTTTTTTCGCATAGCATTTCAATAGCTTGTTTAACAAGCTTTATTAAAGCTTCTTTGTCTGGTTGATGTTGATTTTCCATATACATTATAATATATTTTTGAACCTATTTAAAATTTTCAGCAATAAATTAACATGTGATATGCAATTTGGTTTGTTTTATTTATATTAATTCATTTAAAAAAATAATCGTTTTTTTTTTATCCTCTACAATAAACTGACCTATAGTCTGAAAATGAAACCTATAGAAATTATTCGAAAAATATTTATTCACGAATTATACGTTGAGGGAAAGGAACCTCAAAAATCGTACTGTTTTGATAGAAAATTCTTTGGATTATATGCGATATTTATTTTATATTCGTTATTAATTTTATTTGGGATAAATTTTCCGGGGTCTTATCTAAACATCCTTACTTTTGGAAACCCGTTTGTTTTTTGTAATGCATTGGTATTTTTTTTCCTTGCATTGTCTTTATTATACAGTGTCGATAAAATTAGAGTTTTCATTTTTGAGGAGTATACAGCGATTAAACAGATTGTTTTATATATCGGAATGATAACTTGTTTCTATTTGATTTCGTTATTTATATATTCAATAAATCTTAACATTATAAGCTATTTATTAGGATTATCAACAGTGTGGCTTGTTTTATTAAGTATTAGGTTTTTTATGTATTCAAGAAAGTTTGCTACAAAAATAGAAGCCAGACTAATAACAAAGTATTCAGCATTTCGGGGTTTTTTGGCTTTTGTCGCCCCATATTTAATATTAGGAGTGCTTGTTGTAATATCATTGTTTTATCGAGGATTATTAGTTTTCATATCATTAGACTTTCTTGGACCTAATGCTCCTGCTGAAGCAGTAGGTGTTTATGTATTAGAAATGCGATTAATCATGCCTTTAATTTATTTCAGTTTAATATTAACGCTATTGTTTATCATTTTTGAGTATGTTTTTACAAGACGACGAGCTGAAACGAGAAGAGCCGGTTTATTTGACAACTATACTTTTTCTTTAATTGTTTTATTCATTTTTTTCTTTCAAGTATTTCAATTAACAATGTTTCTTGTGTTAAACCCAGCCACTATTACCGCACTAAAGGCTACAGTTGGGGACACAAGCTCGACAATTTGGTTTATTCTTATTATTGAATTTACCTTCTCAATGTACTTCTTATATAGAATTATAAAAAAATTGGGGCGTTCTTTAGAATGGAGTTTGCTTATATTTAAAAAAGACGGGCTAATTTTATTAATTTTAGGCTGTGTTTTTGCTCAAACTTTAACGCGTTTTGCTCTACAAACTCAAATTCCAAATCAAGAAATTACACTTCTTGGCCAGTTCTTTATGGCTGATAAATATATTGTTTCTTTAATAATGATAATTTTCCTTGGAAGTACATTGTTATTTTACTATTTAAAACCACACGAAACATCAATGTTTATGCGATTACAGAAGGAAACCGTTAATCAAGAAGCAAAAAGCATGGACATCATTTATCAATTGATAAGAAGCGAATACATAAGAAGAGCTAAAGCTTATCCTCTTGAAATTTTAGATCGGGAGTTAATAAGAGCAACAAAACTTCCAAAAAATAAAATTTACTCATTAGTTGAGAATTTGGCAAAAATTGACATAGACATTACTTTAACTGAAAAGAAAGATGATTATGGGACTATGGTAAAGATGATAGATTTTACCTCCGTTATAGAAAGTTACGACAAAAAAGGAATCGCTCAAAAAAAAGCAAAAAAGTATCTGTCAGAAAGACTCTATACCACTATGACCAAGAAGAAAGGCAGCCATCTTAATTTAGGCACTATTAACAATAATGATAAAGCTTCGGACCAATTTCTAACTTCTCTTTCCACAGATTATAACAAGAAGCATAAAGATGAGATGCTTTTTGGGCAAAAACAAAAAGAAACCATGATTTCTTTCACTAAAAAAGAAATCCCTACTTCTTTAAAAAATTTAATTATTGATATTTTAAAAAAAGAATATACATACCGAATTGAAAACGAAGAGAAGTATCCAGATTTCCATTTTAGCATATCAGAAATAGCTTCTGAAATACAATCAGAAACAAGGATTACGATTGGTGAATTATATCCAATACTTGAAACTATCAATGAATCAGATATTGAGCTTGAATTGTTTGATAATCCGGAAGAACCAGAAGATAAAAAAGTTAGCTTTTTCCCGGTCGCAGACGACGATTTAAGTTATTCACTTGCACATTTCAGACCTGAGGAATACAAAAAAGTTAGAATTAAAGTAATAAAGAATTACATGAAATTTCTAAAAAGAAAGAAAGCAAGAGCTATTTTTTCTAAGCTTAGGAAAGAAATTGGTAATAAAACGGAAGAGCAACAAGTTTGGAACACGCTATATAAAATTCTGATTAATTATTACCCTTTATACGTAGCAGTATTAGAAAGAGTAAGGTTAGGAGAAGGTTTGCCAAAAGTTATCAAAGTTTTTCCTAAAAAGGACATTAAAGTATTTGGTATTGAATCTAAAGCTAAATAGATGTTGTACTTTTTGTTTTTAATTTTGGCAATCTAAATATTTACTAATTTGAGTTAAAATGACGATCAAAAACAAAAAATATCTGAGAAAAACATTCATCGGTTTATCTTCTTTTCAGTTACTCGCAATGTTTAGAAGAGGGTTGTTTTATACTTACTTATCAATTTATTTAAGAGATTTTTTACATTTATCAGTAACTGAAACAACTTTATACGCTACACTTCCAATGCTAATGAGCGTGATTTTTCAGAATTTTGTTTGGGGGCCTTTAAGCGATAAATTTCAAAAGCGAAGAACATTCATCATTTTAGGTGAGGTTCTAGCAGGAGTAGGTACTACATTGGTATGGTTTATACACTCAATATTTTCAAATTTAATTATTGCAGGATATGTTATTATTTTTGGCTTAATGTGTATCGAAGCGTTTTGGTCGATGTCAAATATTAGTTGGAGCGCTCTCATTAGTGACATTTATCCTTCTATAGAAAGAAGCAAGGTCATGGGTCAATTGACTAGTGTTGGGGGATTCGGTCGCATAATTGGAATTTCTATAGGAGGAATACTCTATATGGGTGGTTTTGGATTTCGAGATGGACCTTTGTTTTTTGTAGCTTCACTTGTTATGTTTGCGTCTACCATTCCAATGTTATTTGCACCAGAAGGAGGAACACATTTTGAGCAAAAATTAGAGGAAGAAACTAATAATAAACCAACTAAAAACGATAATTTCAAAGTAATCTTTATAATCTTTCTAATTTCGTTGATATTCATAAATTTCGGACGCAATTCCATTGCAACCATCTATAGTCAGTATCTAATTTTAGAAAGCGGGTTTGGAGTAGATAGCTTAATGCTAAGTTTTATTGCTAACGCTCGCTCGTTAGCAGTATTGACGATTGGATTTATCGCAGGTATTCTAAGCAGAAAATTTGGACATTCTCGTACTCTAATACTCGGTGTGATATTAGCGATTATGGCTTTGACGATTACTGCTCTGACAACAACTTTACCTTTTATTTTTATGGGGAATTTTTTATTAGGCATGTCTGAAGTAATTATTTTTGCATCGTCTTATGCTATTGCTTCTGATTTAATACCTTCAAGAATCAGAGCAAAATTGTTTGGGATGTATAATACAACCTTTTTTCTTTCTTGGGGATTAGCTTGTACGATTATCTCAGGACCTTTAATTGATTTTTTAATCGGTGAAGGATTCGGTGAGGTATTCGCATATCAAACAGCTTTTCTCGTAGGAGCACTGATAACTGGGATTGGTTTAATTATATTTTTAGCACTAGAAATATGGCTTAAATTAAAGAACAACATAGTTAAGAAATAAAATATAGAATATTTTTAAAAATAGAATAGAAAAAAAAATTAATAAGGATTTTATTATTTACAACAATCTTTACATTTTAGTTCAGATAGGCTTACATATCCACAGTCTCCGCCCATAAAACACTCGAATTCGTTTCTTTCTTCATTAAAAACCATATCTTGGGCACAACACTGAGGAAGTGTTTCAATTACTTTTCCACATCCACTACATTTGTATATTTCCATGTTTTCCATGTTATACATTCACCTTTTTTCGGTTTGGTTTATTCAATGATTTCCATCGGCTTACCATGATGTTCGGGGATTTTTTGAGCTCCACAAGACGCTCCCATCCAACAAACTAACTCTTCGCCTTCTTTGTGCATAGGTTTACCGCAATGCGTAGGTAAATCTTGCTCCAATCCACATTCAGCACATTTTAATTTTCCCATTTTTCTATCAACCTCATTATCTTCTTTTATTATATCAATTTCTTTAATTTCCTTCTCATTTTCAGATTTTAAATATTTGTGAGGGTCTTTCTTGAATTCAACTAAACACGATTCGTTACAAAAATAATATTTCTCTCCATCATGTTCGTGTTCAATCCAATCCTCGGGTTTTCCCTTCATTCCGCAAACAGGATCAATTACTAAATCTTCTTCGCTGCTTTTCATTTGCATTAACTTTGGGTTCATGTTATCGTAATTCTTAAACTTTTCAGGGTCTTGTTTAAAGTGAGCTTCACAATTCGGACCGCAAAAGTGATAGATTTTTCCTTGATATTCATGTTCTAAAGCGCGTCTTGGATCAATTTCCATACCACAAACTGGGTCTACAACCTTTTCTTGGGAGATTAATAATCTTTCTTCTTCGATTTGTTGCGGTGTTTTTGGCTCGTATCTTTTCAAGAAAAGCGCATTAGTAACTACTGAAACAGAACTAGATGCCATAAAAACGGCAGCTAAATAGGGAGGTAAAAAGAATTCGGATACATAATACAGAACTCCTGCAGCTATAGGAATTCCAATTATATTGTATATAAAAGCCCAAAACAAGTTTGTTATCATTTTTCGATAAGTTTTTTTAGATAGATTAATAGCAGAAACCACATTCCGAAGATCTCCCCTCATGAGTATTACATCTGCAGTTTCCATAGCAATATCGGTGCCTGAACCTATAGCAATTCCGACATCTGCTTGAGCTAAAGCAGGAGCATCGTTTATTCCATCTCCAACCATGCCAACAACTTTATTTTCTTCTGATTCTTGTAATTTCTGAATGGTTTCAGCTTTTTCGTTTGGTAAAACCTCCGCTAAAATATGCTGTTCGTCGAATTTTAACTGTTTGCCTATGCTTAAGGCTGTTTGCTTGTTATCTCCAGTTAGCATAAAAATTTCTAAGCCTTCCTTTCGCAATTTTTCCAACGCATATGGAGCTTGATCTTTTATTTTATCAGATATTCCGATAATTCCTTTAATCTCATTTTCGACGCTGATTAAAATAGTCGTTATTCCTTGTTGCTGGAGTTCAGTGAACTTAACCTTATACGATCCGATAGAAATATTATTATCTGCCATTAACTTTTCGTTTCCTATCAATACGCTTTTGTTTTTGATGTTGGTTTTTATACCTTTCCCGAGTACTGCATCGAATTCAGTAGGAATTTCGAGAGTTAATCCTTTTTGATTTGCTTCTTCGATAATAGCATGGCCAAGAGGGTGTTCAGAACCCATTTCAGCGCTTCCTGCATAAAATAATAACTCGTCTACATCATAACCTTGCCCTTTTAAATCTTTTTCTGTAATTATTGCTGAAACTTTAGGTTTTCCTACGGTTAAAGTCCCCGTTTTGTCAAAGACAATTGTATCAATCTTGCTAATCGCTTCTAAAGAATCACCACCTTTTAATAGTATTCCATTTTCAGCACCTTTACCAGTACCAACCATGACTGCTGTAGGTATCGCTAGACCGAGAGCACATGGGCATGAAATCACAACAACGGATGTAAAAACCAATAGAGACAATTCCAATCCGATACCTGCTATAAAATACCAAAATAAGAAGGCTCCGGTGGCAATAATGATAACCGCAGGAACAAAATAATTGCTAACCGTGTCTGCTAATTGTTGTTTTGCCGCTTTTTTACTCTGGGCTTCCTTTACAAAATTAATTATTTGAAATAAGAGTGTATCTTTCCCTATTTTTTCGGCTACAATATTTATTAACCCAGTTTGATTCATAGTTGCACCAATTACTTCGCTATCAATTTTTTTCTTTACATACCTGCTTTCTCCGGTAATCATTGACTCGTCAACTTTTGTTTTTCCTTTAACTACTTTTCCATCGATAGGAATTTTTTCACCAGGTCGAACAACCAAGATGTCTCCAACCTCTATCTCTTCAATCGGGATTTCTATCTCTTTTCCGTCTTTTAAAAGAGTGGCTGTTTTAGGTTGTAATCCAATAAGTTTCTTGATTGCTTCTGAAGTTTGTCCTTTAGTTTTGAGTTCAAAATACTTGCCAATTAAAAGGAATGCAAGTATCATACTCATTGCTTCGTAAAATGTGTTTCCCTCAATTAAAAATGTTGTCAATGTCGAATATACTAGTGCTGTTGTTGTTCCTAAGGCAACCAATACATCCATATTAGTTGATTTATTTCTTAAAGATTTGTAAGCACCAATAAGAAAGAAAGATCCCGCAATACTAAAGTCAGCTATCGCTAAAATGAACAAAAATAAATCCTTTGAGAACGATTCCTCTACGAACCAACTAATTGGAGTAATAACAAACATAAAAGCTAATGCAATTACTAAAATCCTTAATCGATATCTCATCTCTTTTTTATGTCTTTCGATCTCTTTATCAAGTGCTCCTGCTGTTTTTTCAAGTTTATAGCCTAATTGTTTAACTTTTGAGTAAATTTTACTTTCATCAAGTTGTAATTCATTATATTCAACAAACAACTTATTGGCTTTAAAATTCCCTCTCACTTCATATATTCCCTCAATGTTTTCAATGGCATTAACCAATTCATTGAACTCTGATTCAGGAATAGAATCAATTACTTTATAATCTATTTTAGCTAGTGTAGCTTTATATCCTAAGTCTCCTATCGCCTTATTAAAATCAGCATAACTAGTTATGCTTGAATTGAATTCAACGGTGACCTCTTCACTCGCAAAATTTACTACTGAACTACTTACTCCATCTAAATTCTTCAATTTGGTTTCTATTTTTAAAGCACAAGATGCGCAGGTCATACCGCTGAGCTTTATTTTCATTTTTTCATCTATTTTCGCTTCCATTTTACATCACTACTTTCTTAATTCTTCATTATCAACTTAGTTAATTATACATTTTGCTTATATTTTGAAATAATAATGACATGTTTAAGCGAGACTCTTAATGAGATCTTTTAAAAGGTTTATAATTTAAAAATTCATTAAAATTTATACTTCAAAAATTAGGTATTCTTCGACATAACATCCAAGAAGTGAAGGGACTACTAAAACGATAATTCTAATTCCATAATTTAATAGATATCTAACTAAATAGTTGTTATTTTTTACTTTCACGATATTTCTTAATTGCATCTTGCAATCCATCAGCAGCTAAATTACTACAATGCAATTTAATTGGAGGTAATCCGTCTAAAGAATCAGCAACATCGCTTCTAGATATCTTCATGGCATCATCAAGCGTTTTACCCTTGGCTAATTCCGTTATCATGGAAGAAGTTGCGATTGCAGCCGCACACCCGAATGTTTGAAATGAAATATCTTTTATTATTTCTGCTCCATTCATTTCTTCTACTTTAATATAGATATTCATGAGATCTCCACAAACGGGGTTTCCTACCTCTCCTACTGCGTCAGCATCTTTCATTTCGCCCATATTACGCGGATTTCGAAAATGATCCATTACTTTATCTGAATAAATTTCAATCCACCATTTCTACTGATATGTAATATATTAGAAAAGAAATTGACAAATTTAGTTTTTATGATTTTTGCTTTTAAAATATAGAAATCCTACTTTGCGAGATTAATACTATTAAATTTAGTTTAAAATCAATAATCTCCTTTTTTTAGGTAAGGATACTTTCTCTATACCCAACTCTTTTACGTATTCTACTGCTTCAATAAGTTTTCTTGGAGACTGATGGAAAAAGCATACTTCTTTTGGTTCAAGAACTTTTATCATTTCAGCAAGCTGTATCTTATCTGCGTGTAATTTGATTTTAAGTTGAGGCATAAAAGTATTAATTAAAAATGCCCTAAACGGTGTTTTCCATGTTTCGGAAAACTCTATTATATTACCGCCCGATATTAAATCCATTCCTGGTTGTTCGTGAATAGCCCCTGCAAGAAACACTAAATTGTGAGGATTACGGCCAACTACATTGATAATATTTCTAATTAAGCCGTAAGATAAATCTGGGGGGTGAGAAATTATTATATTATTCTTCTTCCGTAAAAACTCTAAATCGTTGCGCTCAAACCATCTAAACTTAATGCTATTAAAAGGATTTGCTTTATTTTTTATTAATCGTGAAATTGGGCCATATATATATTCGTATCTATGATTAATTACTTGAATATTTTTTCTAACCATCATATCTACGTAAATATTTGGGCGTTTTGTAAAACCTTTTTTTCTTAATTGTAACTTTCTGAAATACCTCCAAAACGTCAGCATAAAGCTTATAGCTAAACTTGAAGGGTCTGCTCCAATTAAAACATTATCTTCATATTCCGCTTTTTGTTCTAAGAAGAGAATTAAACTATGAAACTGATTGGATATCTCTCCATGCTCTTCATGGGCACTGGTTCCGTCAATTAAGAGATAATCTATAGGACGCGAAATTTGTTCTAAAAATCTTTTAGTCCCAGCAAATGGCGTTATATCATAATATGTATAGTCACCAGTGTATAAAAACCTAAAATCATTAACTTTTGCTAATACCATCAATGCTCCCGGCATATGACCCGCATGAAAAAACGATAAAAAACATCCACTATCTTTAAATTCTATTTTATCTCCATTTTCTACATAAATAACATTTTTAACAATATTTCGATATTCCTCATCGTCGATCTCTTCGTGATTTTCTTGTTTTAAGAAGTTTGAATCTCTTAAGAGGAACAAATCTAACGTAATTCTTGAGCAAAGAACAGGTACTTCGGGGTTGAGCTGTATTAACTTCTTAAGACCCGAAATATGGTCGTAATGACTATGTGAGACAAAAATCGCATCTATTTTTGGTATAACCGATGTTTGCCTTTGAATATTTTCAGAAGCTAATTCCTTTTCAATATCCTCTTTTTCTATTTGTCTTTTTTCTTCTTCTAAAATTAATTGAGGTAAATTCGCCAAATATTCTTCGATATATATCGAATCGTCAGGTTTTTTATAAATTTCTTTTTCTTCTTCCTCTTCTTCCCCTTCTTTCTCTTCTTTTTCTTCTATATCTTCTTTCTCTTCTATATCTTCTTTCTCTTCTTTTACTTCTTTTTTTTTTGAATCTGAAATACCACAATCTAATAATATATTGAGATTTCCTAATCCTAAGATGTGACAATTATGATTTGGTTTAAGTACAATAGGATAAATGGTTACTCTAGTTTTCTCGCCCTTATTTTCGCTAGAAATAGATATGTTTTTAAAATAATTAGCATCAAACTTTCTCTCGATCTTATCAATCGCTACTGAAATTTGACTTGCTCCTACGGGAACTCCAGTGATATAGAAATACCAGCCATACTTTTTTACTAAGCCCTTGAGATTTTCATACATTGAATCCCCAATTAGAGATTTAACAACAATAACCCTCTCCTTTTTGTAATAAATAACTTTTCCAATAGATTTCTTCTCTTTCAAGGGAATATCTTGATTTTCAACCAACAAATCATGTAAAACTTCTTTGATTGGCATTTGAGGGATATTACTTGATTTGATAAGTTTCAAATATTGAAAATATTCTTGGGTGTTATATAACGAGCGCATGTTTTCTTTTTCTTTTAGCGGAATTATTAAGTCTTCAAACGAATAGTCTTCTCTACTTATGGTTTTTTCTTCTTTTTTAGCTTCTTTCTTATCCTTTCCCATTTTTGCCTTGCTGGATTTTTGCTTAGATTTAGGTTTAGAAACAAAAAAAAACCAACCGTATGAATAAATTAGTTTTCCTCTATTCCAAATGATATCCTGCCCCAAATGGGTCGTAACTACAATAATTCTATCTTTTGGAGAGTATATTATTTTTGATATCGAATCTTTAGTCTTTTTAGAAATGTAACTATTTTTTAATAACAAATCATTTAAGACGTCTTCAATAGGTTTCTGAGGAATTTTCTTACTTTCCATTAATCTTAATTTATCATGATAAGATTTGATTTTGTAAGAAGAATCTAATTCTTCTCTTTTTTCGAGCTCTATAGTTTTATCTAAAAATTTAAATTCCTCTTTATCCATTAAGTTAAACAATTTTTTTTAGAGTAAAAGGTTTATTGAGAAAAATTAAGATGTAAAAAAAATAGAGAATGATAATTTTTAGTTATTAAAGTTATTGGTATAATTTGATTACCTTCTCAAGATCGATTGGTCCGTTTATGTTTATTAAGCCAACTAAATTTTGATCTAACGGCTTTATCGATTCCTCAACTGATATGTAATTTATGTTCCAAGTCTTATTGATTATACTATTTAAAGCATAATTTTTTTCTTGAATTGTTTTTTTCGCAAGTTCATATGTTTTTTCAACAGGATATATAGCAAATAATGGCTCTAAAAAACCATTATTCCATCTTGGAATACAACAATCGTATCCTTCGACTTCTTTAATCAATAATTCGATCACTTCAGGTTTGACCAAAGGCATATCACCTGATAAAAGAAAACCCTTTTCAAAACCTAAATTATTCAATTCTTTAAAACCAGAATATATACCTAACATTGGAGTTCTTACATTTGAATCCCCGATAATTTCTGTATCGTCAACGATGAAGTTAATGTCTCTTGGAAAATTAATCTCCCTATAATAGGAATTAATCTGATATTCTGAGTTAGCAACCAAAAAAACATCTTCGTCAAATTTAGAAAGCGTTTCTATTTGGTGTAAAATTAACGGTTTTCCGAGTACATCTAAAACAGCAGCAGATTCGTTTCCAAAGCGGATATTTTTTCCGCCTATTAAAATTACAATTGCGAGCTTTTTTTGATCATCCATTTTTAAATTTAACCTTTCTAGTAAATTATAAACAATTATTTGTGATGGTTATTCTTATCAAACATATATTCAACACCCTTTTTAAGAGGTGACATTTTTCTAAGTCTCTCTATAATTGGAGGTAATTTTTCTAAGAAGTAATCTACATCATCTTCCGTAGTAAACCTCCCAACTGTAGCCCTTAAAGAACCATGAGCTTCTTCTGGTCTCAAACCTATAGCTATTAATACATGAGAAGGATCTAATGATTTTGAAGAACAAGCTGAACCCGTGGATGTAGCTATTCCTTCTCCATCTAAATCCAAAACAATTGATTCTCCTTCGATAAATCTAAATCCCAGGTTAACATTATTAGGTAATCGCTGAGATTTGTGTCCGTTTAAATACGAATCTTCAATATTATTAAGAACAGTTTGTATAATCTTATCACGTAATTTAGTTTCCCTTTCAATTTCTTTTGGCATTTCTTCTTTAGCTATTTCCACAGCTTTTGCAAAACCCGCGATCCCGGGAATATTTACTGTGCTTGGCCTCATATCTCGCTCGTGACCACCGCCATACATAATTGGTTCAATGATCTTTCCCCAACCATCTCTAATCCCTTTATTTCGTATATATAGCATTCCAACTCCTTTAGGCCCATACAACTTGTGAGCAGTAGCAGATAATAAATCTATATTCATCTCATCTACATCAATTGGAACTTTACCAAACGCTTGAACAGCGTCCGTATGGAAAATTATATCGTGATTTTTAGCAATTTTTCCAATTTCTTTAATGGGTTCAATAGTTCCTATCTCGTTGTTTGCAAACATTACGCTGATAAGGATTGTTTTGTCCGTGATTGTATCTTCTAACTCTTTTAAATTAATTAAGCCAGATTTATCTACAGGTAGGAAAGTTACCTTAAAACCTCTTTTTTCTAATTGTTTACATGCATTTTCGACAGCATGGTGCTCTATTGCAGAAGTAATAATATGATTTCCTCTGCTCTTATTTTTAAACGCAACGCCCAATATTGCCAGATTATCCGCTTCTGTCCCTGAAGACGTAAAAAATATCTCATCTCTCTGAACGTCAATTAACGACGCTACAGTTTGGCGAGATTTCACTAAGGTTTGAGCAGCTTTTTGACCTATCGAATGTAGACTCGAAGAATTTCCATACGTTTCTCTGAAATGTTTATTAACTTCTTCAATCACACGGGGATCCATTGGCGTAGTCGCGGCATAATCAAGATAAACATACTTCGATGCATCCATAATTAATCACGAACAATAATTTTAGACTCTTCTATTTTAATTATTATCATTCTTAAATTATTAATTCTTATGGTTAAGTTTTATAACTAAAAGTTTATTCTTTAAAAATTGGATAAGAATATTAAAAAAAAATTACAAAATTGCAGTTTTTCGTTGAAATAATAAAATTCCAATAATTATAACTACTACCCCCCAAACTCCTACAAAAATTAAATTTAATCCAATTGCATCGAAAGTTGCATTTCCCATTATCATTACAGAGCGTAAAGCTTCTACTGCTAATGTAGTAGGTAAGAATTCTACAATTGGAGGGTGAGCGAATATTCCACCTAGAAATTGAAGGGGTAATATAATAAACCAAGCCAAACCTCCAGCAGAACCAGCAGTTTTTACAAATGATGCAAGAAGTAAACCAAAGCCAAGTGATGTGAAAGATAATAAAAATGGGATGAAAAATAAGAGGATTATATTAACATTTGGATCAAATTTAGCTCCTAATAATAAACTGGCAAGGATTAAGATGATAATTTGAATTACTGCCACGATTAACTGAGAGAATAATCCAGATAGTAATATTATACTTCGGGAAGCTGGCGTAGTAATTAATCTCTGAAGAGTGCCTAATTCTTTTTCTTCAGCAAAATGTGCTGCCAATTGCGAGATAACGACTGTTGGACCTATAATGATAAGAGCAGGTGCCATGAATTCATAGACACCTACACCTAAAGCAACTTTATATAAAACCATAAATAGTATTGGATAACCTATTAACCATACCAATTGAGCTCTATCACGTAGCATAGTTTTTAGATTTTTAATAGATAAATACCAGAGACGTTTTAAGGTTAGGCTTCTATTAATCTTATTTTCCATTAATCCCTCAACCTCCTACCTGTTAAATCAATAAAAATATCTTCTAAAGTATTTGTACGAACAGATATATCCTCCATTTCAACTTTAACAACGTCCATAATATCAGAGATGCGTCTTAAACCATCAAGAGCGTTTATAACTATTCGATGTTTACCCAGTTTTTTTCCCCAGCGTACAAAACTTAGTGATTTTGCTCGTTCAATTATCTCATTTCTATTTTTTGGATCTCTAACCTTGAACTCTATTATATCTCCCTCCCCTAGCTTTCCTTTTAATTCACTTGGGGTGCCTTGGGCAATGATTTTTCCATAGTCAATTATAAGCAGTTCATCTGAGAGATCATCAGCCTCCTCCATGTTATGGGTTGTTAAGATTATTGTGCAATCTCTTTCTTGGAACTCTTTAATGAAATCCCATACAACTCGTCGTGATTGCGGATCCAAACCAGCTGTAGGTTCATCAAAAAAAAGTAACTCTGGTTCGTGAATTACAGCCATTAATACATTTAATCTTCGTTTCATTCCACCCGAATAAGTCTTGGATAAAGAATCAGCTCGATCCAATAGATTCATCCTTCCAAGTAAATCATCAGTGCGTTCTTTATAATCTTTTTTAATAATACCATGCATTTGAGCAATAAGATGAATATTTTCTCTTGCTGTTAAACGAGGATAAATTACTAGTTCTTGCGGACATACACCAATTCTTTTTTTTATCTCACTTGCTTCTTTTCTTAGATTAAATCCTAAAACCGTAGCCTCTCCGTCCGTTGGGTAAAGAATTGCAGATAATATTCGAATTATCGTCGACTTTCCAGCACCATTTGGCCCAAGTACGCCATATAAGTACCCTTTTGGAATTTTTAAATCAATTCCATCAACGGCGTGGATATCGCCAAAATATTTTTTTAAATTGGAAGTCTCAATTGCGTATTCCATAGAATTACCCCTTATTTTAATGCGTTTAAAATTATTTTAAGTATCTATTTTAATATTTTTAATAATTTTATATACAATTTAAAAAAAGAGTAGACCAATTTTTATTAGAATCTAAATATATTTCAATGAGCTGAAAATTTACCTAACAAATATCAAAAGTATTTAATTATTTAAATTAATCAAATTTTTATTTGAAATTTAGTTTTGAAAGAGATGAAAGTTAATTGTTTAAGTTAATATGGGGTATAACTGGCACGGGTTATATACTTCAAGAGTTAATTGATTTAATGGTTGATTTGCAAAATAATCATGATATTGATATAACTGTAATTTTATCAAAGGAAGGTGCGGCGGTTGTCAAGTGGTATAAAATGTGGTTAGCTCTAACTAAAGCAGTTGAAAAGGTTAAAGTAGAAAAAACCCCAAATATCCCATTTTATGCGGGACCCTTACAGCTTGGCAAGTACGATTTATTTTTAGTTGCTCCAGTTTCTGCAAATACTATCGCTAAAATTGCATGCGGGATAGCAGACACTCTAATTACTAACTGCGTGGCTCAAGCTATTAAAGGAGGCCAAATAGTTTACATTTTTCCTTCAGATCAAGATGCTGAGCCAATTGTTACTTCTCGGCCCGATGGAACGCCATTAGTGCTGAAAATCAGAGATATTGAACTAGAGAACATTAAAAAATTAAAGAACATGGAAGGTACTGTAGTAATTTCTGATTTTTCCGAAATTAATATTCTTATCATTCAAAAAATTAAAGAAAAAGCGTAAAAGGTTACGATACAAATTGTTGGAATTCGTATTTAATGGGTTTGATAGCCCCTTCAGGACAAGACAATTCGCATTTAAAACAACCTTGGCATTTTGCAATTTCCGTAAACTTAAATCTAATACCTAATTCTTCTCTGCCAACCTTCTTTACAATATCTTTATAAAATAAGTTTTGAGGGCAGAAATTGCCGTTCTCAGCAAGGCATTGTTCGCACATCGTACACTTTTCGTGGTCAATTTTTATGCTAACGATTTGGTCTGGATGAGTAATGGATGTAACCTCTATTGCATTTCTCGGACAGACTTGAACACATGATAAGCATCCTTTGCATTTAGTATAATCAACTTTTCGTATTCCATGTTCGAAATAAATAGCGTTAGCTCTGCAAGCGTGTAGGCACCGTTCACACCTTAAACAAAGTTCTTGATCAATTTGAACCGGAATGAATTTTTCCTTAATGAAAATTTACCTCTTATTACTGTTACTGTTGAATCACTAAGAAAAATTGTCCAAGAATAATAAAATTAGTTTTTATAAATTATTATTACCTAACTTTAACACGATACCTAATAAAAATAGTAGAAAAAATTTGATTAATAACAAAATTAGATTTACATTTTTTTTTTATTGAAAGTATCGATTGTATCCTTCTTTAGGGTATTCCGGTAATTGTTGTTGTTTTTGGTATTGTTGCGCTTTTTCAGCTAGCTCGAGCATTTTTGCTTTAATCTCTTTCCCTTCCTCAATTAATTTGGATGTTTCTATGTTTAAACCATAAATTTCATTTAACACCTCTAGTATTGCTGCGCCAGCTTCTGGTGTTGGTATTTCTAACACGGGAGCAAATAAGGCGTACGCTTTTAATTTATTTGATAAAGCTTCGTTTAATATGGTTGCTTCTGGACCTACGATGATGCCCTTCTCTACTTTCTTAATTCCATATTTCTCCAAAGTGTCGACCATATCTGCTTCAGCGGCATAATATATTGGATATTTATCAATAATTCCACGCTGAGGTATCCCTTGGAAAATCACAACTTCCTTAGCTTTTACATCGTCAGATAATAACCAGTGATTTATAGTTTTAGATAAGTCGTTATAAGCTGTTGAAACTTGAAACGGTACTTCTGAGACTCCAACAATTAAGTTATGTTTAGGGGAATAATAGATTCTGAATGGATGTTTTAGCACGCCTTCGTAAAAAACGCTTATAGGAGGGAGATAATCGCTTGTGATAAATCCTATTTCAACTATATCAGGGATTTGCTTAATTAACGCGTTGGATACAATTGGTCCAATGAGACCAATCCCTGCAAACCCCAGAATCATTGTAGCCCCTTCTTTTATTTCAGTTCTAAGGTCTTCTATAATAATTGCGCTTCTCTTACCCTTGTCGCATATATATTCCTTTTTTACCATACTTATCTCCTATTTGATTATAATATTATTTTAATTTTTTTTTTAATTTGGTTTTTCAATTATCAATTTGAAGTCTTACATTATATAATTATAAACAGATCAATATTAAAATTAACCTATTATGAATCGTTAATGATTTGAACTAGCTAACTTTTCAAAAAAACAGATATTCCCATTTTTTAAATAAAATATTAAAAATTTGACGAATTATAAGATTATAATAAATATAATCACATTTCGAGGATTTTTAATTGCTATTAGAACTTAAGGAAGTAACAATTCCAACTCTTGACCAGAAGTGCGTCATTGTAAATGAAGTTTCTTTTGGAATTAAAGAAGGTTCGATTCACGCTATCATGGGACCAAACGGTTCCGGTAAATCGACTTTAGCATATACAATTATGGGATTGGGGGATTATAAAGCGTCAAAAGGAAAAATATTTTTCGATGGGATCGACATTACTAATCTGAGTATAACTGAAAGAGCAAGGCTTGGAATTACATTAGCATGGCAAGAACCCGCGAGAATCGACGGTTTATCTGTCCATAAATATGTTTCCTTAGGTATGAAAGACAAATCAAAAATAAGAGAAAAAGTCGTTGAAGCTTTAAAACTTTAAATACTTATTTTTTTATTATTATAGTGGAGGAATAAAATTTATGGTAGATTGGCTTTACTTCGTGCAGTCCAATAACGAGTATCACGATTTGATGTCCTTTTTGTTGGGCGGAAGAGATGTTAGCGGAACCAACTATTTAGTTTTTAGCGAAGATGTGGAAAGCGATGATGGCAGGGTGTTCCATACGTCAGGCGGTTATTTGCTGGCGGTGAATTTTCTTTCTTACGCCTCGGATCTCGAAGCAGAGTTAGATAAAGTTGGTTTAAATTCAGGTTCCTTGGTTGATTTATATAAAATTGTCTGCGAAGACAGCGATCCGCTGACAAAAGCCATCACAATTACAGAGAGCGCTAAAAATTTTATATGGGAAAAAAAACTTGAGAAATTTGCTGTCGGCAAACATTTTAAATTTAACGATGGTTCTGCCTTAACAATTCCACTGATATGCCGTGAAAAGTTTAATCTTTGAGGAAAAGGCAATCTTTTTAATGTCTAATATTTGATCAATTAATGCATTGGCTACGATTGGTCCGACCAATCCTATACCTTTTTTGCCAATGCTTACACTTCTTTTTATCATTTTATTTTTAAATTGATAATAACTATAATACTTAGTGAATCAATTTTCTATAACAAATCTATTAATAATTATAGTATTATTATATGTAATAATTTTCAAACATTCACAAAGATGCTTCTAGAATTAAAGAATATTACTATCCCTACGTTTGATAATAAAAGAATAATAGTTAATAACGTTACCTTTGGAGTAAAGGAAGGATCTATTCACTCTATCATAGGACCAAACGGTTCTGGGAAATCGACTTTAGCATATGCCATTATGGGCTTAACGAATTATAAACTAACCAGTGGAAAGATTCTTTTTGACGGGCAAGATATTACGGGCAAAACAATTACAGAACGTGCTAAATTGGGGATTACATTGGCATGGCAGGAGCCAGCACGAATCGAAGGGTTATCCATCGCAAAATATATCTCATTGGGCATGAAAGAAAAGTCAAAAATTAAAGAGAAAGTAAAGGAAGTCCTTCAAACAGTTAATTTAGAACCAGAAAGATACTTAGATCGTTTTATTGATGATTCTTTAAGTGGAGGAGAACGTAAGAGAATTGAATTAGCAACAGCAATAGCAATGCAGCCTCGCTTAGTTATTCTGGATGAGCCAGATTCTGGTTTAGATGTGATAATTACAGAAGATTTCTGGAATATCTTTAATAAAATTAAAGATTTAGATATGACAATTTTACTAATCACCCATAGAGAGGTCATTGGAATGGTAGCAGATTATGGAACATTGTTATGGCGTGGCGACCATATTATTACTGATGTGTTTCCGAAGGTAATGCTTAGATATTGTGCTAAAGCAGGACTTAAAGAGTTTTGCAAAAGAACTTTGTTCAAAAATGGAGCAGTATGCTTTGATGACGATTATATTGATAGAATATTTAAAGAAGAGGGTTTGTCATGAAAAACAGCGATTATCCTGAAGATATATTACAAAGTCTTGAAGATTATAACATAGATATTCGAGACTTTTTACCTGGTCACGGCAAAGGCGCCAAACTCTTATTAGATTTTAACAAAATATCAGGGATCGAACAAGTTGAGGGTATAATAATAAAGGGGCGCGAAATTACAAATGGAATAGTTGCTGATATAGTTATAAAAGAAGGAACGAAGCTTGAAGAACCTATTCACTTATGTTTTGGAATAAATAAGGAGACCGGAGTTCAAGAAATTTTTCCAAGAATTATAGCCGAAGATAATACAGATGTAAAGATCCAAGCTCACTGTAGTTTTCCAAACGCAAACGGGTTAATTCATAAAATGTTTGGTCATTATTACATAGGTAAAAATTGTAACTTTACATATAGTGAAACTCATTACCATGGTGAAAAGAGTGGGGCTTTAGTTGCTCCAGTAACCTATATATATGTTGGAGAAAATAGCGTCTTCGAAAATAATTTTAACCTTACTAAAGGAACTCCTGGTAGGGTTAAAATATTAATTGACATTTACGCAATGAAGAATAGCGTTATTAGATCAAATATTAAAGCTTTTGGAAAAAATATTAAAGACTCTATAAGAATTCGAGATTCAGTTTTTCTTGAAGGCGAAAATGCTAGAAGCGTTATTAAAATGAAAGCTGCCGCAAAGGATGGAGGGGAAGTTTTAATGTACGGAATTACAGAAGGAAATGCGCCTTATTGTAACGGTCACGTTGAATGTAGTGAGATTGTTCTCGGACATGGTTCAATATGTAGAGCCCGGCCTTTCATTAGAGCTACTGACCCAACTTCAAGCGTTTCGCACGAAGCTTCTTTAGGAAGGTTTCCACAAAAATGGTTAGATGAGCTTATGGCTAAGGGTTTATCCGAGGAAGAAGCTACAGATGTTCTTATAGAAGCAATGCTTCAAGAGGAAGTAAAATTATAAATAAATCAAATGTAAGGTAATACTAACCTAATAAATTAAAAAAAATAAAAAAAAGTGAAAATGAAAAATGGGTAAAAACAAAATAAAGGAAGGAGATAAAGCTCCTCTGTTCAAAATAGATTCCTACAATGCTGGAACAATTGAATTAGGAGAATTAATAGGAAAACAAAAGATTATCTTGATTTTCTCAAGATACTTTGGATGTCCAATTTGTCAATTGGATTTGAATATATTAATGGAAAAAGTCGCTGAAATTAAAAGTAAAGGAGCAAAATTGCTTTATGTAACTCAATCTGGTGAAAAAGTCGCTAAAGAGTTTATTGAAAAATATAAAATTGACTTTCCTGTAATACCTTCAACAAAAGACGAATTATACGCAGAATACGGATTAGGATTAATGACCGCTGGAGCGGTAACAAAAGTTAGAAGTAAATTGAAAGAAGCAGCGAAGTTAGGACTTGAACACGGTGAGTTTGAAGGTTGGGAGAAACAAGGTCCAGGACAATTTGTTATTGACGAACAAGGAAATGTTATCCACGAAAAAAAAGGATGGCTCTTGCTCCCAGAAATACTTGAAGTATTATAGGGAAGATTTAATTTTAGATGGATAAATATTAATGTCAGAAGGAAGGAGGAAAGAATGAAAGAGAACACGAAGTACCAGAATTACCGTTTTAGAGGGAAAATTAACGTCGACGAGATTAAACCTTGGTTTGATTTTGGGACAACGCAACCTTGGGACGAATCAGAAGTTCCATGGGTTTTGGATAATAAGGTAAGACGAGAAATTCTAATTATACTTGCTAAAAGCCCAAAAACTTTCGAGGAATTGTACGAAAATCTTAATTTTTCACCTAAACCTCTGTTAATATCGAAAGAAGAGTACGAATGTAAATTAAATTATCAATGGACTAAAGAAACAATCAAAAATCACTTATTAAATTTAGAATGGTACAATTTAGTTAAATTACAGGAAGACAAGTATATAGTAACTTTTCCAATATTTACCATGGAAAGCTTAAACGATATAGAAGAATACGTTTTAAAATTTGCGGAGAGTTGGGTAAAAGTTATTAACGATACCAAGGAAGAAGTCAAAAAGAAACTAAGTGATTACGAAGAAAAAACTAATCTATACGGCATTTTAATCGAAAAAGCACTCGAGAAACTTTATGAACTTTTAAAAAATCAAAACTTGCTTCCTGACGAGCCCAATATCAAGGTACTCTGGGCAGAACAACTCAGAAAAAATAAATTTGAAGATTGGATTAAAAAGAACTTTTAAAATTGATTAAAAATGGAAACTTTTGTGCTTGCTCTTGGATTGACTTTAATTGCAGGACTTTCAACAACGATCGGCAGTTTTATTGCGATTTTAGTTAAAAAACCTAGCTCAAAATTTATTTCACTTATTATGGGTTTTTCAGCGGGAGTAATGATATTTGTTTCATTTGTAGAATTATTACAACAAGGAATAGTAGAAAAAAGGCTTTCTTTTGGTCGTTTTTTTCTGGAATAAGTGAACCAATAGGAGCTCTCGTTTTTGGCTTAATTCTTTTTCCGTTTATCAATGATTTTTTATTAGGAGCGATGTTAGCAATTGTTGGTGGATTTATGGTCTATATTTCGTTAGATGAATTATTACCCGCTTCTCGCATCTTTGGAAACGAACATCTATCCATTTTCGGAATTATAGCAGGAATGTTTTTTATGTTTTTAAGCTTAGCTTTATTATAGTTTGACATTATTGTTAAAATCTCTTTTTTTGCTCAAATTTAGATAAGATCTAATTAGTCGGCTTATTAAGTTTATAAAGGTAACACGTGCATATCACTCACTTTCAAAAGAAGAAGAATTCTGTTTTTTATATATATGTGGATATTTCACAGCTATTATCTGAATATCTGTTGAAGTAGAATAAACCATATTCATAGTTCCTTAGGGATAAAATTATGATAATTTCAAGGTTAAGTGATTCGGAACCAGTTCTCAATCTTAAAGATTTGTTTCAGGAAGAGATAAGCGAAATAGAAATTGTAGTTAAGTTAAATCAACTACCCGAAAGAGCCAAGAGAGCTAATTTTAAATTACTTGAAGAGATTCAAACAGTCTTAAAAAGATGCACCCATTTGAATGATAATCAAAGATTAATGTATTGTGAGAGCCAAAGGTACTTTATGAAACAGTATTTACGGGAAATGAATAAACAGCGTTGAAAACAAATATTTTTAAACCAGATCTTACGACAAATTATCACGACAAATAATACTTCTTTACTTCTTCTATGACCAAATTGATTAAGTCTTTACTGTTTTTAATCGCATAAAATGTTATCTTGCTAAGTAAATCTTTAAATCGTTCTTGTGGTATTTTTGAGGCGCCAATAAAAAAACCTACAACTTTATGTCCTTTATTGGATAAATCTAAAAGGGTTTTTTTAGCACTACCCCAATTATAAATTCCAAAATCAGTAATAATAAAAATTAAAGTTTCTCTTTCTGATTTTTCGCTCTGTTTAATTATTGCTTTAACGGGTAATTGTGTTCCTCCCCCTTGATACCTAAGCAAAACTTTTTCTGCTTTTTGGTAATTGCTTGTCCAATCACATATATCTGCTCTGTTAGAAAAATTAATTATACTAAACTTGACACCTTTTTTAGCAGCAAAATGAAGCGCTGCAAAAGAAGCTAACAGAGCGGTGTGATAAATCCCTCTGGGAGATTTTGCTAGGTAATTCCATTTCATAGATCCAGAAGAGTCGATTACAATTAGTAAATCTGGAATTTCTTTTTCCATTAAATGCCCTTGTCCTATTTTTTTCGCCCATTTTCGTGTTGTAATATTTGGAATAATAACTGGGCTATTTAGAAGCGTTTGGACAATATCTAACTCATCTATTGGCTCTCCTAAGCGCCAAACTTCAGGATAAACGGGTATTTGCCCTCCTGGTTTTTCTTCGTATATTTTAATTTCAATTAAGTCTTTAGCCAAACCTCTATACCAAGTAGCTAAAGGATTTCCGTCAATTAATATCCCTGCTTGGCCGGCAGGAGCTCCAAATTCGGAATATGGAGTATTTTTAGCAAAATCTTCTGCTTTTTGCCTTAATTCATCGTTATTATCTTTTTTTAATTTATCTAAATTTTTATTTTCTAAAGGATTATCCATTACTTCTAAGATGTCTTCAGGAAACTCGATTTTTGACCCACCTCTTCCCGGAGATTTCCTCTCTGTTTTTTCTTTACCGTGTCGTACACCAGTTCCAACCATAGTAAATGTATTATTGACCAACGTCCTTAAATGATAAGCGGTTTTAGCTACTTTTTCTTCCCATAATGTCTCATCTTCAAAATTCTTTTTCACGACATTCACTACTCTTTTAGCTACATTTTCCACATTGGAGAACGAACCATTATCAGCAATCTTTATATTTAAGAGCAGTTCATAAGACCGAAATAGGAATTTTGAGAAGTCGCTCATGTTATTTTGATTTTTGTCTAAAATGTGCTGATAAGTCTTTTTCAACTCCCAGGAGATCAAATCGGGATTTTTATTGTGAAGCTTAGCATCAATAATAAAATCCGCGAACACATTAACTACTATCGGAGCAAAATTCTCATTAACATATTTTATAGCTGCTTTAAGTAATTTAGCGTTTATTAAACCGTCATACGGAATAATTTGATAATGGGAGACTTCATGAAGGGTTATAGCACGAAAGTAATTGATATAGTCTATATCTTCTATGAAAATAGGCGTATTTGCTAAATTCATAGTAATCTGCCACTTGTCTTGAGGATCTATGTAGAAGCCTTCTAAATTTGAGTAATCGAATATAAAATTAGGCGTATCTAAAGGAGGAAAAAAAAGCTCACTTTGCGTTTTAGCCCAAGCTTTTTTCGCTAATTCAATGATATGTTGTTCTTTTTGATCCAAATCTTTTTTTGGCGCGCTTCTTATTCTCTTTTTTCTAGATTTCGACATCTCAAAAATTTCTATATCTTATTCCTCCTTATGAATATAATCTAATTTGTCTAAAATCTCCCTTAATTTTAAGGCTTCAGAACCACCTGAAATTTGAATATTGACTAAGGAGTCATCGTTAGTCCCTGTGACGTTAATTTCGATTAATAAATCTTCAGTTCTAATTTGTTTCGTTTGTCTTCTACTAAAGGCTTCTTGTAATGGCTTATCCAATTTAGGAAATTCGCTCGCAACATCTGCCCAAATTTCTTTATTATTCATATATTTAAAAATATAGTCTGTAACTGTTTGCTTATATAATTCTTGATTAGATAAATTGATTAAATAAGCTCTGTTAGAGAAATCTATATCTTCAATTAGATTATTACGAATATTCGCAAGCGTGTTAATATCTCCACTTTTTGAGGCGACATTTATTTTTTGGGCGAGTTTAGAATACTTTTTATCTTTAATTGAATTGACAAAAGGAATCAAATCGTATTTAACGATTAAATCGTTTTTCTGATAATTCTTAAGAGTGGTTAAATCTTCTTTTTCCGAATTTCCATCCCTAAATCGTTTAGTTATTTGATAACAAACTTCGCGATTTATAAAACGCTTCTGAATTTGATTTAAAATATTTTTTGAGAATTTATATTGATTTCCCCAATACGGCGATTTTTCTAATTCCCTTCTAGAATAAATAACCCTATGAGAAATAACATAAGGGGCTATAGTATTGACGATATTAACATCAATTTTTTTAAGATCTAACAACCAAGTTAGAGCTTTCGAATATCTCAAAAGATCCTTTGCAACCCTTACACTTAATATTGATTCGATTTTATTACATACATTTTGTCCTGCATTAAAATGACAACCAGAGCATAAACCAGTGCTTGGTTTGAGGTTTTCAGAATTTCCCTTATCTACCCTCGCACATAATGTATATTCTCTTATTATTGCGTGGATGTAATTATTCACTTCAGCGTTAAAACCGATTCTGTTCACATAGTACCAAATCTCCATTAACTCGTCAATCGTCAAGACTTTAGGAACTTGGATTATTTCTTCATAACCCGAGTACTTCTCATCTTTGCCAGTCAAAATTAATTCTAAATCTGTACTAGAAGGCATTGAAATAGGAATTGAAATGCCAAACCTATCTAAAAATGGGCGCGATAATTCAAATGTCCCAACATCTTGAGGATTAATTGTTGCATATAAAGTAAATTTATCAATCTTTTTAATTTCGTCGTAGTATTTGATAGTGCCTTCTGCTAACAAAGATAAAAGAATATCTTGAGCGTAGGGAGTGAGACGATTGACTTCATCAATAATTTTCCAAAACTTTGTAACAAATTGCCTCCATACAACTTCTTCTTCGCCTTTATGTATTAATTTTCCTAGTTTAAGAGTTCCAACTAACTTTTCTTCGGTAAGTTGCGGATGTCCTCGAATTATTGAAGATTCGATATCATTTAATGAGTATCCTGTAAACATTCGTCCTAAAAGTTTTGTGAGACTAGTTTTACCACCTCCGTGTCCACCGACTAGGATCATTGCTGAATTGGGAACCAAGGCGTTTAACACGCATATGGATAATATTTCTGGTAATGATTTTGTGTTTACTTTTTGAGTATCTTCATTAAAGTATTTTATTTCTAAATTCTTTGAATGTACAAATAATTGGTTAGCTTGCGTAATATTGATTATTTTCCATACTTTCTTCCTTAATAACTCTTCTTCTGCTATTTTTGTCGACATCTGGGGAATTCTCGTAGGATTTATAATATTAAATAAAAATCAGTTCATTTATTTAATTTTAACCATTTAAATTCTATTATTCCGTTAATTTAAAGGGTTAGACTAAAAGAATTTAAAGGTTTAGTTTTCGGCTTCCATATATAATAGATATAATTTCAAGATGCTCCTTCTTGACTAAATAAATAATAGGATAGGTTTTATAAAAAATCTCTCTTAATTCTGGCTCGTATCTAAAAAAATCATGATACCACAAATCTCCCATTAACATCTTCTCGTAGTTCTTTTCGATCTGCCTCCATGATTTTTAAATATTCTTCAGGTAATCGTCTCCATAATCCAAAAAATTTAGTAATATTTTGTGGTTTTATTTGAATATTTAGCATGCGTGCAATCACATCAGAAATACTTTCACGTTCTTTTTTTCTTTCTAACAATTTTTTATATAATTCTTCATCAATCTTTATTGTCTTCAAAGTCATGATTCTCTATAGAATTATAAATAAGCTAATTATTTAATTTTGTCAGTTAGATTTAAAACAATTTTAATTTTATTTTTTTTCCATAATTTTTTCTTGCTCTCTCAAATACTCACTCGAGGTGTATCTTTCTAAAAAAATAAGATTGTTCGTATTGAAAGGAGATCCTCTCCCTAAAAGGGTTTTAGTGATGAAGAATTAGATCATACAATGTATCTTTTAGATTTTCTTCTCTAAAGAATGTTTTTTTATATTTTTTTCATCTCTCTCCCCCGTGATGACCCTCCTAAAAAAGTAGGTGAATTACAAGCAAACACTAGAAAATGATAATATTAAGGTAGTTAGAAGTTGAGTACTTCGTTTAATTGCTCAATAACAAAATCAGGGTTGAATTCCCAAGCACCATAACCATCGGGATACTTATTTTTATTTCTTCTTATTAAACATGCTGAGATATTTGCTTTTTTTGCTGCATAAACATCTACAATCGAATCACCAATCATTATGGCTTTCTCTGATTTTGGGTCGTATTTTAATTTCTCTAAAACTGACAAAACACCTAAAGGTGATGGTTTAGCAATCGATTGGTCCTTGTCAAACGATAAACCAAAGAAATAATTGAAATATTTGTTGATATTAAATTTTTTTACTATGAAATCAACAATGTAATCTGCTGAGTTTGATATTATTGCTAACTTTTTGTTTGCATCATAAATCTCTTCTAAAACGCTTTTAACATCGTCAAAAAGTAAGATTTCATTTTTTTTAACGAGAATTTTTCTATATTCAAAGTCAATTTCATCAAAACATTTCCAAAAATCGTGAACATTATTCGTTCCCCACTTTTTTAAGTAATCAATATAACCATTACCAGAAAACCAGAATTTATTTCTCTCGCTCCTCTCTGGAATGTGTTTAGTTGAACCTTGTTTAAGAGTTTCAAATAAAATATTATCAAAATAATCCTTAGAATTGGGAATATAAAGAAGACAATTGTCTAAATCAAATAAAAAGTAATTATACTTCATGTTAAAAATAACCTATATGTCCTAAATTATTACCATCTTCGTCTAACGCATATACTATTCCCATAGAAAGGGGTTCTTGGTTTTCTTCTTTAGTAGATTTAGCTACGCGTTTAATGGTTTCCAATTTTAAAATATAAATCCCATTACATTTCTTACACTTAACGTAAATTTTCTTAACATGCTTCTGATCGTCCTCAAATTCTTCTTTCTTAAATGGTTCTAATAGTTTAGGGACATCATTATCGCAATTTTTTAGAAAACATTGGTCTAGAGAGATTTTTTCCATGCCCCTTCGAGCAAGGGCAATAAAAGCGTGAGTAGGAATTTCATATCTTAGATCTTCTTTATCGACTTTATCGGTCATACTTAATAAAAAAGTATAAGGTAATTAACTCTTTTTGTTATTGTTTATAGAAATTCGTTTATTACGATTAGCTTTAAAATAATTATTTAAGGTGATTAAGATTAATTACAATCAAATAATACAATTTCTGAAGAATTTAATTTCGTTATCGAGTTAAATATGTCAAAAAAGGAAGATTTCTCAAAAGAGACGTTGGAACATGTATCTAAATTAGCTTTATTAGATTTAAGTGAGGAAGAGAAAGAGAAATTGGCTAAACAGTTAGGAGATATACTTAACTATTTCAAGAAGTTAAACGATTTAGATACTTCGAATGTTGAACCGATGACACACCCCATCGAGGGTCTAAAAAACGTGTTTAGAGAAGATGTTCCATGGGAATCGCTTTCAAACGAAGAAGCGTTAAAAAACGCTAAGCATACTAAGGATGGTCATTTTAAAGCGCCAAGAATATTAAAAGGTTAGTATTTTATTCCTTATATTCTCTTGTGAGAATCTCAATTGCCTTTTCCATATCTTTTAAGGCTTTCTTTCTTTCCTTAGGCGTCATATTGTAAAAATCGTCCTCCGAATTCCTACCAATTTTTTGAGATTCCGCTACGGCCTTGAATTTCTTAAATACTAACGCGTTTATGTAGCGTTCATAATGGTTAAACGCTTTATTAAGTTCTTGGTTGTCTTTAATTTGTTCCCACAGTTCTAGGGTTTCTAAACTACGAATACCAATATCAATTCTAAACCAGGATATTGGGAATAGTAATTTCTTTTTAATTCCGTATTCTATTACTTTTAAGTTATCATCATCGATATAGATTTCAGGTATTTCATCTTTACTAAAAACAATGTTATCACTCATGATATATAAGTTAGCAGCATTTCTTGAAGTGCAAACTATTCCTACAGCAAATCCCTTTGCTAACCGTAATTGATTTATCAAATCCTCTAATTTTGAGCCTTGGATATGAAGATTTTTTTTCTTTGTTCCTTGAAATTCAATTTTAATTTTGTTGATACCTTTGTCGTCTATTATAATCTTGGGAAATAATCCTTTTTCGCGTATTCTTTTATGAGCTTCTAACAATTTATTAATAATTTTGTAATCCAATTTAAGGCCAGGAATTACAGTCGTATTTGCATCTAAGAACGCGTCAACCTCAAAGTCCGCAATTCCATAGAAAATTTTCCGATTGTTGATAATTTGATAAATAATTTTTACAATTGTATCCACTAAAGCCTCGGGATCTTCTCGAATAGAATCATATTCAGTCGTAGAAAAAGTATTTATTTGATCCTCTAACCCTTCCTCTTCATAAAACGCAGCCCACGACATTTCAGTATAAATATTGCCCTCGTTGTAGAAATTATGGGAACTATCTATGCTAATTATTGATTTAGCTCCTCCAATTTCTATACCTTTTTTTGTACTTGAAGAGCTAAATATTTTCAAGGGCGGATTAAAAAAATCGATAGACAAACGAATAACCACTTTTTGCTTTATGCTTTAGAATATAATAGAGGTAATATTATTAAATATGGTTTTTTTAAAGATTCTAAATATAATAGGTCAGAATTTATTTAAAAAATTAGTGGAAAAATTGAAAAGAACAAGTTTTTATTGATACAGGGAGATAAATTACAAATAGGATTATTAATTTACAGGAATTTTGACTGTAAAGGTGGAGCCTTTTCCTTTTCCTTCAGATTCAGCCCAGATTTCTCCTTCATGAAGTTTAATAATTTCTTTTGATATATATAATCCTAACCCTGTACTTCCTAAATCCATGTCGAGATCCTTCTTTAAAGGAGATTTTACTCTGCTAAACTTTTTGAAAAGACCTTCTATTTCTTTTTTAGTTAAACCTACACCTGAATCTTTTATTGTTATTTGAGCAAATTTCTCATCGGATTTTATTTTAATATTTATTTTACCTTTCGAAGGTGTATATTTTATCGCATTTGAGATAAGATTCGTTAAAACAAGCTCAATTCGAGACTCATCTATATTCAAGTAAAGTTCGGGTTCGAGATCTATAATTATTTCATGATTGCGTTTATTAATAAAATATCTCATTTCTTTAACGCAGTTTGTGATCAAATTACCAAGATTAGTTTTTCTTTTGTTTAATTTAAATACATTAGAGTCTATTTTAGAAACATCAAGCAAATCATCTACTAATTTTCTTATTCTCCTTGTTCCACTAAATGCCATTTCTATTAATTCCAATTGCTCCGGATCGAATTTATCCTTATACAAAGTATCTAATAGCTGGTATGCGCCATAAACCGTAGTAATAGGGGTCTTTAACTCGTGTGAAGCTCTGTCAATGAATTCCTTTCTCATTTCATTTAATTCTTTTAACTTTATTTCTACTTCTTTTTTCTCAGAGATATCACGACCCATTACCATAATATACTTTTTATCTCCCATTTTCACTAAAGAGGACTCATAATTTACCCATATTAGGCTCCCATCTTTTTTAATTAATTGGAGATCTATAGTTGATGTAGATTCTCCATCTGAAAGTTGCTTAAATCTTTTAAGCAAAACGGGTAAATATTTTGAAGGCATAAATGGAAGTTTGCTATAACTCTTACCAATAAGTTCAGTCCTATCGTAATCAATTAATTTTTCTAAAGCGGGATTACAATCTACAATCATTCCAGATGAATTAATTAGAAGTATTGAAGTGGGCGATTTTTCAAATAAAAATCTATATTTTTCTTCAGATTCTCTTAGTTCCTCTTTTGCTTTTTTCCTTTCACTAATATCTATATATGACACTAAGATTGCGGGTTTTTTTTGAATCGTAATTACCTTACTATAAATTTCCAACCAAATAATATTACCATTTTTATGAATTCCTCGAACTTCATAGTATCTTACACCATTATCGATACCATTATCAGTTTTTGTTGATAATTCTATAACTCTTTTTTTATCCTTAGGATGAATAGTTTTGAAGAACTCTCCAGGACTCCAGCTTAATACTTCTTCAATAGAATATCCAAATATATCAGAAAGTGTTTTATTGACGTATTTTACACGATCACCTTGGATAATAGAAATGCCCATCAATGATTGCTCGGAAATCGTTCGAAATTTTGCTTCAGATTCCTTTATTTTTTCTTCGGCGTTTACCATCTCTGTTACATCATGAATTACGCTTCTCATGCCCACTATTTTTGATCCCTTAAAAATTGGCGTTGCGTTAATAGTCCCGTAAAAAAAGGAGTTATCCTTCTTTCTTAGTTGTAAAATGATAGGCTCAATGAACTCTCCTTTAAATATACGGCTTAAATTTTTAAGAACTCGTTTTTTATCTTCAGAAGAAATGAAATTAAATATATTTAAACCCTTTTTAAAGTCTTCGTGAGAATATCCAAAAATCTTCGACGCGATCGCGTTTGTATAAGTTAAATTAAACTTTAAATCAATCTCAAAAATTACTTCTGGTAAAGAATTTGCTAAATCCTTATATTTTTTCTGTGATTCGATTAATTTTTCTTGAGTAATTTTCATCTCTGTAATATCATGTATTATGCATCTTACTCCGACAACTTTTTTATGTTTAAAAATTCGGCTTGCATAAATATTAGCAAAAAAAAACGTTCCATCTTTTCTTTTTAGCTTCAAAACTAATGGTTTTAAATATTCGCCTTTAAATAATTGCTGTGTTTGTTTTAAAGCCGATTCTTTATCGTCAAATGATACAAATTGAAATATTTTCATTCCTTTCTTGAATTCTTCATTTGAATATCCAAAGATTTTAGTTGCGATTGAATTTGTATATGTTATATTATAACTTAAATCTATTTCAAAAATAACTTCTGGCAGAGAATCCGCCAATTTTCTATACTTTTCTTCGGATTTGATTAATTTTAGCCCTGCCTTTTTCCTTTCGGTAATATCTTGGGTTATACCTTCTATTAATATTTCATTTCCAATTTTTTTTAGAGAATTTTGAACGCTAAGCCATGCATTGGTACCGTCTTTTCTTTTTATTTGAACTTCTCTCGGGCTGATTTTTTTTCCTTTTAAAGCTTCTTCATAATCTTTTGTAAATCTCTCAATTTGTTCCTGTGAAAAAATTCCTAATTCAAAATATTTTTTTCCTATTACTTCACTTTTTTTTAATCCAAAGATTTTTTCTGTAGCAGAATTAACATCTAATATAACACCATTGCTATCAGTTAACGTCAAAGCAATTGGAGATGATTCGTATAATCCCCTATATCTCCTCTCCGATTCTTCAATTCTTCGTTCTAATAATTTGCGTTGGCTTATATCTTGTGTTAAAACTTGAATATAGAATTTTTTCCCTATTTCTATTTTGCAAGCAAATATATTAACCCAAATAAATTTTTTATCCTTATTATAAACTTGAATATCTTCTGGGCCAAAAGTACTCCCTTTAACTAATTCAGCAAAAATCTTGTTCATAGGAGCTTTTTCTTTAGGAGATAATTTATAAAGATCCGTAAAATTATTACCAATTAATTTCTCCCGTTTAAATCCCAGTAAATTTTCAGTTGATGAATTAACATCAATTATAACGCTATTTAGATCTAATAATGTTATAGAAATCGGAGTTTTGTCAAATAACAATTTGTAATTATCTAGTAAGGTAATATGTTCCGAAACTCTTTTTTTTAGATTTGACAAGGTTCTTAAATAGTTTTACGCTTTTACAATAGTCTTATTTTTTTTAGTTATAAAATTAATATATTTCGTATTTTTTAATTTTCGTTTAATTCGTAATGTTCGTTCTATTATCTTAGATTGTAAAACATTTTTACATTAAAAATAAGAAGTTGCTATAATAAAAAAGTACTTGCATCAAAAAAAAGGTTGGTGTTGTATTAATCAAGGATTCTCACATTCTCTCTATGGGGTATAATGGTTCTCCTCATGGATTTAATCATTGCACAATTAATTATTAATGCAGGAATTAAAAGCCTTGTATATAAGCAAGGATATAACATGTAAAATAAGATTAAAGAAGAATTTAATTATTGATGTTTTTTACGATATTCTGAATACTCATACAGAATTTTTAAACATTTAGGTGGAGCATCCCACAAATCAAAAATGGGTATATCGTAGGACAGAAATTTTTGAAACCAAGAAAATCTATATGGAAATGGTCCACTAAAATAAACAGGAATGGAATATTTTTTCATTAGACGCTTAATTGGTTTTATAATAGCCCTATCTAACATGAGGCCCATATTTCTCACATTCTCGTCAACGACCATCCCTGATTTTTCAATTGTTTCTATCACATCGTCGAAATCAAAAACGCCCCAAATAATTATTGAATCAACTTCTCCCGATTTCATTAACATCTTTGGAAATTTGTAAAATATGTTTAAAAAATTCACATCGAAAGTAACATCAATAGGGTTGTTAGCGCTTGCAGTAAAAGGTATTAATTCGGAAAGCTCATCTTTTAGTTGTTTAGAAAATTCGGGCACCTCTAAACCATATAACTCGGATGATTTCGTCATCATAGAACCTGAACCACCTGAATCGGTAATAATTCCTATTCGATTACCTTTCATAAATATGTTATATTTTTGAGCAAAGGACAAAGTCCTTAAGTAATACAAGAAGTCTGTTATAGAATTAGTAGAGATAATTCCAGTATCTTTAAAAACTGCGTCGTAAATCTTTTGATTGCCACCTAAAGAGCCTGTATGACTCTTGATCGCTCTATCTGCAGCTTTAGTTCCTCCCGTATAAATCGCAACGATAGGCTTTTTTGGAGTGATTTCTTTGACCAATTTAATAAACTCTTTTCCCCGTTTTATCTCTTCTATATAAAGTCCGATTACACCTGTTTGAGGATCGTCTCTGAAATATTCTAAAAAATCTACCATATCAATATTTCTTTCGTTACCTACAGAAAGCGACTTACTAATCCTAACACCCATCTCTTTCGCATGCCAGAAAGTTTGGGCAGCGATAGTTCCTGATTGACTTATAATCGAAATATTTCCCCGTTCAGGTATCGCATAAGGCCAAAAAGTGTTAAAATAAGCTTCCTTTTTCTCAGGAAATCCATACCATCCATTATATATTCCAAGACAGTTAGGACCGACAAATCTCATATTGTATTTTTTTGAAATTTCGTCAATTTTTTTAGATAGTTCTATTCCATCTTTTCCAATCTCTCTGAAACCACCAGAAGTTATTAAAAGGTTTTTAATCCCCTTTTCTCCGCATTCTTCCATAACCTGAGGTACTACTCTTGTAGGTAATATAAGAAAGGCAAGATCGGGTACTACTGGTAAATCTTTTACGAATTTATAAGCTTTATAACCCTGAACTTCATCCAGTCTAGGATGAACTGGGTAAATATTGCCATCAAATCCGCCACCAGCGATAATATTACGCAATTGCATAGAGCCCATTGTTGTCAATAAATTATTATTTGCTCCAAAAATTGCTAAACTCTTTGGATTTAATATCTTATACAGAAAGTGGTCTTTATATGGTTCAAAATTATTAGATTCAGTCAAATTGTCATCCAAATTTTATAATATCCTAATTAAATGAAAACGAATAATATATTAAATTAATCTAAGAATTTGAATTTTATTATACGAGATTTAAAGAAGATTTTTTAATCTTCAGATTAATTTTTTCCTGTTGACCCGAAACCTCCTAAACCTCGATCTGAATCCGGTAATTCTTTCTTTTCCGTAATTTCGTATTCGTGTAACTTTCCAAGAATTATTTGGCATATTCTATCTCCTTTTTTTAATTGTACTTCTTTATTTGAAAGGTTAACAACAATAGCCATCCATTCGTTTCTATAACCAGAATCTATAGTACCAGGACTATTAACGATTGATATTCCTTCCCACAGTGCGAGACCACTACGGGGGACTACCTTAAAGTAATATCCTTCGGGGATAGCAGTGGCGAATCCTAAAGGGCACCCAATTCGCTCTAGTGGCTTAAGCGTATAAGTGTTAGTGTCAAGCTCGATTAATTCTTTTTTACCGTTTTCATTAATAATTTGTTTAAAGCCACTGATTCGAGCGTCAGCACCAGCGTCTCCTTTTTTTGAAGTTATAGGAAGCGTAGCGTCCTTATTGGTTTTTTTGAAAGGTATAATCAATTTGCCTATTTCATTTGTCCGTTTCATAAATTCTAATATACCAGAACTTAAAAAAGAGTTTTTATTAAAGATTAATTAAAAGAAAATTGAAAAGAAAAAATGTTATAAAACCATTAATCATTAACAGAACTATCATGATTACAATCGATAGATACGACCCTCGATTAGATCGAGAGGAACTTAAAGAAATTTTTGAAGATTTTATTGAAAATAAGTCTTACTTCTTCTCACATTGGCAAAAATTCGAACAAGAAATAAATAAAAGAGTCTTAGACCTTCAATATAGAAATTCTATGGTGGTTGCCAAAGAGGATGGGAAAATTGTTGGTTGGGGAACATATACTTCTTTTAGAGATTATTTAGGCAACGATCGAGCAATTATTCATCAAATTTTAACTAAAAAGGAAGATTCTTACAAAAAAGGGATTGAAGAGAAAATAATCAGAGAACTACAGCTATACATAAAGAAAACTCTTAAATTAGATAAAGTGTATTACATCTGTCCGGATTCAGACGGTGCCTTAAGAAGCGTTTTTATGAAGCTTGGAGTAAAAAAATCACCAAATATTTGGTACGAAAATGAGATCTAAGTGAAAACAATTGACTGACAACAGAGAAATTCTTGAAAAAGCAAAAGAATTAGTAGATAACGAAGTTTTCGAAGAAGGTATAGAAATTTTAGAGGATTTGTTCAAAAAAAACTCCGAGCTCGAAATTAAGAAAAGCCTTATTGACGCTTTGTTTGCTTACGGTGGTTACCTTAACGATTATTACGTTTTAGAGTATGAAAAAGCGATTAAAAATTTTAAAAGAATAATAGAGATTGACCCTCATAATTATAGAGCACATTATAACCTAGGGATCGCCTATTTTAACCTAGAACTATTTGAAGAAGCGTTGAACGCTTGTGAAATTGCGATAGCTATAAAACCGGATTATAAGCATTGCCATTACAACATTGGTCTAATCTACGAAGAAAGAGAAAATTTAGAAAAAGCTATAGAAGCTCACCAAAAAGCTTTAAAAATCGATCCCGATTTTGTTTACGCTAAACAAGCTCTTATGGCAATTAGACAGAAATTAGATAACCTAAATAAAACAGAAACCGAACCTAAAGAAAACATGAGCGTTATTGAACGATTAATAGCATTATTAAGCGTTTCAAAACGTATTAAGGTTGATATGATACAAGACCTACTCAAATTAAACAAAGAAACTATAATAAAAGTTCTAATTGAGTGGGGACAAAAGTATAACTTTGAATTAGACGGCGATTATCTTAACATAAATAAAGAATTATTACCAAAATTAATAGACGATCTAAATAGAAATGGTTTAGGGATTTAGTTAAACAGCGCTAAACGAATACTACGCCCGAATTATTAGCGACTATTATTTTAGAAGTTTTCTATTGATTTTGCAACATGTGATTAACACAACTAAGGTAATTATCCCCGCAATAATATACCATCCATAAGTTTCTATTAACTCTTCCATAACTATAACCAATCTTAATACATTTAAATTAAGTTAGTATGAAAATCTAAACTATTTACCTTTTTAAAATTTTATTTTATAAAAAAATATATTTGAGATATGTTGTTAAATTAAAAAAAAAAAAATTTTATTATCTTATCTTTCGATTTGGAAATTAATTTGCACTCGAACCCGATAAATCAATTTATCTTGATCTTCTTTAACCTTAACATCAGATTCGATAATTTGGATATTTCGAATACCACGAAGGGACTTCTTTGCTTCAGTATAAGCAACCTTAACCGCGTCTGCCCAATTCTTATCGCTCGTGGCAACTAGCTGAATACTTTTATATACAGTAATTTTAATTCACCTTTACAAAATTTATTGTTACGAAATTTTTTGTAGAATTTATAATAAGACTAAATGTTATTGTTATTGTTTAATATTTAAATATTTCTAGAATATTCTTAAAATATGATTTTAAGAAGAGAAATAAATTTAAAGCCTAAATTTTGTAAGAAAATAAAAAAAAGAAAAATTTACCTAAAATAGAATTTAATTAGGCATCGAGGTTTTCAATTAACGTAGCAACGCCTTGTCCGCCACCTACGCACGCGTTTGCAACGCCGTACTTAGCCTTTTTATCTTTTAGGATGCGAGCTAGAGTTCCTGGTAATCTTACCATCGTAGAGCCTAGCGGATGACCAATTGCGGTAGAACCACCCATGACATTTACCTTTTCTTCAGGAATATTAAAATGTTTCATACAATTTAAAGCAACAATGCAGAAAGCTTCGTTAATTTCCCAGTAATCGATATCATCAGCAGTTAATCCAGCGCTCTTTAAGGCCATCTCCGTTGCAGGAACAGGACCACGACCCATGACGCTAGGATCTACTCCTGCCCATCCAAGTGAAACTATCTTAGCCATCGGTTCAAGTCCTCGCTTTTTAGCTTCCTCAGCAGACATTACAATGCAAGCTGTAGCCCCAGCATTCAGAGGTGAAGAGTTCCCAGCAGTTATTACTCCTTCAGAAGTTCCTTCTCTCTCTTTATAGCCCGCTCTGCCTCCATTTTTCTCTAGGAAAAATGGTTTTGATAACCTTCGCAATCCTGCAACACTTTCTAAAGTTGATTTTCTCGCGGCCATATCTTTATCTACCATTAATGGTTCTTCTACATTACCACCAACATGGCCTTCAATTGGGATAATCTCTCCTTTAAACCAACCTGCTTCTTGATTTTTAATCGTTAAATTATGAGCTCTCACTCCGAATTTATCCAAATCTTCTTTAGTGAAAGCAGGCACCTCTTGTTCGTATAATTTCTGAGCTGTTTGTAACATGTTAATTGTTGTCATTAAATCATATTTAGGTCTATACCATTCACTCTTTTTATTAATCATTTTCAGATTTGGGCGAATGTGATTGTTTTGCATATCGACCCGAGTCATGTGTTCAACGCCTGTAGCCATGCAAATTTTACTATATCCCGTCATAATCTCCATAATTCCAATATGCATTCCACTACCAGCTGATCCACATTGTCTATCTACAAACATAGCAGGTACTTCGTAAGGAAAGTCTGCTAAGAACATTGGAAGTCTACCTCCATAAGCCCAATTCTCCCAGACGCCCATGGCAGATCCAACCGTAAACTCGTCTATGTCCTTCTTTTCGATTCCTTTATCCGCTAATTTTCCATCGAAAAATTTCATTAACAATTTAGCAAGAAGTTCGTCGCCTCTAATTTCGCCAAATACATCTCTTTCTGGTTGTTTAGGTCTAGATCGCGAAAACGCTGTACGCGCGTAATCAATTAACCATACTTCTTTTAATTCCATATTTATAATTCCCTCAAATTTTTAAGATTATTTTTATATTAAGTTCAATTGATATTAATTTAAATAAAATAAAAAAAATATAAGTTGCGTTAAAAATAAAATTTGATTATTTATCAATATTTTCCAATAAAACTGCTACTCCTTGACCGCCACCACAACACGCGTTAGCTATTCCATATTTTGCGTTTTTATCTTTTAGTATGCGAGATACAGTACCGATTAAGCGGCACATTGTAGCACCCAATGGATGACCAATTGCAGTAGAGCCTCCTTTAATATTTACTTTTTCTTCAGGAATACCAAGTTTATCCATGCAATTTAATGCCACTATACAAAAAGCTTCGTTTATCTCCCAAAAATCTATATCATCAGCGGTTAATCCAGCATGTTCTAGCGCCATTTTTGAGGCAGGAACAGGTCCTCGTCCCATTACTGTAGGATCTACACCTGCAAATCCAATAGAAACAACTTTAGCTAAAGGATTAATACCTCTTTTTTGAGCCTCTTTAGCATTCATCATGACACATGCTGTAGCTCCCGCATTTAAAGGAGAAGCATTCCCTGCAGTGATTACACCATCCTTACTACCTACATATTCCATATAGCCTTTTCGACCAAGTTCTTGCCCGGATGCTGTTTTTTTAATGTAGAAAGGCTTGGAAACAGACCTTAACTTTGCAACAGATTCAAGAGTTGATTTTCTTGCTGCCATGTCTCTATCAACCATCATTGGTTCCTCAGTATTTCCCTCTACATGGCCTTCAATTGGAATAATCTCTCCTCCATTAACACCTGACGTGAACCATTTTTCTTCTTGGCTTTTAATAGTTAAATTATGTGCTCTTACTCCAAATTTATCCATATCTTCCTTTGTAAATTTCGGGATTTCCTCTTCGAATAATTTTTGTGCCGTAGCTAACATATCTGTTGATACAAGTACATCGTATTTACCTTTTCGTGCATATTCTGGCATATAGAAAGGTGAGTCTTTACTAGCAATTGCGAGGTTGGGCTTAATCCATTGGTTTGTTATGCCCATAGGGACTCGCGTGAGATGTTCTATACCTGTTGATAAAACACATTTACTATAACCCATTGCAATTTCCATAAATCCTAAGTTAAACCCTGCTGCTGCTGATCCACATGCCTTATCTAAAAATACACAAGATGTTCTTTTATCCATACCTACATAATAAGTAGGAAGTTTACCTCCATAAGTCCAGTGTTCTCCTACCCCAAAAGAACATCCAATCGTAAATTCATCTATATCCTTCTTTTCAATGCTTTTGTCTGCTAATCTATTTTCAAACATGTTTTTCAGTAAGAGTATAAGAAGCTCATCTCCTTTAATTTCCCCGAATACATCTCTTTCTGGTTGAGCGGGTCTTGATCGTGAAAATGCAGTTCGCGCGTAATCTACTAACCATACTTCATTTAATTCCATTTTTATATCACTCGTATTTATAATATTTTTTACTACTTGATTTTCAATAAATTTTTGATATTCATTTATGAAAATATTTAAAAATATATTAAAGTTTTCGATAAAATTGTTTTTGAACCTTAACAATGAAATGTTTCTTTTTGATAATTTATCCAAAAAATTATTAAGATTTTATTAGTATTATTTTTATTTTTAGGAGATTTAGATTAAATATGCCAGACACGAACATAGATAAAAGTAAAATGACTTTGGTCTCAATAATAGCGGGTAGTACTTCAGATAAAGAAGTGTATGAAAAAGCAGAGAATGTTTTAAAAGAAAACAAAATAACTTACGAACTTCAAATTATATCTGCTCACCGAGATCCAGACAAATTAGACGATTATTTAAAATCGTGTCAATCCTTAGTATATATTGCTGTCGCTGGATTGTCAGCGGCTTTACCAGGTGTAATTGCATCTAAAACTAACAAGCCAGTTATTGGTGTACCCGTTAGTACCAAATTAAGTGGATTAGATGCGTTATTGTCTATCGTACAAATGCCCCCCAGGATTCCTGTTGCTTGCGTAGGAATAGATAGGGGCGAGAATGCTGCTTATTTGGCGATCAGAATTCTTAATTTGTTAAAAAAATAATCTTGGTGAAACTTATGAGTGAAGATCTAATTGAAATAGGCAAAAAAAACGCTGCGTTTAAAGCAGTCGAGGAAAATGTCAAAAAAGGCATGATTTTGGGAATTGGAAGTGGCTCCACAGTTGTATACGCCATCAAGAGAATAGCGGAGATCAATAAAGCAGAGGATTTGAACTTGAAGTGCATCCCGACATCGTTTCAGTCTCGTCAATTAATAGTAGAAAATGGACTTACTCTCGTTACTTTAGATCAGTACCCTGAAATTGACTTAGATATTGATGGTGCCGATGAAATTGATAAAGAATTAAATTTAATTAAGGGAGGTGGGGGGTGTTTAGTTCAAGAGAAAATTGTTGCTAATTCATCAAAAAAGTTAGTAATTATCGCAGATTATCGTAAAAAGTCAGAAAAATTAGGAGAGAATTGGAACAAGGGAGTACCAATCGAAGTCATTCCTTTTGGATATGTTCCAATTTTGAAAAAGTTAGAAAAATTAGGAGGTACACCGAAACTAAGGATGGCCCAAGCAAAAGCAGGTCCTTTAGTTACCGATAATGGTAATTTTATTATCGATGTTGATTTCGGTTTAATTGAAAGCCCCTCAGATATGAACGACAAGTTATTAAAAATTCCTGGTGTTGTCGATACAGGATTTTTCATAGGAATGACATCTAAAGCGTATATAGGACAAAAAGATGGAAAAGTTATTGTTTTATAATTAAATACGATGAAAAAGATTGCTGTTGCTGTTCACGCAAACCTAAATTTTAATCTTGATCCTCTTGAGGGATTAGTAGGGCTTGATTACATACATATTGATGTTGCAGATGGAAAGTTTACACCTGTAATAAACCTTGATTTGGACTTATTTAGAATATTAAATGAGAGATATGATATTCCTATCATCGCCCATTTGATGGTAAGCAATCCCTTTGATTACATTGATAAAATTATTGATTATGTTCATATCTTTACTTTTCATTACGAAATAACGGGAGATAAGAAAGCGCTAATAAATGAACTGAAGAATAGGAAGAAAAGAGTGGGCTTAGCAATCGATCCAGATACAAGAATTGCAGAAATAACGCCTTACTTGGATTTAGTTGACTTAGTTTTAGTGATGTCAGTTTATCCAGGTAGGTCTGGTCAAAAATTCATTCCACATTCAATCGAAAAGGTAGAAAAATTAGCTAAACTTAAGAAAAAGTATGCTTTTATTATTGATATAGATGGAGGGATAAATCTTATAAACGCTAACCAGTTAAATGTCGATATTTTAAGCAGCACAAGTACTATTTTAAATGCAAAGGACCCCAATCGGGTTATTGATTTGTTGAAGTATTCCGATCTCCAAAACTTGAACAACAATAAAGAGTAAAAAAATTCTTACCGCAATTAGGGCAAAAGTTTCTTACCGCAATTTGTGCAAAAGTTTCTTGGGATAGTTAATTGAAATCCACAATAAGGACAATAATATACTGACTTTTGAGTAAAATCATATATTTCTTGTGAAGGAACATCTTCATAATCTTGGTGGTAATATCCTTCAAAAGGAGTCGATATGCGAGATTTTTTCTTCTTTCTAACTAAAAGTGAGACGACAACAATTATTCCAACTACTACTACAACTCCGATAATAATTAGTACTAATATAAATTCAAAAGGTGTTGAAGGTTGAATCAACAAAACCATTAAGAAAACTTCAGACTCTCCTTCGCTATCAAAAGCCGTGATCAATAGGATCGCTAAATAGCCATCTTGAGCATCATTATCATATTGAGATGCAGTTGAAAGCTCTTTAGTTCCTGTAATGGAGGAGAATTCCATAGTATATGGAATTACGAAAGTTCCATAGTGAGTATTCGAACCTGATTTATATTCTAATTCGGAAAGAACAAAGTTCTTTGAATTAATCGGTACAATTGTATTATCCTCTGAAATTGAGGCGATAAAAAGGTTTACTGACACCCTCATTTTTGAGCTATCTTGATCCTCATAACTCACAGAGTCAGTGAGATTTATAATAAAGTCAAGCTGACTCCCTTGGGATACACTAATGACTAGTAAGCTATCTTCCGTATGAGTCTCATCAAGCGATACTAATTGATTGTTATCAATTAATATTGTAGAAGATTCTTCAATGAATTCAGGAGGGTGATTTATTATAATTGAAATTAATCTAAGCGAATGTGGATTGTAATAATTTGAACTAGGATTATAAGGCAGAATGTAAAAAATAGCATAACCAGGTGGATCCGTAGATGTGGGGGTGTAGTCAATAGAGTAATTTTCTGGACTTGATGGTGAATTAGATAAAGTAAAAGTCTTATTGATTGTTCCTTCTTCAGTGTAATAGGTAGAAGGATATATCGATAGATAAGCCGTTGCATTATAATTATTTCCGTCAAGCGTGGCTTTGATATCTAATGTATCAACACCATTTCTTTTGATGTCAGTAGTGGCCAATAAACTAGATATCTTTGGAACTTCTGAGCTGTTGTAATAAAGAATTTTGGAGGTTTTATTGTAAGTCTTTGATCCAATTGTTAGATTCACTTTTATCACATATGGTTTATTACTTGGGTTGAGTAAAGAAAAAGTATTGCTAATTGCGATACCATCTGACGTTGAAACCATATTTACAGTTTCAAAATAAGCATCGTTTTCTACTGATACGTTTAAAAACGAATTTAGGGTAGCTGAGCTAACTGGCGTTTCTCCAATTTGATCCTTCACATAAATTGAAATATTTACTTGAGAAGTGGGCGTCCTTTCATAATTGAGAAAAATATTTATAGAAACTTCGTCTTTTTCCAAGAAATAGCGCATTAGATTTTTTGTTAAATTATAATGGTCTTGATAATAGGTTTGCGATTCGTACAACTCGGCAGACCAATGTAGATCCCCAAACGCTACAAATCGTCCTCTTCCGGATAATCTTCCATCGTTTGCAACAGCAACTATTTTTCCATCTACTGAAGCAATCGCTTCTGCATTCCCCGAAGCCGTTAAAGTACTTCCATAGTCCCAAATAAACTTGTTTACATCTTGAAATATTTGAGAATTGTTAAATTCTGTTATACTTTGAGTATCCACTGTTGCTCCAAGTCCAACCCAATTTTCATCGGCAACATTCTCTTCGTTAATTTGGATTCCTAAGTTAATTGCTGAAAAAAGCTCGTTTATATTATCAACACACAAATCTTGGTATCTTGTTCCTAAAAACAAGATGTTACCTCCATTATCAAAATATCTTTTCAGATTATGGATTTCTAGAGGATTATAGGGCAAGATAGGGTTTTGTAATACCACCAAGTCGTATTGAGCTAATCGTTCTTCGGTCAATATAGAATTATTTAAACTGGAATTGTAATTTGGAGTCCACAATTCCGCTAAGTAATCGATAGAGATATTTAAATCTGAAAGATCTTTCATCCAACCGTAAAAATCCATCTGATAAAAAGAAAATTCTGGGAAATAATCATTCAAACCGTGGTAAGAATCCATTAAAACTCTATACTCGGATAATCTAACATCTATTGAAACATTAATTTTATCGTATAACCTAACTCCTGATGTAATATTTAATTCAAAAGTCCTTATCCCTGGCGCCGCATCTCTTTCTATTTCAATGTCTAACGCTATGAAATTCACACCAGCGTCACTAAAAGTTAATTGAGATTTGTCTATAAACAACGAAATTCCATCAACAATACTAGGATAATTGATGTCGTAATCTTTGTCTATACCTGAAATAACGGTTAAATTAAATAATTGGCGATCTCCAGGGAAATTCAATAAATCGTACGGTTGTACTGGCAATTCATTGGGAGCAATTTTTAATACATCATTTATATTAGAATAAGTTGCATTTAAGTAATTTAAATAGTCAAGCGAAGCGGATACATTAATTAAACCAAAACCAGATTTCAAAAATCCAACATCTTCTACATCGGAAAGATCTCGAGCACCTTCCAATATGGCAATCCTCGCAGTTTCAGGAGATATTGAAGAATAAGCTTGTTTCAGAATTGCTAAAGCCCCAGCAACAACGGGGCAAGACATACTTGTCCCACTTAAAGGTAAGTAATCTGCATCGCCCGAAAAATCGAAGTAATCTCCAATAAAGCGATATCTATCGGATATAATCGATTCTGGCGCCTCGGTAGAGATAATATTTACCCCCGGAGCAACAATATCAGGATAACTTAAATAAGATAATGATGGTCCCCAACTACTAAAATATGCTAAATGGTTATTTCTATTTGAAGCCCCCACCGAAATGACATCTATGCCAGAAGCAGGTGAACCACCAGAAAAATAATCTGGTCCGGAATTTCCCGCTGACGAAACACACATTACGCCGTTTTCTGTAGCATTGGCTAGAGCTAATATCAAAATATCACTCGCAATTGGATAATTATCGCCAAAACTCATAGAAATAATATCTGCATTAGCGGTGTCAACGGACCATTCAATAGCGCTAATAATATCACCTTCTTCTAAACCCGAAAGGCCTCCAGCCTTTGCATTAATTAAAGAAACACCTGGAGCAACACCTCTGTATAATCCGCCTGAACTACCACCATCACCCCCTATGATACCTGCAACGTGAGTTCCATGACCCACATAATCTTGGTATTCAGAAGAATTTTCTTCAGAAACAAAATTTCTGCTTAATAGTAAGTTTAAATCAGGGTGTTCGTATATTCCAGTATCAATCACAGCAACTTTTACGCCACTACCGTTGTAACCTAAATTATCTGCTCCCACAGCAGGTATCCACCAATTTGGATAGGAATCTTTACTTAACGCACTAGTTTCTGGAAATTGCTCTTGAAAAGAGGGTGAACTATAAAATCTTGACTTGTAAACCTTTTTTAAAGCGGATTTAACTTCTAATAAACCCTTTTTGGCAATTAATTCTTTTGGATCGCATTTCATGTAAACGCCTGGAATAAAATTATAGTTATTAATTATTTCATACTCATCGAAAACAGAATCGATTAATTTAATTCTTTCTGATTTTGAGATTCCATCTTTAAATAGGATTATAATCTTAATTAATGTCGCATCACTTTGTTGAGATGATTTTATAAAATTTAATTCTTTTATCAATAAGTCGTCAAATAACGCGTTTTGTTTATTAAAGGGTAATATTGAATCGTATTTTTCATTATTTGCTTGATCTGAAGAAGTATACGTTAATCCGCTGAAATCTAACTCTAATTTTTGAATATTATTATGATTAATATTTCCTACAGATCCAATTCCAAGAACAGGATTAATAATCGCGTTAATTATTAAAACCGTAATTAATAGATAGTTAATTTTTCTCCAAAAATTTTTCATAGTCTTCAAATAATAAATCTGTTATTTATTTCTAAGTTTAATAGTTCAAAAACCACAATTTTTTTTAAAAATCCATTATTATTAAATCTACTTTTAAAGATCTTATATATGTCTGATAATGATGAATTAATATTTTTTATCTTTAAATGGGGCTGTGGATTAGCGGAAGATCGTTCGCTTGGCATGCGAAAGGCCGGGGGTTCAATAAATAAGCGGGATTTACCCGTCATGTGAGAATCCCCCCAGCTCCACTATTTTTTCAATTTATTATTAAAAATGTTTAAAATATTCATTATTTAAATTATAAGTTAATATTCGTGAAATCGGGATTTCACGATCTAATTTTTATTTACAAATCGGTTAATATTTCTTTTCATAATCTTTTTCCCATTTTTTAAATTGTCCTTTGAGAGTTTTGATTAAATCACCCAGATCATCTCTATCAACAATAATCTCGTCGCCGTCATAAATTTTTATAAATAATTTCTGTCCATCAATGGTTTTAATCCGAATTATCTATAAATTAAAATTACCACAGCCCCTCTTATAACATTTTTGGTACTGTAACAACAAGTCCGAGTCATCGCGGTTTAAACCTAACTACAAAACTAAATAATATTCAAAAAATTAGAAATCTCAAAACACACTTTACCAAGATTTTTTATTCTTTTAGAAAAGAAAAAAAAGAAAATTATTATATTGTCAATGCAAGATTTAACTATGCAAACAATAATATTTGTAGTCAGTGTAATTGTAGTTTTCTTTATTCTTCTAATAATTAGTTTTATGAGGTGGAAGAAATCCGCAATAAGAGTAATGGATGATGGAAAAGTAATGGAGACAGCAATGGGGAAAATACATTACAAACTAACTGGAGAGGGACCAGTGTTATTTTTTATGCATGGGGGTCCAGGAGGAATTGACCAAGCGATCCTCCTTGATGATATGGTGCAGGAAGGATATTCAATACTCGCTGTTTCAAGGCCGGGATATCTAAGAACACCATTTGTTCCTCTGTCTTATGAGGAACAAGTTGATCAATATGTGGAATTATTAGACAAGTTAAAAATCGGTAAGGTGGTTGCCATGGGATTCTCAGCCGGGGGCCCTCTTGCCCTTAACTTTGCTAACAAATACCCTGAGAGAACTCATGCTCTGATGATGGAAGCTGGTGTTAGTACAATATACGAGGCGCCAAGTGAGGCAGCAGATTCATTTTGGATGAAATTGTTTATGAGTGACAGAATACAAGATTTCTTAAGCTGGATTACTATAATAGCTACTAGAATAGCTTTCAAGATGATATTCAAGAGTATAATCCGACTGGAAACTTTACTTGACAAGGAAGGAATTAAGAAATTTACCGATCTGGTTTCAAATGATAAGGAGAGAAGGAGGTGGTTAATCAAATTTATGGATACAACCGTTCCAATGAGTATAAGAAAACTTGGTCTAAATCATGATATTGAGCTCTTAACATCAATCGAGAAGATTCCAGTTGATAATATTAATGTAAAATCCTTATTAGTCTATAGTAAAGAAGATAATGATGTTAAATGGTTAAATGCGGAATATCTCGAAACCAATCTCAAGGATTTTGAGCTATTGGTGACACATGGAGGCCATTTCATGTGGATAGGAGAAGATATGGATAAAATAAAATCAAAAAGAATCGAATTTTTAAAATCAATAAATTTTGAGTAAAATTCAATCTCATCTATAAATTATTTATAAAGATTAAGAGTTTAAGTAAAATGAAAAAAATTGGTATTTTGGGTGGTATGTCATATGAGTCAACAATAAAATATTACGATTTAATCCTACAAAACTACTATAATAGCTATAATGATTACAACTACCCCGAAATTCTCATATATAGTCTAAATTTTCAAAAAGTCATCGATTATGAATTAGGTAATGATAAACCAAAATACATAGAGTACTTAATGAGTGGTATTAATTCGTTACAAAATGGAGGTGCTGATTTCATAATTATGGCAGCAAATTCTCCTCATGCAGTTTATGAAGATTTAATTCAATTGGCGAAAGTTCCAATACTTAGCATTGTAAAAGCTACAGCTGAGAAAGCTCAACGGGAGAATTTAAGCAAACTGTTATTGTTGGGTATAAAATTTACGATGCAATCTTCGTTTTACCAAGATTTTTTTGCTAAATCAGACATACAAGTTATAACGCCTTCAGAACCGGAACAAGATACAATAAATCAAATTATTTTTGATGAGTTAGTGATCGGTAAATTTACAGAAGAGAGCAAGCGTAAACTCTTAAATATTATAAATAATTACGAAGTAGATGGCGTTATTCTTGGATGTACTGAGCTACCGTTAATTCTCCAACAAAAAGATACTAACATAAAGTTACTCGATACAGTAGAGGTCCATGTGGAAGCGGCATTAAAGTATTATTTAATCCAGAGTTAAATTTTTAGTAATTCTTAACTTTAAATACTCATTTTGGATAATTTACATTGTTTGCAAGCTTTTTTAATTCCCAAATGCTATTTAATATTTAAGATATTTAATTACGTTTAAGTGGTAATTGCTATAGGACGACCAAAACTTACAAGGATTAAAATAAAGGACTTAGCCCCTATTATTTTAGTCATGTTCTTACTATTTGTGTCAATAGCATGTGCTAACATGCTAATTCCGAGCTATGGGGTAATTAGGATTGAGTTTAATATCCCTGAAGCGCTTATAGCAATTCCAGATGCTTTTTTTTTGTTAACTAGCGCTTCGTTTGCTTTAATTTGGGGGTATTATACCGATCGTATTGATAGAATAAAAGTAATAATGGCAGGAGCTTTTTCTTGGACTTTTGGGATGATACTAACTGCTTTTTCCACAAATTTTTCAATGTTATTGCTCTCTAGAATGGCGAGTGGAATGGGGTTGGGTTGCGTCTTGCCAGTTGGTTATTCAATTATTTCTGATGCGATTCCCCCTGATGAAAGGTCTGGATGGTTTGGTACGCTTGCAATACTAAGTTCAGTTTCCAATGGCGTGGGTCAGGGTTTATCTTCTTTTGTAGGACCAATACTAGGTTGGAGGTTTCCTTTTTTTTTGTTATCTGGAATTAGTACTATAATTGTATTTGTTTTATTTTTTGTCAAAATCCCTCAGCGCGGTGCTAGCGAGAACGAGCTATTGGACATGGTTGAGATGAACTTGGAGTATAGCTATAAAATCTCAAAAAAAGATTTGTCAAGTATCTTAAAAAAGAAAACTAATCGATATTTGATAATACAAGGCTTTTTCGCGATTATTCCTGGAACGATCTTAGTTTATTTTATGACTTCTATGCTTTCAAGTCATTATTTCAACGTATTACCTAACGAAATTAGGCTTCAAACAGCAACGATATTTGCTGGCTTACTAGGTATAGGGTACTTACTGGGAAACGTGATAATGTCTTATATTGGTGATATTTTATTTCGAATAAATAAAAAAAATAGAACGCGATTAGCGACAGCTTGTATGATACTGACCATTCCATTTGTCTTATTAACTCTTTTTTCTATTCAAACACTTAGTAGCGAATTTGCTACTAATTTAAGTTATCCAGATCCAATCCCTACTGAAGAGATTACCTTTTATATAATTTCTACAATTATTGAGATTTTTAAGATTTATCCGAGTTACATTTATTACTTCATTTTTGGGTTTATAGGTTCGATTTTAAGTACAGGATGGGTTTCTAACAAGAATGCAGTTATGGTAGATGTAAATCTTCCCGAACACAAGGGTACTTCTACCTCATTTTTTAGCCTCTCGGAACAAGTTGGAAAGGGAATTACGTTATTAATATCATTCACTTTAATATCGATTCTTGGAAGTGTATTTAATATGATGATTTTTTCTATCTTTTTTTGGATACCTTCAGCTCTACTTTGGTTTTTCGCAGGTAAATCAGTAGCGACCGATATGGCAAGCAAGTCTAAAATTCTTTCTGAAAGGAAGCAAGTAAATTTATTAGATTATATATTCGAATTGGAAATCCAAATGGATAGAGCTATTCAAAAAATACAAGATTCAAAATATTACATATTATCTAATCAAAAGAAATTTAATAAATTACTTGATGACGCTATTAAGATTTTTAATTATTGCGAAAAAGTAGGAGAATTTAGGAGTATTACTAACATTGAGAATAGGGCTCATGAATTGAATATTAAGGCGTTATCGATTAAAACTATGGCTAATCAAATATTTAAAATTCTTAATTTAGATGATCTATCTGCTAAAGAAATAGATATGCTTAACGAGGATTTAAGACAAATTATTTTAAACATAGCTGAAGGAGAAAAAAGCACATTCGGGGAACTGCAAATTTATTACGAAGACGCATATTTAAAAATCGTTGAAGCTCGATTGTTAAGAAAAAACGACTTAATTAAAAGTAAGGAAAAAATTTTATTAGCAATTAAGATTTACGAGAGAGTTAAAAGCCTTTTAAATGAAAGATTTGAGGAGATTACCGATAATTCGCAATTGACCGAAGAAGATCTTTTTGTTTACGAAAAAGAACAAGATTTGTTCAAGAAATGTTCCAATATTTTAATCGCAACAAATAAATTGAAAGAAGATATTGATGGTGTCTTCAAAAAATTAGAAGAAAATGGAATAAATGAGAAAGATTTAAAAAAGATTTTAGAACTAACCTTAGAATATAATGTTAACCTATATAAAGTGATTATAGACACTTTTGGTCAAGACAAAAAGACAAAAAAGGTCATTAAGGAAATATTAAGCGAAATAGATGCTATTTTTAACGATTATGATAAATTTAAGGAAGAAGAATTAAAAGTTTTTTAAATTAATTGAATCTTACTTCTCTCTAATTATTTAGAAACTCTGATTTTAATAGATCTATATAATTGCATCTATCGTCATCCAATAGCTCTCGAACGTTTTTTCCTTTTTTATTATAAAAATCAGGACTATCGTTGTTAGAGAATAAATTAACGAGCAGTATTAAACAATTCTGTAGCTCTAAATCGTTTGTTCGCCCTTCGTTAAAATTCTTCATGATCTTAATAAGGAGATTGCTTAGCCAAACTTTACTAAAATGAGATAGGTTTATTTCCTCGTCCTTAGATTTGTTATTGTAAAAATCTAAGATATTAGCTATACAATCCATTTTTAATATATTCCTATACCTATATAAGAATTCATGTAGTGCTTGAGCTTGCGCTCTTGAATCTCATCGATTCAATCAATGTTCTATTTACTGTTATATGAAAATTCGAGTATAAAAACATTTTTAACTAATTGTCGCACGAGAATAAAGAAATTCTAAAATAATTGAGGTTTTTTGAATTTCAATGCTCAAGATTAGAAAAATAATTTAACCTTTATGTTATGTCAAAGAAGATAAAAGAGTATATTGATGTGGCATATTTTACTATATTTTCAATAAATTTTGAAAAGTTTACAATTCCACTTCTATGCTTTTTACGAAAGTATCAATAGTTTGTTCTAGGTCGATTAAGTCCTCAACATCTTTAATATCAGAACTGGCAAGCTTACCAAGAAATTCTTTTAAAAGTTTTTCTTTTCGCTTATCGTGTGGGAAAATTAGACTGCTTTTGTAATGCTCCCAGTCCAAAATATTTGTAAACACTAAGAACAAACTCTCGATATGGCTGTAATCAATCAAATTTAGAAGTTTTTCTTTTGTAATGAGGTTTTGTGTTTGATCCTTATAGAAGCTAGATAAGTCATTGTAATAATTTGTGATGCGGGCTACATTGTCCAGTTGAGTACGTAAAGCGATTTGGTTAATTGGACTTTCCTCCTCGCCTTTGTACATAATCTCAAAATAAGTATTGATAAAATCTTTTAATTTTTGAAGCTTTTGTTGGAACACTCTCGTTTTGACTATTCGAGTGAACATTGGGTTTTCACGTACTTGGTAAAATTTTAATTCAAATTTCACTATAGTTAAAATATCGAGAAATAATTCCTTAATATCAATTTCGTCGTTTTCCATTTTAATACGGTGGTTATTGTAAATAAATTTTTATTTTTGATACTAAATACTAATATACCTTTGGTAATATAAAAATATACTATCTATAGAATTCTAATTCATTAACCAATTTAATTTTTAAGTTTACTAATTTTTAATTAATATCGTATTGGAAAATCACGTTGCAATATGTTGTATTCCTTTACTTCAAATATGGTTTTGGTAATGTTTCTTTTTGTTAATTTCCTAAAAAGAATTGCTTTAATGTGAATCTTTAAAATCCTAAAGGGACATTGTAGCATAAATCTTAGATCGTTAAGTGGTTGGTTTCTTAATTTAAGAAACAAAAAATAGAATTTTTTAGCTTTTGATTGGGCTTTAGGCTTTTCAAACGAAATAAATCGTTCGACAATTTTATTTAACAATTCTGAGTCTTCAAAACAGTAATAGTTCGAAGCTTTTAAAGACCATTTAATTGCCTCTAATTGGTATTTTATTGAATTAAGTTCTTTTCTCGGTGCGATTAATAAAGCAAAAAAGGAAATAAATAGGTTCATTATTGTACTTCTAAACATCTCTAGAACAGAAATTTTGATTTTTGGTTTAATAATATTTCTTAAATCATCGCCATACAAAATAGTACTATTCTGAATTACATTGCTCAAAACAATATTTCGAGGGGCAAACATAGCAGAGAAAACTTTGTTTACTCGGAAAATTTTATAAAAGACTGCTTGTTCCCAATATTTTCGTTTAGTAAGAAAGTGGCTTACGAACATCCCCGTTGATTGCTGAATAACGCCTAATACATTCCTAGTTAGTTTTGAAGTTGGTTCTTTAAAATTATGTTTTATTTCTAACGCGATAAAGTACCGTTCAATTTCTTTAATATGATGGTCTGACACTCTATTTTTAAAAATAAAGAGGAGGTCACAGTCAGAAACAATAGTATTATCTTTACCTGCTTGTTGGCTTCCAAATAAAATAATAGATAAAATTTTATTAATTCCAATTTCTCTATTGATTAAAACTACAATGTCTCTAATGTAATTTCGTGATTGTTCATTGATTCCTCTTAAATTATTAGATATTTTATGCTCTATTTTCTCGTCCGCTTCGCTGGAACCAGTATTTTGCACTTTAATCAATAACTTATTTTTTTTAATAAATATTTAAAAATGAAAATTAAAAGTTTTTTAAAAGATATTAAATCGCATTTCCGATTTTATAACCTCTAGCTACAGCCTCCATTACCGTTTGTGGTTTTCTAGCATCTCCGATTTTTTCTACCTTTATATTTAATAATTTAATCTCTTTAGAGAGAGAATCATTTGGTTCCACACCCGTAGCGTAGTATATGTAATCAACATTGTTAATTACTTGTTCTTTATCAGCAGCGTCTAAATAATTTACATAATCATCTCCAATTTCTTGAATTTTGACACCTGTAATTAATTTTACCCCTAAGGCGTCGCATTTATCAAGTAGCACCCATTTCGTGGTTTTCCCTAAAGCGGAACCTAGTTTTGGTAGCATTTCTAACACAGTTACTTGGTTTCTTCCTTCATGGAGCATTTCTAAAGCTATCTCTGTCTCTAATGCTTTGTAAAAAGTAAGGAAATCAAAAGATTCGCGACTTAGTGCACCATATTTAGTTAAGAATATTGCTAATTCAATTCCGGTTGCACCTCCTCCAATTATTACATTATTTTTGCCCACTGGAGCATCTCCACTAAAAACATCGTTAGCCCAATAAACATTTTTTCTGTCTATTCCTTTTATAGGAGGTCTTGTTGGTTTCGAACCAGTTGCAATAAAAACTACATCGGGATTAAATTCCTTTACTTTTTCTATTGATACCTCTTGCTGGAGATGCATTTGAATTCCATGTTTTTGAATCCAGTAAGTATAATTTTCAATCATTCTTTTAAACTCGTTTCTTCCAGGCGGTACCCAGATTATATTTAATAAGCCTCCAATTTTATCTTCTTTTTCAAAGATATGTACTTCGTGACCTCTAATAGCAGCAACTCTCGCAGCTTCTAATCCCCCTGGACCTGATCCAATAACCATCACTTTCTTTTTTTCTTTTAACGGTTTAAGTTCAGTTCTAGCCTCATTTCCGGCGCGAGCATTTCTTAAACAAGTTATTGGCATCATTCTAAAAACATTATCAAAACATCCTTGATTGCATCCAATACAATTCATTATATCTCGTAATTCGCCTTTCCTTGCTTTCATTGGAAGATATGGATCGGCAATCAATCCCCGGCCAATGCATATAGCGTCGGCTTTACTCGCCATTAATACTTGTTCGGCTAATTCGGGAGTATTGATCCTATTAGAAGAAAAAATCGGAATTGATACGTGTTTCTTAATGTTTTCTGCGAGATAAGTATAACACCCTTCTGGGACATCCATCGTCAGTTGTGGTGTTTTAGTTTCGTGCCATCCCCCAGTGACATTAAAGTAATCTAAATATTTTCCTAATTCTTCGGCAATAATTGCTTTTTCTTTGTAGGTATTACTTCCAGGTACAAAATCATCTCCAGAAATTCTATATCCTATAACAAAATCAGGTACATTAGATCTCATCAGTTTAATTGTTTCGATTGGAAACCTCAAACGATTTTCAAGAGAGCCACCGTATTGATCATTTCTTTTATTAGTCTTTGGAGAAATAAATTGATCCATTAAATATCCTGCATTGGCACAGATTTCAACTGCGTCAAAACCGGCTTTTTTCGCACGGATGGTAGCATCTACAAATGCTTGTTGTTCTCGTTTTATATCTTCTAGCGTCATTTCTTTAGGTGTAGTTTTACTGAATTTACTGTAAACTGCCGAAGGTGCTATTGGTTGCCGACCTATAATTTGTGGAAAAGCGTAAGCACCACCGTGATATAACTGACAACAGATTTTAACATTTTCTCGAGCATCATGTACTGCTTTAGTGAATTCAATTAATTTTGGAAGATATTTATCGTCATCCACTGCTATCATAGACGGTAATCCTTTTGCGTATATATCTACATAACATCCGCCTACAACTAATAACCCTGCGCCTCCCTTCGCTCTTTCAACATAAAAATTGGTTAACTTCGGAGTAATAAATCCGTCGTTAGCTAGACCGAGATGCATTGCAGGCATTACAATCCGATTTGAAAGGGTTATATTGCTAATTTTCAAAGGATCAAACAATTTGAAGAATTTCATATAAATTTCACATTAATTTAGTTAGATTTAATAATTTTATTAGTTAATAAAATTGAGAACAATATAAATTATTAACCTTTGTAGTAAGTCCTAAGCACTATTCACCTTTAAAGTAACATCAATAAGGAAGTAATTTTAAAAAGAGAGATTTATCGAAAATAAGAATCAGAACCACGATCGTCTCGAGTCCCCTTCATAAAGTGCTCTGCTTGCTTTTTATACGAATCAATCACGTGTTCCATTTCTTCAATTTGTTTGTTTAATTCATCGAAATTCATATTGATGTTGAAATAATCTTTTAAAATTGCAACTAAAGCTTTAGATGCGCGAGGGTCTAGTGCCATCATAGGTAATGGTAATGTTTCTGCTAACAAACACACCCCCGGTGCATAGCCCTTGTTTCCTGCCCAAGCAGGTAAGATCCCATTTGCTCCGGCAATAACTCCACCTTCCATTAGTTTAGTATTTTCGTATTGCAAAAAAGAATCAACAACTTCTTGATCCGTTCCACAAACATGCACAAGTGATGTGCCTATCACTCTATCAATAACCATAGCACCAGTGCTAATATACATTTTAATTTTACTATCTGTTAATTTATCCATCTCTTCGCAAAATTTTTGAGAAAAATCAAATACACCTTCTGAGGTTTGAGGTTGATAATTGGCCGTTAATATAAAGAAATCTTGTTCTTTTTCTTGTTTTCTTGATTTATAATAAACTTTTGCACTTGGGATTTCCAATTTCCCTTTTTCAACGTTAGATTTGGGCGGAAAATCAGAATATTCTATGTCTAAAAATTCTTCAGCACCAATGGAATCCTTTATAGATGTTATCGCTAACTTTGCCACTAATGCGATCCCAGGCCAACCTATTAATACGATAGGGTTATTAAGATCGTCCGTATTTAATTCAAATTTACGAGTAACGTTAAAATTCATAAAAAACACCATTAATTATCTTAAATTTCGAAATTAAACTGTTGTCCACAATTGGGGCAAAATCGCCTTTTACTCTTCACAAATTGCCCACAGAAAGGGCAATATAAACCAGATCCTGGTTTATCAGCTGCATCAATACTCTTAATTGAACTTGATTCATCGCGATATGGCGTTCCATAACTCTGAGGGGTTTGATCATAAGAAGTTTGGTATGGGACAAATTTTTCTTTTCTAGTCTTTAAAGATACATACAGGGAAGTTAATAAACATATAAACAACGGAGCAAAAATCAATTCAACGGTATAATATATTAAATCGTGTAAAATTATCATACCAAAGTTTCTTGTGGACCAAGAAGTATTGTAGAGTTGAATTAAGAAATCGTCAATGAATAAGTGAAAAAAGAAATCAATGATCGTTATAATTAGATTACTGACTACAAAAACTCCAATTATTTTCCAAAAAGACTTTCTTGCTATTTCTCGCGCATCTTTTACTGGCTGATTGGAATCATCAGAATTGTATGTGAAAACATAAAAAGCGTAATACCCAAATATGATAATACTCGGAATAAAGAGAAGAACAGATCCTATAGAAATTCCAACTCCTAATAAAAGAATTACGAATATTAATTTTCCATTTATTGCTTTTTTAAATTCGGAGAAAAACTTCGTTTCGTTCCCAATAAATTTGTTATAGAGGTAATTACTAACTAAGCACATAGCTAGTACATTAAAAATAGTTACGACTAAACCGCTAATGAACCCGCTATATAAAGTCAGAGCTAAATATTCCATCATAAGATCAAGATCCGCGTTTGTTATAGCAGAAGGATCTTTATAAATAATAATTTCAATGGCGGCTGTCATTTGTAGGGATTGCCAAACCATATCGGCTACTAATAAATTCTTTATTATTAACGAAATTAGCATAAACAAACCAAGCGGTATGATTAAAGTCAACCAGCTTTTGAAAAAGAGATGAAACCCTTCAGAAATTACTTCGCTAAACCGTTTATTTGAATATCTTTCAATCCTTGGATAAGCTTCCGACATAATTTTTATTATTTTTTTAATTATTTATAACTTCTTAAAAAAAGTTAATAATAAGGATTTTCATTTAATTACAAGTAGGAATAGTAAAAAATTTAATAAAAAAAAGTATTTTTTAAAACGGGTTATGTACGCACAACAACATCCAACTCGCAATATCCCCGGAATCATTTCGTATTTAGATTATTTTTCAACAAAACGTACAGCGTACATAATATTTTTTAGTTTACCTACCATAATTGGATTACTCTCATTTATATTAAATTCGCTTTATACAAGCATTTGGAATCTCTTTTATCTCTCTAACGTATTAATCACATTCTATATAACACTGGGAGCAGGGATTGTATTATCAATTTTCTATTATTCAAAGCGAGCTCCTATTTTAGCGGCGCCTCCCAAAGGATGGGGGATTCAATTGAATGCTATTATAACGGGTATAATTGGACTTTCTTTAATAATTGGTCAAATAATTTCAATTTTTCTTAGGAATGTTACATTTCAAGAAGTATTTTTTATACTTGGGACAATTTTAGCTTATATTATTTCTTATGTCTTACACTATTCATTTACAACCGTTGGAAAATATGGGAATTTTATTCTGGCATTTATTCAACCCGTAATTGCCATAATATTCTTCAGTCTCTTCGCATCTCAGCTCCCACTATTTTTTTTCATTAGAGCTATCTTGTTTTTTACAGTATGTGCAATTTTCTTCGCAATTCCCTACGCAAGGATTATGTCTCAAGTAAGTAATGTATATAGGCAAGCGACAGGTATTGGCGGTTATCCATTTATTAGAGCTTTCGTACTTTCTATGATGACAGAAGGCAACGATGATATGTTAGAAGGTTTTTTCGATAAAATTGGTATTCTTTCTGATGTGAAGATTCAATATTTAGCAATTCGGGGTAAAAAATCTAAAAAGTTAAAGGGATTATTTATTATCCCCCATATTCATTTTGGGCCGTTTAAAACGTGCGGTTCTTCTGATTTACCTGCTTTCATTTACGAAGCTTTTAGAGACATTCCAGGAACAACCGTTTATCATACAACCAACGATCACACGCAAAATTTAACATCTCATAGTGAACTCGAAAAAGTTTTAAGGCAAATAAAAAGAGATGTAAAATATATCGAAGAGAATTCTCAAAACGAATGGATTAATGAAATAAAACATGTCTCAAGAAAAATGTCGAATTCTGCTAAATTAATCGGCATTGATATAGACAATATAGCTATTGTTTTTTTAACGAGACATCCTCTACCTTCTGATGATATACAGGCTCAAATAGGTGATGAAATTAGAAAAATTGCAAAATTAAAAGGTTACCGCGAGATAATTATTATTGATTCCCATAATTCTATAATTGGCGACGAAGTTTTAATAGAAAATCATTCTTTAGAGGCGAAAGATCTTATTTCAGTAGCAGAGAAATTTTTAAGCTCTAAAAAAAAAACCGAAAAAGAGGACACTAACAAATTAATTGTACAATATGGTGTAGCAAAAGATTTAATGTCCGAATATTCTGAAAAGGATGGAATTGGAATAGGTGGGTTAGTAGTCCACCTTTTTAAAGACACGACCACTGATCAAAAAACGGTATTCATCCACTTTGACGCGAACAACGCCTATGTTGATATTCGTTCTTATATTTTAAATATGCTACAAAATAGAGGGATAGAAAGAGGAGAAATAACAACTTCGGATTCCCATACAGTAGCTAGACAATTTACTCGAAGAGGTTATTCACCAATCGGGGATAAAATTAAATTAGAAAAGATTTTAGAAAAACTTGATTCCTTAATCATTAAAGCTGAAGAAGATTTAGAAGAGGTCGAGTTTTTTTATTACGATTCTGTAGTTGAGGGGATCAAGATTTGGGGGAATCCTAGATATTTTGAAACGATTATGAATACTTTAATGAAAAGTATAAAAGTATCTCAAGGATTATTCACATACAGTTTAATTATTCCAACTCTCTTTTCAATAATCCTCCTCTTGTTCTTTTATAATATTAATTTTGGAGTTATTTTTTAGCTCTAAATTTTTGGATTTAAAACACTTTAGATTCTTTTATGATAAAATCATAATATGTCGATATTATTTTCTCTTTTTTATTTCTTTTATTTTACTATATTCCATTTAGCGGTAAGAGTTCTTACTTCTTTAGCATATGATCTATATATTACAGAGATATATGTAATTTAGTTGCTCTTTTTTTTATTAAATATATTCTTTTCGTAATGATTTAAGAAATGTTGAGTTCAGAAATAAAAAATTTGAGGAAAGTTACCTTCATGGGTTCGCCTGCAGTCGGCAAAACAACTATGTTAAAGCTTTTATCAAAAGAGACGACTGATCGATTATATTTGCCTACCCATGGGTTCGATTTAAAAACGGTCAAATTAGACGATTATTATCTCAAAGTGTGGGATATGGGCGGGCAAAGGTCGTACCTTAAGGCTTATTCAAAAGATTATCTTTTAGGCTCAGATGTAATCTTTATCGTAACTGATTCGACTCCGCGTAATGTTTTAAAATCTCGAGAATTAATTAGTTACGCTACGCATTTTGTCGATAAAGAATGCCCAATTATAGCAATAGCAAACAAACAAGATTTGCAAAAGAACGATGGTCGCATGAGTCCTGATCGCGTAGAAGATATTCTTCGAGTTAAGACGTATGGACTTACGGCTATTAATCCCAAGGAAAGGTTTAAATTAATGGATATTATTAGAAAAGAATTGAAACAAATCGCAATAAGGAGGAGATTAAAAGAAATTGAACTTTAACGAAAAAGAGCTTTTTGGTGCGGCTTTAATAGGGTTTGATATGATAGACGGTCCATTTCTCAAGTGGAAAAAAGAATATGGAGCACCTACTAATTTAATGAACCTTGAAGATTTTGCTATGAATTTTTATTTAGCATTTCGAGGGGGTAATGCAGGAAAAAAACCACGAGCTATTTTATACGATAACTTTTACATTGTTGCGTTTCCAAAAGATTTAGAATTAACCTGTTTGTTCATGAAACCTCGTGGAATTGATAACAACATTAAACAACTTAATAAAATTGCTTCTAAGATTGTCCATGAAATGGATCTTTTAGAAAATGAAAACGATACACCGGTTGAGTCTAGCGAGGATACAATTGAAGAAATTAAAAGGTTAATTGTAAATTTATTAAACGGTACAGAAATGTCAACTCCGGAACTAAGAAGGTATTTCCAATTGAGCAACTCACAGATTTGGAAAGTAATGTCTGGTTTAGAAAGCTCTAAAAAAATAAAACGTGCTCGTAAGCAAGGTAGAACTATATTATGGACAACTATCTAATCTTTTTTTTATATCTTAAGTTCTTCTATGAGTCCAATTTTTTTGTTTAGAATAATATCTTGAAAACATAATATAACAAATATCAGGTAACTGCTTTTCGAGATTATTAAGTGTAATATAGCGTAGTACATGATTAATTAAGAAAATTCCTACTAATTCCATGTGATAACTTCCGATTTTTTTATGCAGTGCCTTACCTGAATAGCAAATATCTAACCCCTCTTGAATATCATAAACTAATTCTATAAAAATATCTGGAAAAACTTCTTTTTTGATTCGCCATTCGTTACCCGTTTTCCAGACTTCGGCCCCTAAAAAAGTCGTTAAATCTTTCTGATCCTCGTCTTTTAATAAATTGAAGGGCTCTTTTCGTTGGATTAATACCTTTTGCATTAGTTCAGTTTTTTTATCGTAAGATTTTTCAAAGGGTTCTTTATTTTTTATCATTCTTTCCATAAAATTAAAAATAATATCAACATAAGTTATGCTATCTTCACCGGGTACTAAGGTTACTCGCTCTCCCGAAAAATAACACTTAAATTCGGCCGTAATACCATCCCCAAATTCATCTCCAAAATAAGAATAAGCTAAATGAATAATTACTTCGGGAAACATTTCTAAAGTAATCGTCCAATCTTCGTCAAATCCGATATTTTCTATTTTTCCTCCAATTTCCTCCGTTATTATCTTCTTGAGCTTAATCGTATCAATATCCGTGAAAAGTGAATAATTTGCGTTGCTTATATCTTCAAATTCCTTTTCATGAGGGCCTCTTACTCCCGTTGCATCAATTTGTCCTATGGTCCAAAATTTAGATCGAGCCATCTTAAATCCTTCTTTAGAAAAATATAATTCAAGTATTAATATAATTACTTTTTTTTGAATTTTCCTATAAAAAAGCCTTTCGTTTGGTGTATTGCAGGAAATAATCTTCCAGTACCAGGAATTTGTCGGTTTTTAATTTTATAGCTAGGAGAAAACCATTTTGGAAGCTCCATAGGCTTAAAATACTTTAAGATTTTTAATACTTGCAGCTCCCCTTCCTCTGGATAAAGACTACATGTAGAATAAACGAGAATGCCGGAAGGCTTCAATAAATCAATAGAACTCTTAAGCAATTTCTCTTGGAGCACAACATTTTGATGTAGAAATCCTTCATTCTGCCGCCATTTAAGCTCGGGGTTCGTAGAAAACGTCCCGCTTCCAGTGCAAGGTGCGTCTAACAAAACTTTATCAAAAAAATTAGTAAATCTGACAGGTAATTTAATACTGTCTGAATTTATCAAATGAGAATTTAATACATTTAGATTTCTTGAAATTTGTCTCATAACATTCAACCTGGATGTGCTAAAATCGCTAGCTATAATCCTTGCTTGATTTTGAGACAATTGGGCAATAATACTTGTTTTGATCCCAGGAGCCGCGCACATATCACATATCAGCTCGTTAGGATGAGGATGTAATAAATGAACGACCGTAAAAGATGCCTTGTCTTGGATAACGAGTTTACCTTCTTTATACGATTTACTTAATATGATTTTCTTTTTATCTTTTAAATTAGTATGGAACAATCTTGAAAAATGAATATCCTGTTTAACACTAATATGGTGTTCTTCTAAATCTTTCAAAATAAGACCTATTGAATTTTGATTCGATTTCTCACTCCATAAATCGTTAGTTCTAAATGTTAATGTCTCGTTACCTTCTACATCTTTCAAAGGTTCGAAATTTTCTTTTATAGATCTAAAGCCTATTATAGGTAATAACTTATTAATTAAAAAAGACGGAATTGCTAGTTCTAAGCTTAATCTTTCGATCTTGTTTTTTCCTTTTAAGGCTTGCTTCCACGAAAAGAATTCAATGTTATTAAGAAGTTTCGATTGTTGTTTGGTTAGATTGAGTTCTTTTACAATTTTTAAAGTATTTTCCTTTTCCCATACAATTCGATATATGGCAATTAAATACTTAGCAATATCAGAACTACCAGAAACGAGATGTTTATTTGTAGAATTAAGCCTTCGCTTTAAAATATAATTTATTTTATTCCAATATCGAATAATTTCGTAATAATAATGAACAATCTGAGGGTTGCTACGGTAACTCCCAGAAAGAGTACCAGGTTTTCTCTCCACAAATTTGGATAATAATTTCACTAAATCATTTAATGTCTGCTGATTAATGTTTAGCACTCTCTAATCTTGGAATTATATTTACAGCTTTTTTGATAACTATGAAAAGCAAAATTATCTAATAATTTTCTGTATTAATTCTTCTAACTCTTTTTCATTTATGTATTTTTTTTTTGTAATAATAGTATGAGTCGTATCCAATATCTCTTTAATGAATTTTTCATAATTTTTAAAGCCTAGCTGTTCACATTTCATTCTTATAGCGTCACCATGGAGCGTGGTCGGACCAAATATTATTTTTTCATTCTGTCCTACGATTTCTGGTTTATATGGAGTGAAGCACATCCAAAACTTTTCTTTTTCTAACGCTCCCATGACATGGAGCTCGCTTTCGTGTAAAAACGTGTTTTTCCCTACAACGGGTTTGTTATAAGGTAAAGGAACTCCAGAGACTTTTTCTATGTGTTTACTCAGGTTGTATAGCTTAGATAAATCAATACCAGTATCTATACCATAGAGCATTTCTAAAGATATTATTACTTCTTCTAAAGAGGTGTTTCCCGCCCTGTCTCCTAGTTTATTAACTACTAGATCCATATATTGCGCGCCTTGTTCCACAGCAGCGATTGTAGATGCGGTCCCTAACCCAAAATCGTCGTGAACATGAATTCCAAGAGGAATTTCTTTTACAATAGGTTTCAACTGCTGAAACATATAGGAAATAGCAGGAATATTACAAGCTCCAACGGTATCATATAACATTATCATTTTTGCGCCGTTTTTTACCCCTTTTTCTATTGCTTTTTTTAAAATTGAAAAGTCTGAACGAGTAGCATCGACACAATCTAATATTGCTTCACCTCCAAATCTTTTAATTCTTTTTAACACGGAAGGAATCAAACTAATCATGACATCGGGTGTTATGTTGTTATCTCCTGTAAATAATTGAAGTTGCCATTCAGTCAAAACTATGCCAAAACCAATATAATCTAACTTAGCTTCTAAAGACTTATGTATTTCATCTGTCCATCGTGAAGGGTTTGTGCTTAAATGAGAATATGTTTTTATTTTCATTCCTAATTCCTTGATTTGATTAGCTAATTCCCATTGATCTTGAACTTGGCCAATGTACCCACAATCTATGTGCTCAACGCCTAATTCTTCTAACATCTCAACAATTTTTATTTTTTCGTCCAAGGTGTAATAAACACCAGGAGTCTCTTCTCCTTCTCTAATTGTCGAATCCCTAACATAAACTTGTTTTAGAAAGTTAAAACGCTTAATTACCTCAGGATCGTAATTTAAAGGCGAAACCCACCACTTTTCATTGAACCATTTAGTTTTCTCTTTCACGATACTTACCAATATTATTTGATTACTTTTTTCGCTAATTCTTCAAGCTCTTTTTCTGAGATATAATCTTGAATTTTTATTTTTTCTTGGATTTTTTCTAATAAAACATCTAGATCGTTTTTATTCGGGTTTAATCCCATTTTTCTTAATTTTGCCTTTATAGCTCTATCTTGTAAGGTTGTTGCACCAAATATTAATTTTCGAGATTGTCCAACAACCCACGGTTGGTATAATTCCCAAGTAGTCCAATTACCAATTAATATTTGTTCTACATGTAGATCTGACTCGTGTATAAAACAATTCTTCCCTACAATTGCTTTATGGGCTTGCAATGGAGTTTTACTGTACTTTTCAATAAGTTGAGATACCTCCATAATTTTATCTAGTTTCAAATTTAAGTCCATTCCATAGAGAATTTCGAGAGCCATAATTACTTCTTCTGTCGCAGCATTGCCCGCTCTATCGCCTAGTCCGTTAAAAACAACATCTACAATTTCGGCTCCGCCTTCTACTCCTGCAAGCGTAGTAGCAACGGCTAATCCTAAGTCGTTATGCGTGTGTACTTCGATAGGTATATCTCCAACTATTTTTTTAGTAAATTGAACAACATCTTTGAAGGCTAAAGGAGTTGCACATCCATTTCCGTCATATACAACGATCCTATCAACTCCAGCATCTAAAGCCAAGGTAACAAATTTTTCCCAATACTTTGGAATGACGCGACCAGAGCCAAACGCGACGTAAGCGCCTTGAGATTTAGCATATTCTATTCCTTCCGTAATTCTACTAAATATTTCATGTTTATTCTTTAAGGCAGGACTGGGGACAAGCAAAAAGTTTACATGATCTGCTTCTGCTGCCAAAATATCGTCAACTTCTTTCTGAACGTCCTCAACATACAATCTTGCGTGCGAAGACAATTTCATTTTAATGCCTTCCTTCTTTAGAGCTTTAAAAGTGTCAGCATGTTCTTTGATACCGGCGGCGTAACCCACCTCAATTTCAGGAATGCCCATTTCTTCTAGAAGTTTTGCAATTTCAATTTTCTGCTCTATTGTGAAATAAGCCCCAGGTGTTTCTTCTCCTTCTCTTAACGTATCATCTTTAATTATAACTTTTTCCGGTAGATTTATTTGATTTTGAACCGTATCGGCAAAGTTCCACTCAAAATTCCACCATCTTTGTTGTTTATCCATCCTCATATATGCCCAAGCGTTAACCCACATAAATCCCAACTCAGATAAAATTCAATCCTTATTAATTAAAGGCTTAAATAAAACTTTGATATAATCACTATTAAAGATATATTTTAACTTGGTGATTCTAACGAAAAATTATTCAGCAAAGATATTAATTCTATTGACTTTCTTTTCGTCAGCTTTATTCAGTATTATAACCCCTATGGCAAGAGAGCTTACGCTTGCTTTAAATTTAAGCAGCGAAGAGCAAATTGCTGTTATCAATTCAATGTTCTTGATGGTAGCAGCATTAAGTTCGCTAATTTGGGCTGTTTTAGCTGATAAATTTAAACGCAAAAATTTGTTAATCGTTGCTACTATTGAGTGGTCAATTTTTACTTTATTAACTATTTTTGCCACAGATTTCTATTCGTTATTAATATTTCAACTATTTACAGCGATTGGTTTTGGAGCTGCATTACCTTTAACATTTTCTTTAATTGTAGACTTAGTAGACCCCGAAAATCGAGGAAGAAAATTCGGTGTTTTAAGCGCGGTTTATGTTTTAGGAAATGGGCTAGGGCAGATGTTATCGGGTTTCTTAATCGATTACTACGCTTGGCAGGTACCTATTTTTATTATTTCGATAAGCGGATTTTTTTGTACGGGGTTATTATTTCTCCTTATAGAACCAGTAAGAGGTGCAATGGATAATTTAAATAAAAAATCAGGAGAAATTGATATTGATTTAAGTTATAAGATAAAATTAAAAGATCTACAAAAAATCTGGAGAATTAAATCTACGATTGGCTTATTAATTTTTAACTTTGTAATGTTCATTTCTATTGGTGCTATATCTTCATTTTTCATTTCGATGCTTAAAAACGACTTTGGGCTTTCTTCAAGTTTAGCCACGATCTTTTTAATATTGGTTTTTAGCAGTCAGGTTGTTAGTGGCCCCTTATTTGGCAAAATGGGCGATAAAAAACGCCAAACCGATAAAAAAGGGAGGATGAAAATTGTTTTAATTTGTCTTATTGGTGGTTCCAGCTTATATATTATCGCGTACTCTTTAACCTTTATATCCACTGATTTTATTGTAGCCTTTATTTTTATTGCTATTATATACATTGGCGCATTTCTTTTTGGAGGAATTGATCCACTTACGCAAGCTACTCTTGGAGAGACCAATCCTCCTCAAATTAGATCAACTATTTACTCTCTTAACTATCTTGCTTACACATTTGGTAGAAGCATAAGTTTATTAATACTTGGTCAGCTATTTTTGCATTTTAATAATCAATACAGCCCAGGATATCTTATCTTGTCTATAATGGCGTTGAGTTGTTCATTGCTTTTAATACCAATTTTGAAATATTTACCGAAAGATATCGAAAAAATCAGTACTGGAGAAATTTAATTTAAGAACTAATTTCTTCTTTTTTTCTATTTATTTTATCATTTATATTTAATGCCCTTTTGATATTTTCAAATAATATAATCCCAAGTGTAGCTAAGATAACTTCAGGAATTAGAACTTGGATAAACATAAGCATTATCGGCAAAGACAGAACAAAATTCAAAACAAATGCAACATAAAGAGAAATAATAAGAGCATACAAAATTCCTCCTAGAAATTTTAAACCTCTTTTATCCTTGAAATATATTATACAATAAAGTGCAGGAACATTTACAATACAGCTAATAAGATCAATTGGGCCTAATGGTGAAGATAAATTAACGAAAAAAACACCAATGACATTGCCAATTAAACCTTCAAGTGGGAAAATAATACACATTCCAACAATTAATTCTGCAACTCTAAATTGCAAACCTAAAAAACTAATGGCTTGAAATACATAACCTAAAACAATATATAATGCTGCTGTAATAGCGGTTAAAGCAATTTTTAAAGATATATTTTCGAAGTTATAACCTTTAGATCTTTTTTCAGATATATCATTTTCAATACTCATTATTTTTAACCTCTACGAGTACACATTCAAATAATTTTGTATCTACAATATTCAAATTATTCTAATAATAATAATCTACTGCTATGTTAGTTAAAAGTTTTTTCAAATCAAATCTGAATTAACTTGTAATCCGTAGATCCTATTTTATTTTTGAGTGCAGCATCAAATTGTAGATTTGGATTAGTTAAAGACATCGTTGCTTTAAATTTCTCAACACCTCGAGCTAAAGGTTCAGTCCATTGTCCATTTTCTTTTAAAATTGGTAAACCGGGAGCGTTAATTTCTGCATCGATACAGGCTTTGTCTATTGCTACAGGATCAGAAGAACCGAATATTCCCAGATCGGGAACCACATTCATACCAGGATTTGGAACGCAATCACACATAAGGGGAATATCCAAGGCAAAGTTGATATAGCGTACCATTTCTGGACCAAAAGACTTTATAACTGCAAAGGCATTGTCTATAAAGCGTTCAACAAAATCACCGATATTATTCATTCTTGGGCTTTTGATAGCTCTTTTAACAGGGCATTTTTGGGTACACTGAAAACAGCCGTAACAGAGAGAAGCATCGATTAAAGCAGAATCACCATCAATCTTAATTGCTTGTACTGGACATGAACTTATGCATTCTTGATTACATTTAGATAAGTCGCATCTTTTAGTGTTAACAACTAAACCACTTTCAAAGTGAGCTAAATGCTTGTTATGTTTAGTTACACACCCTATCCCAAGTTGCTTTAAAGCACCGCCAAATCCCGCTTGAGGATGACCTTTAAAGTGAGAAATTACTACGAGTTTATCGTAACTATAGAGACCTTCAGCAACAGACACTTCTTCAAATTTAAGTCCATCTATTTTTACAACTCTTCTCTCGATACCATTTTCGCCATCAATAAATTTCAGTGGAGCTCCGATTATTGATTCCAAATATCCATGTAACATGGCAATTTCACGATGTTCTGTAGCATTCTTTCGGTGACCAATACAGATTGAATAATCCTCACAAATTCCTATATTTTCAACATTATTTCCTAAACCATGAGTTTCAATTAGGGAGGGTATGCCCCCTTTTGATTTCACAGCCTCAATCACTTCGCGCACATAATCGTGCCGCAAGTAATGAGTGTTATGTGCCTCTCCCACATGAACTTTTATAGCAACTTTATCTCCAAGACTTATATTATCTAGGATTTTATCCAAAATCAATCTTGTTTTCACTAAATTGTTTGTAACCATATTCTTTGATGTATTTCTTAACGAAGCGACTTCTATTGGAGATGCCCAATATACTATTGATTCATTTGACATGGTATTTTGTACTCTTTTAAATAATTAGTAAAAAGATAATCTATCTCTAATTTATAGACTTCTTCTTGATAATATTTAAAATTATTTTTATATTAAAGGAATAATTTTAATCTATTAAAAATTAAATCACTAAATTTTAAAAGTAATAATAATTGGCATAAAATTATGAACGAGAATAAGGCATCATCAAATTTTTTAAATATGTGTATAGAATTTCTACTTTTTTCAACAATTCTAATTTCTTTATTTGCGTGGATAACATACGGCACGTTGGAAGGAGTGTTAGGAGCTCTTGCACATACGATTATTGGATTACTTAACATTTTCCCGTGGATTATCCCTTTTGTAGGAATTCCATTAGGGATTTTAGATATTCTTGGAATTTACGGTTTTGGGATGTACAACTTAACATTGAATCTTGCTCGTTTGGATTCTAGTTGGATGCCGGTAGTGTGGTACTGGACAATGGCTATTATTGGAAGTGTTATTGATATTATTTTAACACTATTCACAATAGGTTGGATGAAACGATTAAAATATAGAAACAAAGAACCTAAAGTAAATCTAGCGCTTATCAATTGTAATATAATTGACGGTAATCTTAAGAGTTCGGTAATTAATAAAGGAGTAATGTTAATTAAAAATGTTGTAAAAGATGGTGAAACGCCCGGTTTAATTGTTGGGGTAGGAAAAGAAGAAGATATCAAGATTCCAGAAAATTACAAAAAAATAGACTTAAAAGGAGACTATGTTCTACCAGGTTTGATAAACGCTCATTGTCATTTAACGGGAAGCGGAAAACCAATGAAACTGATGAATTTAAGCGATAAAACGCTGGAAAAGTTAATCAAATTACTTAAAACGCCCTTAGGTAAAAAAATTCTTAGTAATATGATGAAAAATAACGCTAGCAACGCTTTAAATGCGGGCGTGACAACCTTGAGAACAATGGGCGATCCATTTTATTTAGATCTTGAGCTTAGGGACAAAATTAAAAAAGGAAAGTTAATCGGACCTAGATTAGTTTGTGCTGGAATGGGCATCTGTATAACTGGTGGTCACGGTGGAATGATGTCGTAT